>CAWJGW010000030.1:0-55329 GCA_963842405.1 uncultured Isosphaeraceae bacterium | reverse complement strand
GTCGGCGCCCGGATCCGGGCAAATAACGGGCCGAAGCGGGCTGACGGGGTCATGATCACCGAGATCTGGACCGAAGCCACGACCGGCGCCGACGGCCGATACCGGTTGTACGCCCAGGCCGACGTCTATGACATTCAGGTCCGCGTCCCTGGCCTCGGCGTCGCGAGGTTGCCCGACACGTCGCTCGGGGCCGACGAGGCCAGGCGGCTGGACATCCGGCTCGAGCCGGCGTGACCTTCCGGGCCAAGGTGGTCGATAGCCTCACGGGCGACCCGGTGCCGGGCGTCCGCCTCTGGCACTGGCAGCACCCGGGCGTCGAGGGCCGGTCGGCCAAGGACGGCTTCGCGGTGGTCCCCGACCTGATGCCCGGCCAGTTCAAGTTTCAGGTCGATGCCCCCGGCTACGCCCGCTGGTGGTCGGACCAGGCAGTCCAGCGAGTGGAGCCGCCGCAAGATCGACCAGACTCGTGGCGGCTGGCAGCGGAACTTCGACAGCATCGATTTCGACCTTGAGTTCGGCATGCCCCCGGTGACGATCGCCGTCGAGCGCGGGGTGACCGTGACGGGCCGGGTACTCGACCCCGACGGCAAACCAGTCGTCGACGCCACGGTCGCTCCAGCCCTGACCGGCAGCGGCAATTCGCTGACCGGCGACACCCGGTTCAGCGTCACGACCGACAAGGACGGCCGGTTCACCTCGGTGTTGCCGGCTAGCGGCATCCGCGAGTACAACCTCGTCGCCCATGATGGCAAGTACGGCCAGTGGCGGACCTGGGCCAACGGCGTGCTCCCGCCGTTCCGGACGAAGCCGGGCGAGGCTGTCCGCGACCTCGAGCTTCGACTGACGCGGCCTGCGACCGTCCGCGGTCGCGTGACCGATCCGGACGGCCGCCCCGTCCCGGGTCGCGAGGTCCGCGCCAGTGCGGCCGACCGGCTCGAGAACCGCTACTACGACCCGACCGTCATGACGGCGGCCGACGGGAGCTATGAGCTGAGGTGCATCCGTCCGGGTAAGCAGTTCATCCAGGTCGCTCCGTTCTGGCTCGACGCTCGGCAATCGCCCGAGGGGACCAGTCACACGTTCACGCTCGCCAAGGCAAGTCGAGGGAAGGCGTGGATTTCCGACTCCCGAGACGCGGCAGGGCGGACTGAACGGAAGTACGAGCCGGTCGTCCGACGACCCTGTGGTGGTGTCGAGTCTCCGTGGTCAAGCCGATGCCGACCTGCTTGCAGGTCGGCATCGACTCATTGCTGAGGACTCGCTGAAACCGCCTTGGAGGGGATCGGCGGAGAGGTCATGCTTTGAGGTGTGGCCCTTACCCCCGGTTGATGCCTGTCCAGCCAGTCGATCAAGGGCGGAAAGACCTCCCGGGGCGCATGGCGGCTCCAGACCAGGTCGCAATGGCCGTAATCCGCCACCTGCCCATGGGACTTGCCGAATTCCATGAGTGCCTTGTCGGAGCTGCCCAGGGCCTGGTACATCAACTCGGTCGAGGGGATGTCCGACATGATATCGCCTTCCCCGGCGACCAGGAGGGTCGGTGTCTTGATCCGGCCCAGCAGTGCCGCGTAATCGATCGTCCGGTCGGCCGATACCATGTGGCCGAATTCGAGATAGGGATCGAGCTGGTGCAAAGCGCCCGGGCCGGTATCCTCCAGCGTGTAGCCGTAGAAACGCGAGACCGTCTCTGGGTCGACGTTCTCGTTGGAATAATAGAATCGATCGATCAGATCCATGCCGGGAGGCCGGTAGTACTTGAGTGGCCGTCCCAGACGTCCCGGGCTGGCGAAGAGCGACAGCGCTCGCAGGGCTCGGTTGGCGCGGAGCATGTCCCATTGGGGCGTCTCTGCCAGGATGATCGTGCTTCCCATCCCCACGAAATTCGCGATGCGATCGGCGTGAGGGTCGAGCTCCAGGTACGGGACGATGAGCATCCCACCGAGACTGTGGCCGACCCAGTTCACTCGGTCCTGCCCGGTCTCGCGCCTGACGTACTTCAGGATGGCGGGAACGTCGTAACGCACCAGGTCGTCCACGTTCCATTGCCGTTCACCGCGTTCCCGGAACGGCGTCTCTCGGATCAGCTTGTTGATGCGGTCACAACGGCCCAGGTGAGCATTCTCGCCGGATCCGCGGATGTCGAAGACGTAAACGTCATAGCCGCGCGACGTCAACTCCATGGGGAGATGATTGTCCGTGATCGTCCAGAACGTGGCGTTCAGACCGAGCCCATGGCAGAGGATGACCGGAAGCTTGTTGGGGTCCGGATGTTGCGGCCGGTAATGGCGAACGCCGAGCCGCCAGCCATCGTCGGTATAAGCATAGCCATCCGTACATGGCCGGAGGTCAGGACTCGGGGCGTCACGGCGCACGCTTGCACAACCCGAGAAGCCGGCACTGAGAAGAGACACCAATATGCAAACGAGCCGCCGACGACGGTGCATAAGGGCTAGAATCCTTCTCCTTCTGTCTCTCGCCGCAAGCGTCCCTGCTCGACGGCGGCCGAGATCCTATCCAACTCCTGCGTAGCTCGGGAACGCCAACACGACGATTCCGACCCATTTTTCACACACTGAGCGCGGAATTCCTAACCAAAGTCCGGCTTCGCTTTTCCGTCCATTCCCGGCAATCCTCGCATTGCATCCAGAGCTGGGTACGGATTCGTATCGTATCGATGCGATCGGACCGAGGGATCACCCCGATTCCTTCGACTCTTTTCGACGGCGCCCGGTACCCGGCCGGGCGTTCAAGGGATCATCGGGCCACGCGTGCTTGGGATATCGGCTGCGGAGGTCCTTGCGGACCTGGTGATAGGTCGTTGTCCAGAAGCTGCGGAGATCCTGGGTGATCTGGACCGGCCGGTGGTTGGGTCCGAGGACATGGAGAAGCACGGCAACTCGACCTCTCGCCAGCCGGGGAGTATCGGTCCACCCGAACAGGTCCTGAAGCCGCGCGGCCAGGACGGGGGGCCGTCCCATCTCATAGGCGAGTCGGACCGTGCGGCCGTTCGGCAAGGAGAGTGACTCGGGGGCGCTCTCGCGGAGCTCGCGGACCTGTTGCGCATCAAGGCGGCCATGCAGGAACGCGATCAGATCGACTCCGCGGACCTCGTGGATTGTCAACCTTCCCTGGCAGACCTGTTCGAGGATCTCTCCGAACAGGGAGTCGCCGAATTCGGGCCAGCTCAGCTCGGGCAGGGATGCCGGAGGAAGTCGACCCGGCCGAGCCAATCCGCGACTCGAGGGTTTTCGCCGAAGAATCGCGATGCCTCGGGCCGCAGGGCCTGGGCCAGGAGCCGGCTGGCCTCGGCCGGGTTGACCGCCTGACTGAGGTCCTCGCGCAGAAGCAGGTCGAGGAACCAGAGCTGGTCGGTGCTGATGACGCGATCGCGCGACGAGTCGAAGCGGCTGACACTGTTCGCGCCTCAAGAGCCCGGGGTGAAGCTCGTCGAGCCACTCCGGTCGGACGAGACTGGCCAGAAAAACCTGTACCTCTCGCAGACCCGGGCGGACATCATCGCGTGCGTCCAGTGCCAGGTAAAGATCGGCGTCTCGGACGACTGAACCCGGAGCTAGCCGGGCCCCTCGGCCGCCGACCATCAGCCCGGTGCCCTCGACTCCACGGCGCTTGACCAGGCGATCGGGATAGGCCAGCAGGAGCGCCTTGAGGATCGGCTCGTCGTCCTGGTCTTCGGCTCCGCGGGGTGCTTTCCGATCGTCCCGGCCGCCGATCCGGATCAACTCATCGCGGACCCTGGCGACCTGTCGCGCAGCGGCCGGGTCGATGCCGCGCGATCTCAGGCGGGCGCGAATCGAGCCGACTCGGCCTCGGCCAGCCGGTCGAGACGGACCAGAACGTCCGAGGAGGCGCTCGCCACCGCCCGGTCCGAGTCGAGTCGCGAGGAAGGTGCCGGATCCCGAATCACGATGTCCTTCTCGGAGAGCAACGCGGCGATGGCTGCACCGTCGCGGACCCGGCCGCATTCGGCCGACGCCAACAAGAGGCGAGCAAGCCGGGGATGAACCGGCAGATCGAGCATCCGCCGGCCCAGTTCCGTGATCCGCGGCGGCTCCCCGTCAACTGCCCCGAGCAGGATCGAGCAGCCGTTCGGCAGCGGCCAGTCGATCGGCCGATGGGGCTGTCAAACCATCCAAATCGATTGGCATCGTTGATGCCCCAGGAGTGCAATGCCAGCACCGTACCACTCAGATCGACGCGGTGGATCTCCGGCTCCTCGAACGCGGCAAATCCGCGCTCCTCGCGTTGCGACCAGAGGCGGATGCAACGGCCCGGACCGGTACGCCCCGCCCGGCCAGCTCGTTGATCGGCGGAGGCCCGACTGATCCGGCCAAGGGCCCATCGGTCGATTCCCCGGTCGGCGTCGAACCGCACCGACCGCGCCAGGCCGCTGTCGATGACCGTATCCACCCCATCGATCGTCAGCGAGGTCTCGGCGATGTTCGTGCTCAGGATGATCTTGCGCCGATCGCTGGGCCGCAGTGCTCGGTCTTGCTCATCCGACGAGAACGATCCATGCAATGGCAAAACCAGGGCACCCGCTTGCTTTGCGATCGGCTTCTAGTCGGTGGCAAGCCCGCCGGATCTCCGACAATCCCGGCAAGAAGACGAGCAGATGACCTTTGCCGCCAGGCTCGTCGAGCCATTCCTCGATGAGCGGAACGATCGCCTCGGCGCTGGCCGGCCTGTCATTCGGCCGGTACTCGACCGAGACCGGGTGAGCCCTCCCTTCGGCCCGTACGATCGGACAACCGTCCAGGAATCGCGAGACCGGCTCGGCGTCGAGGGTCGCCGACATGATGAGGAGGATCAAGTCGGGCCTGACTTCCTGCCTGACCTCGCGCAGCAGTGCGAGAGCCACGTCCGTGTGCAGGTTGCGCTCGTGGAACTCGTCGATCACGACGGCGCCAACCGACTCCAGGAACGGATCGGCCAAGAGCCGTCGGGTCAGGATGCCTTCGGTGATGAACTGGAGCCGTGTCGTCCTGGAGACTTTACGCTCGAAGCGAACCTGGTAGCCAACCTGGCCGCCCAGGGACCACCCCCGCTCCTCCGCGACCCGCGCCGCGGCGGCCCGGGCCGCGATGCGTCGCGGCTGAAGCACGAGCACTTTCGGATGCGCTGCCGAGAGTAATCCCGATTCGGAAAGCGCCGCGGGCAGCCGCGTCGTCTTACCCGAGCCGGGTGGCGCCACGACGATCATAGACCTCCCGGCAAGACCCTCGATCACGGAGGGGATGAGACCGTCGATTGGAAGTGGCGTCATGAAGGTGCCCGCTCTCATCAGATCACTTCCTGTATGGCTGCTCTTCTTGCGTTCCGATCGGAGTTGAGTGCGGGTACAGCGCTCAACGGCACAGGAATGAGTTTACCCTTCTTGTACACGTAGAATGTGCCCTGTGGCGGAGTCGGGTAGAGCAAGTGAGCCCTGCGCTGGGGTTTGCCGGCAAAGATCAGGTCGGTCGATTTGGTCGGCCGGAACTTCACCTGGCCCGCCCGGCCGATCATCTGGTTGGGCCCCGTGCCGCCGATCATGACGGTGGTCCCGAACCAACCGTGCTCGAGCGTCTCGGTCGAGCCGGCCTTGAGCCGGTTGTGGGCCCCATGCCCGCCATCGATGACCCCCGGGACTGTCACCGTGGGATCGATGGTGATGACATTGTTGGCCGCCTTGCCGCCATAGACGATGATGTCATCGATACCGGCCGCAGTCGGCGTCGCAATGGCGGGCTGGGTCGAGTCGAGCTGATTGTTGACGTAGACCTCGAGGACCGGCGTCGTGGAAGTCGCTGTACTGGGAACCTGAATGATATCGATGTAGTTGGTCCCGTGGTCGGTGCGGGGCACGGGCGTGACGATGAGGGTGTTGCCGACGACGCGGACGGCACCCGTACTGACCGGCTGCGACGGCTCGACCCTGATCGTGACCGTGCCGGCATTGCTCGTCTCGTCCACCCCATTCGTGACGTTCGAGGGAGGACTCGCTGTGACGGTATATTGCAGCGTGTCGATTCCCTGGAACCCCGGATTAGGCGTATAAGTAAACGTACCTGTTGATGTATTGAAGTTGCTGACGGTGCCGTCAGTCGGTTGAGAGACCTGCGCGTAGGTCAGAGTGCTGGTCTGGCTCGTATCAGGGTAACCGCTCGCCCCGTTCAACGTCACGGTCGTCGCCGTGGCCGCAGTCGTGGTCGCCGTGGTGGGGTTGGCGAATGGTTTGAAGTTGATGGAGGGGTCGGTGGGGCCTGCGTAGGCACCCACGGTGACCAGGAAGGACTGGCTGGTGGTGGTTCCGTCGGTCGGATCGGTGGCGGTCACCGTGATCGTTGCGGTCTCGCCGTCCTTCGCCTGGGTGGTGTCGAGGACCAGGACACCGTTGGGATTGGTCGTGGACAGTGAAGCCGTGTAGGTCGGCGAATTGACGGGAAGTGAGTCTTCGTTATTTAAGTTGGGGTTTTCCGTGACCGGAATCTGAGTCAACTGCCCGAGCGTGGTCTGGCCCGTGACCATCTGACCGAAGATGGTGTAATTGTAGCCGAGAGCCTGGTTCGGCGATCCGGTCGTGATGAAGAACTGGGTGTCGTTGCTGTCCGTGCCCCCCGCGTTGGCCATCGACAATTGATTCGTACCCGTGTACGCCAACTGCTGGACATTCTCGTTGGGGAATGGGGTGTTCGGCTGTCCGCTGTTCCCGGTCCCGTTGGAATTCGGCGCCCCGCCCTGCACGACATAATCCGTCGCCCCCGGGAAGCCGGTCGCCACCCGGGTGATGTACTTCCCGGTGTTGTTGTAATACCCGGCGTTCGTGAACGACTCGATCATGCTGGCGGTGTTGGGCGTCAGGCCCTTGTTCGAGAGGAGCTGGAACGTCATCGGACCGCTGAAGTCGTTGGCGGAGTTGGTCGGGTCGACGTAGTTGACATTGAGCGTCCAGAACTGTCCCGTCGCGATCGAGGCGGCAATATCGGGGTTGCTTGATGTGACCGTGAAGGTTTGAGGGTCGGTGGCCCCGCTGGCCGCCTCCAGGGGAATGGTCTCACCCTGCTGGGCCGGGACGGTCGTGTTGGGGATCGACTGGAGCGTGGCTGTTAGCATCTGGCGGTCCTCCAGGACCTCCAGGAGCGGCTGCCGGGCCGAGCGTCGCCCCACGCGTGGACCGATCCCTTCACCGAGCCGTCTCGGCTGGAAGTGACGAATCCGAATCCGGTCCCACATACCCTACCTCCTGCGGCTCGAGGCCCCCGGCCCCTATCCCTGTCGCCGGAATCGCCCAACAACCGTGTGAAAACACCGACGGTGACTCCTACTCTATCGGTTATGAGGGCTGAGCGGCTTCAGTCGGTCTATCGGCGATCCCACAATAATCAACCACGGCCAAAGGCCGTGGTATTAGGAAGGCCCCCCGAGGGGGCCGTTGAGGTCAGGCCTAGCCCCCGCTGGGGGCTGTGGTTCGGAAAGCCCCACCGGGGCTCTCCACGTGATGAAGCCCCCGTTGGGGGCGATCAGTCGGGAAGGCCCCGTTGGGGCCGTTGGTCTTACTCGAAGTTCAACTCACCCTGGCGACGGTCCCGTTCATCCTGGTCTCGGATATACTGCCGCACCCGGCCTCATCCAGGCCCACCGTGCTCACGCAGTAACCCGTCGCCCAGAAATGAAGGCCCGTCATCCGACGCTCGTGAAGCAACTCCCGATGGATTCGAACCGCACTCTTGCCCTTCAGGAATCCGATCGTATGCGCCACACTGTACTTGGGCGGAATGCTCAGGCACAGGTGGACGTGGTCAGGCATCGCATGCCCTTCCAACAGCTCGACTCCGCGTCTGACGGCACAAGTCCCGAAGGATTGGGCCGATCTGATGCCGCAGCCTTCCGTAGAAGACTTTCCGGCGGTACTTCGGTATGATCACCACGTGGTACTTGCACTCCCACCTCACATGGGACAAGCTCTGCCATTCGTGCATGGGCTCCTCCTTCCTGCCCCACGGGGCCTTCCTGGAAGGAGGAGCCTATATCTATTGACGGAGGAATGCACGCCGGATCGCTCGAAGCTCTTCGGGTCGCACGGCCAGAGGCCGTGGATTTAGAACGTATTAACGTCCATCTTATAGGACCGTGAGGAACCGCTCCAGACTCCCGTATCATGCATGCTATCAGCTCGGTTCGGGCTCGTCGAATGGTCTCCTTGACACTTCTGAGCCGGTTGACTCTCGAATCGGGCTGAACTCGGCTGGGATCCACAGCGCCTTACGGAATCACACTTTGCGTGGCTTGCACCAACAAGTGCGGTTGACAGGCTGCCCACGCTCTCCTATAGTCTTCTGTAGGTTCGTAAGACTGCATGCACTTGCCCTGTCTCGTCTCATTTCGCCTTCGTTCTGTTTTGATCGCTTGGCAAGGATGTGTTTCCAGGGGACGTACCCCGATCTATTGAGCATGAGTCGATGTTAAGCTCCGAGCCGCGCAGACCGACGCAGGATCCCCTCCAGGCCCCTCCTGATCCCGAGGACGAGCCAGGAGTTGATGGCGTCGACCGCGCCAACCGGACCCGATGGTCACGGTTTACAGAGGATCCAACAGCTCGTCCGTGCGGAGAAGGGGCATCCCTCAGCCCCCCGGATCGATCCCGCTGCCGTTGCCGGGCGAGATCATCGATACCTTCCGGCTCGAGGAAGCCATCGGCGCCGGTGGGATGGGAGCCGTGTTCCGGCGCTCGATACCAAGCTCGAACGCCTTGTCGCGTTAAAACTCCTGCCGCCCGACCAGGCCGCCGACGGAGAAGTTGTCCGCCGGTTCTACCAGGAGGGACGATCCGCCGCCCAGCTCGACCACGAGAATATTGCTCGGGTGTATAGTATCGGGCAAGACGGGTATTTGCACTACATCGCTTTTGAATATATTGAAGGCGTGACGATCCGCCAGCGCGTGGAGCAATCCGGCCCGCTGCCGGTCGCCGAGGCCGTGGATATCGCCCTCCAGATCGCTCAGGCCTTGGTGCACGCGTCTCAGCGGGGCGTCGTCCACCGCGACATCAAGCCATCCAATATTATTCTTACGCCACAGGGTCGCGCAAGCTGGTGGACATGGGCCTGGCGCGTCGATTCGAGCGCGACAACGACCACGGACTGACCCAGACCGGCATGACTCTGGGCACGTTCGACTACATCAGCCCCGAGCAGGCACGAGACCCGCGCGACGTGGATGTGCGGAGCGACCTCTACTCGTTGGGCTGTACGCTCTTCCACATGCTTACAGGGCGGCCGCCGTTCCCGGGCGGGACCGTGTTGCAGAAGTTGCTCCAGCACCAGGAAGAGCCGCCGGCCGATGTGCGAACGATGAACCCGGCCGTACCGTCGGAACTGGCGGGGGTCATCACGAAGCTGATGGCCAAGGATCGCGACCGGCGGTACCAGAGTCCGGAGCAGCTCGTCCGAGACCTCATGAAACTCGCCGGCGCCGTGGGCCTGGAGCGGACCCCGGCCCACATCGAGTACTGGATCGCGCACAGCCATCGGCCCACGTGGGAGCGGCACCTGGTTTGGATGCTGCCCGCGCTGGGGTTCTTCGTCGTGATCACGGGCCTGGTCTGGTGGGGATACGAATTCAGTAAGCCGTCATCGAGCCCTGAGCGACGGAGCCTGTCGCCCTCGGACCGTCGTCAGCCGCAGGTTTCGAATTTCCCGGGCACCACCGATGGTGCGGACACCGGGCTCACACCCGAATCGGTTGTCGTCGCGGCCCGAGCCAGTCAACCCACAGCCGGCCTATCCCCGGACGATCCCGGTCAATTCAACGAGTGACCTGCTGGCTAAAATCGCTCAGGCACCACGACGGTCGGTCATCGTGTTGTCTGATGACGGCCCCTACCTGGTGGGTGAACGAGGATGGGCGGGTCGAGTGCCGGCCACCTTGGCCAACCTGGATCTGACAATCAAGGCGGAGGCCGGTGCCCGTCCTCGGCTGAAATTCGCCGATGACGCCCGCCGGACCGACCCCCCGCCGCAAGGGATCCTCCACTTTGTCGGCGGCCACGTCACGCTGGAGGGCCTGGAATTCGAGCTTGACGCGGTGCTGCCAGAGGAGCCGGTCGCCGCAATCCGGGGAGAGGATACGGAGTTGATCCTCCGGGGTTGCTCGTTCCGCCGGACGAATTCGACCGGACGCGAAGGGCGGGATGTGGCGGCGGTCCGGACCCACGCGGTTCCCCCCCGCACCTCGAGGGGCGATCGCCCACCAGCTCTCTACATCGAGTCCTGCCATTTCGACGGGGGGCAGGTCGGTGTCCTGGCCGAAGGTCCCGCGGATATCGTGCTCAGAGACTGCACGATGGGCCCGGCCCGGCCCTCGATCTGGTTCGACAATGCGCGATCCTCAGTACCAGTAACGGCGGACCTCCGACTGATTCATTCGAGCCTATTGGCCGGGGATGGGCCGGTCTTCCGATTCGATGGCGGGCTGGTGCGAGCCTGGGTCGAAGACTGCGTGATCGCACCCGCGGGTCGGTCGCCCACCACGCTGGTGATGATCGACGAGCCACGGAACCTGATCTGGCGCGGGCGGTCCAACCTCTATTCACAGATCGAGACCTACCTGGTCTCCTTTGGCAAGGAACCGCCGCGGCCGCCAATCACCAATTTCGGTGAGTGGGAGCAGAGTGCGTCCGAGCCCCGAGAGGTCCGCAGCCGGCTCTCGGGGTCATCGGTCTGGGACGCGGCGGATCCGCTGAAAGCCCTCGCGCAAGAACGGGAGAACCCGACGCGTGTCTTCCTTTTGAATCCCAGGTTCGCGGCGAATGCGGACTTCGGGCCGCGTCAAGGGCCGTTCGGTTCGATCCTCAAGAACGTCAGGCTGGCCCAGCGGTCGACCAATGAGTCGGCGGAGCCCCTGGTCCCGCCGCGCCGAGGTGGCGGCGAGGTTGCGGCGACGAGACCCGCCCGGGTTACCGACGCCGCCGGCGCGCCGCCGCCGGCTCCCGAACGATCGACAACGGACCCGGCGGCTGATCCCGTTGACGAAACTTCGGCCACGCTTCCGCCGATGGATCCGATGAACCTTCCTTCGATGCCCCCGATGGCGACACCAGGAATTGGATCGCAGTCCGAATCCGAACCACCGGGAACCGTTGAGGTTCCGACTCCGGCTCAGCCCGTGCCTGCGACGCGTGTGGAGTCCGGCAAGGGCGCGGTGGAAAGTCCGGGAAGCCCAGGCCGCCGGGCGGTTGCCCCGTTTTCTGACGAGGATGTGATTCGCAGCAGCGAGCAATTCCTCACGATGTTCCGGCAACTCGGGCGGCGGGGAGGATCGCTGCGGATCGCGGCCGGGGTGGACATCGAGCTCCCGACCGTTCTGATCGAGGGTACCGGTCGCTACCAGCTCACCGCGGAGCCGGGCCTCGCTCGCCCTCGGCTCCGCTTCCGGCCGCCGGAAGTGCCGCCGGCCTCGCCAACTGCGTGGAACGTGATGTGGAACGTGCGCTCGGGATCGCTCCGTCTGGAAGGGTTGGACCTGATCGTCCACGAGCAGGAGAACGTTCGCGCCGATCGGGTCGCCATGGCCGCCCTGCTGCCCGACGCCAAGCTGACGATGATCGACTGCACCCTCACCGTCGCGGTCCGGCGGCCGATGGCCTCGGTGTTCGTGGTCCAACCGCCGGCCGAGGCCCCGAAACCACAGCCTTCCGAGCCGTCGCCGCGACGGTCGGCCCGGATCACGCTCCAGGATTGCTTCCTTCGATCCGGGGGCGATGCCGTGACCATCGCCGCGGGACGCGACCTCAGCCTGGAATTGAAGAACGTCCTTGTCGGTACCGAGGGCAGCCTGGTTCACGCCCTGGGCAGTCTCCGCCGCCAACCTCTCGATCCCGCCGCGATCGACGTCCGGATGGCGCAGGTCACGGCACGCGTCAAAGGGGGACTCGTCCATCTCGAAAGCACGCCGGACGAGCCTGAGCTCTCGTCCGTGAAGATCGACGCCGAGAACTCGATCCTGAGCACGACCGACGCTGACGATCCCTTGTTCCGCCTGGAGGGGCAGGACCAGCTCGACCAGCTTGGGAACAAGATCCGTTGGGAAGCCCGAAAGGTCGCCTACCATCGGATCACGACCTATCGCCGGGATGAAATCGTCCAGACCGGGAGTCTTCCGACGGACCTATGATCGGGAGAACTGGACGCGAGCGTTCCTGCCCAAGGATGAGTCGCCGATGCTCGGGAACGTGAAGTTCCTGCACGAGGCCGACGCCACGCCGGCCGCCTGGAAACTCAGCCTGGACGATCTCCGCCTCGAGCCGAACAGCCCCGCCGCCCAGCTCGGGCCCGATCTCGGCAAGATCCCGGCGCCGCCTCAGGGCGGCGACCTGTGAGTCTTGACTCAGAGCTTGTGAAAGCATCCGATGGAAGATTCCAGATTGCGAATTGCGAATTCATAAATGCCTTTAAAATCAGGCTTTATATCCATTCGGAATTCCCGACAGGATCGAGATGCCGGGAACCCCTCCGGCAGACAGATCGAAGAGCACTTGCATGGAGGTCATCATGCGTTTGACGACATGGATGATAGTGTTGACGGGTCTGATCGGGACGGCCGGGGCAACCGCACCTTATCGACGGGATGACTCTGAGAGGGATCGCGATCCGCCGCGATGATCGATCGCAGCGACGGAGCCCTGGTGCATCGTGCGGCCTATCAGCGGCCGCGGGGGGCCGGGGGCATCTCGGTGCGCTGGATCGGCCAGGATGGCCAGGATTATGTCAGCCCGAACAACCGGATGGAGCCGAGCGAGGTCCAGGACATCCACCTTTCGCTCGGGGGCCTCGACCCGCGGCGTGAGGTGGCCTTCGTCGAAGTGATCGCAGAAGGGGGCGATCAGTGGCAATACAATGCACAGTCGTTCGCCTGGAAGGCCGAGCTGAAGCGGAAGAAGGGCTCGCCGACGGCCGACTTGTATCTCGAGCCGGTCCGTGTTGAGACGGGGCGGACCTTCCATGTACACTCCGATACGATGATGGCTCGACCTTGGGAAACGGATGTACGGTCTCGCAAGACCGATCCCTACCTGCGGATGCCCGACGCCGCGATCCAGGCGCAATGGGTCGGTCAGGACCGTCACGATGCGGTCGGGCCGGGGCCATCGGTTGGCCCGGACGGTCTCCAGGATGAGCGGATCCGCCTCGCCAGGCTGGGCGTGAAGGTGCCGATCAAGTCGATCCGGATCGACGGACAGGGCGGGACACACTGGGAGTTCGGGACGAATCCCCAGCTCCTGCCCAACGCCGAGTTGATCCGCAACACCAAGGATGCGTCACAAGGCGACCTCTTCTTCCAGCCCGAACGCGATTTGAGCGGCCAGCGACTCAAGATCACGGTGGTGTACGAGAACGATAAGCGCGACGGGGCCACGGTCACCGCGAGTCGAATCAACCCGGCCCTTCGCATGGCGCCTGTCGCCGTTGCCGAAGATCGAGGAACGGCCCCTGACCGCGAAATGGCTCGGTCAGGACGGAGCGGGCCGCACCCGCCCGGGCGATGTTCACGTCGTCCTGAGCGGGCTATCCGGATCGTCCCGGCTGGCCGCCGTCGTGCTGAGTGATTCGGTTCGCGGGGTCTGGTCCTATCGTGCCGTCGAGCGGGTCTCGGTCTCGCTCGACCCACTCAACGGCCCGTTGGACGTGAAGACCCGTCCCGATCGCACTTCGGCCGACCTCTTCTTCCCTCCATTTCGCGACGGCAAGGGAGATACTTTCACGGTGCGTCTGATCGCCGCGGATGGCCGGATGTCCTACGCACGGTTCCCCGGCGGTCCGTGCGACCTGGCTCGATGTGCACCGTCTCCCGAGGCAACGCACGTCGAGGCCCATCCCGGGGACGACCTCCAGGCCCTGGTCGATCGATACGGAACGGTGGTCCTCGCCAAGGGACCTACCGGCTGAGCCATCCGCTCGTTTGAATCGGCCGGTCACCTTGACGTCCCCGGGCGGCGCGACGCTCCTCTTCGCACAGGATCGGTCCGATCCCCCCTGGACCACGGCAATCAAGGTACGTTGCAGTAACACGACTCTCGAGGGGTTTGCCGTCCGCTTCGAGGGGACTGTCCGATGGAACAACGATGTCTCCTACGGTCCCGCGATCATCGGCATGACGGACAACCTCGACCCCGGTTACGACGTCCAGAAGGTGAACGTGGTTTTCCGCCGGCTCGACCTGGAGCATCCCGGCCGTCGAGAATCCGGGCGGCTGGGTCGAGGCGGTGCGCCTGATGCGGCTGTGCCACGTGCGGTCCGGGGCGATCGCCGAGAATATCCTCCGTGGCGGCCCGATCGAGTTCTTCGAAGGCCCCTGGCAGATCGTGGACAACCAGTTCCGAGGCACGCCACCGGGCACTTTCTCGCCCGGGGTCTTTACCGGCCACGACGTCCACGACGTCCTGGTGCGGAACAACCGCCTCTCTTCCCCCAAGCCCAGCGGCAAGACCTGGCGCTTCCTGGTCCTGACCGGCTGTGGAGCACACGATCGCGATCGAGAACAACACGGTTGAGGGAGTCGGGGCACGCGACGACGATACGATCCCCTGGATGAACGAGCCGGAAATCATCCTCACGGAGGGCTACTCGCTCAAGTATGAAGGCCGGACGTCCGCCCTCTCCCCGGATGGCAAGCTGCTCCAGATCGGCGGGCCCCCATGGGACACGATCCGGACCGGCGACGTGATCTCGATCCTGTCCGGACCGGGCGCCGGGCATTGGCGGCGTGTGGCTCAGGCCATCAATCCGACGACAGTTCCTCGTGGACGAAGCGATCCCTCGCGGGACCGAGGCCGTCTCGATCTCCTCGGGGTTCGTCAACGAGGTCTTCGAAGGGAACCGGATCGACCTCCGCGGCGGCCGACGCTCCGACAGCTTCGTGCTTCCCGGCAACCATTTCGGTACGCGAGTGGTCAATAACCACCTGCTGGGGGGCGGCCTGGCGTTCCGGATGACTGCCTACCCGACCGAACACCCCATCATCTGGGGTTGGTCTCACGTTCCGTTCCTGGGCGGTGTCGTCGAGGGGAACATCCTGGAGGATTGCGAGCAGGGGGGTATCGTCGGGGTCGATCATGGGCAGTACATCAAGACGAACAAAGGGCGGACGTACATGAGCATGCGGCTCCGCAAGAATGTCGTGCGCTGGTCGGAGCCGTTCCTGACAAGGATGGCGCGCGCGGACAAGAAGGAACCGCTTGCGGGGTTGACCATCGGCTATCGGCCGTCGCACGACCCCGGCGAGTTGATCGTGTCCGCCGAGGGGAACAGTCTCGATGCGCCCTCTGGCTATCGGGATGCACCGGCCCTCTTGATCCACGCGGCCCTCTATAACTCCCAGCGCGTGGTCAACCGCAAGTTTAAGATGACTTCGGACACGCTCGGCCGCTCCCGGCCATCGCACGTCGAGCACGAAAAGCAATGGGCCGCGACGATGAGTTCTTACAGTTCTCGGCAGCGTCTTACAATTCCTGAGCCATCGCACTCCTCGGAACGGCGAGCCATTGTTCGATCCCGTATCCTCACGACCTCCTCCGGAATCGCATCCGCCCATCGATGCGGTTTGGACAAGGCCTCGCCCTACCGAAATCCCTCCTCACCGGGCTAAACTGAGATGCTCGAATGTCCATAAAAAGGAAAGGCTCGATGAGAAAAAGGTCTCAGAATGAAGGCGGGGGCCGAGAGCGGGATCGTGATCCCGGGTCCGCCTTGTCACTTCTGACTCGCGAGCGATCCGAGTTTGTGATGGAGCAATATGGGAGGATCCTTGAGATGGACCGTTCCTTCGACATCGAATACTGGCAGCGACAAGGGCATGCGGCAATCTTTCGGGCGGCCTGGGAACTGGTTGAACTTTACTGGCGCACCCACGGTAGGAATCCTGATGAACTCCGACTTCAAAGATCTGTTGAAGGTCTTGAACGATTATAAAAGAGCCTAAAACAACGCCGACCCTCACGGCCCTTGACCCTCCTCCTTTGAAGAGTTCAACCACGAAACACACGAAATACACGAAAAATCAGAGGATGAAGGAAACGGCAAGTCGATTCTCAAACTTTTTCATATTTCGTGTTTTTCGTGTCTTTCGTGGTTAAATTAGGGGTTCTAAGGTAGAAGTTCAGGCGGCGGGACGGAGGGGTTGAACGATAGGTTTCCATGCCGGTGAATGCGGGTCCGCCCTCCACCCAGGATACGCGAGCCAATGTCAAGAGGATTCAAAACCTCCATCAGAATGATGCCATCTTTCGCGATACTTGCTCTCATAGGCACTCGGCCGTAGACTCGTCGTCTTATCGAATTGCGCGGCGGGACCCGGTGGGGGTTGAGCGAATGGCGATGCGTTGCGAATGGAGGGCCTGGCTATTGGCTCTCGGAGTGATCCTACTTGCCCAGCAGACCGGCTGGACCGCCCCGCCGGGCCCGGAGCGTGTCGCCATCTTCCCGCCGGAGCCGAAACACAACCACGCGTCCTGCGTCGTCGAGACCGCCGACGGCAGCCTGCTGGCTGCCTGGTACTCGGGTAGCGGCGAGCGCAAGTCCGATGACGTGGTCATCCAAGGGCGCGTGGCTCCGAAAGGGGAGCAAGCGATGGGAGCCGCGGTTCCTGATGGCGGATACGCCCGGCTATCCCGATTGCAATCCGGCCCTGTTCGCCGGGCCGGACCGATCGCTCTGGCTCTTCTGGCCCACCATTCTCGACCATCGATGGGAAGGTGCTTTGCTGAAGTTCGCACGATGCGACAGCCCTTCGGGTCAGACTGGTCCTCCGAAATGGTCGTCGATGGGCGTACTTGCACGTCACGCCCAAGGACTTCGCCGCCGAGATGCAACGCGCGATCGCGGCTTTGAGCGCCGAGGAACGGGCGAAGTACAAGTCGATCCTCGACGAGGCGCAAGACCGGTCGCGCGACGAATTGTATCAGCGCCTGGGCTGGATGCCGCGCGTCCATCCGGTCGTTCTTCCGACCGGACGATGGATCCTCCCCCTGTATTCCGATACCTTTTCCGCCTCGATCATGGCGATCTCGGACGATCGTGGCTCGACCTGGAAGGCCAGTCACCCTCTGATTGGCTTTGGCAATATCCAGCCCAGTCTTGTCCGCAAGAACGACGGCACCCTGATCGCCTACATGCGCGATAATGGTCCTCATCATCGAATCCGGATCAGCACGTCCACCAACGATGGGCGTCTCCTGGTCGCCGGTGGCGGATACCCCCTTTCCCAACCCCGGCGCGGGTATCGAGGCGATCCGGCTGGCGAGCGGACGCTGGGCCCTGGTCTACAACGACTTGCCGAGAGGCCGGCACTCGCTGGCAATCTCCGTGTCTGACGATGAGGGGACGAGCTGGAAGTGGACACGCAACCTGGAGCGTTGTCCTCCGGGCCAGGGCCAGTTCCACTATCCGTCGATGCTTCAGGCTGGCGATGGCTCGATCCACGTGACGTACACACTCAGTCGCCAAGGGCAGGGGAGTACCATCGAGCACGCGCGGCTCAGCGAGGCCTGGCTCTTGTCGAACGATGCCGATTGAGACCGAGACCAAGATGCGCCGAAGCCGGCCCGCCGGGAAGACCGAATGCACGAAGCAACCCCTCATCCTTGGCGTTCCCGGCTTGCTTCCAGCGCGGCGTATCCGTGGCTCGTGGTCGGGCTTCTCTGGTTCTGCGGGTTCTTCAACTATGCGGACCGGCAGGCGGTCTACTCGGTCTTTCCCCTGCTCAAGAGCGAGTTCCATCTCGATAACGAACAACTGGGATTGCTCGGCTCGGCGTTCATGCTCGTCTATGCCGTCACCTCCCCGTTCTCCGGCTACACCGTTGACCTGCTCTCCCGCCGCCTCCTGATCGGTCTGGGGCTCGCCTTCTGGAGCCTGATCTGCGCGGCCACCGCGCTCTCGCGGAACTTCGTGCAGTTGGTCCTGTTCCGCGGGGCCGAGGGCCTGGGCGAGGCCTTCTACTTCCCGGCTTCGATGTCGGTCCTGGCGGATTACCACGGGCCCCGGACCCGCTCCCGCGCCATGAGCATCCACCAGACGAGCGTCTACCTCGGGACGGCCGGCGGAGCGGTCCTGGCGGGCTATCTCGGGCAGCATTACGGCTGGCGGTCTCCCTTCTGGGCCCTCGGCCTGACCGGGCTGGCCTATGCGGTTTTCCTGGGGACCTGCCTGGTCGAACCGGCCCGCAACCAGGCCGAGGGCAAGACGGACGGTCCCGAAGCCCATCGGCGACGTCGGCGACGAACTGGCGTCCGCGGCCGTCGACTCCGAGCTCGCTGCCGGAAAAAGTCGTCAGGATCGTCACGAATCCCGCCGCCGCCTTGCTCCTGGCCGTGTTCGTCGGCGCGAATTTCGTCGCGGCGACCTTCCTCACCTGGCTGCCGCTCTATCATCTTCGAGAAGTTCAAGCTCGACCTGGCCGATTCGTCCCTGATCTCGACGGCCTGGCCGCTTGCCAGCCTGGTCGGTGCGCTCGGCGGCGGCGTGGCCGCCGACTGGTCGGCGCGGCGCTCCGCGGGCGGACGAATCCTGATCCAGAGCCTCGGCCTGATCCTGGCCGCTCCGTTCGTCTTCTTCGCCGGTCAGTCCTCAGTGGCTCGCCATGGTCATCGCGGCCTTGATCGGCGCGGGGCTGTGCAAGGGGATCTACGATGCGAACATCTTCGCCTCGCTCTTCGACGTCGTCGCTCCCAAAGATCGTGGCACCGCCGCGGGCCTGATGAACACCGTGGGCTGGACCGGCGGGTTCCTCGCCCCCTGGGTGGTCGGCAAGGCGTCGAAGAGTTTCGGTCTGGGTGTGGCCATCGGTTCGACGGCCGCCGTGTATCTGCTCGTCGGGCTCCTGGCCTGGTTCGCCTCTCGCCTGGCCGTGGCCCGTCATCGTCTGACTCCGTCCGGATCCTTCCCCGTCTCGAGAGGACTCTCCAACCGTGACCGTTTCGCCGTCAATCAGCGACCACCCCCGCTCCAAGTACGCCTGGGCTCAACGAGGCGACATCAACGCCTTCTCGGGCCTGATGCTGGACAACATCGGCGTCATGATCCTGATGGCCAGCCTGCTGGTCCACATCTTCGGCTTGCCCCGGGAGTTCGTCCTGACCCGCATGATCCCGGGCACCGCCGTCGGCGTCCTCGTGGGCGATCTCATCTATACCGCCATGGCGTTCCGCCTGGCCCGTCGGACCGGCCGGAGCGATATCACGGCCATGCCCCTGGGCCTCGATACGCCAAGCACCTTCGGGGCCGTCCTCTTCATTATCGGCCCGGCCTATCAAGTGGCCCTCAAACGCGGCCTTGTGCCCGAAGATGCGGCAAGACATGCCTGGTTTATGGGCATTGCCATGCTGCTTGCCTCGGGAATCTTCAAGATCGCTTGCGCTTCCATGAGTGCTTGGATAAGACGAATCGTGCCACGGGCCGGATTGCTCGGTTCGTTGGCGGCGATTGCACTGGTTCTCATCAGTTTCTTGCCATTGCTGGATATCGCGGCGCAGCCGGTGGCGGGGATGGTGGCACTGGGCTTGATGCTGGCGACCTTGACGGCTCGATGGGAGTTCCCGAAGCAGTTTCCCGGTGCCCTTGGGGCGGTCCTGGTGGGCTGTCTCATCTTCTACGCGATGCAATGGGCTCGGATGGGGCGAGGCGGCCGTGGCCGAGGGCGATCGACCGTCCTGGGCGCTTCGTGCCGTCTTGCCGATGCCGGTCGAGGCGTGGTGGGAGCTGGTTCCAGAGCACGTGGCGCGAGGCGCTGCGATACTTGCCGATCGCGATTCCGATGGCGCTGGCGACGGTCGTCGGCGGCATCGACTGCACGGAGAGCGCCGCGGCCGCCGGGGATGATTACCCGACCGGCCAGATCATCGCCGTCGAAGGGTTTGCCACGATCTTCGGGGCCCTCTTCGGCGGTGTGATCCAATCCACGCCCTACATCGGGCATCCCGCTTACAAGGCGATGGGTGCACGGGCGGCTTATACCCTTGCGACGGCCCTATTCGTCGGCGCCGCGCGGGATCTTCGGGTTCTTCGACTGGATCTTCTTCGTCATTCCCAAGCCGGTCATTTTCCCCATCCTGGTCTTCGTCGGGCTGGAAATCACGGCCCAATCGTTCCACGCGACGCCGGTCCGGCATTATCCGGCGGTGGCGATGGCCTGCATACCCGCGCTGGCGTACCTGGCCTCGCTGGCCCTGGGCCAGATTCTTCCCGTCATGGGCAAGCCGTTCGCGGAGCTCCCGCTGGCTACCCAGCAATGGATCCAGACCGTCATGGTCCTGGCCGGCGGGGGCACGTTCATCGTGACGAGCGTATTGTGGGCGACGGCACTCGCGCACCTGATCGATGGCCGGGTCCGGGCCATCGTGGGGACCCTGGTGCTGTGCACCGTTTTTTCCTGGTTTGGCATTATCCACTCGCCGCTGGCCGTCTTCCCCGATCGCGATGCCCGGCGAGGTGATCGCCAGCTCCGGAAAGACGGTCGATACGAGGCGACGGCCTTGCAAACACCCTATCACTGGTCGGCCGCCTATCTCTTGACGGCCGTCTCGCTCCTGGCCCTGGGACGATTTGGAAAGACTCCTCAGCGGCCCGAGAAGGAGCCTCGCCAGCCCGCGTAAGGGTGGTTGCCCCAGGACGGATGACGAAAACGATATGAGTCTCGGGACTTCAGAACACGGGCGACGATTCGGGGGTTCTGGTCCCAGGCTATATTGTGCCGTCGCTGGCGAGACTTTTCGGGACAGCCTCAACGAAAAGCCCCCGATGGTCGCAAGAAAGCTTTTCGTACATCCTGTGAGATATAGACGTCGGGCGAATGGCGTTATACCCTAATCTCCAGGCACCGGCTCTTCGCGGAGGCGAAAAAGGCCCCGACATCGTCGTGCTGGTACGGAAATTGCCAAGGAATTCCATGAAACCTCGCATCCAGCCATCCGACTTCGACGCCGAATTCCTTCGTGCAAGCCGTCCCACGCCGAAAGTTCCGGGTATCCGGTTGACGGATCCTCTCGGCTGGTGAGAGGGTGTGCACCAGGGATGCCGCCGATGTCCGCACCGCAGGATCTGGGTCGTGAGCTACGCCCCGAGGCCGCAGTACCCTCTGTTCGATCGTCACGGAATCGTGAGACCGGCTCGACATGCGTAAAGGAATCGGCGTGAGTCCTGGCATCGTGGTGGGGGTTGCCCACCGCGTGGAGTCTGTCCTCGGCTCGATCGAAGAACAGACCCTGGACAGCCCCGACCAGGTCCCCGACGAGATTGAGCGGTTCGACCGGGCCGTGGCCGACTCGGCGGCCGACCTGGAAGCCTTGGTCCAGAAGGTCGCCCAGGAGCTGGGCGACTCCGCGGCCGAGATCTTCAAGGGCCACCTGCAAATCGTCAACGACCCGGCGCTGCTGTCCAGGGTCCACGACCTCATCGAAAACGAGCAGATGACCGCCCTGGCCGCCCTTCAAGCGGTCATGCAGAGCTATGCGGCGCAGTTCGCGCGGATCGAGCAGGATTTCTTCCGGGAGCGGATGGCCGATGTCCGGGACGTGATCCTGCGGATCGGCTCGCACCTGACCTGCAAGCCCGTCGGCCATGCCGATCCCGCGGGCGATTCCCGGAACGGGGACGAGTCGGTCATCCTGGTCGCACACGAGCTCCTGCCCAGCCAGGCGATGAGCCTGGGCGAGCTGCCGATCGCCGGGATCGTCACCGAGGTCGGCGGTTCGACCAGCCATGCGGCGATCCTGGCCCGGAGCCGGGGCATCCCGGCGGTCTCCGGCGTCGATGGCATCATGGCGGAAGTCCAGAGCGGCGACCTGATGATCGTCGACGGACGCGACGGCATGGTGATCCTCCGTCCCGACCAGGAGGCGACCTCCGCCTATCGCAAGGTCCAGCGCGAATTCTTCAACATCAAGGACCGACTGGTCGCCAATCGCGACCTGCCGGCCCTCAGCGCCGATGGGACGCGCGTCGAGCTCTTCGCCAACATCAACAACCTGGCCGATGCCCAGGCCGCGATGCAAGGTCGGCGCCACGGGCGTCGGGCTCTTCCGGACCGAGTACCTCTTCCTCACTCACCACGACGTGCCCGGCGAGGAAGAGCAATACGAATACTACCGCCAGATCATCCTCAACTCGCCCAATCAGACGGTGACGATCCGCACTCTGGACCTCGGCGGCGACAAGACCGTCCCCTACCTGGGACGTCGGAGCGAGCCCAACCCCTTCATGGGCTGGCGCTCGACCCGGATCTTCTTCGAGAACTCCAAGTTGTTCATCACCCAGATCCGGGCCATCCTCCGCGCCAGCCGGCACGGGCACGTCTCCATGCTCTTCCCGATGATCACGAACCTGGAAGAGCTCTTGCATGTGAACAAGCTCGTCAAGGAGACCCGGCACAACCTGCGCCGGGAGGGCGTCGGCCTTCGGCGAGGACGTCAAGACGGGGGTCATGGTGGAAGTCCCGGCGGCCGCGATCTGCATCGACGCGATCCTCCGGGAGACCGACTTCATCTCGATCGGGTCCAACGACCTGATCCAGTACCTCATGGCGGCCGATCGGGATAACCCGAAGGTCGCCCATCTGTGCGAGTCGCTCAACCCGGCGATCTTCGGCGTGCTCCAGAACGTGTTCGCGGCCTGCCAGCGGACCGGGACCCCCGTGACCCTCTGCGGCGAGATGGCCGGCCAGCCCCGGTCGGTCCTGGTCCTCTTCGGCATGGGCCTGCGCCGGTTCAGCATGAGCCCCGCGTTCATCCCCACCGTCAAGGCCCTGCTCGCCTCGGTCACCACCGCACAGGCCGAGCGGTTCGCCCATCATGTCCTTCAGTTGAACACCAACGAGGAGATCCGGACCTATCTCACGGCCCGGCTCCATGAGGTCTCCAGCGCCCTCGAGATGTTTGACACGGTCTAGGAATCGGGGAAGCTCGCCGCTATGAGACGTCCCAAACTCATCACCCTCACGAGCTTCCTGGTCGCCGCCTGGGTCGATCTTCGTCCCTCGGCGAGGGGTGGCGAGCACGACGAGGATGCCGAGCCGATCGCGCGGCGGGTCCAACCCATCTTGACGCGTTGTGTCGAGTGCCATCACAGCGAGGAGCCGGCCGGAGGTCTGGACCTCACCAGCCGCGCCGCGGCCCTGAGAGGCGGAGAGTCGGGAGTCGCCTTGCGGCCCAACGACGCGGCCAGGAGCCTGGTCTATCGCAAGGTCGCGGCCGGCAAGATGCCTCCCGAAGAAGCCGCTCGGTCCCGAGCAGGTCGCGGTGGTGCGCGAATGGATCGATGCCGGAGCGCCCTGGGACGAATCCTGGTCGACACCAGCGAAACCCACGGGCCAGGCGGCGCTCTGGGTCCTCCGGCCGCTGGTCCGTCCGGAGCCGCCGACGGTCCAACCGGCGTCCTGGCTGGCCAACCCGATCGATGCGTTCATCCTGGCCCGGCTCCGGTCAGCCGGCCTCTCCCCGGCCCCGATGGCCGACCGCCTCACCTTGATCCGCCGCGCGACGTTCGATCTGCTGGGCCTTCCGCCGACGCCCGCGGAGATCGACGCCTTCCTCGCCGACCCTTCCCCGACCGCGTATGAGCGCCTGATCGACCGCCTGCTGGCCTCGCCCCATTACGGCGAGCGGTGGGGCCGGCACTGGCTCGACGTGGCCCGGTTCTCCGAGAGTCACGGCTTCGAATACGACCACATCCGCGACAATGCCTGGCCTTATCGCGACTACGTGATCCAGAGCCTCAACGCCGACCGGCCCTACACCCAGTTCGTGCGCGAGCAGATCGCCGGCGATGTCCTGGAGCCCGTGACCCGGGACGGGATCGTCGCCACCGGCTTCCTCGTCGCCGGGACGTGGGACGAGGCGAACCAGATCCAGAAGAGCGCCGTGATGAGGCAGCGGGTCCGGGAAGAAGAGCTCGAGGACATGGTCGCCGCCGTCGGCCAGGTCTTCCTCGGGCTTGACCGTCAATTGCGCCCGATGCCACGACCACAAGTTCGACCCGGTGCCTCAGCGCGATTACTACCGGATCAAGGCCGCGATCGAAGGGGTCCAGCACGGCAACCGGCCGATGCGCGCCCGGCGCCGACCCGAATGCCAAGGGAGTCCCGCTCACCTACGCGGCCAGGCCGAGTCCCCCGCCGCCGACACTTCATGCTCGGCCGCGGCGATGTCGAGAAGCAGGGCGAGCGGGTCGCCGCGGGCGGCCTCTCGGCGGTCAAGTCCCCCTCGGCGGACTTCGGCCTGGCCGCCGATGCTCCGGAAGGAGTCCGCCGGAGCAAGCTCGCCGAGTGGGTCGCCGACCCGTCCAATCCGATGACCGCCCGGGTCATCGTCAACCGGGTCTGGCATTACCACTTCGGCACGGGACTGGTCGCGACGCCCAACGACTTCGGCCGCAACGGCGACCGGCCCTCTCATCCCGAATTGCTCGACTGGCTGGCGTCCGATTTCCTGGCGCAGGGTTCCCGGCTCAAGGCGCTGCACCGCCGGATCATGCTGTCCAGCACCTACCGCCAGTCGTCGCGGTTCGACGCCAAGGCGGCGGCCGTCGATGCCGACGACCGGCTGCTCTGGCGTTTTCCCGCCCGACGGCTCGAGGCCGAAGCGATCCGCGACGCGATGCTCCACGCCAGCGGTCGAGCTCAACCCCCAGATGGCCGGCCCGAGCTTTCGGCCTTTCAAGCTGACCGTCTTCAACTCGAACTTCTACGAGCTGAACGACCCGGTCGGGCCCGAGTTCAATCGCCGGACCGTCTATCGGATCAACATCAACTCGGCGAAGGACCCGCTCCTCGAAACACTCGACTGTCCCGACCCGTCCGTGAAGACGCCGAAGCGTGCCGTGACCACGACACCCCTCCAGGCCCTCGGCCTGATGAACGATTCGTTCGTCCTCCGCCAGGCGCGATGCCTGGCGGCCCGTGTCCAGGCGGTTGCCGGCTCCGACGTCGAGAAGCAGATCGATTGCGCCTATCGCCTCACGATCGGACGCCGGCCACGCGGCCTGGAACGCGACCGGGCCTCGGCCCTGGTGCGCGAGGCAGGGCTGGCCGAACTGGCGTGGGTCCTCTTCAATTCGAGCGAGTTCTTGTATCTTCCATAGAAAGATGACCGGCACGAGAAACGCAGGGCCGTATCCAGGCTGGCCTGGTCCGCCAGGTAAGCGGCCTGGTCGTCCAGGTCCCGGTCGGCGGCGGGCAGTACGCGGTATTGGACGGTCATTGCGGGAGGATGGCCTTGCCAAGCCGCTCGGTCAGGCGGCGTTTCTTCGCTTCCCAATACTCCGGGGCGACGGGGATCGGCGGGCCGGAGTCCAGCCCTTCGAGCAGGAGGGCATCGATCCGCTCCTCGACCTTTCGCTTCTGGTCGGCGCGGATCAGCTCGCGGACGTATTCGCTGACGCTGCTGTATCCGCCCTCGCTGACGCGTTCCTGGACGAAGGACTTCATCGACTCGGGCAAGGCGACGTTCATTGTATCCATGAGCGATCCTCCTCTGGCCCCATTGTGCCGCCATTGACAGGTTTTGTCAACGGATTGCCAATGAGGCTTAGTGCACGCATGCTCTCAAGTTCGCCGGCATCTGGCACGGTTTCTTCGACGGTAACTGGCACTGACCTCGGCATGGCTGGACCGACGATCGAAACAGAGGCGCTGACAAAATCCTTGTCCGAGTCGGTCATCAGTTTTCGACCAATCAAGATAGCCCGTGTTAGCGTTCGGGGACGGTGTCGCCCCTCCGGTGGACCTGGTAGACTCAGGCCGAGCAGGCGCGACGGATGCCACCTAGAGAACTATCAAGCACCCGGCGTTCGGATCGATGATCAGATGTCACTAACAATGGGTCCGTACTTCGGTGGTCGAAAACCCCGGGATTCACCTCGATCCCGGCGGCGAGCGACCTTCAGGATAGAGACCCTCGAGCCCCGGCTCTTGATGGCGGGTGTCGTCCCATCGCCGGCCCCACTCCAGCTCCCGCTTCCTCCGGCCCAGGTGGCCGACTCTGAGCCTTTCGCCCCAGTCACACTCCGCCTCCTGGAGGTCGATTCGACGCTTCCTTCGGTCGCAGTATCGCCCGAGGGCCAAGAGCGAATCGGGGACCTCTCGCCGGGAGGCGGGACCGAACTCTATCGGGTCTCGATCGGTCCGGAGACCGGCGACCTCTGGCTCGACGTAAGGTTCGAGACACTCCCAAAGAGTGACTCCGGCGATTTGTTCGTCCTTGGCAACGGGGCCGACCTCTTGATCCATGGGGCGCTGGAGGCTGCGTCCCAGTCAAACAACCTGGCCCTCAGTGGGCGAGACTCGACACCGCACGAACTGCTCTACGCGGGGATGCTGTTCCGCGAGCAGGCGAGTGCGAGCAGCAGCTCGGGGACAATCACTCATCGCCTCCAAATTACGCTCGAGACACTACCGGCAGCCTACGAGATCGGGACGCCCGGGATCGCCAACGGCATGGGAGTGCGGGGGCCATGGGGCACCGGCGCGCAGAACGGTGCCCAGTACGGCGTGTCCGTTCAGGGCCAATCGCCCTCATGGATTACAAGCACCGGCGCCGTCGCGGTGACAGCCACGACGTTCGGCGGGTCTGAGGCGCAGAGCAGCCGAATGGCTCAATCGCCGTCGGCCCATTGCCCACGAGCCATCACGAGCCGGCCGGGGGCATTCTCTCCGACGGCAGCCTGACCCCAAGGGCCGATCGGGTCGAGGAGACGCACGTCGAGATGTCCCTGGTCCGCCTCATCTCACCAGGTCGGGAGAGTTTGCGAGGTGACGAGCGATCGTCCGCTCAATGTCCCGGAAGCTCCTCCTCGCCTCGTTTCGATACCGATATGGCTTCAGCCGAAGTGATTTCCCCTGGGGTTGACCCGACGCCGTCAGCCGCGGCTCGGCAAGATCAGCCTGGGGCCCGGAATTTCGGTGAGGCCGGATTCGGTCCGAACCGGACCGAGCTCGGGATGGCATCCCGGCGGCCTTCAGGCCAGCCCACGACCTATCTGCCGCCCCAGGCGACGGACGGTACGCTGGGGGACGTCCCCTTGGGTTCGGCTGCGACCTTGCCCCCAATCGATGAGTACGACCGACCCAAGCCTGACTCGCCAACTCCCCTCTGGGCAAACGTACCACGTGACGAGGAATCTCCAAAGAGTAGTAGCGACCGGATCGGGTCGATTTTGTTGGGTCTGAGTAGTTCGGCCGCCCTGTGCGTCGGACTGTACGCGCCGGACCTCGCGGCGGCCGTCCGTCGGGCTGTACCCCGCCCTGTGCGGAACCTGCGGCCCCGAACCGGTTCGCGACGGGTCGATGGGTCCCTTGAGTAACATGCGACCTCGGTAGGGAATGCGACTCGATCGTTCGAGGATTGGCCGAGGACTCGCTCGCTTGCCGACCCGATCAGGAGAGGCCGGTAACGATGTCCGCACCAGGAACGGCTCAGGTCTCGCACGGGGCAACGACCCTTCGGGTGCCAGACGACGCGCGTCCGCCGGCAAGCCCGGAGAACCTCATTTTTCTCAGGCGGCAGAAAGGATAAGATACTCTCGAGAAGTCGGTCCGTACTACCGAGTGAGTGCCACGGCCAAGGCCGCCAGCCCGAGGAAGGAAACCCCCGATGACCGCGGGCGATCGGCCTCACGGGCCGGGCCACGATCCGGACCAAGCCCCGGCCAGCGAGCTTCGGGCATTCCTCGACCGTATCAGGGCCGGAGACGAACTGGCCGCACGCGAGCTGCTCGCCCGATACGAGGCCCAGGTCCGCCTCGTGGTCCGGCGTCAGCTTCCCAGGCTGCTGCGCTCGCGGTTCGACTCGCTGGACTTCCTCCAGAGCGTCTGGGCGAGCTTCTTCCTGCGATTCGGCGCGGGACCGGAGAAGTTCGAGGACCCACGTTACCTCGATCATGTTCCTCGCCCAGGTGGCGAAGAACAAGGTCGTGGACCAATACCGCCGCGCGGTCAGCCGGAAACAGGACATGCAGCGCGAGGAACCGCTTTGCGGCGAAGGGCTGGCCCCTCGGGAACTCATCGCCGATCAGGATACCGCCAGCGAGCTGGCCGAAGCCAACGAGGCGTTCGGCCGGCTCAGGGACCTGCTCCCCGCGGACCGTCGGGAGATCCTCGAGCTGAAAGCGGAGGGTCTCTCCAGCCGCGAGATCGGCGAGCGGCTCGGGCTCAGCGAGCGGACCGTTCGCCGGGTTCTGGAGGACCTCCGGCGACGGGCCGAGGCCTCGGACATGACGGAGGACTGAGCCGATGAGCTCGATGACCCTCGGTCGAACCTGGGACGAGGCCGCCTCTCCGGAGGTCGTCCGCCTGGCCCAACGATTCGAGTCCGCCTGGCGTGCCGCCGAGGGCACTCGCCCCGACCCGATCGAATTCCTCCCCGCCCGGCGGGCGAGCGCCCCGGCACCCTGCTGGCCCTCCTCCGCACCGACCTGGCCCTGCGACACGAGGCCGGCGAGTCGGTCCGCGTCGAATGGTATCAATGTCAGTATCCGGCGCTCGATGACGAGGCCCTCGTGGCCTTGATCTATGAGGAGTATTGCCTCCGCGAGGAGGCCGGAGAGATCCCCGATCCGGCCGAGTACGACGACCCGTTTCCCGGCCATCGCCGGCCGGGTTGCGCGAGGTCATCGAGATTCATGGCTTCGTCGCCGAGTGCCCCAGCACCGCTCCCCATCCGCCCGAGCCGGACGCCGGATTGACCTTCCCCGAGCCGGGTCAGACCATTGCCGGCTTCCGGCTGGTCGAGGAGCTGGGCCGAGGCTCCTTCGCCCGGGTGTTCCGCGCCGAGGAGCTCGGCTGGCCGATCGGCCGGTCGTGCTCAAGGTCACCCGGCTCGGCACGCGCGAGCCGCAGACCCTGGCTCGGTTGCAGCATACCCACATCGTCCCGGTCCACTCCTATCGCACCGACCCGGCGCGCGGGCTCCATCTCCTCTGCATGCCGTACTTCGGCCGGCTGACCCTGGCGCGGGTCCTGGCCGAGCCCGGCCGTGGCGACCGACGCATTCCGGAGCCGGACTGGTCGCACGCGCTCGACCGGCTCCAGCCCGGGTGCGACCGGCCACGATCGGCGGGACGGAACGCCCTGGCCCGGCGGACGCTACCCCAGGGCGATCGCCTGGTGGGGGGCGCGGCTGGCCGAGGCCTTGCAGCACGCGCACGAGCGCGGCGTGCTGCACCGCGACATCAAGCCGTCCAACGTCCTCGTCACCGAGGACGGCCTGCCCATGCTCCTGGACTTCAACCTGGCCCATGACCCCGCGGACCTGACCGCGAACGTCCGAGCGCATCGGGGGCACGCTCGCCTACATGGCTCCGGAGCACCTGGAGGCCTTGATCGAGCGCAAGGCCGGGCGGATCGACCATCGATCGGATCTCTACTCACTGGGTCTGGTCCTCCTGGAGGCGGTCGGCTTTCCCACCAATCGTTCGCCTGCCGAGCATGCCGACGGCGGCCGAAGCCTCGTTCCGGTACCTGGAGGCCAGGCGATCGGGCCCGCCCGAAACCCGTCGAGGGGGGCCGATCGATTCCCCCCGCCTTCCAGGCCGTTCTGCGGCGTTGCCTGGCCCCCGACCCGGCCGACCGGTACGGCTCGGCGGCCGAGCTGGCGGCCGACCTGCAAGCCGTGGCCGACGCCGCTCCGCTCCGATTCACCCGCGAGCCGATGGCCAGCCGATTGGCCGGCTGGGTTCCGTCGCAACCGGCTGCGGATGGCGGTCGCGATCCCGATCCTCGCGGTCCTGGCCGGGTTCACGGCCGCCTGGTTCCAGTCGCAGGCCAATCGCCTCCGCCAGGAGATCGGAAGTCCATCAACTGTTCTCGCTGGGCCGGCAATGGCTCGACGTCGGCGACTGCGCCATGGCCGCGATCCAGTTCGAGACGGCTGCCCGGCAGGCCGAGGGCTGGCCGGGACTGCGCGACCTCAGGCGCGCTGCGCTCCAGTTGCGCGAGGAGGCCCTCGCGACGGATGAGATCCGCACCCAGGCCGACACGTTCAGCCGGCAGGCCGACCCCCTGCGGTTCCATCTGCTCGGCTTCGGCGGCGATGCCGCATCCGCCTCGCGCGACCTCGAGGCCGCCCTCTCGCCCTTCGGCGTGCTCGAAGACTCCGACCTGGTCGCACCGCGAGGAACTGGGCCGGCTCGACCCGACCCGACGCCGGCGGTTGCTCGACGGAGGTCAACGAGTTGCTGTTCGTCTGGGTCGTCGCGGTCGGCAGGACCATCCGGACGATCCGGCGATGGCCCGATCGCGCACTCCACTATTGCGATCGGGCCCTCGCGTTTGCCGAGCCCCGCGGTCCCTGGGAGGCCCTGCGCGGCTGGTGGAGCTGGCGGCTCGGCGAGCTGCGAGCAGCCCCCAGTGCTTCCCGGCGATCCGCGCGCGAGACCTCGGCGCGGGCCTGCTTCCAGTGGGGCCTGCTTGCCGGACTCCGTCACGATCGCGGCCTGACCCTCAACTGGCTGGAACGGGCACGGTTCCTTCAGCCGGATAATTACTGGCATCAGCTGCCCTGGCATTATTTCTCGAACAGGCCGGCAAGGTCGAAGGTGCCCTGCAACACTACGAGGCGGCCGTCGCGCTGCGTCCCGGCGCCCCATGGGCCTGGTTCAACCGGGCTCACCTGTATGCCTATCGGAGGGGCGCCTGGAGCCTCGCCCTCCGCGACCTGGACCTGGCGGTGACGGCCGCGGGCGACCTGCCCGCGGACCGAGCCCGCTTCCGGATCGAGCGGGGCAAGGTCCGCCAGGCCGTCGGCGACGTGCTGGGGGCCCGCGCGACTTCGAGGCGGCGATCGCGGCCGACCCCTCGGGCCAGACCGCTCGCGCCGCTCGGATCGACCGGGCTCGACTCTTCGCCGAGGCCGGCGCCCCGGGGCGGGCACGGGCCGAGTACGATGCCTTGCTGGACGCGGACCCCTCCGATCCGACGGCGCGGCTGGCCCGCGCCCGGCTGGCGATGCGGCGAGGTCGGGCGGCCGAGGCCGAGGCCGACTTGACCCGACTCTTGAACGAGCGGCCGGATGCGTCCCCGAAGGCCCGCGCCGATTGGCTGGCGAGCCGGGCCCTCGCTCGGCTCGCACAGGGTCGCGCCGCTCGAGGCCGAGGCGGACGCCGACGAGGCGCTGGGGCTCGATCTCAGCCCGAGTCTCGCCAGGATTCAGGCCCGCGTGGCGCTGGGCGCGGGTCGTCCGATCGACGACCGCCTGCTCCACCCCGACGCGATCGCCAACTGGCCGCTCGCCGGGCCCGTCCTGATGGCCGACCTCCGCGCCGCGATCGATCGGCTCGGGTCGTCCGCATCGGACCACTGCGAAGCCGACAGCCGCGCGTCCTCCGTGCCCGCGCCGCGATGCTCAGCGCCCTGGGAGAACACGCCGCCGGCAGTCTCCGAGGCGGATCGAGCCGTCAAGCTCGCCCCATCCGCCATGTCGTATGCCCTTCGCGGCGAGATCCGACTCCGAGCGGGCGACCGTGTCGGGGCATTGGCCGACGTCGAGCGCGGTCTGGCCTTCGACCCGGATGACCCGCGCCTGCTGACGCTTCGCGGCCGGCTGGCCATCGAGGCCGGCGAACCGGTCGCGGGCCTTCGCTGGTTCGATCGGGCCCTCTTCCATGGCGCGGCCGGGTCCGGCCCTCTCGTGGAAAGCCCGCGCGCTGATGGAGCTGAATCGCCCCGAGGACGCGGTCGAGGCGTGGTCGGCTGCCCTGGCCAACGACCCCGAGGACGCCAACGCTTATCTCGGCCGGGCCCGCTGCATGCGTCAGCTCGGCTTGTGGGAAAACGCGCTGGCCGACCTGGAGCGGGCCGCCGAGCGAGTCTCCGATGGCTCGACGATCTTCGCTCAGACCACGCTCGATTACCTCGCCTGCCTTCACGCTCGCCCGGACCGGCTCCCCCGGGTCGTCGAGCTGGCCCGGCGGCTTTCGGTAGGACGGGCCCTCGCCGCAGCCGAGTCGCTGGACCGATTCTCACGCCGCGTTGGCTGGTAGTTCTCCGAACCCGGCGATCTGAGAGATTGCCAAAACCTTCCGAAGCCCGGAGAATCGCTTGAGTGTGATGCATGATCCCGTTTTTCGGCAGGTGCGGAGTGGGCGAATATCATGATCAACCAGACCCCGGGATCTGGCTCCTCGGCAGTCTCCCGCAGGCAGTTCCTTCGCGATGCCGGTGCGGGACTGGGGTCAGTGGCCCTGGCCTGGATGCTCGGAGAGGAGTCCCGGGCGGCGGGCGCATCGAGTACTCATTTTCCGGCCCGAGCCAAGCGCGTTGTGCAGATCTTCGCATGCGGCGGAGTCAGCCACGTCGACACGTTCGATTACAAGCCCGAACTGGCCAGGCTCGAAGGGCGGGAGTTGATCGGCAAGGGAAAAGTCGACACGTTCTTCGGCAGGCCCGGCCGGTTGATGAAGACCCCGTTCCGATTCCGCCGATGGGGAGAGAGTGGGCAGTGGGTCAGCAGCCTGCTGCCGCACCTGGCCGAGTGCGCCGACGATCTCACGGTGATTCGCTCCATGGTGGCGAAAAGCTCGAACCACACCCCGGCGACGTTCCAGATGAACTCGGGCTTCTCGATGAACGGCTTTCCCGTGCATGGGAGCCTGGCTGTCTTATGGCCTGGGTACCGAGAACCAGGACCTGCCGACCTTCGTTGTCCTGCCCGACCCTCGTGGGCTACCGGCCGGAGGGTCGATCAACTGGACCTCGGGCTTCTTGCCAGCCACCCACCAGGGCGTCGCGTTCCGCGCATCCGGTGAACCGATCGTCGACCTCTATCCGCCCGAGGGCGTCTCGCCGCGGTCATCGGCAATCGAGTCTGGCCGTGCTCGAGGCGATGAATCGCGAGTTCCAGGAAGCGAATCCCGGCGACTCGGCACTCGCGGCGCGGATCCGTTCCTACGAACTGGCTGGGCGGATGCAGACAAGCATCCCCGAAGTCATCGGCTTCGACGGCGAGCCCCCGCGATCCGGGCGCTCTATGGCCTGGATCGGCCGGAGACCGCGGGCTTCGGCCGGAACTGTCTCCTGGCTCGACGACTCCTGGAGCGGGGAGTGCGATTTGTCCAGCTCTATCACGGCGGCGCCTTCGGCTCGCCTCGCATCAACTGGGATGCCCACGAAGACCTTGTCGAGAACCACTCCAAGCAGGCCGTCGAGCCTGGATCAGCCGGTCGCGGCACTCCTCAAGGACTTGAAACAGCGGGGGATGTTCGAGGATACGCTCGTGGTCTGGACCACCGAGTTCGGCCGCACGCCGTTCACCGAGGGGATCGGAGGCAAGGGGCGCGACCATCACCAACTCGCCTTCACCTGCTGGCTGGCCGGCGCCGGGCTCAAGCGGGGATTCGCCCTCGGGGCTTCGGACGAAGTCGGCTACCAGGTCGCCGAGGACCCCGTCTCGATCTACGACTTTCACGCCACGATCCTCCGCCTCCTGGGGATCGATCACAAACGGCTGACGTTCTATCACAATGGCATCCAGAGACGTCTGACCGATGTGCACGGCGAAGTGATCGCCAACGGCCCTCGTCTAAGACTCCAATTCTACACTGTTCACGGGAAGCCACGTGCGGCCTGAAGGGCCGCAGGAGCCCAGCCCAGGGTGAAACCCTGGGGACCTGGATTGTCGGCCCCTCTCCGGTGCACCCTGAAGGGGTGCAGGGGCCGGTGCCACCTGCGGCCCTTCAGGCCCCGGCAGGATGGTGTGATCGTTGGTTCCCGGGGTTTCACCCCGGGCTGGGTTCCCGCAGCCCTTCAGGCCGCCAGGAATCTCTGGTAACCACCACAGATCCTTCCGCTGTAGAACTAATTATCATCTGTGGGAAATCTAGGTAATGCAGGAGGAGGTTGCGGATAATTACGAAAGCAGGGAAACCTGGGGAACATCGGCGGCTCCAGCCTCAAGCGCGGGAAACGGGGTAACCGATCCAAAAACCAAGCCGGCAGACACAACTCGGGTTTCAGGGCCGGAGCCGGCTGGGACTGGATTGGGTTGAAACGGGTGCAGCCTCGGTCTATCGCTGTGGGGACGACCGCCGTGCCAACGCCTTTGATGAATCTGGATGACGGGTTTCTCCGGAAGATCACCTGGCATCTCGCATTGCTGGCGGCCGCGTTGGCGGCGATGACCGCGCGGTCGCAAGCCGCATCGGAATCGCGCCGAACCGCCGTTGTCGAGGCCGTGGAGAAAGTTTCTCACTGTGTGGTCAGTATCTCGAGTGAGAAGAAGTCTGAGTCGCATAGTCGATGGCCATTCTCTCCGGAAGAGAATCAGAGGCCGCGGGTCAATGGGATGGGGAGTGGCGTTCTGATCGACCGGCGGGGTTATGTCCTGACCAACCATCACGTGGTGGACAAGGTCCAGGGAATCGTCGTGCAAATGTTTGACGGGACGACTTACGCTGCCCGTTTGCTCCAGTACGACGCGATCATGGACCTGGCGATAATCAAGGTCGATGCTCCTCACCCTCTAGCGGCAATCGACCTCGGTACCTCCTCCGACCTGATGGTCGGAGAGACGGTGATCACCATTGGCAATGCGTTCGGCTACGAGAACACCGTTTCCAAGGGAATCATCAGCGCCCTGCATCGAGACGTCACGCTCTCCGACGACCAGGTCTATCGCAACCTGATCCAGACCGATGCCTGTATCAACCCCGGAAACTCGGGTGGCCCCCTGATCAATATCGAGGGGGAACTGATCGGCATCAACGTGGCGGTGCGAGCCGGTGCGCCAGGGGATCGGTTTCGCTCTGCCCATCGATGAGGTCAAGCGTGTAGCGTCAGAGCTGATGAGCACCCGGCGGATGGCGTCAACATGGCATGGCCTGGTCACAGCCGAACAGCGCCGCGGCTCCAAGCGGAGCGTCGTGGTTGCCGAGGTCCAACCTGGGAGCCCGGCCGAAGCCTCCGGATTTCGGCCCGGCGATGAGCTGGTCCGCGTCAACGAGCAAGCAATCGCCAACGCCGTGGACGTTGAGCGGGGGCTGCTGGATGTCCACCCGGGCCACCCCGCCAGCGTGAAGATCCGCCGCAACGGGACGGAGAGTGCCCTGGCCCTGGACGTCCGCCCCTTGACACCGAATAGTACCGCACCAGGTACGACCGACGACGTTGTCTGGCGCCTGCTGGGGCTCAAGACGCTCCCGGTCCCGACCGAGTACGTATCGTCGGTCTACCCGAAGCTCCGCGGCGGCCTTTATGTCCAGGCCGTCTCGCCCGACAGCCCCGCAGCGGAGGCCGCCATTCAAAAGGGCGACATCCTGGTGGGCATGAACGTCGGCAGCCGGCACTGGGAGACGATCCGGCCCGATAATATCCTGTATGTTCTTCGGCAGCCCGAGACGGCCCAGACCCAGAGCGCACTGTTCTACGTCGTTCGGAGGAATGGAATCCAGCCACGGCGAATCAGCCTCAGCACTTCGCTGTCACAATCGGCCTTGAGTCGTTGAACCTCTTCCTCACGGTGGCCTCGTCCCTCGATCAAACCCCGAGCCTCTGACTCAACTCAAAGCATGGCTTTGAGTTGAGTCAGAGGCTCGGGGTCTAGTACATTGTATGCCCAGAGGCTTTCTTCGGCGTGCGGGCATCGCTGAGGATTGCGGATTCCAGCTATCGATTCCAAAACCAGAGGTCACTGACACGACGGATGCCTTTGCGAGTCAGCTTTCGGAGAACAATGACGACTCGAAGCGAATTGAGACAGGAACAGCACGGAAATCCGCGAGATCGTTCGTCCGGTTCCTTGAGTTCGGCATTGGCTTTTCGCTGGGGCATCGACAGAAGAGTATGAAGCCGCTAGCTTGATTGGTTGGGCCGTCGTGCGATCGGCTTCCGACGTGTAACCGTCGCCGGATGGTATCCACAACAACGCGGGCTGGAGCCGGGGAAGACCAGGATAACGTCATGGAGGAAGACCTCCTACAGGGACCCGAGAATGACCAGCCTGGTCGTGATGTCATTATCATTCTTGTCGTCTTCTTCGAGTTGAGCCTGCGCCTCTCTCGTTGTTCCTTGGCTGGTTGATGGGTCATAACCCGTTGGGAGGGTTTAAGTGGAGCCTGACCGACGCTTTCTGGGGAGCTGCCGCGGCGCGTGCCCTTGATCGTCTTGTTCGTATCGATGCTGACCTGGCCGGTCGGCCCACTGTTGCGAGTCAAGCAGTTCTGCGAACAGGAGATGGTACCGCTCTTCGCCAAGAGCACTTGGTCCGAGTTGGCCTTGGTCTCGCTCTCGGCGGCGTCGGTGAGGAGATGCTGTTCCGAGGCGTCTTTCAGGCGTCCTTCACCAGTTGGTGGGGCGTGGCTTGGGGCCTCATTGTGGCGAGCGTGCTGTTCGGCCTTCTGCATCCCATCTCATTGCCATACGTCGTCGTCTCCACGCTCCTGGGCTTCTATCTCGGCGCGGTCTGGAACCGGAGCGGGAATCTCTTGACGGTGATCGTGGCCCACACGCTCTACTATTTCGCCGCCCTGGGCTTCCTGATCCGCTTCCAGAACTGGGAAGACGAGGAGCCCGAGACCAATTAGCCCGGCCCTGGCGTCGGTGTTTCCCCAGCCAGTGCGGCGATCCAGTCCCATGGCTCCGGCAACTCGTGATGATTTTGCCGGTTATGTCGGCTATGCTGGCGTATCCCAGCGTCCCGGATGGTGTCGAGGGGGAAGACGTGTCCCTTTCCCAGGGACGTGCCGGGATCGCCCGGCATCCGGATCGGGCGGCAACCCCCCAGTGCGGCGGCGGCGCGAGGGATCGAGTCGCCCTCCTGTGCTCGGGTTGAGGGCGGAGCTCGAGGGCACCGTGATGGGAAATCCTCTTTGCGAAAGGTCAAACCGGATGTTGAAGATCGCAATCGGAGACACAGGCGCACGGCCCCTGCGCCACAGGCTGGCTTCGACCGTTCGGGCGACGATCCTGGCGGCCATCGCCTGGCTGCTCGTCGGCATGATGCCCGATTCCGCCCGGGCTGAAGCCCTGCGCTGGAAGTTCAAGGCCGGCGAAGTGCTGCACTATTCGATCGAGCAGAAGATGGTGATGAGCTCAAAGGGAATGGACCAGGAGCGCAAATCGAACCGGTTGCAGACGATCGACGTCAGTTGGACGGTCAACAGCGTCGACGCCGGTGGCGCGGCGGAGATCACGCTCCGCTACGACCGCGTCCGGATGCGCAGCGAGATGCCACCCCTCATGCCGTTCGAGTTCGACTCCAACGATACCAAGGCGGCCGTGCAGGAAGGATTTCGAAGCCGAGACCCAGCAGTCAAGGCCATCGTCGGCACCGAGGTGGGTTTCAAGATGCGGCCCACGGGCGAGATCGAGGACGTCAAGCTGCCCGAGGCGACGCTCAAGAGGCTGCGCGACGCGGCTCCTCGGGGTACCGCCGAAGGCGAAGTCTCCGAGAAGTCACTCAAGGAGATGCTCCTCCAATCGAGCCCTCCGTCCTTCCCTGATGGCGAGATCGAGCCCGGTAAGACCTGGTCGAGCAAACCATCCCGGATGCCCATCGGTTTCGCGACGATGGTGTTGGAGAAGACGTACACTTTCCAGGGCCCCGATCCGAAGGCGCCGAGCCGACTCCTCATCGGCATGGAGACCAAGGTGACGCTCGAGCCCGTCGCGGGGGCGAACGTCACGGCCACCATCCGCAAGCAGGAGGGCAGGGGCACCATGACCTTCGATGTTGCGACCGGTCACCTGGTCAGCGCACGCATGACGCAAAAGATTGACATGGCCATGAGCGCGGAGGCCAGTCCATGGAAGATATCAAGGATACGACCACCTCGATGACCCTGGAGCCGTAGGCGCGAGCGTGGATTCTCGATCGCGTCCGGGGCTGGTTCGAAGTGCCGGTCCGGGCGGTCAGAGCTTGGAAGAATCGGATAGAGAGCTAATTACGAATTACTAATTACGAATTGAATGCTCCCAAATCGGCCTCTGTCCATTCGCAATCGAAATTGCCTGGTAAACCTGGGTAACACTTCCGGCGTAAAGCCTGGAGCAGTGTGGCGATAGATCCTTGCCTGTTCACGCTTGCCAGGACCAACGCCGGCATCCCCCAACAAAAGTGTTACCCTGCCTCATGGCGATTTGAACCAGGCCCAAATTTGTCATCTGAAATCGATTTCTCAGGCGATCCCATGTTTCTTCAGCTTGCTGAAGAACGTGCTCCTGGGCATGTCGAGCAGCCGCGCGGCGACGCTCTTGTTCCCCTGGGCCTCATCGAGGGCGTCCAGGAGCCGTTGACGCTCGTAAGAGACGTATTCGGCATCCCACTCTTCGACGGACGCGACCTTCGAATCCGACGCGGACCAGGCCGCGGAATCTCGGCCGGCGGCGGTCGCTCGAGACCTGGCCGGAGACATCGGCGGACCGCCGCCCTGACCGCCAGGAGTGAGGATCGATCCGGCCGCGGCGACGGGCGTCGGCAGGCGCGGCCGGAGACCGCGCCGCCCGGTCTGCCGCAGCTCCGGCGGCAGGTCGTCGACCGTGATCGCCGGCCCATCGGCCAGGACAACCGCCCGCTCCAGGACGTTCTCCAACTCGCGGATGTTGCCCGGCCAGGCATAGGCGGCAAGGGCCTCGACCGCCTCGGGGTCCAGGTGTGTGACCGGCTTGCCGATGCGCTGGGCTTGGAGGTTCAAGAAGTAAACGGCCAGCGCGAAGATATCCTCGCGGCGCTCGCGGAGGGGCGGTATGTGCAGGCAGATGACGTTGAGTCGATAGTACAGGTCCTCCCGGAACCGCCCGCCGCGGATCAGAGACTCGAGGTCCTGGTGAGTCGCGGCCAGGATCCGGACGTCCACATTGATCGGCTGCGAGCTGCCGACGCGCTCGAACGACATCTCCTGAAGTACGCGGAGCAGCTTGGTCTGGACCTCGAGGTTGATGTCGCCGATTTCGTCGAGGAAGAGCGTACCGCCGTTGGCTTGTTCGAACCGTCCCACCCGGTCGCGATCGGCTCCGGTGAACGCCCCCTTGACGTGGCCGAACAGCTCGCTCTCGAGCAGGCTCTGCGACAGGGCCGCGCAATGGACCTTGACGAATGGCCGGGACGCACGCTGGCTGGCGTGGTGGATCGCCGCCGCCAGGAGTTCCTTGCCCGTGCCGCTCTCGCCCCGGATCAGGACGGCCGAGGGGCTCGAAGCGACCTTCCGGGCCATACCGATCATCTTCCGGACCGCCGCACTGGAACCTTTGATCGCGTGGAAGACACCGGTTTCGCCGTCGGTCTCGACCGAGGGCTCGACGGCCCCGCATCCGGCGGAGTGCCCGGCCCCCTCACGCTCGCGTCCGGCCCGCTCCCGGAGCTGGTCCTGGAGGATCAGGATTCGCCGTTGCTGCTCGGCGATCTTGTCCACCTTGCCGCGCAGCTCCTGGTTAAGGCTCTTCAGCGTCTCCTGGATGTCCGCCGAGTGGAGGACCAGGGTGGCGACGGAGCTCAGGGCCCCCGAGGAATGCCATCTCCTCGTTCTCATAGGGCATGCCGCTCCGCTTGGGGCCCAGCACCAGGAGCCCCGCGAGCAGCCCCTCGCCCCCGAGGGCGGTGGCCGCCTCGCCTCCCAGGGCGATCATGGCATCGCTGGCCGGATCGGCCCCGTCGCTCGTTGCCGGTGCATGCGAGAGTCGGATGGTCGGCGATTGCCTCAGCCGCTCGACCAGGGGATTATCCGAGGCCAGTAACTGTTCCTCGGGCGTCGGCCCGTGGCTGGCCACCAGCCGGAACGTCTGATCCGAGGCTTCGACCAGGTAGAGCGCCCCCCACTCCAGGCGCAGAACCTCACCCGCCGCCTCGAGGAGCCGGCGTCCCAATGTGACCCGGTCGACCAGGCTCCCCACGGCCAGCCGCATCTTGTGCATGGCCTCGTCGAACTTGTATTTCTCCCGGAAGAACCGCCGGTCGATCACCCGCTGGAACCGCCCGCGTACGACCTCGAAGAGGGTCAGTACCACGATCACCGAGCAGGGCCGCCACGATCGCCCCGCCCGTCGTCGAATGGTCCGAGAAGAGCCGGTCCCCGATCAACTTGCCGCCGATCAGGAGCATCACCGAATAGATCAGCCCCGCCACCAGGCTGAAGGCGAAATACACCACGCTCCGATCGATGATGTCCTCGACCTCCATCAGCTTGTAGCGCGTGATGCTGAAGGCGTGGGCCATGGTGAAGAGCAGCGAGACTCCGAACATCGGCCAGGCGGCATTGTCGCGACCCAGCGTCGCCGGGTCATTCCAGGCCTGGCCGAGCAGATAGGCGATCAGGAACGAGGCGATGATCGCGGCCAGAAGGACCCATTGGACCTGGTTCCGTTCGTCACGCGTCGCCGCATTGCGATAGCTATACACCAGGCTCACCACGCAAAAACCGAAGATGACGACCGCCAGCGCGACGTATCCTATGGCCAGGCCGCGGACCAACCCGAAAGCCGCCGTCGTCCTCGGGTCGCCGTGCAGCGAGAGCCACCCGGCCGCCCGCATGCTCCCCCACAGCGCGAGCAGATAGGCCGTCGAGACGCCGTAGATCGCTCCCAATACCCACCGGCGATGACGCAACAGGATCGGGTTGGAACGAGGAAAGACCAGGTAGAAGTGCAGGTTCACCACCGGGACGAAGACGGCGAACATCGCAAATAAATAGATCAGCCACGGCTCGATGACGATCTCCGTCCAGTGGTAGCCCCCCATGAATGCCCCGACGGTGACGATGCAGAGCACGAAAAAGAGCCGGGCCGATTCATCATTTGGCCGCTTCCAGAAGACCCGAGCACCGATGAGAAAGATCAGCAGCTCCTGGAGGAACCAGACGCAGGACCAGAAATACGTCGAGCCGGGAGGCTTCTGCACGACGACCTGCGCCGAGTGGATGGCCCGAGTTTCCTGGTCACGCCATCGCACCTCGATGGTCTCGCCGACCCGGTGTCGCAGGTCGCGCATCGCACGGATGTAATCCGAATAACCGACGTAACTCTGCTCCGAGATGTCGTGGTTCCCGATCGACCGCAGCTCGTCGCCCTTGACGTGGCCGAGCGTCGTCGCCAGTCGTAATCCTGCCGGGATGTCTTCCTCGATGCTCGTCCCGAACATGCACCGCACGCCGATCGTCCCCATCCCGGCCACGTGGCCAAGCACGGCGATCGAATAGAGCAATGCCCCCAGCGAGCATCCAAGCCAGAATGCGCGCACCAGGCGACGCCGCCAGGGCGATCTCCCCCTGCCGCGCGCACTGGTGCCGGAACCGTTGCTCTTCCAGGAATCCGTCGTTGCTCGGTCGATCTGGCCCACGGTTACGTCCGCTCTGATGTCACATCAATATGGTGCATTCGTGCTGTGATGCATCGTGCGTCTGAAGAGAAGCAGGTGGTTGCCAGCTGCACCCCTCCTCTCGGTCGCCACTCCACCCTACCTCTTTCGGCGCCGAATCGCAAAGACTTCGCTAGCGAAACTTCGGCGCGAGCCAGCCGCTTCCCAGTCAAGAACTAATACATTCGCTGAATATTACTCATTCTTACTGCTTTCTACCCAAAACTAGATAAGTCAGCCAGTGTTGTGCGATCGTCAAGCCGCCTCCTCTCATAGAATAGGATATTTGGTCTGTCTGGGTAAAGTAGGTAGGCGAGTATGTCTATCGAATTGTCTGCTGACGATCGAGATCTCGGCGCCGAAAAACTGACGCTTTTTCGGCGCCTCGTTGCGTCCTGGTGATCATTCCTGACAACGCTCCTAATGGAGGCATGGGTCGTGCTCATTAGGCAGTGAGGAGTAGCAAGGTCAATGCAAGTGGCTATCGAGCACCGCTCTCTCATGAGTGAGTTCCCGGAGGACCGACCCGGTTAGTTGGCCCTGGAACGGGCATGAAGCCGTGAGTTAGAGATGGACGCGCGAGGTGACACCATGCGTTTAGCAGCGAAGTGGCAAGGTTCGTGGAGATGGATGGGTGGATTTGACTATGGGCAATTGGAGCCGTGTCGGGTTCCTGGGGGATGGGTCGATGTCATCCGAATCGGTCGAGGTGAGCCATTAGTCCTCGTCCCGGGCCTGGCGGGGAGCTGGAAACTGGTCTGGCCGCTGGCGCGAGAACTCGCCCGGCATTTCGAGGTCTTCCTGCCCGGCCTGAGGGGCGATCAAGGGGATTGGTCGAGCCTGGGTGCAATCGCCTTGTCAGGTTGGGGATATTGCGGGGTCTGCCGAGGATCTCGCATCTCTGATCGACTACCTGGGGCTGGATCATCCTACGGTCTTCGGGATTTCGTACGGCGGTGCGGTCGCCCTGGAGCTGGCTGCGCACCATCCGGAGAGTCTGGGAGGGCTGATCGTGTACGGAGCGGAGGGCCGTTTTCATCGGACCCTCGGCTCGGCGATCGCACGCCGGGTGCTGGAGCGGTTCCCGCTGCCGAGCGACAATCGCTTCGTCAACCAGTTCTTCCATCTGCTCTACGGTGCCAAGCCGGAGCCCGGCCCGCTGGTCGACTTTGTGGTCGAACGCATCTGGGAGACCGACCAGAGCGTCATCGCCGAGCGGCTGGCTCAGTTGGAGTCGTTCGACGTCTCCGACCGTCTCTGGCGGATCGAGATGCCGACATTGGTCCTCGCCGGCGGCCGTGACGTCATCGTTCCCGTCGAACGCCAGCGCGCCCTCGCGCAGGACATCCCGGGAGCTCGATTCGAGACGATCGAAGGCGCGGGCCACATCGGTTTCCTGACCCATCGCGCGGAAGTCGTCCGAAGCGTGCGCCGGCACCTGCGACAAGTCGAGGCGGCGGTTTGATTGATAGGTGTATGGAACCGACTACCCGAGGGATCATGCGAAGCGATTGGATAACGCCCCGCCTGGAGAAGGCGATGCGCTGGTCGGCCCTCTGCCATCTGGGGCAAACTCGCAAGGGAAGCGACGTCCCGTACTTCGAACACGCCGCGGCCGTGGCGTTGATCCTGGATCGGGCCGGGTTCGATGAAGACGTGGTGATCGCCGGTCTGTTGCACGATGTCGTCGAGGATACGGCCGCGACGCTCGAGGATGTCGGCGCCCGGTTCGGCCCGGACGTTCGCGAGATGGTGCAGGGCTGCTCGGAGGTCAAACTCGATGCCGAGGGTCGGAAGCGACCCTGGATCGACCGCAAGCGCGACCATCTCGCGGCCCTGGTCGGCGCGTCCAACGACGGTCTGGGCCGATCATTCTCGCCGACAAACTCCACAACCTCACGTGCATCGACCTCGACCTGGAGGAGGGACAACCCGTCTGGTCTCAGTTCCATGCCGAGCGGTCGCAGGTCCTCTGGTATTACCGCGCGACGATCGACGCCATCCCCTCGCGACGATCCGCGGCATCGTCTCACTTGCCGACGCGTGCCGGACCGTTCTGGCCCGGATCGAGTCGCGCGGCGAGATTGACACAGGAGTCTTGTAGGAGCCGGCTCGGTTCATCGACGCTTCATTCCAGAATCGGCAGGGGATCGAAGCGAGGCTCCAGGACCGTATGAACCGGCAAGCCGAGCCACTGGTCGAGGAGCGTGGCGTAGACCCGGCGGAAGTCGATCGACCACTTCAAGTCACCGTCGACCAGCTCGCCGAGTCGGGGCGTCTGACCGACCAGGCCGGCCCTCACCTTTGGCCCCGCGAGAAACACGGGACCGGCCGTTCCGTGATCCGTGCCCAGCGACCCATTCTCGGCCGGGCGTCTGCCGAACTCGCTGAATGCCAGGAGGAGCACACGGTCGGCCAGTTTCGCAGCCGCCAGGTCATCCAGGAATGCGCGGATAGCCCGGGAGAAATCGCCGAGTAATTGCGACTGAGTGGGCAACTGGACGGCGTGCGTGTCATACCCCGACTGGATCGTATAATAGACCCGTGCCGCCGCGCCCGCCTTGATCGATCGGCTGACGAGCTCCAGGTGCTGACCCAGCTCGGAATCGGGATAGCGGATGGCGGATTCGCTCTTTCGCCCCGCGGCGGTCGACAACTCCTCGGCGGTCGCATAAGCACTAGTGACCGTGCGATTGACGAACGAGGACAGGTCATCCCCTGCCGATGGACCAGGTGCCGCGGCCGCCGCAGCAGGTATCGCCAGCGATAGGTCGGCTGGATCGGCAAATGACGCGGTCAAGGTCCGCCGCCCGCGCAGGGCACGGGGCACGTCGCGGTCGCCGACGAATACCGCCGAGGGCCCGCTCGTGGCGACTGGCTCCATCGAGGGCGCAGGCCCAGCCAGCCATGGACTTCCGGTCCGGGTTGATCGGGCCGTGCGGTTTGCCAGATCGCCATGCTCCGGAAATGCGAGCGATCGGGGTTCGGATACCCAACGCCCTGCACGATCGCCAGCCGGCCATCTTCGACCATATCGGCCGCGCAGGCGCATCGCGGGATGGAGTCCGACGTGGTCCGTCAGCTTGCAAATCCGATCGGCGGGGAGTCGCAATTCGCGTCGATGTCGAGCGTATTCCTCGTCTCCGTAAGGGACGACGGTGTTGATCCCATCGTTGCCCCCGTCGAGCTGGACCACGACCAGTACGCGGCCCTCGCGGGCCGTTGGCGCCGACATCGCGGTCCGGCAGAGAAAGGCCGGCATCGTCGGGGCGAGCGAGAGGAGGGCCGAACGCTTCAGAAGATTGCGGCGCCGTGAGCATGGGGACAACTCCACGAAAAAACCCGGATACAAAGAGAGCGGAAACCCAGATTTATCCACGAAACACACGAAAATCAGACAGCCAAGAATGCTACTTTGACTTCCCTCGTCAGGTCAGACGAAATCCTTTCCTGGTATTCTTTTCGTGTGTTTCGTGTGTTTCGTGGTTAAAAATGCATTCCGTCAGGTCAACTGGGCCTCAGGCCGGGAGAGCAGGAGGGCGACGGCTCGGTTGAAGCGCTCGGCTGCCGAGCCGCCGGTCGAAGCGGCATCCTTCAGGATCGCCTTGCCGCTCGTCAAGTCGCCGGCCGGTGAGCAGCTCGCTGAAGAACGGGAGTGCGTCGTTGCCTCGTCCGTGCCGTGCGGCAATCGCGTGGAGGTCCGGCACCTCGCCGGTCGATGCCGCATGTAAGCGGCCCTCGACCAGCGCCGCGGCGAAGTTGGCCCGCGCCACGACGGTCCGGCCGGATAGCCAGCTCCGGCCGCCGGGCCAACCGCCGACATTTGGCGGGAAGAAGAGTTCCTGGCCCAGCCGTCGGGTCCACTCGGCGAGCAAGAGCGTGCTCGGTGGCGGGTCGAAGAGCTCGAGGCTCCGCACCGTGCCAATGGCGAATTTGGCGGGCTCGGAGACCTGGGCATGCAGGTTCCGCCCGGAGAAGAACAGCTCCGAGCGTAGAATCACCTCGACGGCCCGGCCGATGTGCATGTCATCTTGCCGCAAGTGCTCGGACAGCTTCGCGATGGCGGAATCATCGGCGACGTTCTCGCCGAGGAACGCCTGGCACAACCGCCATGCTAACCGACGCGCCGTGGCCGGTTGGTCCAGGAGAACGTCGGCGAGTTTGTCGCCGTCGAAGCGGTCGGTCGTTCCCAGGATTGTTTTGGGCCCGTCGTCGTGCCAGTCGTGTCGGAATACGTACCGGCCCAGGTTGACCGTCCGTCCCGTCAGGGCTCGCGCGGCTTCCTGGACGTCGCGCTCGGAGTAATGACCGACTCCGAGTGTGAACAGCTCCATCAGTTCGCGGCCGAGGTTCTCGTTGGGCTTTCCCTTCCGGTTTGACGAGGCATCGAGCCAGACGAGCAGGGCCGGGTCGCAGAGCATCGCCCTCAAGAGGTCACCGAACGACCCGCGTGAGTGGCGGCGAATCGTGTCGTTCTGCCGCTTCATGGCCCCGACATCGCCGACCTTGAGCTGGCTGGTGGCGAAGTGGTTGTGCCAGAGCAGTGTGAGCCGCTCCGTCAGCGGGTCGGGGGTGAAGAACATCCGGTACAACCACCAGGCTTCGAGCCGGTGGGCGTCGCCGGCGCCGAGGCTGCATCGCCGAGGAGATCGGCGGTCGTCGCGAACTCGGCGGGGATGCCCTCGGTGCGACAAGTGCCGGACAGCACCCGGCTGATCGCGGTCTCGGGGCCATCGGCCAGGTCGCGCTGCAATTCATTCCAGGTCGCGGCGAATCCGGCCCGACGGCGGAGCGTCCAGGCACGGGATAGGTCCCACGGGGCGTCGGGCTCGGGCGATAAGGAGACCAGGGGGATCGGCTCATGAACTTGGGCTCCTCGATCGGATCGGTGGTCCATCCTCTCAGTCATTCTTGAACTCGGATTTCGCCCACATCGGTCGTTTCACCAGGTCGGACCTTCGCGGCGCAGCGGGCAAACTTCGCATTTCCGGAAGCCGCCCCGACTCTCCAGGTAGAGCTGATAGTCACAGCCGGTCGGGACGTTCGAGAGGGTGAACTTGCCTCCTTCTCCGGTGGCAAACTGGCCCAAGTTGAGGCTGAAACCACCCGGGGACTGGGGACTGGGTTGGCATCGGATGGTCGCTCCCGAGACGGGATTGCCGTCGGCGTCTGATGCGCGACCGGTGATGGTCGCGAGCGGCTCGAGAGCGATGATGACCGGGCCTTTCTTGTCGTCCCCCTCGTGGACGTGCACGGCCTTGCCGAGCTTTCGCCCTTCGTGCTGCACCAGGATGATACGATCTTCGCCGGGTGCCAGGGTCACCACGTCAAACTCGGCGTCCTTCTGAGGTTCCTGGTCGCGCCGGTCTCGACCGATCCGGCCAGACACCTTCACGCCGGTCACCGGCTGACCTTGAGAGTCCACGACCCGGATTCGCAGTTTCGACCCGCGGAAGAGCTCGAGATCGAGATGCACGACTTCGGTCCCGCCGGGCGGGTTGATTTCTTTCATGGAAGTGGGGAAGAGCCGGCCGGCCCACACGGGGTTGAAATAGGTCGGGAAGTTCCCATTCTTGTCCATCCCCTTGATCGACTCGGACCCAGCGCCTCGGAGGTAGGGCTTGTCGGAGTAGACGACCGCTCCGACGATCGCCCGGCCCGGCAGGCCGACCAGACGGTAAGTCCCGTCCGCCCTGGACTTGTAGCGGTCCTGGTAACTCGTCCCGTCCACGTTGCGATCGGCACCGAACTCGGGCGTCGCCTGGGCGAACGGGTTCTCCAGGAATGGGAGGTAATGCAGCCAGGCCCCTTCGACCGGCTTGCCAGTCTCCTTTTCAGTGACCTTGCCCTGGATCCAGATTCCCTTGTGCAAGGCAATTTCCACCGGCACCGGGGCGATGCCCGTCGGGTCGGGCACATCGACTTCCTGCATGAAGTAGGGTTGATCGTCATTGGGGACGACCAGGAGTTGGTTTCCCCGGCCTTTCGGAAATCCGACCAGCCGGAAATGTCCCTGGGCGTCCGTCCTGGTCTTGAGGTCTCTGATGCCGGCCCAGTCGGAGCCCGCGAAATGCTCGCTCCGCACTTCCACGCTGGCCATCGGCTGCTTCGTCCTGGCATCGCGAACGACTCCTTCCACAGGCCGGCCGGGCGCGACGGTGAAGGTGAAATCGGGCCCGTAGACCGTTTGAAATCCCGGGCCATGGTGCGACGCATAGCCGGGCGCGGGGATCGGCTCCGATCCGTCGCGTGATGACTTCCACCGGCGTGAACGCGATGGTCGGGCCCTGGATCGCCAACTCGACGAGCCGCTCCGCGGCGACGCTGTCCAATCGGAATCGGCCCTGGGCATCGGTCGTGGCCTTGGGCCGCTTGTCCTCGGGCGTAATGGGGGGTTCATAAACCAGGTGATTGTAGGCGATCCAGGGCGGCTCGCCCCGCTTGACCGCTTCGATCCAGGGGGTCAGGTCGTCGCCCTTGGGCTTCGTGATCTGCCGGACCTGCACCGTCGCCCCGGCGACCGGCCGGCCTTCGAGGTCAACGATCCGCCCGGTGATCGGCATCGTGCGGGCCTGAACTCCCGCGGATCAGCGGGCTTTTTCGAAGGTTCGGCGGCCTTGGGCGCGATCTCTTTGGACTTGTCCGCCGTTGCGTTGACCCCAACTCGGTCGATTGCCGGTTTCGATTGGATGGACTGGGTCGTGCTCGTCCCGAATCGAATCTCGCCGACGTCGGTCGATTCGCCAGGTCGGACCTTGGCATCCCGGAAAACCGTTTGGTTTGCGGCTTTGACCGTGCTGTCCTGCTGGCACGCGAGCGTGTAGTCACAGCCAGTCGGCACATCGGGAACGACGAACTTCCCATCTTTGTCGGAGGCGATCTGGCCCAAGCTGAGGGAGAAGCCCCCTGAGGACTGGGGATGAGGGTCGGTCCTGACTGGTCGCCCCTGAGACCGGGTTGCCGTCCGCGTCCATCAAGCGACCGGTGATACTCGCAAGCGGTTCGAGAGCAACGGTCACAGGGCCTTTCTTGATCATCCCCCTCATGGACGTGCACCGCCTTGCCGAGCTTCCGCCCCTCGTGTCGCACCAGGACCATCCGATCCTCGCCGGGCGCCAGATTCAGCACGTCGAACTCAGCTTCCTGATCTTTGCGGTCATACGCGCCACGTCCGATCCGGCCAGCCGCTTTCACGCCGACTACCGGCTTGCCTTGAGAGTCGACGACCCGAAGGCGGGCCTTCGCTCCAGAATATAACTCGAGATCGAGATGCACGACTTCGGCCCCATCGGGCGGATTGATCTCTTTCATCGAGTGGGGGAAGAATCGGCTGATGTATACGGGGTTGAAATAGGTCGGAAGAATTCCCTTTTGATCCATCCCCTTGATTGATTCGAAGCCGGCGCCTCGGAGATAGGGCTTCTCGGAGTGCGACACCGCGCCAACGATCGCACGGCCGCGCAGGCCAACCAGCCGGTAGGTTCCATCCGCCTTGGTTTGGTATCGGTCCTGGTAAGACGTCCCGTCCACTTCGCGACCCGGGCCGAATTCCGGCGTGGCCTGGGCGAACTTATTATCGAGGAAGGGGAAGTAATGCAGCCATGTTCCCGGGACGGGCTTGCCGGTCTCCTTGTCGGTGACCTTGCCCTGGATCCAGATTCCCATGTGCAACGCGATTTCCACCGGCACCGGCGCGATGCCCAGTGGGTCGGGCACGTCGACTTCCTGCATGAAATAGGGTTGGTCGTCATTGGGGACGATCAGGAGTTGGTTTCCCCGGCCTTTCGGAAATCCGACCAGCCGGAAATGCCCCTGGGCGTCCGTCCTGGTCCTGAGGTCATTGATGCCAGCAAAGTTGGAGCCTGCGAAATGCTCGCTCCGCACTTCCACGCCAGCCATCGGCTGATTCGTCTTGGCATCGCGGATGATCCCTTCGACCGGCCGCCCCGGCACCGCGGTGAACGTGAAATCGGCCCCGTGGATCGTCTGAGATCCCGGCCCGTGCTGCGACGGGAAGCCGCTAGCGGGGATCGGCTCGACCCGCCGCGTGATGACTTCCACCGGCGTAAACGCGATGGTCGGGCCCTGGATCACCAGCTCGACGAGCCTCTCGGCGGCAAGGCCGTCGAATCGGAATCGGCCCTGGGCATCGGTCGTGGCCTTGGGCCGCTTGTCCTCGGGCGAAATGGGGGGTTCATAAACCAGGTGATTGTAGGCGGTCCAGGGCGGCTCGCCCCGCTTGACCGCTTCGATCCAGGGGGTCAGGTCGTCGCCCTTGGGCTTCGTGATCTGACGGATCTGCACCGTCGCCCCGGCGACCGGCCGGCCTTCGAGGTCGACGATCCGCCCGGCGATCGGCATCTTCGAAGGTTCGGCGGCCTTGGGCGCGATCTCTTTGGACTTGTCCGCCATTGCGTTGACTCCAACTCGGTCGATTGCCGGTTTCGATTGGGTAGCCTGGGTCGTGCTCGGCTCGAATCGAACCTCGCCGACGTCGGTCGATTCGCCAGGTCGGACCGTTGCATTCTTGAAGAAGGCGACTCGACTTTCCTTGGGAGCGATTCCACTCTCCGCTACAAGGGTGTACTTGCATCCGATCGGCACGTCGGGGACGACGAACCTTCCTTCTTTGTTGGAGGCAACCCGGTCCAATCTGAGGCTGAACTCACCGCCAGGCTGAGGATAGATCCGGATGGAGGCTCCCGAGACCGGGTTGCCATCGGCGTCCGACACGCGGCCGGTGATCGTTGCCGACGGTTCGAGTGTCACGATCACCGGGCCATTCTTGATCGTCGCGCTCGCGAACGTGAACGACCTTGCCGAGCTTCCGTTCCGGGTGCCGGACCAGGACCATCCGATCCTCTCCGGGTGCCAGGGTGACCACGTCAAACTCGGACTCCTTCTGAGGCTCGCGGTCGTGTTTGTCGCGGCCGGTCCGGCCGGCCACCTTCACGCCGGTCACCGGTCTGCCCTGAAGATCGACGGCACGGAGCCGGACCTTCGCGCCCGCCATCGAGCTCGAGATCCAGGTGGACGACCTTGGCTCCCTCGGGCGGATTGATCTCCTTCATCGAAGTCGGGAAGAGCTTGCCGGGTGGGACTGGGTTTCGATAGGTCGGGAAATGCCCATGCTTGTCCATTCCTTTGATCGATTCGGACCGGCGCCCTGGAGATAGGGCTTCTCGGAATAGACGACCACCCCGATGATCGCGCGGCCCGGCAGGCCGACCAGGCGATAGGAACCGTCGGTTTTTGACTGATAGCGGCCCTGGAAACTCGACGACGCGGCGACACTGACATTGCTCGCGAATTCCGGAGTCGCCTGGGCGAACGTGTTATCCAGGAACGGGAAGTATTGCAGCCAGGCTTTCGGGACCGGCTGGCCGGTCGCCTTCTCGGTGACCTTGCCCTCGATGAAGATCCCTCTGTGCAGGCCGATTTCCACGGACACCGGTGCGATCCCCGGCGGATCGGCCACGAACAACTTTCTGCATGAAATAGGGCTGATCGTCATTCGGGACCGCGATGATCGAGTTGCCGCTCCTTTTGGCAGCCCGACCAGCCGGAATCGACCCTGCGCGTCGGTGGTGGTCTTGAGGTCCCCGGTGCCGACGAAGTCGGAGCCGGCGAACTGATCGCTCTGGACCTCGACACCCGCCAGGGGCTGATTGGTCCTGGCATCGCGGATGGTCCCTTCGACCGGCCGCCCCGGGCCGCGGTGACGGTGAAATCGGACCCATAAATCGTCTGGAATCCCGGACCGTGCTGCGACGGGAAGCCGCGAGCAGGGATCGGCGGAATCCGTCGCGTCACGACTTTCAGCGGCGTGTACGCGATCGTCAGGCCCTGGATCACCATATCGACGAGCCTTTCCGCGGCGAGGCCCTCGATTCGGAAACGGCCCTGACGATCGGTCGTGGCCGTGGGCCGCTTCTCCTCGGGCGTGATGGGCGGCTCGTAGATCAGATGGTCGTAGGAGGTCCAGTGCTCGCCCCGCTTGACCGCCTCGATCCAGGGATCCAGGTTGCTCACCCTTGGGCTTCCGGATCTGCGTGACCTGCACCGTGGCCCCGACAACCGGCCGGCCTTCGAGGTCGACGATCCGCCCGGTGATCGGCACCGTCGAGCCGGCCCGTTCCGCGGGCGCCGGCTTTTGGGTCGTTGTCGGTGCGGACGGAGCGAGCCGGTCGGACGCATTGCGGGCGGTTCGGCTCGTCCCCGAGGGCCGGCGCGATCTCCGCCCGCCGACACCGAGCAGTCCCACCAGGAGCGTGCCGGCCAGGCCGGCGACCAGCGTCGCGGCGATGGCCCGTTGGCACCGGCCTGGGTGGACAGCGTCCGCGTCGAGTCGAGGATCCGCGTGATCCGCCGCGCCAGGAGCGATCGTCAGCGAGATCATCCCCACGCCCGACGGTGCCAGCGGCGGCAATCGCCGTTCGGCCAGCTCGAGCAGATGGCCGGCGTATCGGCACCGGTCGGCTCCGAACTCCACCACGTAATCGTCGCAGACCTCCTCGGCCGTCTCCTCCAGCCGCTTCGACAAGAGCCAGAGCAAAGGCTGGACCCAGAAAACCGCGGTGGCGATGTGTCGCAAGAGGTTCCACAACCCATCGCGGCGGGCCAGGTGAGCCAGTTCGTGAACGAACGTCTCGCGCAGATTCTCCTCGGCATCCTCGGGCAGCAGGATCGCCGGCCTGCGAAGTCCGTCCAGGCAGGGGCTGGAGAGAAACGGGGTCCGCAGGACGGAGGAGGAGCCAGACGCATCCGTCCGGCCAGGTCGCTGACAAAGCACCAGGACGTCGGGCTCGGCATCGATCGCGGAAGACCGCAGCCTCGCCATGCGCCGGTGGCCGACCAGCAGACGCATGCCCAGCACGACCGCTCCCAGCAGCCACACCGCCAGGATCAGCGAGCTCGCCCCAACCGATCAGGTCAGCCCACCGGGGCACAGGCATCGACTGGACGGCATCGGGGCGATCGGGACGCTCGCAGCCATCGGTGGGCGACGCCGCTTCACTTGCCGGATCGGGCGAGATGGCCGGCAATCGTCGATGCGATGAGCGTCTGACCCGCTTGCGACGTGGAGTCGTCGGCGCGGTTCGGGATCGCTTCGTTGCCGTCGATGGATGGCCGCGGTGCTCGGTCGGAAGGCTCACTCGCGATCGCGGCCTCGTCGCTTTCCATCGGGAGCTGACAGTCGGATCAACAGGCCGTCGAATCCCATCGCGGCCATCGTCATCGAGGCGACGGGGCAGAGCATGACCGCGCCGAGCGTGGTGCGATAGAGGGCCGACTGGACGGCCGGCCCCCGTCTCCGCATGCATGCGACCGGCCAGAGAGTCCGCCCGCCAGCAGGACGGTCGACTGGATCAGCCATGTCAGCACCAGGCCGGCCGAGGCTCAACGAGCCGGCCGCGAGCCATTGCCATGTCATCGCTCGCGCCTCCCTTCAGCTCTTTCCGATGTTGGTCGATCAAACGGTGAAGTTCGTCGAGCTCGTCCCGGGACAATCGCTCGCCCTTGAGCAGATGGGCGACCAGGCTGCCCACGTTGCCGCCGAAGACGCGATCGAGCACCTCGCGGGCGGCCGTCCGTTTGACCTTGTCCTCTTTCAAGCTGCGGGAAGAACACGAAGGTGCGATCCTCCGCATCATGACCCACCGCCCCCTTCGCCTCGAGTTGCCGCAAGAGCGTCTGAACCGTGCTGTGGGCCACTGGCTCCGACTCGTTCAGCGCATCGGTGATCTCGCGGGCATTGGCTCGCCCGCGATCCCAGAGCACCTGCATGATCCGGAACTGCATCCGCCCGAGTTGCGTCTCACCCATTGCGATGGCCTCCCGATCGTCGTTTCATCTACCGAGGTAAATTTACTCAAGTAGACGATCGATGTCAAGAGGATGGTCAACGAGCTCGCTGCGATCTCGGCTCTACTTGCGGTCCAGCGCCTTCGGCCACGGACTTTTCGATCTGATCGCCTTTCAGGTCCTTGGCGATCAGCTTGCCATCCGGGCCGATCAGGAATGACTTCGGGGTTGGGTAGGCATTGTAGTCGACCGCCATCGGTTCGACCCCATAATTGCGGAGGATGACCTGCGTGGGCGACAGCCCGCTGCTCTTGATCATCCTGGGGCCGACCTCGGGATCGTCGACCATGCAAAGACTAATCATCGTGAATCGTTCGTCCTTGCCGAAACGGTCGGTGACCACCTTCAGATGGGAGAGGTCGACGAGGCCGTTGCTCACCGGGGTGGGCGACCAGAAATGGAGCAGCACGAACTTGCCGCGGAGGCCGTCGAGGTCAACGTAGTCCCTCGATCGTCCGGACCGAGAACGGCGGCGCGGGCTTGCCGACCTCGGGCGGTTTCGGCTTCTTCCGAAGGATCAAGGTCACCTCGGCGCGACCCCCTTCCGGAAGCTTGAGTCTGGGCACTTCCTTGGGGACATACTCCTTGGACGCGGCGATGATCTTATATTCGTGATCGGGCATGAGGCTCCGGCTTCGATACCGGCCATCGGGCTGGTGGGTAAAGCCGTCGCTGTAGCTGCTCCCGTTGGACATGAAGTTCGCGGACCTCCAGGTTCTCGGGTTTTTCTCCGTCCTCGGTCTTGATCGTGGCGACGACCGTCGGCGCCCGGTAGCTGACGATGGTGATCTTGCGGTCCCAGTCGAGCAGTTCCGAGTTGGCCACCGCCCCAGTGCTTCAGCGGCCCGTTTTCCTCGAGCCGGGTCTTGCGTGCGATCGTCTCGTCGCGTGAATACGTGCTGAAAGTCGCGTCCAGTAGACCTTTGGGAGCCAGGAAGACGATGCGACCGTCGGAGTCGGCACGGTCCTGCATGCCCCAGTCGATCTGGTCGCTGGTGTCTTCCGGTTCGGGGTCATTGATCGACGAAGCCCTGTTACTGAGGTTCGAGTGCGGTTGGATCGGGTCGGCGATGTGGCCCCACACGTGGGCCGGGCCGCCGGCCGCGGGTTGACCCTGAGAATCGACGAACCGGACTTCCACCCGAACCGTGGGTACCTCGCCAGCACCAACGGCGCGGGGATGACGCCCTCCTTGAGATAGACCTTGACCGGCTTGAAGACTCGAATCGGCTGCAAGAGTGCAGGAGCATCCGGAAACATGCTGCCGAACCCATCCTGACCCTGGCCATAAATGAGGTAGTTCGCGGGGCGGAGCGGCCCGAGGAAGAAGCTGCCATCGGCCTCAGTCGTGGCCGAGCCCTCCTCTCGCGCCACCACCGAGTAAGCCTTGATCGTTTGCCCGGCGATCGGCCTTCCCTCGGTATCGACCAGTCGTCCCGGGAGCCGGACGCCGCGCGACAGCACGATGCGGCCCAGGTCGGTCGGTACCCGGAGATCCGGATGCTCGCCGGGCCGGTCTGTCCCCCAGAAGTGTTGGTACGGCGCATATGGGAATCGCGCCGAGCGGGTTCGGGCGGTTTCACGTAGAGGGCCAACGCCTGGGATTTTGTCGATCGAAATCGAATCCGCCCATCAGAGTCGGTCTGGCCTTCGTACACGTCCATGAAGTGCCCTGGAGGATTCTTTCCCCACGACCAGTTCACGAAATGATAGGGCACCTCGGCGGCTGGCTTGTCGGTGGGCGTCACGATCTGGGCCGTGTACTCGACCCCCTTCTCGAGCGTGATGCTCTCGAAGAAGGGTTTATCGCCCATCGCCTGCCCCGCGAATCATCGTCGCCAGAGTAACGCCCTTCGATTTCCGGGGGATGAAACCGGGGTGCGAGACTTGCAGGACGATGGAGAGCCGCCGCTCGGCCACCTGCTCGGGGGGAAAGGTCAGCCGGAAGCGGCCATCGGCATCGGTTCGGATCGTGCTCTCGCCAGCCCAGGACGGCAGCGCCCGTGGATCGACACCGATGATCGATCGCACAACCACGACCGAGGCACCTTCCACGGGCTTGCCGTTCTCGAGATCGACCACGCGGCCAGAGAACGCAACGCCCTTGCCGGATTCGGCGCCGTCCATTGCTGCCAACAACGGTCGGA
>CAWJGW010000029.1:0-106024 GCA_963842405.1 uncultured Isosphaeraceae bacterium | reverse complement strand
TCAGGCTCCAGGCTCGCCTTCATCCAGAACGAAGTTCCCGACGAGAGCAGCCTGCAAGTGCTCGAACGCCACGGCCAGAGTTTCATCACGGTCCGGCCGGTCATCGACGTCAGTCGGGTCAGGTCAGCACCGTTCTGGACCGGCGACGGCCGATCGATCTTCGTTGTCGTGGAAAGGGTCAGGGCACGGCCCGCCAGAGCTGGATCTCGCGAGGGTGTTCCTGGAATCGGGGGATGCGTTGCGAGTCTTGGCCCTGGCATCCCCCGAGCTCGTGCCGCGCATCGCCACGATCCGAGGTCTCGCGATCGATTACCAGCGCGAGGAGGAGCGATGTTTCTTCGCGGTGGACTTCCAGGGCCGAGACACGGAAGTGGTCTGGAGCGTCCCGCGTGACCGGATCACGGTCAAGCGGTTTCATCCGATCGACGGCAGCCTTCGCATCGGAAGTCTGGCGATCTCGCCGGACGGGCGATTCCTGGCCTTACGATTCGGGCCGCCGAGCCGCCTGACCCTACCGGCGATTCAGGATGTGCACGATGTGGCGACCGACCAGATCTCACTGGTGATTCCGGACGAGGCCGCGCGGGGGTCCTGGCTCGCCGTCCTGAGCCGGACCGCGCGAGCCCTCCTGCTGGACGGGCTCCCGCCGGCCTCCGCGAATGGACGCGTCGCTCGTCGCCCGACACTCCTGCCGCTGCCGGTGAGTTCCCCGCTCAGCACCCCTTGCGGCCTCGGCTCGCCCGACTCGGCCGGTTCGGATCCGCACGCATGCAGCCGCCCCCGGCCAACGAAACGCCGACGACGGTGAACCGGACGTCAAACCCGCGACCACCCCGGAAGATCGCCTCTTCTTCGACTATCTCCGGGGCGATTTCGCCGCGGCCGCATCGGACCTCAGCGCGATAGAGCCTCGCGTGGTCGCGCCCTGAGCAGCGGCTTTCCTTGCTGAGCTTGCAGGCGCAAATCCTGTATTCGAAGGGTGATACAACTCGTGCTCGGGCGATTGTCGACTATCTGATCGAGGCGGAAGGCGGACCGATTCATCGGGTCGAGGAGACACCGTTGGGTCCCGTTCTGACAGCGGAGCCCGATTCCGGCCAGACTCTGGGCTCGCTATCTCTCTTCGCAGAATCAATGCCAGGGAGGCAGCGGCTCCTTCGGCTTCGCCCGCCGAACTGCCAGCGGACCAGCTCCCGAATCCGTTTGCGCCGCTCGATCCCTTCGAGATCGAGCGAGATCGAGGCGCAGCCGCCCCGTTCGTCCCATTCGCGCCAGCGGTCGATCCCGAGCCGATCCGCCGTCTGGACGTCCAGCGAGCCCCCGCCGAGGACCGCCCGCCGCCCCAGCCCCAACCGATCGATCATTCACGCCGGCGTCGCGGAGTTCAATGAGGGCTACACTATGACATGCGTACGCGGCCCGCTCGGCGGACCTCCCGCCCGATTCGGTTAGAGCACGGTGAACAGCACGATCCGGGCTCCCTGGATGACTCGGGACCGCTCGTCCGGCGTGATCTTTCCTCGAGTCACGATGTCGTCGAGGAGTTTGAGCGTATTGTTGATGACGAAGAGTTGGGCGACCCCGATCTTGAGTTGCTCGCTGTTCTTCGCGAGGATTTGCAGGACGTTGCGTATGGTCACCGCCTCGGCCATCGGGTTATCGGGTACGGACTGCCAGCGGGGCAGGTCCGGGAGCAGCCAAGGCTTTGCGAACGACCTGGTGGATCACCTCGGCGATGGCGGTCATCTTGGGATAGTCGAGCGTATCGGCGGTGTCCTGGGGGGTGTGATAGCGGGGATTCTCCCCGGTCGTGAAGAAGAGGAAGGGGATGCTCACGGCTGCGGAACGGACCGTAGTCGCTACGGTTGAGGACCAGGAGGTCCGAGCCGAGCAGCCCGATGGACAAGGGACGGCCTCGCCCCGCTTCCTCGATCCAGGGTCGCAAGCCCGGGGAATGCTCGGTACCCAGGACGAAGACGTGCTCCTCGCAGACGCCGGCCAGGGCGCGGCCGATCATGTCGGCGGTGACGAACAGCGCGACCCGATCGAGTGGGACGGGAGGATGGGCGACGAAGTAACGCGAGCCGAACAACCCGATTTCCTCGAGGTCGAAGCCGATGAACATGATGCTCCGCTTCGGCGGTGTCGGCGCCTGGACGACGCAGCGGGCCACCTCGAGCATCATGGCCACGCCCGAGGCATTGTCATCCGCGCCGGGGAAGAGCTTGCCGCCGCGAACACCCAGGTGGTCGAAATGGGCCGCCAGGATCACCCATTGATCGCGAAGCTTCGGGTCGGAGCCGCGGAGCATGGCTCCGACGTTCTGGCCGATCCGGGTCCCCGGCTCTTTGCCCGGGATGGCCTGGAGGTATTCTCCCCCGAACAACCCCTCGAGCTTGAGCCGACGGAATTGCTCGGTCAGGTAGGCCCCGTCTTCTCCCCCCTGCCCCGCTTCGGCCGCCGAACTCCGGCGATGCCAGCACTTCCACCACTTCCCGCAGTCGGGCTTGCTCGGGCTGGGCTGAAGCCGATGCGTCCTGAGCCCGTGTCCATGCCGGCGGTCGCACCGAGGACGATGCTCGATAGCAGGAGCAACCGAGAACGACCGGCTGCGCACCCCCGGACCCTCGCGGCCAGCCACACGTCCAGGTTGACCGGCAAGTCCCGTCGAATCGTTGCTCCCGCCATGACTCGTCCTCCATTCACTGGCAGAAATCGGGAATTCCCCGCCCGCCCGCGAATCGTGTGGCATACTACCGACGGTCTGGGAATGGGTCCCCTACACGGAGGTGTATTGTGTCGCGCTGCTCATGGATCAAGGTGTTGGCCCTGACCCTCGCGGTCTTCGGCTTCGGCGGGGTCAAGTCGGCCAAGGCGCAGGACTGGAACGACTATCTCCACTGGCCGTACGTCCCGCCTCAAGTCCCCGGCAATGGCTTCGAGTATAACGGCCTTTACGACGGCTGGTATCGCTATCCGCGCGAACAGCGGATCGTCCCGCAGATCCAAGGCCCGTATTACCGCAACGAATACGGCGGCTACCGGGTCTTCGGCCTCTTCAGCCACCCCCACGGCTGGCACGGCTGGCAGAAGAAGAAGTTCTACTCAGGGGATGCACTATACCATGGACGTCTTCTGAGCCGGTGACAGCTTGACGGCCGAAACACCATGACGGGTGGGTCGCCTGAATCATGCGGCCCGCCCGTTCTTGCTTGCGCACTTACCAGCTCCAGTTGACAGCCGAAAACATCAGGACGGGTGGGCCGCTGGTATGAAGCATCCCGCCCTTCTCCAGTGCGCTGGCATCAAGCTTCTTTCGACTGGTCCAAGGACGACGGCATCAGTGCTCGTCTGCGGTCCATCGACTCCACCGGCCGAGCACGACAGCGATCTGGTAATAGGCCTCAGCCGCGAGATGGACCTGCTCCAGGTCGATCCATTCGTCCTTGGTATGGGCCTGGGCGATGTCGCCGGGGCCGAAGACGACGCAAGGCGTCCCCGCCGCGTTCAAGGGCCCGGCGTCGGTGCCGAAGGGTACGCCCATGACGTCGGGCCGCCGGCCGGTCGCCTTGGCGATGGCATCGCCCAGTCGGTTCGAGCCACTGGGAAGCCCGAGGCGAGAGGGCTGGCATGTTCACCCAGGGCTGGCCGAACTCGATCCCATCAAGTCCGCCCAGGCGCTCGGCGAGCAGTCCCTTGAGCTCTTCGCGACAACGCTCGGACTCCTCGCCCGGGAGCAGTCGGCGGTCGATCTCGATCTCGCACCAGTCGGGGACGATGTTGACGCTCTGGCCGCCCTCAATGCGGCCGACGGACAGGCTCGGCGGCCCGAGGATCGGGTGTGGCGTCGATCGGGAGAGTGTACCGGCGAACGACTCGAGCGCGTCGAGGACGCGGCCCATCCGGTAGATGGCGTTGACGCCCCGATGGGGCGTCGAGCTGTGACAGGCGAGCCCCAGGGTGCGGATCTTCCACCTCAGGGCCCCCTTGTGGCAATGGACCAGGTTGAGCAAGGTCGGCTCGGCGACGATGGCCAGCTCGGCACCGTGGTCCATCTCCGCCAGCCGCGACGACCCGGTGTGGGTAAATTCCTCGTCAACCGTGCAGGCCAGGAGCACCGACGCCGAGCCGGCCGGCCGCTCGCGCACCAGCCGGGCGAAGGCCGCGAGCATCGCCGCCATGCTCCCCTTGACGTCGCACGAGCCTCGGCCATGGAGCCGGCCCCCCGCGATCGCCGGCTCGAACGGGGGAATCGTCATGCCGTCGGTCGGCACCGTATCCTGATGGACGTCGAAGAGGATCGTCCGACCGGGCGTGGGGGCCTCATACCACGCCAGCAGGTTGTCGCGGCCCGGCGAGACCGGCTGCCGACGGCAGACGACGCCCAGCCCGCGAAACCAGGCCTCGAGGTAGTCGGTCATCCGGCCCTCGAGGACGTCCTCACCGACGATCGGCCGCCCCATCGGGTTGACGCTCGGGATCGCGACCAGTTCTGACAGCAGCCGGGTCACGTCATCCACGGGGCAGACTCCCGATCCAGGACGCGTACTCACTTGGCGCGCTCGAGGTATTCGCCAGTCCTCGTATCGATCCGGATGCGCTCGCCGGGCTTGACGAACGGGGGGACGTTGACCTTCAGCCTGGTCTCGAGCGTCGCCTCCTTGTACTGGTTGGTGGCCGTCGCACCCGCCAGGGAGGGCGGCGTGTCGATCACAGTCAATTCCACGAAGTCGGGGATCTCGATCGAGACCGGCTTGTCGTTGATGTACTTGACCATCACCTTGTTGTTCGGCAGGAGATAGTCCATCGCCGTCCCGATGATGTCCTTAGAGAAGCTGAGCTGGTCGTACGTCTCGGAGTCCATGAAGACGTGATCGTCCCCCGCCGAGTAGAGATACTCGTATTCCTTGGTCTCGACGTAGGGGACCTCGATCTGATCGACGGAGCGGAACCGCTTGTCGATCAGCGAGCCGCTGTTCATGTTCCGGAGCTTGGTCTGGACCATCGCCCGGAGGTTGCCGGGCGTGTGGTGGGCAAAGTCGAGGACGACGAAGTTCACCCCCTCCATCGTGATTACCATTCCTCGACGAATATCGGTCGCTTTGATCATCATGGTGATTCGGGTCTCTCCTGGCTGTTGTGCACATCCGCAGGAAGTCGCGGATCGTTCAAGAATTCCAATCCAGCGGGATGTATCCCCTAAATTTAAGTCCCGCGAAGGGTTTTGCCTAGCGGGGTTTTCTCCGTCGGCCCTGGGCGGACCTCACCCGATGAGCGTTGTAGCCGTGATCTGGCCAGATCGCCGTTGACGAGCAGACGCTTCGGACAAGTATGCGCAATCCCAGCGTTCATCGCTCTAGCCGTGGGCGCGGATGACGGTGGATGTATCCAATACCACGCCGCCGGCGCCGATCGCCTTGACCTGGTAGAAGGGCCCTGCGGCTGTGGTTGCGATCGCCGTCTCGAAGCCGGTGCGCGATGTGACCGAGACCCGCGACAGCGACGTCCGCGTGGGGCCGGCGAACAACTCCCAGGCGACCGTCTGTGTCGAGCCGTTCCAGGAGGCGTACACGGTCGCTTGCCCGTCCGCTCCTCTGACAGCCGCCGCCGGCCTCTGGAGCGGAAGCCCCACCCAAGGCATGCTGACGGCGCGGTAGGTAACGTCCTGGGCGGCCAATACGTAATCCGCAAGGACCGACCCACTGCTGGAATACTCGGTGTAATACGAGCTCAACTCTCCGTTGGATTGAGTATCCGATCCCCAGCCGATGAACACCTCGCCGTTCCCGAGATCTTGGAGGTCGCCCTGGCTGTTCGGATCGAGCCGCCGGGGCGTGGTAGATCGGTGGACTGGCGAGACTTGCTGACATGTCTTGGAGGTCCAGGTCCAAGATCAAGCCGCGGCCGGGGCCGTATGGACCGCCGTCGGGCGGCGCGCCAAGGCCGCCGTCGTCGAAGAGGCTGATCCCTCCGGGCACGAACCGCGCCGTGTGCTGGTACTGGAACGCCGAGTCGTATGGGCCGGTGATCAGGTCGGACGGCAAACTGAACTGGTTCTGCTTGCCCCCGAGCTGCCAGAGGAACCGCCCCGTATTGCGGCTGATGTCATAGATCCCCCACGTGTTGGCGCGGAAACCAGGATTTGCGAGCCGTCGGGACTCACATCGATCGAATTGGCATGGTAAGGGTCCCACGCGCGACCCGGAGTCGTGATCATAGGGACGACCGCATCGCGCAAGGGGACGTGCGCGGCCATATTCCAGGTGAAGATCAGCTTCTTGGTCCGCAGATTGACTTCAAAGACTTCCGGGTCGACATACTCCCCGTTTCTCCGGCCGCCGTAGGGGGTCAGATTCGCCTTGACGACTTTCGTCGCGATGAAATAGGCGTCCCCTTGCGGCGTAATCAAGAACTCGTGCTCGTCCATCGAGAATCCCTTCGGTGCTTGGACCGACATGATCTCTCGATAGTGTTCGTTGTAGATCACGAAATGGCCCCCCGGCAGCGAAGTGCCGGCGGGCAGTTTGCTCGCTTTAATCCCCGAGATCGTACCCTGCCACCAAGTCAACACCGGCCTGCCGAACAAGGTCTGAGCTTCGAAGTCGATCGCTTGTTCCCTGTTGCGGCTGGAAAGCGGGTCGAACCAGATCGGATTCCCGGAGCCGTCCATGATCAGCGGGCCGGTGTCGCCAACCAATTCACTCGGGTTGGTTGATTGGTCGTAAGGCGCAACGAAGATCGGATTGAGGGACGCGCCGGGTTGGAGGCTCAGCACATTCACCTTCATCGGATGGAGCTGCCGCGCACTCACGAAATTCCAGACGCTGCCCGCGTCGCTCGGTAGGTCGCGGCCCTCGAGGGTCTCCAGGCATGGCGGCGCGAAGCGTAGCCTGCGGACGCGTGGACCGCGATTCGAATCGTCAATTGAGCACCGGAACGTCCGAGTCAGCCAGTTGGCAACGCAGGATGTCATGAACAACCCCCTCATCGCGAACACGACGAACCGATCCGTCGACATTCGCACCCGTACCCCAGATCGTGAAATGGGTAAGCCGGAGAGCTTAGGTAGTATAACCACCCCTGCGTAAAGCAGGTCAAGCTTATGCTATCCGAAATAATCAACCACGGCCAAAGGCCGTGGTATTAGGAAGGCCCCCCGAGGGGGCCGTTGAGGTCAGGTAGCCCCCGCTGGGGGCTGTGGTTCGGAAAGCCCCACCGGGGCTCTCCACGTGATGAAGCCCCCGTTGGGGGCGATCAGTCAGGAAGGCCCCGTTGGGGCCGTTGGTCTTACTCGAAGTTCAACTCACCCTGGCGACGGTCCCGTTCATCCTGGTCTCGGATATACTGCCGCACCCGAGCCTCATCAAGGCCCACCGTGCTCACGCAGTAACCCGTTGCCCAGAAATGAAGGCCCGTCATCCGACGCTCGTGAAGCAACTCCCGATGGATGCGAACCGCACTCTTGCCCTTCAGGAATCCGATCGTATGCGCCACACTGTACTTGGGTGGAATGCTCAGGCACAGGTGGACGTGGTCAGGCATCGCATGCCCTTCCAACAGCTCGACTCCGCGTTGACGGCACAAGTCCCGAAGGATTGGGCCGATCTGATGCCGCAGCCTTCCGTAGAAGACTTTCCGGCGGTACTTCGGTATAATCACCACGTGGTACTTGCACTCCCACCTCACATGGGACAAGCTCTGCCATTCGTGCATGGGCTCCTCCTTCCTGCCCCACGGGGCCTTCCTGGAAGGAGGAGCCTATATTATTGACGGAGGAATGCACGCCGGATCGCTCGAAGCTCTTCGGGTCGCACGGCCAGAGGCCGTGGATTTAGAACGTATTAACAGAGTTTCACACGGCAGGCAACTTGAACGCCCCGGAAACAGGGACTCCGTCGCGACGAGACCGGGTCGATTGGAGCGGTTTGGTGTGGAACTTGGCGCTGCTGGGGGCGACGCCCTGAGACTCGCGGGCCGGGACCGGACCTATTTCAGGCGATCGAGCCGGTTTCTGTCACGCCGTTGTGACCGACGGGGTTGCGCCTGTTGGTGGAAAGAGGTCCGGTGCCGCCCCGCCATTCCGAGAGATGCCGGCCTGCGCCGGGATGCATCGCATATGAATATTCAACATGTAATTATATAATTCGAATGATGCTAATTCTACGCATACAATTTCACTCGACAAATTTAACTACATGTTCATAATATAATAGCCTTCTTCCGGCATTCCAAGCGATATTGGCGGTTATCGCTCGAATCTCAGTGGGACGAAGCGGATGGTGTTTTCAGGCTCGCGAGGAAGCTGATCAGGTCGGAGAACTCGGCCGGCGAGAGCGACTCGACCATCAGGGCCGGCATGATCGAGACCGCGCTCACCCGGCGGTCCGCGATGTCCGGCCTGGCGATCCTCGTGACCTTCGCCTCGGAATCGGCGAGCTCGAGCCAATCGCCGGTCTCGGCGCGGACCACTCCGGTCAAGACCTTGCCATCGTGGGTGGCGACGATTGCCGGCTGGTATCCCGTCGCGATCCGGTTGGAGGGCTCCAGGACCGAGCGGATCAACTCGGCCCGGTCGTATTTCAAGGCCAGGCCGGTCAAATCCGGACCGATGGTCGAAGTCCCCCGCCCCCCCGCCGAATGACAACGGACGCAGCCGACCCCCTTGGGATCGAAGAAGATGTCTCCACCTCGGCGGGGATCTCCGTTGTGCTGCAGGGCAACCCGGCGCAGGTCGTCGACCTTCGCGACGGCCGTCCGTGCCACCTTGGTGCTCGCGCCCACCGGGCTCCTGGCGAGCTGTACGCTGAACCCCCAACGTCCGATCCCCTGCCGGCTCACGACCAGGATCCGGTTCCGGCCCCGGTGCCAGTGGGAACCGCACCAGGTCGGTGTCGGGCGCGTACTCCCGGCCCGCGACGGTTGGTGGATTCGAAGACGACCTTTTCGTTGACGGTCACGATCATGGTCCCGCTGGAGCCCAGGAGCATGAGCGCCGGGCCTTCGGTGTCGGAATCGACCTCCGCGTAGCCGAAGGCACAAAGGTCCGGCGAGCCGGTCGTCTCGTAGCCGAAGCCGCCGCGATGCACCGGACCCACGCTTCAGGTCGTCCAGGTCCACGCGACCGGTGGTCGGGTCGGACCGGCGGACCGTCCAGCCGATCGTCTGTCCCGTCGGCCCCCGCATGGGTCCGCGCGAAATCGATCGCGGGATCGCCCACGAAGACCTGGGGTGTGGTCCTGGGAAACGGTCCGATCACCCGCCAGGCTCGGATCGGTTCGAACCGCGCCAGCACCCGTTCCAGAGACAGGGCCGCCGGACTGGAGAGACGACGCGGACCGAGCGGCCGAGCGGAGCTGGTCGGAGACACGATCGCGGATCGCCAGCAGTGCCGATTCCCCCGCGCGGCGCAGTTGCGGGTTGGGATCCCCGATCGCCGCGAGGTAGATCGACAGGGCCCGGGGATCGGGCAGCCGGCACAGGGCCAGGATCGCCGAGGTGTGATCCGGCGACTCCGGCTTGCCGGCGAGAACGAGCAAGCGAGGAACGGCCTCGAACATCCGGAAGGCGACGACCGCCAGGATTGCCGCCTCGCGCACCTCCAGGGCCGGGTCGTTGAGCCGGTCGAGCACCGATTGCTTCAGGTCGGCCGGCAAGGGCTTCTTGAGGTTCATGCTCAACAATGCGGCGGCCCGGACCGCCGGCGACCGGTTTTCCAGGAACGACACCAGGTCGTAGGGCGGCAAGATTCCCGCAGCGGCCAGGTCGGGCAAGTGCGGCGGCGACGAGCGACGCCGGGGCGTTCGCGTCGTAGATCAAGCCCAGCCGGGCGTTGAGCGATCGTCGATCTCGGAAGTTTGACAGGCCGCGCAGGGCCGCGGCGCGGACCTCCTCGGGGTATCGGGCGTCGGCCATCAAGATTGCCAGAATGGGTGCCGTTGCGTTATCGCCGAGCTTGCCGAGCGTCTCGGCCAGGGCCGCCTGGTTGCGCAGGTCGCGCTCCCTGGCCAGCGCGGCGCGGAGCTGGGGGGCCGCGGCGGGCCCGCCCTGGCTCAGGCCGGCGATCGCCTGGGATCGGACCAGGCTGTCCCGGTCGGCCAGGCCCAGGGTCAGGCCCCGGAGCACGGCCGCCATGCCCTCCGGCGACCAGTCGCGGGTCTTCTCCGGGAATCGTCCGGCCAGCGGGTTGGTCCCGAACCAGGCGCCCGACCATTCCGGATAGCGACGATACAGGCCCGACAGGTTGGCGACGATGCGGCCCCGGACGGCGGGCGCCGCCGGCCCGGCTCAGGACCTCGGTTAACGCCTCGACCACGGGGACGGCCCAGGCTTCGTCGGTCAACTCCAGGGCCGACTCCGCCCGACGATCGTCGAGCATCGCGTTCGACCAGGGCCTCCTTATCCCAGGCCTCGAGGCGTCGGATCGCCCCGCGAACCGACCACGCGGCGAAGCGGTCGGACTCGTCGAGCGCGGCGTAGAGGGCGGGAGCGGCGCGGAGATCCCCGAGCTTGCCGATGGCGATGGCCGCCTCGCGACGGACTGCCGGCATCACGATCCTTCAGCAGCCGGGACAGGTCGGTTCAGCGCGGCCCGATCGCGGCGAATCCCGGCCGACCGAGCCGCCTGGAGCCGCACCTGCGCCGAGGAATCGGAGAGGACCGCGACGATGGCCTGCCGGGCTTCGGGACTGCCAATCGCGTCGAGCGCCCAGAGCGCATGGAGACGCCCCGCCTCCGGACCGCCGGCCTTCAGCCGATCCGCGAGCCTCGGGACCATCGACGGCCCCATCCCCGCCAGGATCCGTTGCGACTCCAGGCGGACCGAGAGCGCAGGGTGATCGAGGGCCTTGAGCCGGACCGCCGGATCCTGGCCCGAGGGTCGCGGAGCGGGCTGGACCGCATCCGGACCGGTGTAGCTCAGCCGGAACAGCCGCCCGCTCTTCGCCTTGGGGTCCAGCCAGCCGTTGTAGGCCCAATCGACCAGCCAGAGGCTCGCGCCGTCGGCCGACACGGCGAGGGAGAACGGCCGGAAATCGCCCACCTCCCCCTTGGTGACCAGCGGCGTGCGTCGCACGATCGTGAACGTACCGCCCGCCTTGCGGATCTCGAAGCGCGAGACGGTCTGAAGCCCCCAGTCGCAGAAGAACAGGTTGCCGCGATATTCCGCCGGCAGCCCATCCTCGTTGTAGCAGATCCCTTGTGCTCCCGACCCCGCCGACCTGACCGCCCATGATCGGCAGCGCGCGGCGCGGTGATGTCAGGAACTGGTACGGATAGCCGTAGTGCCCGCCCGACGATGTGATGGGTCAGGCTGTTGGGCCATTTCTTGCTGTCATCGTCGTTGCCATAGGTGAAGATCTCGTCGGTCGCCGAGAGGGCCACCGAGAGCGGGTTACATTCCCCGGTCGAGACGATTTCCAGGCCGGTCCCGTCGGGCCGGATCCGGATCACGCCCCCGCCGAAGAGCTTGATGGTCGTCCCGTCCCGGGCGACGCCGCGGGGAATCCCCTTGTCGCCGACCGAGATATAGAGGAACCCGTCCATCCCCAGCCGGATGCCCGAGGCGATGTGGTCGTTGATCCCGTTGAAACCGGGCAACTCCGGCCCGAGGCCCGTCATCAGGTCGACCCGCGAATCGGCCTTCCCGTCACCGTCATTGTCGCGGAACGCCGACAAGAACGGCGCATGGACGACGTAGAGGGTCCCGTCGACCCACTCGAGGCCCATGACGCTCCACAGCTTGTCGGCGAAGGTCGTGACCTTTCCCCCTCGGATCGCCAGGACACGGTCGATCGGCGTCGTGGGCGGACCGGGCATATCCATCGGGTCGGAGCCCAGGTAGAGCGTCCCGTCGGGCGCCGCGACGATCGCGGTCGGGTAGAGGACCTGGGGCGCCTCGGCGACCCGTTCGATCGACCAGCCCTTGGCGACCGCGGGCAGCCCTGGCGGTTCCGCTCCGGCCGCGAGCCGCGGCCCAGATGTCAAGATGATCGCGAAACCGAGATGGCTCGCATGGCGGCCACACCTCCCTGCTTGGCGCCGAATCGATATCCGTCGGTTTCGACGAGCCGAAACCGTCCGTCCTACACTCGGCCGGAACTCAGGAAGACTTCTCGTCCACGTCCCTGGACGCGCAACGCTCTTCCCGTCGAGATGCCTGGGCGGGACCTCGATCTTCCCCGCAGCGGCGCAGATTTCTCCTCGTCGTTCAGATAGCCTCGCACATCGTCACGTGCCTGGAGGCTTGGCGATGATCCCGGCTTGCGGCGGCCAGTACCGTGGATGCGCAGGCGCGTACCATGTCCGCCGAAGCACCCGTTCTCTGTTGCTCAGACAGGCCGAAGCTCACTCCGTCCGAGGTAGGCCGCCGCCTGGAGCAGGCATCGGCGATCGAGGTGCCGTAGTGCGGCGCATGTCTCGGCACCACGCCGAGTGGTCGTTCAGCTCACGCACGTCCGAAGCGAAGATCCCGACGCGGATGGCTCGCCATCGGTAGGCCATGCCCGACTCGGATCACACCGCGAGCGGCCGGTGGGTGTCAGCCGACTCCACGATCGGACCCTCACAGTCGTGCGTCGGCCTCGGCCTTGTTCTCGAGGTACCAGCCGATGGTTCGCTTGAGGCCGGCCTCGAGGCTGGTCGGCGGCTTCCAGCCCAGGACGCTCTCCATCTTCGAGACGTCGAGCACCTTGCGGAGGACGCCGTCGGCCTTGGAGGTATCCCACACGATCTCGCCGCGGAACCCGGTGAGGCGTGCGACCATCTCGGCCAGCTCCTTGATCGACGTGCCGATCCCCGTTCCGATGTTCAAGGGCTCGGTGTAGCCGCTCTTGAGGAGCCGTGCGACGGCCTCGGCGGCGTCGCCCGAGTAGATGAATTCACGCATCGGCGCACCGGTCCCCCAGCAGACGACCTGGTCGGCCCGCGACTGCACGGCATCGGCGAACTTCTTGATCAGCGCGGCCGCGACGTGGGACCGATACTCGCCGAAAACGTCGTATTCCCCGTAAAGGTTGGTGACGATCGGCATCTGGCCGACGATTCCATAACCCTTCCCGTAGGCGCGGAGGCCGACCTCGAGGACCTTCTTGGTGAATCCGTAGGACTCGACGGAGGGATGAAGCGGCCCGGACCAGAAGTCGTCCTCTTTCATGTCTCCGGCCACCCCGCCGGGATAGGAGCAGGCCGATCCGATCGCCATGATCTTGCGGACGCCGGCCCGGGCGGCCGCCTCGAACAGGTTCACCCCCATCAGGACGTTGCGGTGGAAGATCTGCGTCGGCTCGGCCATGCAGATCCCCAGGCCGCCGTAATAGGCTGCCGAGTGGACGATGGTGTCGGGACGCAGGCGTTCGATGGCCCGGCGGGTCAACGAGGCGTCCAGCATGTCGAACTCGGGGCGGCCCGGGGTTCAACACGTCGTATCCGTGACGTCGCAGGGCCTCGGCGATCCGGCGTCCGAAGAAACCGCTCCCACCCGTCAGCAGCACGCGCTCCGGCATGATTTCTCCTCCATGAAGTCAGGCATTCCCGGGGGTGCTCGAGATCGTCGTCACGCGGAAGATCTGGAAGTTCACCCCGAGACGATCCATTCGCGGCCGGTTACAATGGGGATTGTAACGACCCGGTCGCGAAGCCTCAACGTGAGGATGCACGACCGGCGACGAGAACCGGAGTGGCTTGAAGGACCCCTACCTTGGCGATCAGCGAATCCGAGGCGTCATCCGTGTCCGAGAGATCCCTCAACCCAGTACCTCGAAGCGGCCGACGTGCGCTGAATCCTTTCAAGAACCCAACCTATCCCCCCCGAGTGCATTTCCAGGAGCGGGCAGCGCTCCAGGAGAGTCTCCGTTCTTGCGAAGAGCGGCTCCAAGGGATCCGGCAAAAGCTGGATACGCATGGGGAATCACCCGCAGAAGGCGGCCCATGAGCGGGTTTATTACCAGTTGCTCGGGGCTCGCGACCAGGTCGCCGAGACCATCCGCAGGCTGCCGCTGGAGACCGGGGCGCTCTACGACGAGGACAAGGAGCGTTACGAAATCGCCCTGGCCGCCTTCGATCGGGTCTACCAGCGCTGGGATGCCGTCGGGCGATGAGTCCTCAGACCTCGGCGTCTGTACCTGTGTGAGCCTGTCGGCCTCCAGTGATCGATCGGGCGGACGGCCTCGGAGGCGAAAGGCAGGTCGATGCGCCGGCCGGAAGCCGCCGAGGCGTAGAGGGCATGGACCACTTCGACCACGGCTCGGCCGTCCTGGCCGTTCTCCCGGGGTGTGGCACCCCGGCGGACGCAGTCGACGAAGTGTTCCATCTCCTGGGGGAAGCCATAGTTCCAGATCTCTTCGTAGATCGGGAACGACCAGCCCGCGGTTGAACCGGCCTTCTCGACGGCGTAGCCGTAACCGCGGCGGGAGAAGTGCGGAGGGCGTTCCCGTACAGGACGTCGGCGTACGCCTGGCCCTCGCTGCCGAAGACCTCCGCCCGGTCGTCCATGCCCCCCGGCTTGGTCCAGCTCTCCTCGGCCAGGCCGACGGCCCCTCCTTCGAAAGTCAGGATCAGGATCGCCTCGTCGTCGCCGTCGGTCTTGTCGCGGTGTACGAAGGTGCCCATCTGGGCAAAGGCTCCGGTGATCTGCGCCTTGGCCCCCGTCGACGAGTCCCCGAGCAGCCATCGGAAGAATTCGATCGCGTGGCATCCCATGTCGAAGGTCACACCGCCGCCGCTGCGGCGGGTGTCGAAGAACCAGCTCGCGTGCGGCCCGTCATGCTTCTCGGACTGCTTGACCAGATGGATTTTGCCCAGGGCTCCTTCGTCGATCAGTTGCTTGAGTCGGACGTACTTGGGAGCGAAGCAGAGCTCCTCGGCATAGCCGAGCATCACGCCGGCCCGCTCACAGGCGGCGATCATCCGGTCGCACTCCGCGAGGCTGGGAGCCATGGGCTTCTCGACGACGACATGCTTCCGCGCATCCGCCGCCAGGCAGGTCACCTCGCAGTGCAGGTCATTGGGGAGGCCCAGCACGACGAGGTCCACCTCCTGGAGGTCGAGCACGGCGCGATAATCGGTGAAGTGATGGGGGATTCGCCGCTCGGCGGCGAACCGTTCGGCTCGACCCGGCGTCGGCGACGCCACGGCGATGACTCCGGCCCCGGCACATTCTCGAAGCGCTTCGTGATGGATCGCCGAGATGAATCCCGAACCGATGAGACCGACCCGGACGATTTCCATCATCACACCTCCTCGTCCCGGCGCAGTGCCTTGATCCGTCTCCGGCCGGCTCGATCGATCCGGCTCGGTGCATCGCAGCCGCACCGAGTACCATCGGCCTCGTCGATGGTAGTTGCTCGGATCGCCGCCGGTGTAAAGCGATTGCCAGAGGGACTGGGTCCTCCCAGGAGGTGGCTTTTGATCGGGGTTGCTGTAGGATGGATCGCAATGGTTCTACCCGCGGCCCTCAGCCCAACCACACTCGTCAATGCAATTTGCGGGAACTCCAGGCCGAGCTCGGACGTCCAACAATGATGATGTCCCGGAGCCTTGACGATCATAGCCTCGTGGAAGCCTGTCGGGCCGGCCGGACCGACGCGTTCGACGTCCTGGTGAAACGCTACCAGGAACGGCTGTACCCGACGGTTCTGAGGCTCACCGGTTCGCCCGAGGACGCCGAGGACGTCTTGCAGGACGCGTTCGTGCGCGCGTTCGAGAAGCTCGACCAGTTCCAGGGAGACAGTTCCTTCTACACGTGGGTCTATCGCATCGCGGTCAATCTGGCGTTGAGCGGCCATCGCAAGCGACGGATCCGGTCCGCCTTACGGCTTGGACGACAGGCCCCTGACCTCCCGGGGAGCTCATCCCGCCGACGAGTCGGCCGAGTCCGACCCTTCCGCCCCGCTGGAGCGTGCCGAACGCGAACGAATCGTGGAGGACGCGCTCAACCGCCTCAGTCCCGAGCATCGCGTGATCGTCGTTCTGAAAGACTTCGACGGCCATCGTTACGAGGAGATCAGCGCAATCCTCGATATCCCCGTGGGCACGGTCCGCAGCCGGCTGCACCGCGCCCGTTGTGAACTTCGCGATCGTTTGCGAGTCCTGGTCGACGAGCCGCAATCCATCCGTCAGGGGTCGACCTCCGTCCCCTAGCACTTGGCCCTGCTCGTTGATCCTCGCGCCGATCCGGAGAGGCATGAGGCCAAGCCCGCCCTGGCCCTCTTTCCCCGAAGACCATAGATCATGACTATTGACGATGATTCACTGTTGAGTGCCTACATGGATGGCCAGCTCAGCCCGGATCAGCAACTGCTGGTTGAGTCGGCCCTGGTCTCCGATCCCCAGCTCGGCGAGGAGCTGAGGAGCCTGACCGCCGTGCGCGACCTCCTGGCCGGGTTACCCCGTCCTGCCGCGGTGGATGTGACCGCGCGGGTGAGGGCTCGAATCCCCGGGAAGTCACGCCTTCAGACGATTCTGGCGATGGTGCCGGGTCGGGTCGTGGTTCTCCGTCGTCCGGCCCGGGCTGTGGGATTGCTCGGGATCGCCGCCGGGCTCCTGATCGCTGTCGTACTGACCTTCTCCTACATGATGCGTCCCGCGGCACCTCGCGACCAGGCGGGTCTGCCGGGCGAGAACGTCGCTTCCTTGAAAGTCTCCCCGAGTCCTTCGCCGGCCCCGCTCGAAGCGTCCGAATCACGTTGGCCCTTATTCGCTTCTCATCCGAATCGCAAGGCCGCATCGAGCCAGTCCGAAGCCGAAGACCATCGCCCGGGGAATTCCCGTCGACCGGCCGCGAGCTCGAGCGCTCTGGAGCATGTGAGCCAGTACCTCGACAATCCGGATCTCCGTCAGATGTTCCTCGTCTCCGACTTGATGGACAGGTCCGCCGCGCAGCAGGTGGCGAGCGTCGTGGAACAGACCACGCGGTTCAACTACTACAAGATCACCATCGCCCAGGGCATCGTGATCGACCCGAGGCATCCGGATGAGGCGACGGTGTTCGCGCTGGTCGTCAATTCGAGCGAGCTGAACAATCTCCGGGATCGGCTCCGCACGGCGTTTCAGCGACCGAGTCGAGGAGTCGCCCGTCGATCCCAAGGTCGTGACCCAGTTGGCGGATATCGGCCACGTGCAAGCATGTCCGCCGGCGCCGATGGCTGATGTCGTGATCCCACGCGAGGCCCTGGCGATCCGGACTCCCGGCAGCGGAGGCTGGTGAGAGGCCCGCTCCGACCCCGTCCCGGAAAAGCCGCTCGGCCGCGATCGGCCCACTCCCGAGCAGGAACGGAGTTCTCCCGCGGCGGACCTGGCCGCGCTCAAGGCCAGAGGCCGTGAATCCCGCGACCTTCCCGGACCCGACCACACTCCGGATCAGAGCTTCGTCGTTCTGGTCTGGGTCTCCCGGGCACGTCCGGGTTGAGGGGTCTCTGCATAAGTCGGACGAATGTCCCGGATCGGGAACATCGGCGGATCGCAGGGGCTCGACTGGCACGCGGTTTCCTCGGGACCCTTGTCACGGAACCGCTGTCCAATCCATTATTCTTGAGTGTGAGACGGCGGGAATCCCCGCCGGCGAGGATCGGCCGGTTTTTGGTGCGCCGGGGACGAAGGGGTGGTAGGCGAAACATGATCCAGGTGGTCCGGCTCTCGAGGCGGTTCGGGTCGTTCAAGGCGGTCGACGGCCTCAGCTTTGAAGTGGGGAAAGGGGAGATCGTCGGCCTGCTGGGGCCCAACGGGGCGGGCAAGACGACGACCATGCGGATGCTGACGACCTACCTGACCCCGACCAGCGGCCGGGCCAGCCTGGCCGGCTTCGACGTGCTCGACGACCCGCTGGAGGTCCGGCGCCGGGTCGGATACCTGCCGGAGAACGTCCCGCTCTACACCGAAATGCGGGTTCGGGAGTTCCTGCGATTCCGCGCCCGGCTCAAGGACGTGCCCCGGTCGAAGCTGCGGCGAGCGGTGGGCGAGGTGATTGACCGATGCCGGCTCGAGGAGGTCGAGAACCGGATCATCGGCCAGCTCTCGCGGGGATTTCGCCAGCGGGTGGGACTGGCCGAGGCGCATGGTCCACGACCCGCCGATCTTGATCCTCGACGAGCCGACTTCGGGGCTGGACCCGCTCCAGATCCTGGAGGTCCGCAAGCTGATCCGCGAGCTGGGGGACCGGCATACGATCCTGCTCTCGACCCACATCCTGCCCGAGGTCGAAGCGGTCTGCGGCCGGGTCATCATCATCGCCCGGGGCCGGATCGCGCTGGACGACCGGCTGGAGAACCTGCGGCGAGACACCACGATCGTACTGGAGGCGAGGGGGCCCGCCCAGGCCATGATCGCCGCGATCCAGACTGTCCCGGGCGTCGAGCGGGTGCGCCTGGACCACGAGAGCGGCGACCACGTCGGCTTCCAGGTGCATGCCCGGGGCGACCGCGATCTCCGCGAGGCGGTTTGCCTCAAGCTGACCTCCAATGGCTGGCCCCTCCGGCAGCTCGACCTGCGCCGCAGCTCACTGGAGGAGCGGTTCATCCAGGCCGTGGCCCAGAACACGCTCGCCGACGCCCAGCGTGAGGCCGTGTGACCATGCGACACGTCTCCACACTCCTGATCCGCGAGCTGTCGGCTTACTTCCTGGCCCCCATGGCCTACCTCGTCTTGCTGGCCTTCCAGTTCGTTGCGTTCCTCAACTTCTGGCAGCTGGTCAACTTCTTGAGGCAGCCCCAGCGCGAATTATCGAGCCTGCGCGACCCGATGACCAACTACATCTCGGGGAGTCCGGCGTTCTGGATCCCGCTCCTCGTGGCGATCCCCGCGCTGACCATGAGGCTACTGGCCGAGGAGCGGCGGTCGGGGACCATCGAGACGCTGCTGACCCTGCCCGTGACCGAGACGCAGGTCGTGCTGGCCAAGTGGCTCGCGGGCGTGGTGATGTACCTCGTCCTGCTCGTCCCATTCGCGATGTACCTACCGTTCCTGTACTACCAGGGGCATTTCTACTTTGACGTCGGCCCGGTCCTGACGCTGGGCATCGGCCTGACCACGATGGGAATGATGTTCGTGGCCATCGGGCTGTTCTTCAGCTCGATCACGCGCAACCAGATCGTCGCGGCCATCTGGACGTTCGTGGTACTACTGTTCATGATCGTGATGGTGCCGCTGGTCTACGGCTTCGCGGAACAGCAGCATGCCGGGTGGGCCGAGGGGGTCAGGTTCTCGTCCATCCTCTCCCAGGTCCGGAGCTTCGGCATGGGCCAGCTCGACCTCCGCCACCTGGCTCTACACCTATCCGTCTGCGTGCTGATGCTCAGTCTGACCGTGAAAGTCCTGGAGTCGCGCGCGAATCGCTGACTCTGATCCGTAATTCGTAATCCGTCATCTGCTGACTCTGATCCGAAATTCGTAATCCGTCATCTGCTGACTCTGATCCGAAATTCGTAATCCGTCATCTGCTGACTCTGATCCGAAATTCGTAATCCGTCATCTGCTGACTCTGATCCGAAATTCGTAATCCGTCATCTGGAATCCCATGGGAGCCGGGTTGTCGATGGGAGAGAAGATCCTCACATTCCTGGGCCGGAGCGACACCTGGATCGTTGGGTCGGCGCTGGCGTGTTCCTCGTCCTGACCTGGGTACTCCGGGGGACATCGGTGCTTCAGGCCGCCGAGGCGGAGGAGGACGCCGACGCGCCGCGCGCCGGCTACCGCGACCGGATCGTGGCTGGCGTGGTGGTCGGGCTGATGCTGATCCTGGGCGGAGCCTATGTCGCGCTGGCCCGCGGGATCCTCTGGTCGCTGCCGATCTTCGCCCTGGGTTTCGGCCTGGTCTTGACGCTGATCAAGATCAACCGGCGTTACCGCCATGCGAGCCCCAGTCTGCGCCGGACCATCGATTTCTCCGACACGTTCCTGAACACGTCGCTGCTGGCGGGCATCTTGATCGTCTGCAACGTGCTGGCTTTCCGATACGGTAGCCAGCCGCTGGACATGACCCGAGAGGGGACCTATTCGCTGTCATCCTTGACGCTCAACCAGTTAAAGAGCCTCGATCGGACGTTGACCTTCACGATGATCTTCGGTCATGGTCCGCTCGCGACGAGCCAGCGAGACCGTGTCGAGCAGCTCCTGGAGTCGTACCGGGACGCCAATCCGCAGAAGATCCAGATCGCGAGGCTCGACCCTTACTCCGAGCTGAGTCGGATCGAGGAGCTGGCCAAGCGCGTCCCCGACCTGGCCATGCTGCGCGGGGGCGGGGTGCTGATCGAGTACGGCGAGGGGACTGAAGCCGCGGCGGTGGTGGTTCGGAACCAGGAAATGTTCGCGCCGATCACGGCTCGACCAGATCCGCACCGGCCGCGATCGCTTCGAATCGACCTTCTACGGGGGAGGACGCGATCACCTCGGCCTTGATGCGGATCCGGGAGGGCAAGAAGGTCAAGGTGGCGTTCACCAAGGGTCATGGGGAGCCGCGACCGGACGACCCGCGGGCAATGGACTCGGCAACTGGAAGGCCCGGCTGACGCGAGTCGGATGCGACGTACTCGACCTCAATCTGGCCGAGGAGGAGGTCCCCGACGACCTGGCCTTGCTGATCGTCGCCGGCCCGGTGGATCCCTTCAAACCGAGCGAGATCGCCAAGCTCCGGTCTTACGCAGATCGCGGCGGTCCCGTCCTCCTCCTAGTGGGCAATGCGGCACGCCCTCGGGCCTCGATGCGTTCCTTAAGTCGTACAATCTCGAGATCGCACCGGGAATCGTCATCGATCCACGCCTCCACTATGAGGGGAGATGGCATGTCGTCTATGCGCCGACGCGAGAGGCAACGTCGCATCCGATCTCTTCCGCGATGGATTCCAATCGCTATGTGATCCTCGACAGTGCCGCGCCGATTCATGTCCTGGGCGACCCGGGACGCGATGGGGCTCCGACTGAAGCGGTGAATCGCAGCCTGGTTCCCACGGTGATCCTGCGAACCAGTCGGTATTCCTGGGCCGAGACCAACTTGAAGAACCCCCGCCCGACCCTCGACAAATCGGTTGACGAACCTGGGCCGGTAAAGGTCGGCGTGGCGGTCGCCCATCGCACTGCCCCGACTCGTCCGGGCGAGACGCCCGAGGAGAAGCCGAGGCTGGTCCTGTTCTCCTGCGCGAAGATGGCCGACAACCTCTACCAGGATATCACTCCGTCGAACCTCGACTTGCTGATGAACGCCGCGAGCTGGCTGCGAGGGCGATCCGACACCTTGGGAATCGCCGCCAAGACCCATATCGGCGTTAACGCTCGCGATCGACGATACGCTGCGGTCACGGCTGATCATGGTCCCATCGGCGACGGCCGTGATGTTGATCATTGCCATGGGAATCACTGTCTACGTTGCCCGGCGCGAATGATGAAATCGAATCGCAAGACAAACGTCCTGCTGGTGTTGTTCTTCGGGGGCCTCCTGACGATGTGGGCGCTCGAGCGAGCCGGCATCCGCACGCAATGGGAGGAGCAACAGCGTGCGGACCGGGTCCTGCCGGACCTGATGAACACGCCCCGGAGGAGATCCACCGGCTGTCGATCGACCGCGGGGATGAGCACCTGGTCTTCGAACGCACCGACCGGGGCGGCTGGCAGATGGTCGAGCCCGTGGACGTGGCGGCCGAACCCAGGCAGGTCGAGGCCCTGGTGCAGAACCTCAAGGACCTGCGGAAATCGGCCGATGCCGGAACGATCGCAGGCTCGGCGGAGACTTACGGACTAGCCCCGCCGGCCGCGACCGTCCGGCTCTTCGGGACGAGCAACGGGTCCGTCCAGCGACCGATCGGCCGCTCGCCACCCTCGAGGTCGGTAAGGTGGCCGGCCGTCAAAGGTATGTGCATCCCGTCGGGCGGTACGGGCATCGAGGTCGTCGACGCCAAGCTGCTCGGTGCGATGGACTTGCCCAGGTCCGAGTGGCGCGAGCCGTTGCTCATGGGCGTGGCCACGTTCCAGGTTGAGTCCGTGAAGATCACGCCGCCGAGGTGACTCCGAAGCCAAGCCGCGGGAGATCCGGGCCGAGCGGAGCGGCGACGGACGCTGGAAACTGGTCTCCCCGATCGAAGTCCCCGCCAACGGTCCCAGGATCGAGAGCCTGATAGCGGCACTCGCATCGCTCCGGGTGATGGACATACCCAAGGGCTACGTTGCGGACAACGTCAAGGACTTCACCCCGTTCGGCCTCGCCACGCCCAGGATCACCGTCGAACTGAAGCCCCGCGACAATAAACCGCCCCTCAGCCTGGATATTGGCAAGCCGGTCCCCGACGAACCGGAGCGCGTCTACGTCCGGCAGGGCGGACAGGACGACGTCGTGATGGTCAACGCCAGGGCGATCGCGGAGATTCCCGAGGGCCCGACTCCGTTACGAAGCCAGGAGGTCGCCAGCATCGTGCCGGCCGCCGTGACCGGGATCGAGATTGCAACCCGCACTGATCTCTTCAAGCTCAACAAGAACGCGGACGGGCTGGGAGCTCAGCTCACCGCGGAAGGAGAAGGCCGATCGACTGGCCGTTCAGTCCTTCCTCACCCAGATCGACCGGCCTCCAGACCAGCGAGTTCCTCGAACCGGAGCGAGTCCCCGACCCTCAGCTCGACCCGCCGGTCATGTCGATCCGGATCTGGCAGGCCGCACGCATCTCGCGGAGTACCGACTCGTCCGCTCAATCCGAAGCGGACGAGCCGCCGGCCCTCCGGCTGCAACTCGGCCGTCACGACATCTCGAAGAAAACCATCTTCGCCCGGTTGGAGGGTGATCGGATCATCCTGGCCCTGCCCGACACCCTCCTCGATGTGCTTCCCAAGAACGCCTACGCGTTCCGCGATCGCACGATCCTCGCGGAGAGCCCGACGTCGATCCGCAAGCTGACGATCCGACACGGAACCTACACCGTCGAGCTCGAGCCGGAGAACTCGGGAGGACCCAACCGCTGGCGAATGCGATCGCCCGTGGAATCACCGGCCGACATCGTGTCGATCACGCAGGCTCTGGCCGCCCTGGCCAATCTCCGCGCCGAGGATTTCACGTCCGTCTCCGTCAGCGAAGGGAAGTTATTCGGATACGGTCTCGACCGGCCGGCGATCGAGGTGATCTGGGAATCGGATGGCGTCCACCGCCTCAAGATCGGCAGCCCCGGTCCCTCGGAGCTTGAATTACTTCGCGGCGATCGACGGACAGCCCCTGGTTTTCCACCTCGCCGCGACGACGGCCCGCCTGTTCGAGGCGGAGTTCCACGATCATCACGTATTATCTTTCCCGGCCGCTCGCGCCCGGCGGATCCGCCTCCGCTGGCCGAACCGAACGGTCGCGCTCCGCCGCCGCCTGATCAAGGAACGAGGACAGGTGGAGTGGGTGCGCCGAGCCGGGTACCGACGTGGAAGGGATCGATCTGTCGCGGATCAGTGCCCTCGTCGGCAACGATGTCTCAGCTCCAGACCACCCGATTCCTCCAGTACGACGGAGAGCTGCCGATCGCGGCCGGCCTGTCGCATCCCCGATTTCGCGTCGAAGTGTCTCTCGGCGACAAGGAACCGACTCAAGTCCTCCGCATCGGCGTCCCCACCGATGATGGCAATGTCTGCGGGGCCGTCGGCACGGGCGAATCGGGTCCCGCCTTCCTCCTTCCCGCTCCACCCTGGAACGAACTGATCCAGTCGGGCGAGCGATACGCCCCGATCCCCGACGATCCATTCGCGCCGGAATCATGAAGACCGCGCGATAAAAAGCAGGTGTTGAGACGCCGGAATGCTCAACCCGCTTTCGCTGGGGCGAGGGGCACAGGTGGTTTCGTCTGAGCACCGCAGGTCGTATTCGACCTGTGCCCCACTCGGTCCTGGAGAGCACTGGTCGAATACGACTAGAGGCATCAGGCGAGAGAACCAATTCTACGCGATCAGTCTGAGTCTACGCGCGAAACAGACTCGTAACCCCAAGGTGTTGTAGCGGGTGTCCGGCTTCGGATTGTTTCGGTAAGCGGAGAGGCAGTGCGTCGAAACGCCGTCGACGCCGCCGCCACGGCTGACACGGATCGATCCGTTCGTCGGTCCTGTCGGATCGGTTTGATTTTCTGCTGTGAGGCCTCCGTACCAGTCCTGGCACCACTCCCATACGTTTCCGTGGACGTCGTAAAGGCCCCAGGGATTGGCCGCAAGTTTCCCGACTGGCTTCGACTGCTTATCGCTGTTCCCGGTGTACCAACCGACCTTCTTCAGCGAATCCTCGCCGTTCCCGTTCCAGTATTCGCTCGTCGAGCCGCCCCGGCAGGCGTACTCCCACTCCGCTTCAGTCGGCAGCCGGACCGGCTTGCCGGTCAGTTGGGCCATCTTCTTGCAGAACTCCTGACAGTCCAACCATGACACCATCTCGACCGGCCGATCGTCGCCGCGGAAGTTGCTGGGATTGTAGCCCATCACGGCCTGCCATTGGGCCTGGGTGACGGGAAAAATCCCCATCCAGAACCCCTTGCTGATGGTGACTCTGTGTTGTGGGTTGCCGGACTGCCCGTTCCCACCCATCAGGAACGAGCCAGGCGGAATCCAGGCGAACTTCATCTCTGCGTCCATTCGTTATCTCCAGGGGCGGGATCGAAGTTACTGGTTCGGATTCGGTCGTCCAGCGACCGCCTTCCATTTCAAAGAGCAGAATGCGGCAGGGGTTCCCGGCGTCGGACCGCGGTCCGGCGTCGGAATCGCGACAGTCATGATCTCGCCGGGCGACATGCTCATAAACCGGCCCGGGAATGCGGACCGTGATCATCTCGCCTGGATTGATGTCAGGTTCCGGGATCGGGATTCGGAGAGTGAAGATGTCCTTGGGCTTCGGGTTGGCCGGCGGCTCATTCGGCGGAGGGAGTTCTTCTCGTAACTCCTGCATCTCCACCTCGTCGGGCTTCAGGTCGAGGTATTGATCGACCCAGAGAGGAATACGCGGGTCGTGGAAGCGACGGGCATCGAGCAGCTTCCGGATGTTCCGGTCGAGTTCGCAGAGCCGGTCCCGTTTCCGCGTGGCATCACGGAGCATCGCGTCATCGCGGTGCTTGGCTTGATCGGAAGTGAAGTCCAAGAGTACCCGGACCGCATCGGCGTAGTCGTACCGCCCCATGAGGATACGGGCCTGTTCCATCTTGGCAGCCGCTTCGGCCTTGATCCGCTTGAGAAACTGGACAGGGGTTTCGACGGGTGGCCGAGGCTCGGCCGGCGGCGCTTCCTCGATGACCTCCGCGAAGGGAATAACGGGGTCCGCTACCATGACGGTCGGTGTCGTCGTATTCCCGTCCACGGACACCTTTCCCTGAGAGGACGGGCCACTCTGTTTGGCGTGCAAGTGTTGCATCGGAGCTGTCACGTCCCGCACGGTCCCAGGACCCGGCTCCGGAGAACGCGACTCCCCAACAGGTCGGCCAACGCGTCAGCACCGGCTCGAAGCTGGGGAACCGGCAATGGTCCTGATTGGAGTTCTCGATGTCGTCGAGCGTGGCGCGTTCGAGGAGTGCCTGGACTCGGTCGCGGTATGGATCGGGGAGCCTCCTCCAGTGGAGCGACTTCGGCTCGGTGGTCGCAAACAGCAGGTCGAGACAGGTCTTCCCCCAGGCGTACACGTCGGAGTAAGGTCCGACATCAGCATCGAGCTCGTTCCGCTGCTCGGGCGGGGTGTATCGCATCGTGCCGACGAGGCTCCGATCGAGAGCGGTCCGGCGACCGGACGGGACGCTCGTACTGGTTCGGGCGGCGTGCAGCTTCACGGCGAGCCCGAAGTCGATCACCTTCACCTGCCACCGATTCGTCTTCTCATCGAAGGAGACCATCACGTTCGCTGGCTTGATGTCCCGGTGGTAGATGCCGACTCGGTGGGCGGCGTGGACGGCCTCGGCCATTTGCTGGGCGATCACCAGGACATCGGGTACCGAAGGCGCCACCTTCGTCCGCAGACACGCATCCAGGGTGACGCCGGGGAAGTATTCCAGCACCAGGTATGGCCGATTCCGCCGGCGCGGGTCACCGAACCCCCGGTTCAGCGTCTTGATGATTCCGGGGTGGTTCAGGGTGGTCAGTGTGTCGGCCTCATCGAACGTCTCGGACAGGTCTCGTTCGAGGATGGCATCCCACCCGGAGTCGTGGACCGCCTTGATCGCCACCTTCTGCGGTCGCTTGTCCTTACCGACCCGGACGTACTGGTCGTCGGCCAGGAACACGGTGCCGAACCCGCCGATACCGAGAACGGCCGAGGGGATGTAACGATCGAGGTCGAACGGGGTGAATCGCTCAGGGTCGAGTTCGACGGCTCGGTGGAACGCGGTCATCGCCGCGGCCCGGTCGTCGGTTTCACAGAGGTCGCGGAACCGCTTGTACTCGGCTTCGGCCTCGGACTCCCGGTCGGCCACGGACCTGGCGGCAGCGGCAGCGGCTTCGTGAGCCTCACCGGCTTCCGGGAATAAACCGGCCCCGGCCAGGGTGTCGCCCAACTTTGTCCAGTCGGCGGCGGCGACGAGTTCGGGCGGCAAGTTGCGGAGCTGGTTCCGGATCGATTGGAGGAGCTCGAGTTCGTTCTTGTTGGTCACGGTGACCTTGAGTGGTTCGGACGTCGAGGTCGGTACGTCGCGCAGTCGGATGAGTTGATCCAGCTTGGCGTTAATTCCCATGTGAGGTGGGAGTGCAAGTACCACGTGGTGATCATACCGAAGTACCGCCGGAAAGTCTTCTACGGAAGGCTGCGGCATCAGATCGGCCCAATCCTTCGGGACTTGTGCCGTCAACGCGAAGTCGAGCTGTTGGAAGGGCATGCGATGCCTGACCACGTCCACCTGTGCCTGAGCATTCCACCCAAGTACAGTGTGGCGCATACGATCGGAGCCCTGAAGGGCAAGAGTGCGGTTCGCATCCATCGGGAGTTGCTTCACGAGCGTCGGATGACGGGCCTTCATTTCTGGGCAACGGGTTACTGCGTGAGCACTCGTCCCGTTTCGCATCCTGGGCTTCAAACCAGCCCTCCAGGGCGTCAAACCGCACGGCGATCTGTTCGAGAATTCCCGACGTGCGGATGTCGAGCAGGTCGAGGCCATGTTCCTGCCGCTCGCTGATTTGCCGCAAGTAATCGAAGGACAGCCCATGGGCGAGCTCGGCGTTACTTTCCAGTTCCCGACGGAAAAAGAAGGCGAACGCCGCGGCCAGGAGAGGCATGCCACCATTCGGGGCAGCGGTCAAAAGGTCGGCCAGAAATGGGGCTTCGGCCCGGACGGCCTCTGCCGTCTCCTTCACGACCCGGAGAGCAGAGGCCGCCATCTGGGCCGGGTCGCCGTACCGCTCCATGGTGGCCGCCCGACGGGCAAGTTCAGCGGCCGGAACTGTGTCCGCGGCGAAACGTCCTTCCTTCCGCAATCGGCTCCATTCCTCCATGGCCTTCAATCGCAAGTCGGCGGTGGCGTTCTCCAGCCCGGTCGGGGTTTGGTCGAGGAACTTCTTGATCTGGTCCCGGACCCCCTTCAAGTCGGCGTCTCGGAATACGTCCCGGACACGCTCGAACAGGCCGTCACCAGCCAGGGCCAGCCCGACCGCCTGCCACGCCTGGTCATTCGCCTTCGCGAGTGCCTTCGGGAGCGCCTGGCTGTGGTCTGTGAGCCGCTTCTCGATCAATTCAATGAGACGCTCGGCGGATACGTCGAAGACGTGGCGGACGCCGAAGGCGAGCAGTCCACCGGTGACTGACATGGCACGATCACTCCGCAAGATGACAATCGCTCTGCCCGTACTCACCAGTCTTTCGTCAGACGGCTGCCAAGATTTTCGAAATCGGTGAGCCGATCATCCACGAATCGGCGCCCCGCGACCCAACGGGAGAGCGCCAATAATGGTCGTCAGTCGGAATTCCGTTTCTCTCAGTCTCGTCACACCGGTTCTAACTCGACGTAACTTTTCTGACCGCTGGACTCTTCAGAAGAGCGGCGGCGGCCGTTTGATGACGAGGCGCGACCGCCGTCGATCGCACTCGGACAATCTCCTGACAGCTCAAGGACACAGCCCGCGCCGCTTCAAGACGGGACGGCAGCGGTCGAGCAGCCCCAGTTCGTCAAGCTCTTCTTCGAGCCGTTCCGGGGTAGGGTCTTCCAGTGATTGCTCCACCTCACGGACCAGGGATTCGACGAGCATGTCGCGAGCCCGGTGAAGGTTCAGACGGACCCACCCGGCGTTCACCGGCCTCCCCAACCGCGCCGAAAGTTGTTCGGCCATTTGAGGCGATCGGAGCTCGGGCTTCTGGACCCTCATCCGGAGCACGTCGGCGAAGGGCTGTCCGACCCGCTGCTGGACATTGTCTAGGGCGGCCCACGCCTTTGCCATCAGCTCGCCCCGCCAGCTCTCCAGGAACCGGGAGTCGTGGTCGTGGAGCACCGGTGCGGGCGCGGCCGGCTCGGGAACGTCGACATCGAGCGGCCGCGGTCGGGCCCGTCGTGAGCGGTGATGGTCAACCATCAAGTTGTAGACGGCGCGCTTGACAAAATCGCGGAACCGACCACGGCCGGGGTCGGCGTTCTTGAAATCGCCGCGAAGGAACCGGAGGGCGAACTCCTGGGCGAGGTCATCGGCCGCGTTGGGATCGCTCAGCGAGCCCAGCAAGTAGCGGTGGACGGCCCCGCCGTAGCGCTCCATCAGCTCCGCGCGGTCTTTCGCCACCCCGGTCCCCTCGCCGCGGTGGGCGCGGAAGACCAGAGACCAATGAGTCTCGATCCGGCTCAGGTGGGAGGTCAGCTCTTCGGTTTCCACGACCCTGTTCTCCTCGCAGGGGTACCACAATGCGCGAGCCCTCCGAAGACGTATTCTAGCCGGAGAACGGCTCTGGAAAAATGAGATTCTGACCGATGATGCGCTCTGAGCCGAGTCTGCCCGGCGAGCATTGCTGGTCGTTTTACTGTCGTCTCACTTGGGCCGTTCAGGGCGAGGCGAAGACGTCGCGGGGCAGGTCGGCCAGGCCGAGTCTCGCCTTCCACTCGGCCGCCCTATCGGGTTTGTCCCAAACCTCATAGAGGTGTATCACCCGTTCCGCGGCCTCCGACAGACGAGGCCTGCCAGGCGGTGGGATTTTGGCCTCTCGGGCTTTCATCCCTTTGTAACCGTCGAGGATCGGCGACTCGGCCTCGGCGTACCGGCCTTGGCCCAGCAGCGCTCCGCCAAGCTGACTGATCGTGTTGAACCGCGACCAGTCGTCGGGCAGCGTTCTTTCGCGGATCGCCAGACACTCGCGCAGCACGGGCTCGGCCTGCGACCACTTCGTTTGTCTTAAGAGGTCGTTGCCGAGTTGGGCCAGGACAGCGGCCAGGGCTGGGCTGTCGGGTTTTTCGACCTTACGGCGGTGGGCTAGCAGTTCCCACCTCAGGGGTTCGGCCTTGGACCACCACCCGAGAGATTCATATGTGTACGCAAGGTAGTCAACGGCGATCAGCGTTTTTGGGTTACTGGGGCCAAGGAGCTTCCGGGCCGCAGGCAGCATTCCCTCAAACATCGTGATTGCCTCGGTCGGGCGACCCGCTCTCTCGTAAGCCCCGGCCAGGTTAATGCGGGTGTTGAGTGCGTCCGGGTGGTTTGGCCCAAGCTTCGTCTCTTGCAGCTTGAGTGTCTCCTCGTACATGCCAATCGCATCGGCGATGCGGCCGAGAGCCAGGTAGACGCGAGCGAGATTCATGCGGGCTATAAGCGTGCTAGCGTGTTCCAGTCCAAGCTTCGACTCAAGAAGGTTAACTGTCTTTTCGAGCAGCCGGACCGCCTCGTCGGTGCGTCCGACCGCGAGGTAGGCGTTCGCCAAGTTGTGGCCGCTCGTGAGCGTGTTGAGATGTTCGGGGCCCAGTTCCGCCTCTTGTCGTTTGCGTGTCGCCTCGAATAACCGGATGGCCTCGGCGGTACGGCCCGTGGTCAGGTAGGCTTTGGCGAGCAGATCGCGGCCCATCATGGTGTGTGGGTCGTTGGTCCCGAGCTTCGCCTCAAGAAGCTTCACCGTCCCCTCGAGCAGCCGAATCGCCTCGTCGGTGCGGCCAGCCGCGAGATAGGCATCAGCCAGGTTGTGGCGGCTGGCGAGCCTGTGAGGGTCGTCGGTCGCGAGCTTCGATTCCATCATCTTGAGGGTCTCTTCAAGGAGCCGAATGGATTCGGTCGTGCGTCCGGCACTCTTGTAGACAACGGCGAGGTTGGTGCGACTGTCCAGCGTGTCGGGGTGTTCGGGCCCGAGCCTGGCTTTGCGCGCCTCCAAGGCGAGCTCGAACTGCCGGATCGCCAGCGAGGCTTCGCTCAGGTAGTAGTAAGTTCGTCCCAGAGTGTCGCGAACCTCTGCCTCGACAAGCGGCTGGTCCTTGAACGCCCCGGCGATCTTCAGCTCGGCGGCGTCGACCGCCTTGCGAACCGTCACGTCCTTCCCCAAACCACCCTCCTGTTTCTCGGGTCGTGCGGCCGCTAGAACGTCGTTCTTGAGGAAACCCAGCACAGCTTCGGCTGTCTTTCGCGCCTCCTCCGATTGTGTCAGCGCCTCCTCCTTCTCCTTCTTGGCCTTCGTCTCCGCATCCAGGGCGTCGGAAATCTTCAAGTACGCCTTCGTCAACTCCCGGTTCGACCGATTTTGCACGGCCGCCACGGCCACCAGCCCGATCAGCCCGGCCAGCGCCGCCCCCGTGGCCCCAATCATGGCGGTTCGGTGGCGGCGAGCCCACCGCCGCAACCGTGCCGACACGGGCTCGCGGTAGGCCGAGACTGGCTCGTCGGCCAGCCAGTGCTCCACCTCACTTGCCAGCTCCTTCGGCGACGGATAGCGGCTACTGGGCACGCGCGCCATCGCCTTCAGACAGATTGCCTCCAGCGCCGGCGGGACAGTGCGGTTCACTCGCCGCGGTGGCGAGAGCTCGCCGGCCTGAACCTTTCGCAACACCTCCCCGGGATCGGAGTCGGTGAAGGGCGGCTGGCCGGTGAGAAGGGTGAAGAGTATCGCGCCCAGGCTGTACACGTCGCTGGCCGGGCCCAGTTCGTCCAGCTTTCCCGCCGCCTGTTCGGGGCTCATGTACGGCGGCGTACCGACCGCCGCGCCCATCTCCGTCGGCGTGAGGCCGCTTCGCGCCGCGGGGCGCAGGGTCGCCTCCGCCGAGGAGGCCATGTCCTCGGCTCGGCCGACGACCTTGGCCAATCCCCAGTCCACGACCAGGGTCTCGCCGTAGGGACCCAGCATGATGTTGCCCGGCTTCAGGTCCCGGTGCAACACGCCCCGGCTATGCGCATAGGCCAGGGCGTTGCACACATCCACGAACCGACGGAGCAACTGCCGCAGCGCCAGCCCCCGCTCCCCGGGGTCGCGGCCCGGCTGTCCATCGGCCTCGTGGAAACGGTAGATCGCGCTCTTGAGGCTGTCGCCGCGGATGAACCGCATGGCGTAGAACGGCCGGCCGTCTGGGTAGTGGCCCAGGCCGTAGACCGGAACGATCCCCGGGTGTTCCAGCCCGCCGGTGACCTCCGCCTCCAGGAGGAACCGCGAACGGCTGTCGGGATGGTCGGCGTGTCCGCCCAGGATTTGCTTGAGCGCCACCTCGCGGTTGAGCTCCTCGTCGCGGGCGATGTAGACCTCGCCCAGCCCGCCGCGGGCGAGCGGGCGGAGGATGCGGAACCGCTGTCCCGCGGATGACGAAGCCCCGACCGACGGGATCGCAGTCTCTATCGGATCGACCTTACCGTCGTGGCCGGCTCCCAGCCGAGTCACGCTGGCATGCAGCGCGGGGTCGGCGATCGCCTCGAGGTCCCGCCGCAGCCAGCTCACCGAGGTGAGCGACTCCAAACTTCGCTCGGGGTCACCGCCGTGCCGCTGGACGTGTTCGGCGACCAGGGGTTCAAGCAGGTTGAACCGCCTCTCGTCCAGGTCCCCGCGCTCGACGAGGATGCGGCCCAAGGGCTTGTCCTTCTCCAGCGCCCAGGCGTTCATGGCGGCGATCAGGGCGTCGCGAGAGATGAAGTCCATCTGGAGTGCCAGGACGCCGAACAGCAGGTTGCGATCGGACTCACCATGCGCCACAGGTGCCTCCTCAGCGATGATTTCGACACGATCCAGAACCGACTTGTAATCCATCATGCTATCTCGACCCGATGGATCAGAAAAGAGGTTCATCCGGCGGATGACGCACACCACTCACACACCGACGTAAGTCGATGGGTGATCATGAGCTAACGATCATCCTACCAAGGCGTACCTCGTCTCATGGATCGCCAGGATCTTCAGCTTGAAGAAGGCCAGGTCCCGGAACCCGTACGCCTGACGCTTCATCGTCTTGATCTTATTGTTGGTCCCCTCCATCGGACCGCTCGAGATCATCACGTCGTAGTACGCCAGCAGACCCGAGCGGTGCGCCGCCAGCGTCTTGGCCATCTCTTGCAGTGCCTTGACCCCCGAGGCGGTCGCTCGGCGAATCCACCCGTCCAGGAACGTCGTCGCAAAGCTCTTGCCCGGCTGCTCCCAGAACCGCCGCAGATCCTCCTTCATGTAGTAGGCGATCGCCAGCGGTTCATTCAGGGCCAGGGCCTCCTTGAGCCGTTTCTTCTCATCCTTCTTCTCGTCGAGGTTCTCGGCATTCTTCAGCAACAGCCACCGCGTTCCCTTGAGGACTTCCTTGTGCTCCACGTCGGTCGCCTGGCGATACAAGGCCCGGCGGAGGTTCGAGAGCTTCTCGTTGAAGAGCTTGATCACATGGAAGTGGTCGAAGACGATCTTCGCCTTGGGCAGGTTGAGCCGGACCGCTGCCTGATACCCTCCCGACATGTCCATGGCCACCGCTTGGATCTTGGCCCCGCTGGGCCGCAGCCGCTTCCAGAACGGCTTGAGGGCATCGGCCCCCTTGCCGTCACCGACGAAGACCACGGCGCCGCTCTCCAGGTCCATGACCACCGTGAGATAGCGGTGCCCCTTGGCCACGGCGATCTCATCGATGGCGAGGGCCCGCAGGTGCTTGAGCTTGGGCTTGGCGTAGCGCCGCGTCAGGTCGCGCTTCTGGATCTCCTTGACCAGGTCCCAGCCGATGTTGAGGTGACGGGCGACATCGCGGATGGTCATGCTCCGGGACAACTCCAGGACGTATCGCTCGAAGGCCTTGGTGTAGCTGCGCCGGGGATCGGCGAAGGCGACCTTGACCTGGCGCACCACGCCACACTTCAGGCATTCGACGCGCGGGATGGGCAGGACGACGGCGGTCATCCGGCAGCCAATCGGCAGGGAGCGAAATCGGCGCCAGACGTGACCGCGCACCGTGACCTCCCGGCCGCCACAGATTGGACATCGGCAATCGTCGTGGTCCTGCTCGATGGTGAAGATCACCTCGCCGTCGATGTAGTCGGTGCGGACGTGGTCATAGCCGCGGACGCCAAAGGCGTGATACAACAGGCTGGTGGACATGCTGACCTCCCGGTTTGAAGTGCTTTTGACACAACTTCAAGTGGAGTCAGCATGTCCACTTTTTTCAAGACCCGCGCGCGCTTCCTCCGGATGAACCAGAAAAGAGGGCTGTTACCGGACATCAGCGTGCGGATATCAACGGCCGAGGGCTGATGTTCCACAGGTCAACAGACGGCCGGTCTGCGGCCGGTTCGACCCCTGTACCCTTCTAACAGCATCCTGCACTGAGGTCCCCGACCACCACTCCTCCCCGAATCGAGTAGCGGGAAGGGGGTGCTGGTCCGGGGTGAGCGACCAGGTACTCCGGGTCGCTCACCCCGGACCAGCACCGGGTAGGCCCTCGAGCAACCCGTCCCGCGACGGACTCGCTCTCGGCCTCCTGCTCCAGTAGCGTGGATGCTTGACCCCTCGGCCATCCGACCGGTAGCGCCTTTTTGACCCCCGCGCCTCGAGCGCCTTGGCTGGACCCGCGCCCCGGTCGGTTGCCGTTGTGCACGTCCTGTTGAAGAGTCGCGCCGCCGGCTCCGCAAGGGGTGGCCAGCGCCGTTACAGGGGTGACGCCGCACACGGCCGGTCGGGTGTCGGTCGACTTCCACACCCACTCCGGAGCATTCGCCATGATTGTCCCGTTCCAACCCCGCGTCCTGGTCGGTATCGACTGGGCCACCCGTGCTCATGAGGTCTGTGTCCTCGACGGTCAACGCCAGATCCTGGGCCGAAAGAGCTTCCTGAACAACCCCACGGGCCTCGAGGCCTTGGTCGGCTGGCTCATCGAGCTGGCCGGCGGCGACCCCGCCGCCGTCGCTGTCGCCATCGAGCGACCCGATGGCCTGGTCGTCGAAGCCCTCCTCGATCGCAAGATCGCCGTTTTCACCCTCAATCCCAAGCAACTCGATCGCTTCCGCGATCGCTTCAGCGCCGCCGGCGCCAAGGACGACCGCCGCGACGCCCTGGTCTTGGCCGACGCCTTGCGCACGGACCGTCATGCCTTTCGACGGGTCACACCCGACCCCGACGACACCGTGGCGCTGCGCGGCTTGGTCCGCGAGGACGACGCCCTGCGCATCGAGGAGACGGCCCTGAGCAATCGCTGGCGCGATTACCTGGGCCGTTACTACCCCCAATTGCTGGGCCTGACCGCCGACCGCAGCGACCCCCTGCTCTGGGATCTCTGGGAGTTGGCCCCCACGCCTGGGGAGGCCGCTGCGGTGAGCCGCCGCCGTGGCCGCCTTGCTGCGCCGCCGTCGCATCCGGCGGCTCGACGTCGCGGCCGTGATGGCTGCCCTGACCGGCCCGGCCCCGTGCGTGGCCGACGCGACCGTGGCGGCGTGCACCCAAGTGATCCGACGCTTGCTGCCGCGGTTGCGATTGGTACACGCTCGCGCCGCGACTGCTCCCGACAGATCGAGGCTCTGCTCAAGGCCCTCGAGGCCCCGACAGGCCCGAAGCAGGATCAGCACTCGGACGCGGCGATCCTCAGATCCTTGCCCGGGGTCGGTAGGGTCGTGCTCGCCCGAATGCTGACCGAAGCGGCGGAGGCGATCCGCCACCGCGATCTTAGCCGCTTGCGAGCCCTGGGCGGAAGTGCCCCGGTGACCGAACGCAGCGGCAAGACCTGCCATGTCCTGATGCGGCGGGCCTGCAGCGGCGGCCTGCGGTTCGCCTACTATCACTGGGCGCGGACGGCGACCCAGAACGACGAGCGCAGCGCGGCGCACGATCGCGAGCTGCGCGGGCGGGGCAAGAGCCACGGCCGGGCCTTGCGCGGCGTGGTGGACCGCCTGCTGAGTGTGGCGGTGTCCATGCTCCGAGCCGGGACGCTCTACGATGTGAGCTTGCGGCCGGTGCGCGAGCCGGGAGCCGGTCGCCGGGAGCGGCCCCAGGTGCTGGCCCAAGTCGGCGTGACCTCGTAAGCGGGGTAATCCCTGTCCCGTTGCTTTATTTTTATGTATTATCATTAACATATAGGAGTATTTAGTCCTGGATGCCCTCACGGCCGAATCCGGCTCGGGCAGGCCGTGCGCCCGAGGCGTTCGGGGTGCGCGCCGCGTGTCCCGAATCGATCGAGCCAAGAATCCGTTTCCGAAACTCCCGGGCGGGTTGCAAAGCCGCCCAAAAGCACTTGACAATTGGTGAAGAGTCCAGCCACCCCCCAACGAGCGGACAAGCCCACGGGGTGGCTGGAGTCCAGCCGGCTTGGCTGGCGCTGCCCCCAGGAGGGCCGCGGAGGTCGGAAGACCCCAGACTAACCAGTCACCACCAATTTCCCACCATGAGCTACTTCGTTTTTGGTCTTTTCCCTGAGACCGTCATCGATGGTGCGAGGTAACCGTCCCATGGCTCGAAAGATAACAACCGGAGGCCAACCGTCAAGGAAAATGAACGGACACCATCTTTTCTGGCTCGAAAGATAACAACCGGAGGCCAACCGTCAAGGAAAATGAACGGACACCATCTTTTTTCGTCAAGGAAAATGAACGGACACCATCTTTTCTCGTGGTCCGGCCGAGTCGTCTGTAAGGCTTGCCTCTGTCCTGTTGGCGCATCAATTAGGTTCTGAGTTAATAGACACCAAGGAGCGTCCTGAGCGGATCACGGGCAGAGCGGAGGTCGCGGACATCGGCGCTGAGCTGGTGCAGCTAGTAGAGTCGGTTGATGGGCCAGAATCCGCCTCGGGCCGAGTGTCAGGGCTCAGTGTGATGTGGATTGGAGAGGGGTCTTGTGAATGGACTACAGTTCACGACCGGCGGACTCATGGGGTTGGTGGCCCGCTTCGCCGTGGATTTTGTTGTTGTGCCTGGCATAACGGGCGTTGCCAACCCGCTGACCCGCATTGGGCTGTTTGGGGCCCTGCCGATGGTGCACGCGCTTGCCTTCTTTCTCGTTCTGCTCGGGGCACGGCTCCGGCGCAAGGCGAGATCGGACTTCCAAGCGGCATGTTTCTCCTCGTTGGTGGCGTCGGAGTGCTCGTCCTCGGACTAATCGCCAGCCCGCACCGCAAGTCCTCAACTTATATGTGGACAACACGGCCGGCCTCTGTTTCAGGCCCGGACAATCGCGGTCGGATATTCATCGATTCGGCGTGGACGGGATCGATCCGCTTCTTGCGCTGATGGTGTTTGCGACCATTACCCCGCTGCTTGTTATGCCGGCGCTGCTCGCGGGCCGCGCGGCACGTGGCTATCGTCTGAGACTTGAGAAGTCGGATGACTGCGGAAGCACACCATGACGCGCCTTCGCATCACGGTCTCGTGTTTGATGATTATCGTTGCGGTGATCGCCGTCGACTTTGCTGTGCTCGATGCCATGCGACGCGCTGGCAATAGGGCTCTTTTCGGCGCAATCCCGATAGCTGACGTATTGGCGGTGCTACTGGCAACCACCGTTGGAAGGCTGCGACGCCGTGGCGAAGCGCCCTTTCCCACGTCATGTTTCTGCTCGCCGGGGGAATGGCGCTGATATTCCTTGTCTATCTTGTTCACCTGAGACCTGACCTCGTCGACGAATATGTGCTGAACACCGTCGGCAACAGCGAGGCGGACATCCCCTGGTCAGAGTTCTACTGTTTTGGCTCGCGATCAGTGTGCCGATCCTCGTTCCTGCACTGTTTGTGGGCTGGGCCGCATCGGCTATCGGCTGAAGTTAACGACCTGTATCGACGGTCAGAGCGAGGTCGCGAGCCGCGATTGATCGGATACAACCTCCTGTCGCTCTGGGAGAATCCTGCCCTCAACGGGAAGCAGACCCTGAAGCTGCTGATCCGGGTCCACCGGCTGTTGAACAAGGCCTACCTGCTCAAAGAGTCGTTCGACCAGCTCTGGGACTACAACCGGACCGGATGGGCGCGGCGGCTCTTCGAGAACTGGAGGAGCGCCTTCAGGTGGCAGCGGCTGGAGCCCTTGCTTGAACTCTTCTGGCCCATGCACTCAGGAAATTCCTGATCCCGTTCATGAAATCGAAAACCTGGGGCATACTATGAGATAGGAAGGTCTCTTCGGACGACCGCGTGCCGTCGTCGATAATGGTCGCCATCAGCCCTCAGACAAGAGTTCGCGTGGCGTCCGTGACAGAAAATGGACCGGCTGGGATTGTCCCGTGTCAGGAAAGGCCGGGAGGTTCGATGTTGGCCACGGGGGTATTCGCCGGTGGACCGTCGTGCGTTCCATCATCTTCTCCGAGTCGAGATCCGCGGAACGAACCCACGACAATGAGGATTCGAGTCGATTGCGTGGATGATCTTTTCGCAACTATTTGCTGCGACCGGCGTCCAAATCGAGCGAACGAAGCCACGATAATGAGGATTGGAACGGTTGGGGGGCGATCCTCGACGGTGACGGCTGAATACCCAGCGCCGACGCTGGCCCATTCAATAGAACCCCACGGCCCGGGGCGATGTCGGCTAGGCCGGAGCCTCCTAGTCCCCAGGAACCCAATGCCCTGGGTCATAGCAGATGTTCCAACGACGAGCAGTCCGACCGATTGATCCGACCGTCTCAAGACTGTGGCGATTCTGGATTATCCGGCATAGAATGAAAGAATCGCTCATCCTGGGGGTGCTGGGTCGTCGAGGAGGGGCTTATTCCCATTCTGAACGAATCAACGCCTCGATCGAGTAGCAGGCGTATGCCGGTTTGGTCTTGAGGGAGCATCCTTCGTGCTTGAGATTGTCAACTACCCCCACCCCGCGTTGCGATACGCCTCTCGCCCGATCACGGAAATCGATGACGACCTGCGCGCAACGGTCGAGGCGATGTTCGATCTGATGTATGAAGCAAGGGGGATCGGCCTGGCCGCCAACCAGGTTGCGCTGCCGTTCCGATTCTTCGTCCTGAATCTCACCGCCGATCCGGAGAAGAAGGATCAGGAGAAGGTGTTCATCAACCCGGAGATCGTCAAGCGGCACGCGATGGTCGAGGATGAGGAGGGCTGCCTGAGCCTGCCGGGTCTCTATGGCAATGTCAAGCGGGCCAGGAAGATCCGCGTTCGGGCCTACGACCTGGACGGGAACCTGGTCGAGCACGACGCCGATGAGCTGTTCAGCCGGGCAGTACAGCACGAGACGGACCACCTCCACGGGAAGTTGTTCATCGACTACTTCGAGCCCCTGACCCTTCGATCGGCCGAGGAGAAGCTCCACATGTTCGAGCAGGCCTATCGCCAGGCACAGCGGAGCGGCGAAATCCCTCCGGACGAAGAGCTTGTGAAACGGCTCGACGCGATCACGCACCCGACACCCGACGTGGCGGGTGGACGGAACGGTGCGGTCGGATGACGGAGAGTCCCCTACGACCTACCTCGAGAGTCAGACTGGACCGTCCATGGCACCTCCGATCCGGCTGATCTTTCTGGGAACCGGCGACTTCGCTCTGCCCACGTTCGAACACCTGGTCGAGACCGGGCACGACATTGCCGCGCTGGTCACCCAGCCCGACCGGCCTCAAGGGCGCAAACAGGAGCTGATCCCCAGCCGGATCAAGCTGGCGGCCGAGGCCAGCGGGATCCTGGTCAAGCAGCCCGAGGACGTCAACGCCGCCGAGAGTCTGGATCTCATCCGGGCGATGCGGCCGGACCTCCTGGTCACCGCGGCCTATGGCCAGATCCTCTCGGCCGAACTGTTGTCGATTCCCCGGCTCGGCGGGATCAACCTCCACGGCTCGGTTCTGCCGTCGTATCGCGGAGCGGCGCCGGTGGCACGTGCCATTCAGAACGGCGAGACCTCGACCGGTGTGACGGTCATCCGGATGACCCCCCAGATCGACGCCGGTGGCATCATCGCGATCGCCCAGACGTTCATCGACCCGGACGAGACAGCCGGCGAGTTGGAGGCACGTCTGGCCCGTCTGGGCGCGTCCTTGGTCGCCCGGACTCTCGCCGAACTTGCCGAGGGCCCTGTTCCGATCCTGCCCCAGGACCGGGCGAAGGTGACCAAGGCGCCGAAGCTCCGCAAAGAGGACGGGCAGATCGATTGGTCCCGCTCCGCGCAGTCCATCCACAACCTCGTCCGCGCGATGCAGCCCTGGCCGGTCGCATCGACGACCTTGCACCCTCGGGCCGGCGATTCCAAGGATCCCGACCCGGATCATCGTCCACAAGACCGCAGTCGTCCACGGCCACGGCGCCCCCGGCGAGGTCATCGAGAGCGACGGCGATCGGTCTCGTTATCGCCGCCGGTGAGGGTGCGGTTCAGATCCTGATTCTTCAACTCCCTGGCAAGAAAGCCTTCACCGCCGCCGAGTTCCTTCGCGGTCATCGCGTCCAGCCCGGTCAATTCCTGGGTCAACACCCGGCATCGCACACGGAATGACTGAGGCGGAAAAGCATCACCTTAACGATACAACCGTCAGAGTCTACGCAATTGGTCTGGCGCCGTTCTAAGATCAATGTGGATCTAGCGTCTGGGACCCGAGTGAGGAAGCTCGATCATCGGCACCCGCATGTTCCAGGGCGATCGGAACGCCCTGGATCGTGAATCGCTTGAGCGAAGTCGCTCCGAGGCCCAGGTGCTCTGGAAGTTGCCGAGTCGCAAACGAAGCCGGCGAACGACCCGCCCCGCTCCCGAACGTCTCGAAACCCGGGCGCTGCTCTCGGGTTACTCGCCGACGGACATCGAGCAGCTCTACCTCGAGGAGCTCGACGACGCCCGCTTTAACCCAGCCGCGTATGGAGTCTCGCTCGGTCTGGACCTCACCAACGTCGCACCCTCTCAGCCGCTGGCGATGAGTCCCTTGCTCGTTGAATCCGCACGGCTGCATTCGCAGGACATGATTGCCCAGAATTACTTCTCCCACACGACGCCCCAGGGGGTCGGCCCCGAGCAGCGGATTCAGGCCACCGGAATCAATCCGACGGGTTATGCCGAAAGTATCGAGTACCAACACCAACCCCTCGGCCAGCGGTACGTCCTTCCCCGCCGATTACGCGGCGTGGGACACCGGCTTCAGCCTCTCCGACCTGATCGTCAACCAGGGAGTTCCCGACCTCGGCCACCGCGTCATGCTCCTCGACATCGGAGGCCAGTTGCACGCGGATCGGCAGGTGGGAATCGGCATCGCATCGCAGGACACGACTTCCAGCGGATTCCTCTACCGGCAGACGGATACGACGATCGACATCGCAGGCACCTCCAACTCCAACACATTCTTGACCGGCGTCGTATTCGATGACACGGCCGGCAACGGCGAGTACGAGCCTGGCGAGGGCCTCAGCGGGGTGACGATTTCTGTGTCGAACGTGGGAACGACCACGACACTCGACGCCGGCGGCTATAGCCTCCAGGTTCCGGCTGGCATCTACACCGTTACCGCCAGCGGTGGCGGCCTGCCGTCGCCGATCGCCCGGACCGTCGTCGTGCAGAACGACAACATGAGGCTGAATTTCGACGAGGATCCCAACGGTGCGATCCTCTCCGCGGCGTCAGACGGCTCCGTGAGCGGCCTGCTCGGTTCGTTCACCCAGATGCAACCCGGCGACACGGCTTCCAGCTACAGTGCCCGAATCGACTGGGGAGACGGCAACGCCTCGTTCGCGACGTTGACTCCCGGGGCCAATGGCACCTTCGACGTTGACGGCTCGAACACCTATGCCGATCCCGGCGTCTACAGCGTCCGTGTCCTCGTTACTCACCTCAGCGACGGTCAGACCCTGGCCCTGAACGCCACCGTATCCGTCGGCAGTACGGCCCCCGGTTCTGGAGGGACGACACCGGTCGGTAACGGGCAGGGAAGCTCCACTCAAGGGAGCTCCGGACAATCAAACTCCGGGACGGGAACCACGGGCCCAGGTCACCAGCACGGGCGCGAGCAAAGATTCCCATCATAAGAAGAAACATCATCCAAAGCTCGAATCGAAGCCCAAGCACAAGACCCATCTGAAGCACCCGGGCAAAGCCAAGGCTCACCCGGCCCAGGGTGCGAAGAAGCTCCGGCACTCGCATGAGTGATGAGCGAGAATCTTCGCTTGTCTGTTCCTGAAAGGCGTGGCGCAGTCGCGCTGACCTTCCATCACCGTGATCGCGCCTTCGTCGGTGCCACGCGCAAGAACGTCACGACCTGCAACTCCGTCGCGCCGGCTGTTGTGACGGTCGATTGGCCCTGCGTGATTGGGACGACATTAGAGTAAGAGGATCTGCCGAGCACGAGCGAAGGCGAGGATGGGTCATGCGGGTTCCAAAGGTCGCGTGGGTTATCGGCTTCGTGATCGCTGTCGAGATTGTCGCGGCCAGTCCGGTGCGGGGGGATTCGACGTCCGCCGCGCAGGTCGAAGGGCTCCGGCTCTACAGGGCGGGGAACTTCGCGGAGGCCATCCCCTATTTTGATCAGGTGCTTGCGAAGCATCATAACAACGTCGAGATCCTCAACATCCGAGGCATCTGTTATCTTCGCACCGAGCAGCCCGAGAAGGCACTGGCCGATTTCGATCGGATCAATCGGCGCAGTCGTGCAGGCCGCGAACCTCTGGGGCGGGTTCGTCGACCTCTGGTTCGCCGAGAGCTTACGGCAATCGCGGCATCGCCCTCCTGATGCTCGGGCGTGATCAGGACGCACTCGTAGAGCTTCCAGCGGTCAGTCTCCCTGTGGAACATGCCGCAGAATCAGTCGCGAAGCACTGCGCCCGAAGCAGTGGCCGGCTGCCTATGAGGGACTCGGCCAGGCTTACCACCGGCTTGGCCAGGAGATACGCGGCGCTCGAGTCGTACAACATGGCCATCGCGATCGATCAGACCGACCCGAACGGGTTCGCCGGCCGGGGTGATGTTCTGGCCTCGCAACGATTGTACGATCAGGCGATTGCCGACTTCACCGAGGCGATCCGCCTCGATGCGACGCACTCGCGGGCCTTTGCCAGCCGGGGGATTGTGCTATTCGGCCTGGGCCGCGACGAGGCGGCGTTGTCCGACCTGGACCGGGCGGTCGCGCTCGACCCGAAGTTCGCCAAGGCCTATAGTTACCGTGGTGCCGCGCACGCGCGCCGGGGACAGAACGCGCTGGCAATCGCCGATTACGACGCGCTCATCAAGCTCATGCCCCAGAACGCCGGTGCCTACAAGGACCGCGGTGGCGTGCTGGTCCGGCTCGGCCGGTTCAACGACGCGATCAAGGACCTCGACGAGGCGATCAAGCTCGACCCGAAGCGGTCGACGGCCTATCAGAACCGCGGCGTAGCGTACACCGGCCTGGGCCATTACGAGCGGGCGATTGATGATCTGACCGAGGCGATCCGGCTCGACCCGGAGAATGCGGGGGCTTACTCCAACCGCGGGCGTGCCCATTTCGCGACCGGCGGGTACGACGAAGCGATCGTCGACCTCAGCGTGGCGATCAAGCTCGAGCCGCGCAACGCGATCACCCATTTCAATCGCGCCGAGGCGTTCGCCCGGCTGGGGATGAACGACCGCGCACTCCAGGACTATACCGATGTCGTCCAGCTCGCCCCGAACCTGGCCCCGGCCTATGCGGCGATCGGCCGGATCCAGTCGCAGCTCGGCCGTCGCGATGAGGCGATCCGCGACTACGACATGGCGTTGCGGCTGGACCCGAAGGGCGTGGACGTCTTCCAGGACCGCGGCAACGCGCGACGCGAGGGAGGCGATTGGCTGGGCGCCCTGGCCGACTACGATCGCGCGATCGCGATCGATCCCAAGCGGGCCGATCTCTACGTGGCGCGGGGGTGGGGCCGCCTCTGTGCCGGGGCCGAGTGGGCCGACAACGACGCCCGCGCCTACCTGTCACTCCGGGGATGGCACGAACCCTTCTCCCCGTACATGGCCCTACTCGCCGTCCTCGGTGCCCGCGGGACACCGCGCGAAGCCGAGGTGCGCCGACTCCTCGATGAGGCCCTCGCGAACATCAACGGCCGGGCCTGGCCGGTCCCGGTCCTACGCTATTTCCGGGGCGATCTCAGCGAGGCGGCCCTGGTCCAGGCCGCGACCGGGCTCCGGCAGCAGACCGAGGTCCATGCCTTCCTCGGCCTGGACCGGCTCCAGGCCGGGGATCGCACCGCAGCCCTGTCCCACCTGACATGGGTACGCGAACACGGCTCGCCGGGATCGATCGCGTCGGACGTCGCTCGTGCCGTGCTCGGACGGATCGAGCCTGGCCACTGAGAACGGATCTGGTCACTGCCGAGACGCACTGCCGCTGCGCGTCTTGGTGTTGCGTGCAGGTTTTGGAGGCGGGCCGACCCGCGCGACGATCGCCGAGCTGGCCTCCCTCGCGGCCACCTGGACACAGAAGTCGGTATCGGCGGAAGGCCCTGCATCACCCGGAGCGTCTCCTGGCCGCCGATGAACTTGAGGACTTCGCACGCCTTGCGCCGCAAGTCGGGGTCCGGATTCCTCAGCAGCGGGATCACCGCCGGTTCGGCCGACGGGCCCCATCTCCTTGAGGGCCGCCTCGACGGCGAACCCATCCTCCTTGAATACCGCCACGATGGCCTCGGCCGCCTGACGATCCTGGTACTTCCCGAGCGCCTTGATGGCTTCGCTACGGACGAAATGGCGATTGTCCCGGGTCCGCCCGATCAGGGCCGGGAGCGCCTCGGGCGACCGCCAGACGGCCAGAGCCTTGATCGCATCGTTGACCAGGAACTGATCGTCGTCGTCGAGCAGGGGGACCACCGCCTGAATGACCTGATCGACACGCCCGTCGGGAGTGGCTCGCTGGAGCCGGCTGAGGGCCTGCTTCTTCTTGTGGAGTTCGGACGGACTTCAGCTCGATCAGCGACTTGGTAATCGTGTCGGCCCCCACGGGGACCTCGGGGTCGGGCGGGCGGGTTTGGGGTTCCTGGGCCGCGATCTGTGGGACAGGCTTCGACTCGGCCGGCAGCCGCGGGACCGTCGCCACGTACCGCGGATCGAGCTGGACGTCGATCCGATCGCCGTTCAAGGTCACTGTGCCGAAGTCGATCCGGGAGACCAGCCCTTGAGGGTCATTGACCGGCGCCATGACGATCGACATCTTGTCGTTCGCGGCGAACCACGGGGTGCGAACCGCTTCGGGAGCCAGCTCCTTGAGCCGCTGCGTGACCGCCGCCGTGACGTCGCGATTGGTCACGCCTCGGGCCGGGTCTCCATGACCGGGCATCCCGGAGATGACGACCGAGACAACCCGGTCGCCGTATTCCTGTCGAAGGTTGTGGTAGTTCGCCCGCAGATTGTCCAGCCTCTTCTCTTGTCTGCCGGGCCCGATGCTCACCGAGGAATTCGGTGCGATGGAATCGAACGGCGTGGACTCCTCAACCAGCGTCGGCGCCGTCTCTTCACCGGGCTTGATCGTCCACTTATCGATGGCCTTGTCGATCTGCGCGATGGCATTGTCTCTGATGTGCGCCGGCACTTCCAGGAGGGCCGAGATCCTCAGGATTTCCTGCTTGAACTCCGACAGGGCCGAGCGCATTTCCGCCCCGACCGAGTGCTTCAGGGCGACCATCTCGTTCTTGCCGACCTTGACGAAGTTCGCCCGATTATCGACGACCTCGGCCATTCTGGCGGAGAACGACACGTTGCCCAGGTTCGCCCGTGCGGACGCGATATCGTGGATCTTCGACGATGCACTCGTGACCTGGCGAATCGCCACGATGTTGGCCCGAATCGCATCCTCGGCGCGCCGGACCGAGGCGGCATTGGCCTTGGCCGCATTCTCGCCGCCGCCGCCGAACCAATTACCCGACGGCTTGGGATCGCTGGCCACGGCCGCTGGAACCGGCGGGGCGTCCGGAGCAGACTCGTTGGTCGCTTGCAAGGGGCCGTAGAGTCCCTGGTTCACTTTCTTCACGCCAACCGCGGCCGCACTGAAGATCAGACTGATGAGGAGCATCGCGAGCGGTGCGAGCGTCAGGCCGAAGGCCCCTCTCCGCTCGTTCCAGCGACTCAGGGCGAAGAACAGGCTGTAGAACGGCACGAACAGGCACAGGAAGCCCTGGATGAGACTTTCGGCAAACGCCATGCAGAGCAGCCAGATGACACCCCAGAGGGCCAACGAAAAGGCCCCGACAACGACGATTCCCTGGGAGATGTTAAAGTTTCGGATCCGGTAGAGATCTCCAGCCTCACCCATGGACAAGTAGGCGTACATGACAAGAGTCAGCACGGCATCGAGCAAGACAAACCATCCCATGGCCGTTACCCCCATCTCCGAGGCCGTGTCCGCGTCCCGGGATGAATTACTGCGTCGCGACGGTTGGTACCTGGCGCGGGGCGGCGGCGGGAGGTCCTCATCGAAGGACCGAATGCGCGGGCTTGGAGCCGGCTCGGGGTACGGGAGGCTGAACCGTCACTCCGGTCGCATGCGGCCGGATGGTCTGAGGCACGTCGGGCGCCTGGAAAGCGGCCGGTGGGGGCGTCCGCGGTTTGGCGGGGACCGCCGCCTCCCCATCGAGGAGGTTCGTCCAGGGGTGTCACCGTCCAGGTCAGCTCGGTGGAGGCGCCGCAACCGTCGGCGACGGTCGAGGCGGAGCGGACGACACGGGCAGCCTCGACGCGGAAGGGGCCGGCGGCCCTATCCCGGGCGCGGATGGCTCGACCACTCGGCCAGTCGGGACGGGAATCCGGAACACTTCACCGCACTCCCGGCAGCGCGACCTTTTCCCTGCCAGCGTCCCATCGATCTCGTACCGCTTCTTGCATCCCGGACAACTCAAGACGATGATCATTCCGACCCCCTGGGTTCCGCGAGTGCACGAGGGGAGAGGACGAGTACGATTCGAGACCCCAAGCAAGCGATTGGTATGCTGATTCTACCGGATCCGGCCGGAGATTCTACCGATCTCGTTTCCAAGTTGAAGGGAGATGGTCTCGACGGCCGGGGACTTATCCGGAATCCCTTGGCCGTACGAAATCGGAGAGAGGAATAGGGGACGGGCATTCCTCCCCGTATCGGTCGCGAGGATCGGGTTTCTCGAGAGCAAATGCTCTTGTCCCATTCGACTTTCCGACTAAGATGTCGCCCCAATGGAGGGACGCGTCGCTCGCTCGGCGGGACCGGAATTCGATGGGCGGTCCTGTCATCTCGGAGCGTCCAGCCCCGCCTATCCGCGTCGCGGAAGCCGATCGAATGATCGGGACCGCAGGGCGCCGGTACCGGAGCGACGTGGGGACGCATGGCACGGTTTCCGTCTTGCAGGGAGGCAGTTATGCCGGAGCGGCGTCGCATGAGCCGGAGAGTCGCGGGCATCCTGGTGGTAGCCGTGGGCCTCGCGGCGATGATCGTTGGTGTCAAGGTCGGGTTCTTTCGGGCGGGCGGCGGCGACTCACGATCAACCGCCACCGCTGCCGCGGCGATCCATGAGACGAGCTCCCTCGCGGACTTGACTCAGGGCCTGCGAGCCGGCAATCCCCGGGCGCTGGTCTTCATCCAGCAGCATCTTCCGCCGCCCTCGGAGGCACCGCAGGTGGCCCTCGGCGACGCGGAGGCCGGTGAGTGGCTCGAAGCCCTCTCGGGGTTGCGCACCGGCTTCGTCGCATTCAAGAGTCCCGCTCGTGCCATTGCGGTGTCCCTGTCGTTCCGGATCTTCGATCGCTTCGCCGTCGAGCCCGCGCCGGCGCGATGGGGCGAAGCCCTCCAGCCCGTCCACGACCTGCTCACCGCGGGTCTGGCCGATTCGGATCCGAATGTGCGGCGCCGCGGCCCTGGGAGAGATCGCCAAGATCTGGGCCTGGCTCCCCGGCCGTTCGCTCACTCCGGCTCGAAGAGTCTACGCTGGCAAGCTGGAAGGAAGGTCTCTACCGGCCGGTCGTCCGGTGCCTCGGCAATCGCGATCCGCGGACCCTGGTCGCGGCGGTCGCGTGCCTGGGCTCCTTGCCGATCGACAACGCCGCCGCCCTGGCGATCGCCTATGTCGAGAACAAGAACTCCGACGTCCGGAAACAAACCTTGATCTCCTTCGCCCGACGCAACCTCCTGTTGACCGACGACATGCTCCTCAAGCGACTCCACGACGAGGATTTGTCGATCCGGGAGACGGCCGCCCTCATCCTCAAGACCCGCGGACTGACCCAGGAACAGATCAGCCTCGGCGGCCTGATCTTCAGCCCGAAGCCGCAGCAGCGAATCTCCGTCATCCCTTTCCTGAAGGACCGCAAGCGACATCGACCCGGTCGTCTGGCTGATCCAGCTCTCTCGCGATTCCGAGGAGATGGTTCGGATCAGCGCGATCGAAGCCTTGGCGGCCCACAAGACGCCGTCCGTCCAGAAGCGACTGGCCGAAATGGCACGTTCCGACCAGTCGGCAATCGTCCGCCAAACGGCCTCCCGGCACGTCGCCTCGCTCGCAGGAAAAGACCGCTTCGTTACCCCCCCTGCCCGGCTCGCCCAATCTGAACCCCAAGGCCAATTGAGCTCCGTGCGACACCGGAGGCCTGATCCTCGCGCGAGGACCGGGCCTCCCCTCGGCGAGCGATGTCGTCGGGCCTTTACGATGCTCTAACCGCTGGGTACTCTGGAACACTGAGACGTCACCCGCAACGAACTGCGACATCGGGTTTCTTGGAGACTCTCGGGGCATGCCGTTGAAGAGCACGGTTGCGTGGAGCGATTGGGCATGTCGGCTCGGTGTGGGTTGTCTCCGCGCTGGCCGGTCTGATCCTGGCACCGGGCTGCGATTCTGGGTCCTTCGTCCCGCCGCCGCCGCCGGAATTGAGCGAACCGCCTCGAGACGAGTCTCGGGAGCTTATCCGGGAATCGGGTGGATCCGGCGTCCGCGGCCAGCCGTCCTGGATCTCCTTCGTCAACCGCACGGAAGGCCGGCAGCTCGACGCCCGGCCGGTGTCGGGACGGCGAGGATCATCGAGTTGCTTCTCGCCCATTCCGCCGATGCTGATCGCTTTTTCCTGGTCCAGGTCCTGCGCAGCGTGACGCGGGCAAGGCCAAAATGGCCTTCCGGCTCGTCCAACCCGAATCGGGCAACTCGTTCTCAGCGGTGGCACTGGCCAAGGAGATCCGCGCCGCGATCGGGCGCGGCGTATCGGGCTTGATCGTCGAGCCGTTGGAAGATCCGGCCGTCGTCGATGCCCTGTACGAGGCCGTCGATCAAGGGATGGCGGTCCTTCTGCTCGACCGTCCGGTCGCATCACGAGGCGGTAAGTCAATCCCCTGCATACGGTACGGGGCGTTTCCCGAGTCGGGCCGGAAATCGTCCAGGACGCCCTCGAGGCCGCCAAGTTGTTCCACCGTCCCGAGCTCGGTCCGGATCATCCTCTTGCATCACCGATCGACCGATCCCTACGCCGCCGAGCGGTTGAATTCGCTAGCCGATCCGATCAAGGCCGCGGGTAAGCCCTTCTCGTTGATTGAGTTCGAAGGTGAGCCCGTCCAAGCCGCCGACGCGCTCCGAAAATCGCTGGCCGCCGAACCCAAGCTCGACGTGGTCTTCGCCGATGACGATGCCGGGATGATCGCGACCCAGCACGTTCTGGCCGAATGGACAAAATCGGGTCATCCCGACTTCTTGTTCGCCGGTTATGTGACTTATGACATGCGTACTTCGACCGAGGTCATCCGACTGGCTACGGCCTTCGGCGACCGATCCGTGGAATCCTTCGGACTCAAGTCGTTCCAGACCATTCAAAGCCTGCTCGACGAGAACTCGGTGGGCGAATCGGTCGATGTCCCGATCCGCGTCCACAGGAAATCGGTCGTATTCGTGCCCAGACCGGCGGCGACGGAGAAACCCTCTTCCTCCTCAAAGTAGCCCAGGTTTTCCCAGGCCACCAGGTCCCCGCCGAGCTGTCACGGTTACCACGACCGTTTCGCCGAGGTGTGACCGGCGCGCTTTCGCTGCCCGGGAATGCTGTCAGGGAATAAACCGATCAGGTCCAGAGAGCCGTCGTCATCGATCGGCATCGGCAGGTAATCGGACTCCCTGGTCAAGTATGGGTGGGCTGCGGACCTCATCATCGAACCGGGGCGAGACCCAGAGGGTGTTCAATTCGAGGGTGTTGGGGATGACGACCACCCGCGCCTCGGAGGGGTCGATTCGCCAGCAGGTTTCGAGCGCGGCCTGGATCACGTCGCGATCGGTCGGCAGCGTGATCGGGATTCGCGACCGCTCCAGGCAGCACGAGGTCAGTGTGTTGATCCGGAAAGGGATCGGGGTCCATCCGGGAGACCAACCGCTCGGTGGTCAGATCGGCGAAGCCGACGCCGACGATATTGCCGTGGCTCTCCTCGGAGACGTCGAGGACCGCCAGCCGCGTCACCAGTGGGCGTTCGTGGTCGGGCTGGGTCTCGATCATCAACCGGCCGATGACGTTCGGATCCATCCCCGCGCCCGAGTAGTTCTTCCCCAGCTCGCCGACGATCAAGACGTCGATCTGGTCGAAGGGCAGCCTGCCCATCAGGCCCCGAGCACGCTCGAGCAAGGCCGGCTCGACATCGAAAATCGTCTCGGGCTCGAGGGCGACGATCTCCGCGGGCACATCCGCGGCGTTCTCGAGGATCGCCAGTCCCAGGGCGAAACGGGTGTTCTCGACCAGGAAATGACCGACCGCCGGCAGGACCTCCTGCAAGTCCCCGGACCCCGAGCTTGTGGACCTGACTGGCCCCTTCCCGCTTGCCCAGGCCGATCACCAGCATCTTCAGGACGCCGGACTCGTGCACGCCCCGGAAGTCGGTGTGCGGCTTGACGCGATTGGCCAGCACGATCCCGTCGGCCTGATACGCATTCTTGTCGAAGTAGATCGGCAGCCCCACCGGGTTGGTACCCAGGACGACCGAATCCATGTCGGTCTTGACCGGAACGCCCATGGCCTCGGGAGTCACGCCGTAGCCGGCCAGCAGTTCGCGTTGGCCCTCGGCGGTTGCACCGCCGTGGCTCCCCATCGCCGCGACGATGAACGGTTTGTACTCCATCTCCTTGAGCGTGTTGACGATGGCCCTGGCGACCGTGGCAATCCCGTTGATCCCTCGGCTGCCGATCCCCACGGCGATCGTCCCGCCAGGCTTGACGCGCTCGCGCAGGCGGCTGGAACGGACCAGCGTGCGAACCGTCCCCGGGACGTCCTCTACTCTTGGCTGCGGGATCGATTGCCGGACTCGGGCCAGTGGCGGGAATAGCATGGTTCCTCGACCTCTGCTCGCGGCGGGATCGCGAGTGGACGCGGGAGTGACCGTTTGTCGCGGGGCGATTCCCTGGTCTATGAGAAGCCGGGGAGGGCTCATCGACCAGGTTCAGGTCATTTGTACGGAAAACCTTACCATCCGTAAAGGGGCGCGGGACCCAGGGCCGGCGCATAGGCGCCGATGGAGGGAGGCGGAGCCAACGTGCCGGCGCCGCGACCGTATGTCATGGGAAAGGTCCGGTAGGCGAACCCTGACGATGGATAGTAGGACGCTCCGTAAACATAACCGGGCGCGACGTAGCCTGGACGCCACAAACCGATCCCGTAACGCCCGGGCAGAAGGCCGTATGGTGGGTAGTTCGTACCGTAAGAGGGGCCCGGGTAGGCGGAGAACACCGAGTAGGTTTGCGGCATCCCGTAGCTGGCAAAGCCATAGCTCGTCCCGTACCACCCCGGTGCGATGAAGTAGTTGCTAGCCCGATAGGAACTCATGTAGCCGCTCCCTGCGACCGGCTGAGCACCCGCCTCCCGAGGAAACACGCCCAGACCGACCACCATAGCCAGCAGCACCGCCGGCCGGATCACCGTTGTGAGACCGCGCATGAGCCCTACCCCCCTACCAATTTGCCGCCCGATCCGATCGAAAGTCCGCGGAGGTATTATACCCTCCGCAGAGTGCGAGCGGACCGGCCCAAACCATCCGCAGACGGTCGTCGGACCGGTCCGATCGAGACGCGGCAGGATGTCGAGGGCTCAATAGCCCCACTCGTATCCCTTGTAGGAACTCCGATAATCGATGCTGCCATAAGGACTACGAGCATAGCCGTAGCCAAAGGTCTGGTAGCGCTGACCTGGAGAATACAGCGGGACGCTGGTGGTTCCCGGCCAGTTCAGCGACCCCGTTGGGAGCGATTCGGTCGGTTGGACCGCGGTCTGATAGGACTGTCGGGCTGCCGGACTTCCTCAACGCCGATCGAGCCGATCGAGCCGGTTTTCTCGATCGGGCTTGCGCAACCCGTTGAGTCGGTTCGGCCACTTGGGCAGGCGCGACCGCCGGCACCATCGTGCCGACCGAAGGAGTCTGGACCACCATCCAGTACCGGTCTAGCACGTAGCTATTGGACGGAACGACTTGCGTGGCCCCGAACCCAATGCCGCCGAACGGTTGGTTGAACGGGGAGTATCCACTGTAGACGGTCCCCCCGCTGAGCTCGTCCTCCGGTATCTGTGCTGCCCGCTTGCGGCCCCAGCACCACCATTAATGCAATTACCAAAACCGGTCCCAAGATGCGCCTCATGAGTGTCTCCTTCAGGATTCCGCCCGATGTCGCGATTCTGCTTATCTCTAACAGCAATTCTAAGGCCGATACGTGGCTGTCAACCGAAAATGGACATAAATAAAGTCGACTTCTGCCGTTATTATCGCGTTGGACCTCTTGAAATAGTGGACGGATGTTCTCAGGATTGGTTCGGCCTCCTTTTTGGTCATCCAAAAAAAATACTTTCTTCTATTCTGAATTCGGTCTTGGAGGAAGCCGAATGATGAGCTATAAGTGATAAGTGGAGAAGTCGAGAAGGAGTGAGTGTGTGGGCCAGTGACGCAAGAGGAATTCGGTATGGGATTGGGAGCGTGCGTGCGAGAGATTTGTGACTCAGGATGGCGAGGTCGATCATGGTGATGGCGGAGGAGATCGCTCCGGAGCGTCGGTCACTGGAAGAGGTCCACGGCTCGATAGCCGTGCCGTCAGCGGATGGGAAGAAGCCGGGGCTCCGGCAATTCCTGGCCTTCCTGGGTCCGGCATACCTGGTCAGCGTTGGCTACATGGACCCGGGGAACTGGGCGACGGACCTGGCGGGAGGCGCCGAGTTCGGCTATGCGCTGATCTGGGTCCTGCTGATGTCGAACCTGATGGCCATCCTGTTGCAGACCCTGGCGGCTCGGCTCGGGGTCGTTACCGGCCACGATCTGGCCCAGGCGTGTCGCGCCGAATACTCACCGAAGATCAACGCGATCCTCTGGGTCCTGGCCGAAGTCGCCATTGCGGCGACCGACCTGGCCGAGGTCCTGGGGACGATCATCGCGCTGAAGCTGCTCTTCAATCTGCCACTGTTATGGGGATGCCTGGTCACGGCGTTCGATACCTTCCTGCTCCTGTACCTCCAACGTTGGGGGATGCGGCAGGTGGAGGCTGTGATCCTGGCTCTGGTCGCGACGATCGGGGCCTGTTTCCTGATCCAGATCTTCATGGCCAGGCCGGACATGGCCGGGATCGTCTCGGGGCTGCGACCGACCATGCCGGATGGCGCCTTGTACGTGGCCATCGGTATCCTGGGCGCCACGGTGATGCCGCACAACCTGTACTTGCACTCGGCACTGGTCCAGACACGCCGGATCGGGAGCGATCGGCGGAGCAAGGCTATGGCGTGCCGGTACTATCTGCTCGACTCGACGATCGCTCTGAACCTGGCGTTCTTCGTCAATATGGCAATCCTGGTCGTCAGCGCCGCGGTGTTCTTCCGACATGGCGTGAAAGTCGCCAGCATCGAGAAGGCGTACGAGCTACTCCCCTCCTTCCTGGGTCAGGCCGCTCCGATCTTGTTTGGCATCGCGCTTCTGTGCGCAGGACAGAGCTCGACACTGACCGGAACGCTGGCCGGTCAGATCGTCATGGAGGGCTATCTGCACCTCCGGATAGCGCCCTGGCTCCGCCGGCTGATCACCCGGCTCCTCGCTCTGATCCCGGCCGTACTGGTCATCTCGCTGGCGGGCGAACAGTTCGACGGGAGGCCTGATCATCCTGAGCCAGGTGATCTTGAGCCTCCAGCTCTCGTTCGCCGTGATCCCCCTGATCCACTTCACGTCGAATCGGCAGAACATGGGCACCTTTGCCACGCCGTGGTGGGGGCGTGTCCTGGCCTGGACGACCGCCGCGGTCATCGTCGGGCTCAACGGCAAGCTGGTCGTCGATCAGATCAACCAGTGGATCGTCCTGGCGACGGAATCCGGGAGATCCATCGGGCCGATCCCATTAAGCTGGCTGGTGGGAGTGGGTCTGTACGGGCCTGCACCAGCGCCGTCGGCGCGTTGCTCGTCTGGGTGACGATCAAACCGATCGTGCGCCGATCGCCGCCCTGGCTTCCCAAGCCGGCCGTGAAGCTCGACTGGATGGCCGCACTCCGGCCCAGAACATTGTCCAGGATTGGCGTGGCGCTGGAACACGACCTGGCGGATACTGAGATCCTCAACCGCGCCTTGGGTCTGGCGCAGACCCAGGCCAGTCCCAGCGAGCTGGTCCTTCTCCACGTGGTTGACACCCCCGTAACACGTGTCCTGGGCGCGGAGACGGCCGACCGTGAGACGGGCGCCGACGAGCGATACCTGGCCGACCTGGTGGCCGCGTTGCGCGATCGTGGCTACTCGGCTCGCTCTGTGCTGCTCTACGGTCCGGACCCGGCCGGCGAGCTCGTCACCTACCTCCGCCACGACCCGGTCGACTTGCTCGTCGTCGGTTCACACGGTCATGGCATGGTCCGCGACCTGCTTCTGGGCCAGACCGTTGACCGCGTCCGGCACAGTCTCGAGGTGCCCATGCTGATCGCCCGCCCCGACCGGGACGTCGCCGTCTCAGGCCAGCCAGCCACTTCGGGACAGCCTCCCGATGATGCCGACCCAACTGGTAGACCTGAAACCGACATCGAGCGTGCCCGACCCCTCGAATCTCTTCGATGAAGAGCCGAGATGATGACGGACATGTTATTAGGCCGTAAGACTGAACGTCTCGCGGAAGAAGGATGGGAGAGATCTGTTACGCGTGGAGTCCCACGATGTCAGTTACGATGAAAGATCTCGGCCTCGATCAACTCAGCGTGGCCGAGCGGATCGTCCTGGTTAAGGAGCTTTGGGATAGTATCGCAGCCTCTCCCGAAGGGATTACACTCTCGGATGCCCATATAGAGGACTTGCAGCAACGTCTCGACGCCCACCGGGATAATCCCAGGGTCGGCTCCCCTTGGGAGGAAGTCAAGGCTCGTTTGCAGGGCTCCGCACGATGAGTTTGCCGCCAGTCACCTTACTCATCGTGACCCGAGGGGCTGGCAGCGCCGTGTCTGATCTCTGCTGGTCCCGCCCGACCAACCTGAGGACCCACCCGCCCAGGTCGCGATGAAGGTCCAGGACCCGGTCAATACAATGGATGAAGAGCGGAGCCGTCACGAGCACGAAGCCGAGTGTGGCCGCAACGGCCAATGAGCGCGGCACGCCGCGACCGCTAATCGCCCGATATCTCCGTCCCAGCCACCTCCCGCCGATCGCTCCCAGCCCGTGGAGCCCAAAAAACGTGAATTGCCAGCCGAGCAGATCGGCCGCGACGAGCCACATCAGGTAATCGTGCAGTAGACCACTGGTTGCGAAGACCGCGAGAATCCCGATCACCGGCCGTCGCCTTCTTCGGCCGATCGGCTCGAATACGTGCTTCTTCAGCCATCGATGTATCCATACGTTGTAACGACTCCAGAAGTCGAGGATGGAGTGGGCCAGTATGGGATAGCGAAACCCATCAGTTGCGCGAAAGCCGGCCGCGGCGAACGCGGCGACCATGAGGTGGTTGGAGCCGCCGGCAAGCAGGTAGATCTCCAGACACTTGAAGAGGCTGTCCAGCCAGATGCTGCGGTCGGACAAGCCCAATAACTGGCCTGTGGCGGCCATCGCCAGTCCCACGACCAGGCACGGGACTCCGGCGGCAAGGCGTCGCCCGAGTATCGAGATACGCCGGCGCAACCCTGGGATCAGAACTCCGACGTCCTCGATCTCCAGGGCGGGCCAGAACGTGAGTGCCAGCCAGACCCGGACAAGGTCTGCTTCGCTCCGAGGAGCCGCGAGCCAGTCGATCGTCTTGATCATCACGATCCCGCCGAGGATCGCGATCAACATGGTTAGCCCAGGACGCTGGACCCCGATGAGCCCGACCGGTGCGGACAGGGGAATCAGGCAGACGACCACGGCGAGTAGGTTCCAGGGCATCCCCGGGATTCGTCCCCGGGCCCGGACCAGGAGCGGGGCGAATACCGCGGGTGTGCCCAGCACACTCAGCACGGCCGCGACTCGGATGGCCGTCATGTCAATACCTTGCCTCCCCGAGGGTTCATCCCGTGCCCATAACGCGTAGGATTGTACCCTCGCGAGGCGGTGTGGCTGAGGAGTATCTCTGAAACTTGTCGGAGGCCGTCCAGAGGCCGAACAATTCGACCGGCGCGAATGCGGGGTTGGGGTGCAATCGCGTTCTTGTAGGTGCAGATCAAGGGCCAAGGCGACCAGTCCCTCAGCGCTCGAGAGCGTCCGCGGCCGAGACCCATAACGCTCTACCCGAGCGTCTCCGCTCACGGACGCCCCTCGCACCGGCAACAGGGCCTCCGTTCCCCCTCCTTCCAGAACGGCTCGGCCCCTTTCACGGGACGGCCCATCCCTCGGCTTGATCGGGCTCTCGACCGCCACGCTACGGATCAGCAGACCCAACCGGCGCTCACCGGGGAAGTTCATCCGGTGCGGGTTGTTCTTCACATACGCCAACGCATCGGCCGAGACCTGCTGCAGGTCGTCATCGGAGTAACCCCGCGGCGGCCGCGGGCGGGCGCCGCCCGCCCGCCTGCTGACACCAGGCGGACATGACCCGCCCAGGCCCAGCGTAGGGACCGCTCGTACGAGGGCCGTTCACCATCCGCGAGGATGAAGTGCAGGGCTTGACGTTTGGCCTTTCTGCCCAGTAGCCCCGACGGGAAGAGGTGTGTGGATGGCGAATGACTGCAAACCGAGGGGGATGCTGGCATCGTATTCGTAAAGAATCCCCGGTCCCTACGCCTTGTGCGTATCATCCTTGCGGTAGGTTGCCTGTTTGGTTTGACGGTATCTGGCACGGTTTCTCCAACGGCAAATGGCAGGCGGCTCGACCCTATGACCGGCACAAGTCGCACAAACCAACTCGACAGAACAGAGGTGCGGATTATCAGACGTTGCAGCCGCAGCCCGAAAAAGAGGGCCTGCAACCCCTCCGATTGTTACCCCAAGAATGCGTCGGTGTGTCGGATTGACGTACGCGAGATCCTGATCGGCCAGTCCAGCACAGGTCGTGTTCGCCGACTATCCTTTGCCGGGCAACGTCCGAGAGCTGCAAACGGTAATCGAATGCGCGGTCCTCCTCTCCCCGGCTCGTTGCTTCAGGTCGGCTCCGTCTGCGAGTCGTTGCTGAGCTTGGTCGAACCACTTGCCGACTAGCAGTGCCTCGATTGCGCGACCCACGCCAGGAGCTGGCGGGCGATGGGGTACACGCGCCCGCCTTCGCTGTCGGATGCCTCGGGGATGAGGAATTGTCCGAGGAGCCTCATGCGTGCTCCGGGGCAGACGCTGGCGACCTCTCGCCGGACTCGCCCGCGGTTTTTGGGTGGCTCCCGGAGGCGACATCCTTTGAACTGGCCTGGGCCGCTCTCCTGGCCGGATGGTTACCCCGCCGAGCGCCCATACCTGGTTTTCGTTTAAGGATGATTCCGATTGTGCCGATGGTAAGATCTGTCCCGATCGTGTCGGTCGCGCAAGCGGCTTGATCGTGGGCTCATGAAGAATCCGGCCGCCCTTGGCGAAAGCAGGTACGGCATGCGGATCTTGCCTCTCTTCATCATGCTCGCGGTCTCGCCGGGGTGCACGAGCCTCGCCCTGAAGAAGGCCACCTTGTTTCATGCCGAATCCTCGACCGATCTTCGGTATAAAGAGGTGATGGAGAACCTGTCGCTGATCGCATCGAACCCCGACCTGATCCCCTCCTATTCGTCGATCTACTATGGCTCGACGGACATCAACGACATCGGCAAGGCGACCAGTACCACGCTTTGGTCCAGGGCCGCTCGAAGCCCTTCCGGTACATGACGTTCTTCTCGCAGCAAACCGCCGATTTCATGGGTTCGCGGTCCGTGAAGATGAACTGGTCCCTGGACCCAACCATCGTTCCCGAGAAGCTTAGGGCCATGCGAGAGGCATGCCGTTGGGTGACCTACGGGCCGCAGGCCGTCAGCCCCGATGTGCTCCTCCTTATGAGTTACCAGCATCACTTGCCCCCGGGCTATTATTTCGACGTCCTCGATCGGCTCGAGGCATTGCCGCGGGGTTGGCTCCATTGCGTGAACCGGCGACTGGATGTCCCGCATCACGCCTGCTACTGGGCCGGATGGGGAGGCAAATTCGTCTGGGTGGGGCCGGAAGGGATGGCCAGCCTTTCGGAGCTTTCGCTCATCCTCCAGAAGATCGGGAGGGCGGATCTCGAATCAGCGTATTTCCCCAGACCGCGCACGCGGAGGATCGAGAAGGGATTCCGGTTCAGAGAAGGGGGCCAAACTTATGAGGCGACGGCAACGTTCTATGTCGATCAGGATGGCTGGGTGACGGCCGGCGATGGCCTCCCCTCATTACCCCGGAAGAAGAGATACGAGAATTACGGACAATACTCCGAGCTCAGGAGCGTGATCAACGCCGCCGCGAAGTCGGGGCCGTAGGCACGACCCGGAGGTCCTGGCAGGAGACGTTTCCTCTTCGAGGGCATCCCGATGAAAGCGATCTTGCCGGCTGTGATCGCGGTATCCCTATGCGGAGGGTGCACCTCGACGGCGCTCCAGAGCTACACACTGAACCAGGCGATGTCGGTTTCAGATCTTCGCTACCGTCAGGCCATGCATGCCCTGGCCGCCGTTGCCAGCAACGATGGCGTCCTCCCCTCCTTTGCCTTGACCGCGGGCGGGACAGCGAACCTGACGAACACGCTCAGTATCGACACGGCCACGCTGTGGGATGCGGCCGTCTACGGATTCTCGAAGGAGACGTTCATTGGGTTCGGGCAGCATAACCCGGAACTGCAATGGATCCTCGATCCCGTTGTGAGCGAGCCGCAAATTGAGGCTCTCGGTCATGCATGCCGGTGGGCCGTGAGTGAGGCGCTGGGGGGTGGTCCACCTCCGCCGGGGAGCCGGGCCTGGGAACTTCTCCGGAAGCCGACGCGGGCGGACGTCAACGCCTGCCCCATGGACGTGAAACTGATCGATCAGGTGCACGCAAGCCACGCCCCAATACCTCGAAGGAATGTGATCCTCCTGGACAAGGAGCCGAACCGCCTCCATATCTTGGTGTATGACGTGAACGGCTACATGTTCTTGGACACTGATGACACGAAGCTGGCGCCGGAAGCCCACGAAGCCCTGAACCGCCTATTCAACCGCTATTGGCCTCATCATGATACACTGAACGAATACGAGAAGAACAAGATTCACTCCCAGCTCGCAAAAATCCTCGGTCACTCCCTGGAACGGAAGCCGACTTTTCATTTCGATGTCGCCGACCAACTCCAGCGACTCGCGTATTTCCATCGGGGCTGGCTGCACGTCTCCTCGAAGCATAGCGTCCCCAGAAACGCTTGTTACAAGGCAACTTGTGGCGATAAGGCCGTCTGGGTTGCCAAGGAGGGGATGGGAGGACTGTCCGAGTTTGTCTTCGTCATGCTCGATATCGGGTCGACCGACCCGGCGTCGCTCGTCGTCCCGAGTCCCACGGCATCCGTCGCGATCGCGAAGGGGAAGCAGACTGGGCTCGTAGCGCCTCTCAGAAGTTATCGGACCGTCCAATAACGACAGGGTCACCGAGAACTGGAGACTCTGCCAGGACGAAGACAGTCGAACGATCGAGCTCATCCCGCCCCAGGGGACATTCAATTGGATGCCGGCGATCAAGTTATCAGGAGAGCGGATACCGGAGACAAGCGAGCGGGAATACCGCAAATACTACGATGATCCAAAACAGCTCGTTCCCCAACCGCGCGACCTCGCGCAGCGCCCCCGATCGCTCCGAAGTCCCCACGGCTTTCGTTTTAACCTTGTCAGTACGATTCGATCTGCTCAACGATGCCGCTTCACGTTCGCGGGCTTCTGGAACGGTTCGACCGCGCCCCTGAGCTCGCCGTTCGGGAAATTGCCATCCTGCTGGGCACCTGCCGCGGGGCTGATTCCGCTATTCGTGTCCACATTCACATAGAGTGCAGGAACGTTGGGACCGTTCGATTGCGTCACAGTCTGCCGAAAGGCTTTGATCAGCGCAGAGAGCGGCTGGCCGGTCAATGGGCCGGTCAGACTCCCAGCGCTGATTGCCCCCTGGACCGAGTTGTGGAGGATCGTCCCACTGCCCGCGCGGGACTCAGGAGGACCACGACCGTCTGGCCGATGTTCGACGACGCGACTTGTCCGTTCTGACCTTGCGCAACCGCGGCGGTATTGACGGTGTTCCCCGCATAATAGTCGCCGACCGGCGGGGGTGATGGGGGCTTCGTGTTCGGTGCGAGTGCCGGCGGCTGCGTCAACGGTGACGTGGTTGCGCCGCGGAGCGGGAAAACCGCCGGATAATCGAGATCATTGAGAGCGATCGACGACACATTGCTGATTCGCGATAGCGTGATCGAAACGTCGATCTGCTGTCCTCCGCCCGTGATGTAAAACTTCACGGTCCCGCGTGCCGGATCGGCGGGATTGACCTGGCCGGGTGAGCTTGGTCCCGGGCTCGGGAGCGGATACATCGCGCCGCCGTCGCTGCCCTGGATCTGATAGCCCTGTGCGTCCAGGGGCAGCACCACATTCGAAGGAGAGAGCTTTGCGACAAACAGGATCTGCGCGTGGGAGTGATGCTGGTGCACAGGCTCGGCCGCCCATGTCTGCGAACCGGTAAGGCTCAAGAGCCATCGGCTCTCCACGATTTCGATGCCAAGTCTGCGCCGAACCGCTTTGCGGCTGCCTTCCATGGCATCCCTCCAGGAACCGACCGCCAACGCGATCCGGGACCTTCTCCTCCGAAGGGATCGCGGTCGCCGCTCTCATCGGTCGTGAGGTTCGCGTCAGCTCAGGGGAACTCGTTCGCCGTTCGAGCAATCGCCTCGAATTATCGGCGACCTTCCCCCCAATCGGCGGAGGGTCTTGGAATAGAACCCCGTCTCGAGAGCATCTCGCGAACGAACGAGGACGAGGGAAGACGGCCCCCGACATGATCGCGGCCACAGGTTGCACGAGCTCGATTGCCTCACGACGTATCATTCCCCGGACGGTTGACCATCGTCCAGTCAACAGAAGTGCGGCCCGGGCCTTCCGACGGACTGTCCCAGCAATTCCTCCCGACCATCCCGGTCGATGTTGGTACTTTCGAGGCTGCTCGACGCGGCGGGACCGATCTCGTGCTGGACGCTCTCGCGTCCCAGAGCATCGAGGACCACGATCCGCCTCCGTCCGTTGGCGGCAGCGACGTTGAAGCGGATCGCACACGCTCCGTTACCGTCGAAGTCAGCCAGACGCAGCGCACGAGGCTGCCGGTCGCGCCGAACGAGGTCGTCGCCGCCGCGCCAAGTCCAGCGGGTCAACCCATCGCGTCCGTCGAGCATGGTCAGCTCGAAGAAAGCGCGGGCGTACGGGGTGGGTGCGTCGGCCGGGAGGATTCCCGGAGCCGTGATGCAAGGGTTCACTGTCCCCTGGAACCCGTCAGCCGGATCTGGATGCGGCGGGCCGCCACCTCGGCGTCCTCCTCGCGGCGGACGAAATAGACCTCGGTGGTGCAGATGTCGGCGTGGCCAGCGAACTCGCGAACCTCGTGCATGGTGGCCCCGGTGCGGATGGCGTCGTTGATTGTCGGTTACAGCCAGAAAGGGCACCACTTTGGGAGCCCCGTGGGCACCACCTCTCCTCTGAGCATTCTTGTCGCCCCAAACGCCCTTCACCCTTGTGCCGAGGGCGTTTGGGGCGACAGGAATGGTGTCATGCCCATGTCACCTGTGGTGCCCTCCTGACTGGAATACTGGTACCCTCGAACGGTGTTACTGACACGTTGATCGCCGTCTTGCGTAAGCTAATGGATGCCGAAGCCGCGGCTGCCCAGCCGTGAGGGGTCGATGCCGGCGGCGCGGCAGTTTTTCTTGATCAGGCCGCCGGGGCGTCTTGCAGTCGAGCTATCGGCGGGTCAACCTTGCCATTCAGCCCGTACCGCCCCCTGGTATAATCTGATTGAAAGGACACGTTTCCCATCCAGGCATGGAGGAAATCATGGCCAAGTCGATCCGTCTCTCTCGAACCGCTCGCGATCTCCTGCGGCGCAGGGCCAATCGGGAGCGCGTCGAGGTCACGCCCGCCAATTTGGAAGCATACCGCGAGCTGGCCAGGGCGGGAATCATGGAGCCGTTTTCCGGCTTCGTGCGGGGACCGGAAGCGGTTTTCCGGTTTACCCAACTCGGCTGGGAACGGCGCGAGGAGCTTCAGCGCTCCCGTTTCGCCCCCTCGGCTATGCTCCGACGGATTTTTCGGGCATTCTCGGTGATGAGAAGTTCGGTATGCGATGCCCGTTGAACCACCTCATCATGCGGGATGCCTTGGGCCTCCCAATGCTCGTGGGCGATGACGGCGTCGATGCGGTCTCGCAGGCGGGATTTGGCCCAGACCCTCAAGGCTTCCAGCCCAATCGCCTGGGCATTCAATTGCGGGTTCAGCATGCCGGAATCCACGAAGAGCCGTCGCCCAGTGCCGTGGGTACCCCCGATGATCTCCCCCGGCAGGAAGGCGTGCTTGATGCCTCCTCGCTCATAATCTGGCGCCGATCTGGTGGTCAGGGATACCCAGCTCGCGCATCCGCTTCTGGACATAAGCCTCCGCGACATCGTCCCACTCGCGGGCCACTACGCTGGCATGCTCGGCGATGTCCGCGGGTCTGCCCGTTAACCCCCGCGCCGAGGGCGGAAGACCGATCATGGCCGGCGGCGGGGCCTGGGGCTTCTCACGGCGCAGGACTCCCTTGACGGCCTCGGCCAGGCGGGACAGGAAGCGGGGAATGTAGCGGGGTGGCTCCATGCGGAAGAGATATCACGGCGGGGCATTTCCTTCAAACGCAATTGACCGCAGCGAGGTCCTGAGCGGTCGCCCAGGATACCAGCCCCTTGCTGGCGAGCTGCTGGTAGATGCCGCGGAGGACCGAGAGACGCCGGGCCAACGTCGCCAGCGACCGGCCGGCTTCGAACAGGGCCCGCTTGAAGAGCTTCATGTGGTCGGCGGTCACGGGCAGAGGATCGACCCTGTGAGCCTGCATGCGCCGGAGGAAACCCATCAGGTCCCGGCCGTAGGCTTTGACCGAGTGATTGGACAGCAGGACGTCGCAGATCCAGGGGACCAGGGCCGCGGCTGTCACTGGGACGTCGGTCCCGGCGGCCAACGACTGGGCCAGGAAGGCTTTGACCTTATCCGAGGCAGACGCGTCGCCGTTGAGGAAATCGCACCGTTCGGGCAGGAGGGGAACGCCAGTGGGGATGGACGGCAGGGCCGGCAGGCCGGGGCCGTCCTCCTCATCAGTATGTACGAGGCGAGATCGGAGTCGAGTTTTGGCGCAAGCTTCTCGATGCCGGGCAATCAATGCGAGATCGTCTCCTTGCACTCAGCCAACTGCACGACATAGCCTGGCGGCACGACCGCAGAAACGCGACTGCACCCGCAGGGTTGCGGACGATTGACCACCCGAAGAGGAACGCCTTATAATGCTTTACGAAAAGCGGGGGCTCTGGCGGCAAGTCGGGCGGCACGTGCGGGCCGTAGGCAGGCGATGGCCATCACGTATTACAAACGGTTCCGCATGGAGGTCGACCTGGACCGGGCAGTCACGGTAGGGACGCTGCCGGACTCCTTTGTTTGGGTGCCCTGGGAGGAAACTCTGCTGGACCAGCATGCCGAGGTGAAGTATCGGAGTTTTCTGGGCGAGATCGACGCCTATGTCTTCCCCTGCCTGGGCGATCGGTATGGTTGTCGGCGGCTGATGAATGAGATCCGTCGGAAGCCGGGTTTCCTCCCTGGTGCCACCTGGCTGATCGCGAATCCGGCGGGTTACGTGGGGACCGTCCAGGGGGTGATGGACTATGGCCCGATCGGCGCGATCCAGAATGTCGGCGTGATTCCATCGTACCGTGGTCTCGGGTTGGGCCGGGCACTGATCCGCCGTGCATTGGCCGGGTTCTGCCAGGCGGGATTGCATCGGGCGTATCTCGAGGTGACCGCCGAGAATGCCGCCGCGGTCCAACTCTATCGCAACGTCGGATTTCGACGGATCAAGACACTCTACAAAGCCGTAGGTAATTGATGTTAGCGCGGCTGGCCGCCGTCCTTGTTCGCGATGAGCCCGCCAAAACCCGTGCCTGGTGGCATGACGTCGAGCCGGAGCCAGCCACGCGATGCAGCCTGCTCGAACCCTCCGCGCCCGAAAAGGGTTGCGGCGAACCCCGATTCCTCGATACGGTTGATTGATCGGACGATTGCGGCAGCAGTAGACATTCCTTGTTTGAGGTGCACGTGACGGACGCAAATACATCGACGATAGAGCACCATATCTACCCGAATGGGCTGGTGTTGCTCGCCGAGACGATGCCGGGAGTGCAGTCAGCGTCGTTCACGATGCTCTTGCCGGCAGGGGTTGCCTACGAGGGGGCCGAAGGGCTGGACCTGGGGGGCGGAGCGGCGACGATGGCGGCGGACTGGATTACGCGTGGCGCAGGCCCGCGCGACAGTCGCGAACTGTTGACGGCGCTGGATAACCTCGGTGTCACCCATGCGGAAAGCTCCCAGACGTTCCACACCTCGCTGGCGGCGGCCACGCTGGGTCGCAACCTCGAGCCGGCATTGGAGATCTTCGCGGATGTGGTGCTACGTCCCCACCTTGATGAAGAAGAGGTCGAGCCGATCCGGGCGTTGTGCCTCCAGAACCTGCGGAGCCTCGAGGACGACCCCAGCTCGAAGGTTTTCTACGAGCTGAGACGCCGTCATTTCCCCGACCCCATGGGCCGTCCCTCACCAGGGACTCCGGAGGGGGTCTCCGCCCTGACTCCCGATGAGGTCCGCGGGTTCTGGAGGGCGACGTATCGGCCCAATGGGGCGATCCTGGGTGTGGCCGGCGCAATCGACTGGCCTCGACTCCGCGATACGGTCGGCCGGCTCTTCGGCGAATGGGAGCCCCGCCCCGAGCCGCGAATCCATGTGCGGCCCACCGGCCCGCTCCGCGATCACATCCGCCGCGAGACCCAGCAGATCCAGATCGCGATGGCCTATCCCAGCGTCACGGTGGACAGTCCTGAATTCTACTCGGCGCGGGCCGCCATCGCGATCCTCGGGGGGTATTCTTCGTCCCGGCTGTTCACCGAGGTCCGCGAAAAGCGCGGGCTCTGCTACTCGGTGCAAGCCAGCTACGAGGGGCAGCGCGATTGCGCAGCCATGCTCTGCTATGCCGGAACCTCCGCCGACCGGGCGCAACAGACGCTCGACGTCGTGCTGGCCGAGCTTCAGCGCCTGGCCCGCGAAGGGGTCGACCTTGATGAACTCGAGACGATGCGCGCGGGACTCAAGAGCTCTCTGATCATGGCACAGGAGTCGAGTCGAATCCGCTCCGGTGCCCTCGCTTCCGACTGGTATTACCTGGGCCGCGTCCGGAGCATCCAGGAGATCTCCAATCGCCCTGGATGCCCTGACTCGTGACGGGGTTTCCGCCTACGCCGCCGGCATGGCGCGGCTCGACGACCTGACGATCCTCACGCTTGGACCCAATCCGCTGAGTTTGCCGTAGTACCGGGCTGGGAGCAACCCTACAACGGACCACGGACATAGGACGACGGGCAATCATGCGATTCCATCAGACACAGTTGGACAACGGCCTACAGGTGATCGCCGAACTGAACGATCGCGCACACTCCGTCGCCGCCGGTTTCTTCGTCAAGGCGGGGAGTCGCGACGAGTCGAGTGACCTGGCAGGCGTCTCCCATTTCCTCGAGCACATGGCTTTCAAGGGGACACGGAGGCGTGAACGCGCTGACAGTGAATCGCGACTTCGATCGCGTCGGGGCCAAGCACAATGCCCAGACCTCGGAAGAAAACACGATCTTTCACGTCACTTGCCTGCCCGAGTATCTTCCCCCCGCCTTCGACGTGCTCTCCGACATCCTCCGGCCGAGTCTCCTGAGCGACGACTTCGAGACGGAGAAACAGGTGATCATCGAAGAGATTCGGATGTACCTTGACGAGCCGATGATGGTGGCCTACGAAGGGGCCAAGTCGGCCCACTTCGGCGGTCACCCGCTGGGAAACAGCGTCCTCGGTACGGTTGATTCGATCACCGCCCTGACAGCCGACCAGATGCTCGAGTATTTCACGGCGCGATATAGCCCGGCGAACATCGTTCTGGCGTTTGCCGGCAAGGCGGAGTGGGACTCGCTGGTGGAGCTGGCGGTGCGCACATTGCGGAGCCTGGCAGGGCGGCACCGGCAAGCCGTCTGGCCCTGCCTGCGCGGCACCGGCGAGTTCCAGACGATCCTCCGTGCCGACGACCAGCAACAGACAGTCGTCGGTGTTGTTGACGGCCCCCCGTTGGAGAGACCGGACCGTTACGCGGCCCATCTGCTGGCCACCATCCTCGGTGACCATACCGGCTCGCGGCTCTACTGGGCGCTGATCGATCCCGGCCACGCCGATGGCGCCGAACTGTCCTACCATGAGTACAATCAGTCCGGCGCGTTCTTCACCTTCCTGAGCTGCGAGCCCTCATTAACCCAGGCCAACATCGGCCGCATCGCCGAGGTCTACACGACGATCATCCGTGATGGACCGACCGAGGAAGAGTTGCTCCAAGCCAAGAACAAGGTACTCGCCCGCTTGGTCCTCGTGAGCGAGCGGCCCATGGGTCGGCTGGATTCGCTGGGCTTCCACTGGATGTACCACAGGGCCCATGTCCCCGTGGAGCAAGAGCTGGAGTCGTTCAATCGTGTGACACTGGGAGACTTGCGTCGCCTGCTGTCGGATTGGCCTCTCTGGCCAATGACCATCGTCTCGGTCGGACCGACGACCGACGTGCACGCGCCCGCTTGACAGCCGAAGTTCTTCTCAGGACCGCGGCTCGAAGCCCCCGGTTCGAGAGCGTCAACCCGACCACGATGCCCGAGTCTGTACTACGCCGCAGGAAGCCGACTCGCTCCAATTTCAAAGCCCCGGGGCGCCGGACTAACCCAAAGCTTTGCCTTGAGTTGGTCCGGCGCCCCGGGGCTTGTTCTCAGGAGACCCCCTGTCGGAGGGCTTGCGCCCCCCGGCCAGGGAGCTGTTCGTTCTCACAACCCGCTGAGGTCGAGGGCCATCACGCGGATCCCCTGCTTCAGGCCCAGGGTCTTGACGGCCTCCTCGCTTGCCGGCACAGTCAGGCTCTTTCGCGGTGGGATGCTGATTCCCATCAGCACCTTCGGCTCCTCGGCCGTCTTGCTCGCCGGGCCCACCACCGAGAGGCCGTTGAGGATCAGCGGCGACGCGTTCTCGATCCGAAGCTGATAGGTCAGCCGACCCTTCACCCGTGGCCCCTTGCTCAACTGCGCCCGGACGAGGCGGTTGAGGACCCCTTCGGCCAAGGAATCGGTGAACTGGGCGGTATTGGTCTTCCCGTGATCCTTGACTAACGGGAGCGTGAACTTGCCGAACTGGACCCAGTTCCGGGCCGCACCATCGCTGCTGGCCACCTGAACGAGTGCCTCTCCACTGTGGAGTCGGACGCGGCAGGTTACCGCCGGCCCTTCCGGTCGCGTCGGAATTCCGATCGCCGCCTGCAAACCCAGCATTGTCTTGTCCTTGAGCGCCCCGACGAGATCGGTCGCAATCGCCTCACTGGCGGAGTCGGTTCCGACGATCTCGAAGAGGATCCGCCCGCTCTCGAGGACCCGCCCGCTCTCGTTGACATCCGGCAGCGTAGCCAGTTTCGCCACGAAATCCTGGGCCAAGGTCAATTCATAGGGGTTGGCCCACTGATCCGCGAACTGGGCGATCGAGTCCCATTCCATCCCGCCGGCAAGCCGCCACATCACCAATTGCGAGACCGAGGCTGGGGCCTTGTTGGCCGAAAGCCGTCTGAGGGCTTTCTGAACGCGGGGATCGTTATTGACTCCGGGCGATGTCCCCAACGATCCGCAACGGCTCACCCTGCTCGGGCAACGCCAGGCCAGACTCGCGATTCGCAGGCGAGAGGCTAACCAAGCTGGTAGGCAAGTGCCGGGTCTGTTTGGGCTTCAGATCAGCGGAAAGCAAATCCGTGGGGGCCACGGAACGCATTCCACCACCCATACCGCCCATACCGCCACCCATGCCACCGCCCATGCCGCCCATGCCACCCATCATGCCGCCGCCGCCCATGCCCATCATCATGGCGCGACGATCCCAGCTTGAAACGTCTCCACAGAAGTACATGATGATATTCGACAGCGTCATCATGCCCATCATGGGAGGCATCGTGCCGGACCCGCGGCCCATGCCACCGCCCATCATTCCGCCACCACCACCACCCATGCCACCGCCCATGCCGCCGCCACCCATGCCGCCGCCACCCATGCCACCGCCCATGCCGCCCATGCCACCGCCCATGCCACCCATGCCACCGCCCATGCCGCCCATCTGGCCACTGGCACCTTGCGCGACAATTCCGGGGGGCATAATCACGCGGAGCCGGCGATTCGTGCGATTGGTCACGGACATCGTCATCCGGCCGTCGCCAGTCCCTTCCGCCTGGACGCGGACGAGCCCTTTATCCATTGCGACGAGAAGGCTGAGGGCTTGGACATCATCGTTTTGCTTGGAGGAATTCTCCTTGGCCTTCTCGATGGCGGCGACCGATGGGCTGTTCTTCTTCTTGGTGGTCTTTTCCTTGGTGTCGTCGGCTGCCACGACCATAGGCAGCAGTGAGAGCAGGAAACTCCCCGCGATAATCGCGGTCAACGGTCGAATCGGCTGACGCATTGAGTTGACCTTTCCGGGTCAGTTCGAGAAGGTGAGGACCATCCGAGAGAAAAGCGTCGGATGCGAATCGAGAATGGACTCTGTGTGTTGCTTGGGAATCCTGTAAACCGCCGGCTCCGATCTTTCTTCAGGCGCAGCCGTATCTGTCATCTCGGCAGTACCGGCCTGAATTCGCCGACGAATTCCCCAGGGACGCTCTGGTCGGAGATTCGGGACCGTCTGCGGACTGCCTCGATTCTCGAGAAGGGCCAGGACAACAGGCCCACAAGGCAGACCACGAAGGGGGCGGTCGGACTCGAATGCCTTACTGTCGAGGTTTCGACGACTTCAGCATGGTTCAAAAAGACGACGACTTTCGAGGTTTTATTCGCTATCGTATTGGCGAATCACCAGCGCGGGCTGGCTCCTCGTTTCCGATAGTGAACGTACGACCTCGATTTCCTCAGTCCTCTTGCATTGGAAGACGAGCCGCACCGAGATTTTATTCGCCGCCAAATTTGATGATTTGACAAAGATGGGATTATTCGCGATCCGTCGTGATCGACCTTTCGATCTCTTTGGGATTATCCAGCCATGAGTTACGTCTCTCACCTCGCCTGCACGGTATGTGGCACGGAGTATCCGGCTACGCGGGTCATGAACCTGTGCGAGCGGGATGGCCGGCCGCTCCAGATGCTCCTGGACCTCGAACGTCTCAAGGCAGAGCGTGGTCGGGACGGCTGGTGGTCCCCCGATCGACGCAATCTTTGGCGTTTTGGCGGCTTATTGCCGCTGGATGCAGATAATTCCGAGGATTGTCGACATATCATTGGCCTGGGTGAGGGACATACACCGAACCTGAGCTATCCTCATCCGCTTGCGGACCGCCTCGGTTGCCGTCTGGAAGTCAAGGATGAAGGGAAACACTACGCGGGTTTTGGGGGAAATCCGACGCTGTCGTTCAAGGATCGGGGCATGGCCATGACAGTATCCATGGCCCGGGCCCTGGGCCTGACCCGGCTCGCGGTGCCGACCCAGGGGAATGCCGGCGATTCGCTGGCTGAGTACGCGGTTGCGGCGGGTCTCGAGGTGGTCATCGTGATGTCGCCCGAGACGGACATGCCGGTACTGGGCAAGGTCGCCGCCCTGGCCCAGCTCCACCCGGACCGCGTCAAGCTCGAGCTCGTCGCCGGGACGATCATCGAATGCGGCAAGCGGGTTCGCGAAGTGTATGTTCCACAAGGCTATTTCAGCGTGGCCACGTTCCAGGAGCCCGGATGGCGCACCGAAGGGAAGAAGACCCTGGGATTGGAGATGGCCGAGCCGGCTGGCGATCGCCTCGATGAGCGCCGCTGGCAACTGCCGGACGTCATTGTCTATCCCACGGGGGGCGGGACCGGGGTCGTTGGCATGGCCAAGGCGTTCGACGAGCTCGAGGCCCTGGGGCTTGTCGGCCCCGATCGGCCGCGGATGGTCTGCGTCCAGAGCACGGCCAGCACGCCAATCGTTCGCGCCTTCGAGGCCCACGCGGCCGACATCGAGCCCCTTGCGCCGGGCCGGACGGTCGCCACGGGCCTCAATGTGTCGCAGAACATCGGGCACTTCAACGTCTTGCGGATCATCCGCTCCACGGGCGGCTGCGCCGTCACGGTCTCCGACGAGGCCCTCGGTGCCGTGATCCGCGACGAATGGCGCCAGCGTCGCTTCGCCTGGTCGCCGGAGGGGGCCGCGACGCTCGCCGCGCTCCCCGAACTGGCCGACCGCGGCATGATCCGCCCTGACGATCGCGTAGTCCTGGTCAACACAGCCTCTGCCGAGAAGTACCTACCCTCGATCCGCGAGTGGCTTGATGGCGGAATCTGATTGGCTGTTGGTCATTGATCAATAATCAACCACGGCCAAAGGCCGTGGTATTAGGAAGGCCCCCCGAGGGGGCCGTTGAGGTCAGGTAGCCCCCGCTGGGGGCTGTGGTTCGGAAAGCCCCACCGGGGCTCTCCACGTGATGAAGCCCCCGTTGGGGGCGATCAGTCAGGAAGGCCCCGTTGGGGCCGTTGGTCTTACTCGAAGTTCAACTCACCCTGGCGACGGTCCCGTTCATCCTGGTCTCGGATATACTGCCGCACCCGAGCCTCATCAAGGCCCACCGTGCTCACGCAGTAACCCGTTGCCCAGAAATGAAGGCCCGTCATCCGACGCTCGTGAAGCAACTCCCGATGGATGCGAACCGCACTCTTGCCCTTCAGGAATCCGATCGTATGCGCCACACTGTACTTGGGTGGAATGCTCAGGCACAGGTGGACGTGGTCAGGCATCGCATGCCCTTCCAACAGCTCGACTCCGCGTTGACGGCACAAGTCCCGAAGGATTGGGCCGATCTGATGCCGCAGCCTTCCGTAGAAGACTTTCCGGCGGTACTTCGGTATGATCACCACGTGGTACTTGCACTCCCACCTCACATGGGACAAGCTCTGCCATTCGTGCATGGGCTCCTCCTTCCTGCCCCACGGGGCCTTCCTGGAAGGAGGAGCCTATATTATTGACGGAGGAATGCACGCCGGATCGCTCGAAGCTCTTCGGGTCGCACGGCCAGAGGCCGTGGATTTAGAACGTATTAACGACCAAGGACCAATGACGAGTCGTCGAGGTCCGGATCCCGGTCGTCATCGAGGATGGCTGTTCCCGAGGCTTCGGGCCCCATCTCCAGGGGCAGGCGGCCGAGGCGGAGCGAGGTAACCGTGAGCTCCTTGGCCCGACGGGGCCAGGGCATCGCTTCGACTCGGGCGACTGTCTCCTCGATGGGGTACGAGATCCGCCTGAGCTCGATTTTGTCATCGTCGATAATGGCGAAGCCGGCGCGGGGATCGCCGTCCCGGGGAAGGCCGACGCTCCCCGGGTTGAGGACCAGGACGCCGTTGATTTCCATTTGAACTGCATGTGCGTATGGCCCACGCAGACGATGTCGGCGTTGACGTTTTGAAGCCGCTTGGCCCAGGTACTCGTGTCCTTGAGCAGGTACTCGTCGAGTGGGTCGCGGGGTGTGGCGTGGACCATGAGGAACCGCTTACCGGCCAGCGTGAAACGCTGGGTCACCGGCAATTGCAGAAGATATCGCCGCTCCTCGGGACCGAGGGCCTCCCACATCGACGGCCGAGTGGCTCGCGTCAAATAGCGGTACCCCGTCTCGCCGGTCACCGGGATTCCCTGGGCCACGCCGTGGTCGTGGTTTCCCCGGATCGCATACGTGGCGTTAGCCATCGCCCAACGGACGCAAGGCACGGGGTCCGGCCCATAATCGACCAGGTCCCCCAGGCATAGGCAGACGTCGAACGGCTCGGCGATCGCCTCGAGGGCGGCCCAGTTCGCATGGATATCAGAGACGATTAGAATCCGCATCGTTGGTTATCGCTCGCAGAATGGTGTGAGCGGTCGATAGTTTCGCTCAACCAGACCGGGAACGCAACCCCTTTTCGTGATTAGTTATGGGTCATTAGTTATTAGTTTCTTAGTTTTTTGATGCTTTGCAACGTCTGACCGAGGTCGGAGACGGGGTCGAGAGACGGAGGGCACGGAGTGCCGCACCACGGGGGCCAGGATCGCGGAATCATTTCAGCCAACGATCATACCAGAGCTGGAACATGAGGAGGGTCCAGAGGGGCTTGCGGTGGTCGCGGACGCCGGCCCGGTGCTCGGCGATGCGACGGGCGACTTCATCGGGGCGGAAGATTCCCTGACGCTCGAGGCGGTCGCGGCCCAGGAGCTGGTCCACCATCGGAGTCAGGGGCCCGCGGAGCCAGTTCGCCACCGGGATGCCGAAGCCCTTCTTCGGGCGCGCCAGGATCGACGCGGGGAGACGGCTGGCCGCGGCCCGCTTGAGCAACCGCTTGGTCTGGTGCCGCCCGAGCTTGTAAGCCGAGGGAAGGGCCTGCATGAAGTCGACCAGCTCGGCGTCCAGGAAGGGGGCCCGGACCTCCAGTCCGCAGGCCATGCTGGCCCGGTCGACCTTGGTCAGGATGTCCTCGGGCAGGTAGGTGTCCTGATACAGGGCCAGCGAACGCGACAGCTCGTCCTCGCCCCTGCCGATGCACTCCGCGCGTCGAAGGTGCTCGGCCTCGATGCCGATCGGGTCGCCGCCGACCAGCAGCCGGGCGATCTCGGCACCGGAGAACGAGCCGAGCCAGCGCTGGTGAGCCAGCGGGAGCGGTTCGGCCGCTCCCCGGAGGAACTGCTTGAGTTTGAAGTCGAGGCTGAAATTGCGGTGGTCCACCGGCAGCCGCCCGACCGCCGCGCCGGCCAGTACCTGCGCCCGACGAGGCAGCCGACGGAAGACGCCGGCCGCACGCTCGGCCGAGAAGGTCGGATAGCCGGCCAGCAGCTCGTCGGCACCGTCCCCGCCGAGCACGACCGTCACTTCGCCGCGCGCGAATCGGCTCAGGAGGTGGGTCGGCAGGATCGAGGCGTCGCCGAACGGCTCGTCCAGCCATTCGGCGACCTCGGGCAACAGCTCGTAGACCGTCTCGATCGAGAATGTCCGCTCGTGATGGTCGGTCCCGAGATGTCGTGCCACCGCCCGGGCGTGACGGCTCTCGTCGAAGCTCGGGTCCTCGAAGCCGATCGAGAAGGTGCGGACGTTTCTTGCCGGCTCGAGCTCGCAGAGCGCGGCGGCCACGCTCGACGAATCCACCCCGCCCGACAAGAAGACGCCCAGCGGCACGTCCGACCGCCGGTGCCGCGCCACCGAAGCCCGAAATTCACCCCAGAAGGTCTCGGCGGTTGCGTCGAAGTCCTGCCTCGGACGGCCGACGAAAGCCGGCGAGTCCCAGTATCGCCGCAACTGGACCGCACCCGCCTCCCACACCAACGTGTGGGCATGGGGAAGCTTGCGGAGCGACTGCCAGATCGAGAAAGGCGCGGGGACATATTCGTAGAAAAGGTAGCGCACCAGGCCGCCGGCGTCGAGCTGGCGGCCGATCTCCGGATGTGCCAGGACCGCTTTCGGCTCGGAACCGAAGGCCAGTCCGCCGCCCGGCAGCGTCCCGTAGAACAGCGGCTTCTGGCCCATCCGATCCCGCGCCAGTACCAGCCGTGCACGCTTGCTGTCCCAGATCGCCAGTGCGAACATGCCATTGAGACGCCGGACGAAATCGACCCCCTCCTCCTCATAGAGGTGGACCAGGCTCTCGGTGTCCGACGCCGTCCGGTAACGGTGGCCCTTGGCCTCGAGCTCCTCCCTCAGCTCCAGTTCGTTGTACAGCTCGCCGTTGTAGCTGACCCAGATGGTATCGTCCTCGTTCGACATGGGCTGTGCGCCGCCGCCGACGTCGATGATCGAGAGCCTGCGATGCCCCAGCGCGACCGGACCCTCGCAGTAGTATCCCTCGCCGTCCGGACCGCGGTGGCTCAGAGTGGCCGTCATCCGCTCCACGATCGCGCGGTCGGCCCCCTGCCCGTCGCTCCGAATGAATCCGGCGATGCCGCACATTGGTTGTTAGTCATTGGTCATTGGTCATTGGTCATTGGTCAAGAATCGACCGTCGGTGATTCGTTCAGCGTCAGGGCTGAGAGCCATCGAGCCTCGACTTCCGTTGTTTCTGTTCTACCCGACAAGCATGTCCCGCCATAGAGCTCCTGGCGATTTCGCTCTTAGTCATTGGTCATTGGTCACTGGTCATTAGTCGGATCGATCGTCGGCGTCACCGCGCGGGGCCAGACTATGGCTGCACTCGGACTGCGGGCTACGGCTATGACAATGACCAGTGACCATGACAACCCGGTTGATTTCGACAGCCGCGCGCCCCAAAATGCTCCTGCTCACACAAATTGATCACGTTTTTCCGCCGAGAACGATTGCGGCGCAATCGCGCTGGCCGGCAGTCCGGCCGGGCACGAAGGAGATTGGTTAGCAATGGCCTCGTTCAATCCCCAGGAATTCGGCTTCGAAGAACCCCCTCCGCGTCCCACGACGCCGCCGGTGCGTCGCGGCTTCTTGCTGGTGCTCTTCATCCTCTGCGTGGCCGCACTCATCGTCTATGGCGTGCCTTATGTCGCGCGATCGGATCGGGTTATGCGTGGGAGGCGGGTCGGGCGCGGGCGGCGTCCGAGGCGCTGGCGAAACTGGACAAGGAGGGGATCGTCGCTCGGGCCTCCGCGCTGTTCCGCATGGCCACGACGGCCGTATCGCCGGCCGTCGTCAACGTCCAGTCGTTCAAGGAGACAGCGCGGCGGCGAGGGGCTCCGCGGCTCCCCGCTCGGGGGAGACCGGATGGGCCCCGCGATCCGCAGCATGGAGTTGGGGTCGGGGGTCATCATCGATAAAGAAAAGGGGTACATTGTCACGAACAACCACGTCGTCAAGGACGCCGATCACATCGTGGTCCGGCTGGGGCCCGGCGACGATGTACCGGCCCGGCTCGTCGGTGCGGATCCGAAGTCCGACCTGGCGGTGCTTCAGGTCAAGGCCGCCTTGAGGGTCCAGGCGGAGTGGGGTGATTCGGACCAGCTCGATAACGGCGACTGGGTGCTGGCGATCGGCAGCCCGCTCGGCTTCGACCATTCCGTCACCGCCGGCATTGTCTCGGCGACCGAGCGGAACGATGTGAAGATCTCACGGAATACGAGTCGTTCATCCAGACCGATGCGGCGATCAACCCGGGGAACTCCGGGCGGCCCCTTGATCGACCTGGCCGGGGAAAGTGGTCGGCATCAACACGGCCATCATCTACCCAGACGGGGGGTTACGAGGGGATCGGCCTGGCGATCCCCTCCGCGCTGGCGCGCCGGGTGGTCGAGAGCCTGATCAAGGAGGGCAAGGTCGTTCGCGGCTACCTGGGAGTCCGGCTCAACCCGCAAGTGATCAGCCCGATTGGCTCGGCAACTCGACCTGCCCGACCAACCGAGGCGCCCTGGTCGTCGATGTCCAGCCCGGGCAGCCCGGCGGAGCATGCGGGACTGAAAGCCGGCGACGTCATCATCAAGGTCGGCGACCGCGAGGTCGCCGATCCGGCGAGCCTGCGGAACCTGGCCGCCGGACTGGATGTCGGTGCCCAGGTCCCGGTGACCTATTACCGAGAAGGGAAGCCCCAGACGGCCACCGTGACCATCGACGAACTCCCCCCTGCACCGGAAGTGCTGTCCTCGCTGGGCTTTCGCGTCCGGCCCCACCCCGCCGGGCCCGACGGTGTGGCGCGCGTCCATCGAGATCGATCAGGTCGTCGCCGGCAGCCCAGCCTTCCAGGACGGCCTCCGCCCTGGGCATGCGGATCCTCGCCGTCGGCCAGGAGCGGTCGCCACGTCGCCCAGTTCGAGGCCGCGGTCCGGAAGATCAACATCAGCCGGGGCCTGCCCCTGATCGTGCAAACGACCGATGGCCGGGTCACTCCCGTCCTGGTTGGCGGCGATCGCGACACCAAGCAACCCTGAACTCGCTCGAGCGGCTTCTCTTCCCAGTCCTTGCTCGTTTCCTAAGATTTCTGTTTTCTTCGCGCTCTACCCTGCGGCCACGATTGATCCCGCCCGAACTTCGCTTTTTCCTTCGATGAGAGGGGATCTCAGTCCTCAGATAGCACCACCAGTTGCATGAGGGCATGAAGAATATTCCGAAAAAGACGAGTGGCCGGCTTGACTTGGACACCTGGTCTGAGAGACACGAACTTCGAGATCGTGAGGATTTGGATAAGACGCTGAGGGACCTGGAACGAGAGAATCGCCCATGTCAAGGGTCTAAGAGCGGGGAACAACGGGGCCGAGCAGGCCCCGGTCGCCGGACCGAGACACAATACCTAAACGCTAAAATCATGCCGTGTTAGAAACATCGACCGGTTGTCGGCGCGAGCGTCGGGAAAACTTGACCCTAAATCAGGGAGGGTTATAATTCGGTTGAAGCCGCCAAGAACAAACTCAGGGCACGGTGTGCGGTCTTCTGCTGAGTTCGGACGAATCGGTTCGGCTCTCGGGGGGGCCGCAGGCCAAGGATCCGGGCCTGAGCCCTCCGTATCAGGAGTTCCCGGTGCCCCGCCATCCCGAAACTACGCTATCCGCCATAAAAAACGCGGTCGATATTGTCGCCTTGGTCGGCGATTATCCTTTGAATTTGCGCCGTGTTGGGTAATAAATACAAGGCGCTCTGTCCGTTCCACGAAGACCACAATCCGTCCCTCGAGGTGAACCCGGAACGCCAGTCGTACAAATGCTGGAGTTGCGGGGCGGGCGGGGACATCTTTGATTTCGTTCAGAATATCGAACACGTTGATTTTGCAGAGGCGTTGCGCATGCTGGCGGATCGGGCGGGGATTGTGCTGGAGAAGCAGCCATCGGCCGCACCGGCTCGGGGACCGTCGAAGACGGATCTCTTCGAGGTCAACGCCTGGGCGGAAGAGGTCTTCGCGCGGGCACTGCGGGATTCGTCGGAAGCCTTGGATTATTTGAAGGGGCGTGGGCTGGTCGCGGGCGAGCGTGGAGCAATTCCGCCTGGGATATGCACCGATGCCCCGCGGCTGGCTGCTGGGCCTGGCGCGGAAGCAGGGCTTTGGCATGGAGGTGCTGGAGCAGGCGGGGCTCGTCGGTCGTGGCGAGGACGCGACGGGTCCGGTGCGCGAGCGATTCCGGGGGCGATTGATCTTCCCGATTCACGACGACCGCGGGCGAGCCGTCGGCTTCGGCGGCCGGATCCTTCCGGAGGCCCAGCGCGCGATCGAGGCCCAGGGGCGGCACGTCGCGAAATACTTGAACACTCCCGAGACGACGCTCTTCCACAAGCGCACTCTGCTCTACGCGGCGGACCTGGCGCGGGCGGCGAGCCGCCAGGCGGGTTGGGTGGCGGTCGTCGAGGGATATACCGATGTTATCGCGGCCCACCAGGTCGGGCTGGCCAACGTGGTCGGGACCCTCGGGACGGCTCTGGGCCAGGACCATCTCCGCGGGTTGCGCCGGCTGTCCGAACGGGTCGTCCTGGTCTTTGATGGGGATGAAGCCGGGCAATCGGCGGCGGACCGGTCGCTGGAACTCTTCCTGGGAAACGAGCTGGACCTGCGCGTGCTCACCTTGCCGGCGGACCTGGACCCCTGCGATTTCTTGCTGAAGCAGGGGGCCGACGCGTTTCGCGCGCATGGTCGAGCGGGCGCCCGATCCCCTGGCTTACGTGCTGGACCGCGCCGCGGCGCGGTTCGATCCCGAGTCGATCGAGGGCTCGCGGCAGGCGGCCGAGTGGGTGCTGGGCATCCTGAAGAGCGTGCCGACGACCCATGGGCTGGGCGTCGAAGTCAAGATTGACAAGGCCCTCGACACGCTGTCGTTCCGGCTCCGCGTGCCGAAGGAAACCCTCAACCGAATGCTCAACCGGATGCGGCAGCAGTCGCGGCGCCCGGCGGCCGGCCCTCGCCCCGACAGCACGCCGGCCGGCGCCGCGGCGGTCGACGCCACGGCCGGCGCGACCCACGGCCGCTCCGATCCGGCAGTCCGACCTTGACCGGACCGATCTGGAGATCATCCGGATCCTCTTGAACGAGCCGAGTGCCGTCGCCTGGCTGCTCCCGCGCGTCTCCGTCTCGACCCTGCGCGACGCCCCTTTACGAGCGATCCTCCAGGCCTGCTACGACCTCCAGGCCGAGGGGCAGTCCCCCGGCTACGAGAACCTCATGGTCCGCCTCGACGACCCGGCGGTCCGCGCCCTGGCGACCGACCTGATCGCGTCGTCGGCCCTGAGCATGCCCGACCTGGCGCCCCTGTCCGAGGGCGTGCGGCCGGCCCCCTGGACCGAACGACTCGAGCCCATGTTGATCGTCCTGGCCGAACGCGAACGGACAAGCCCGGCTCAAGGATCTGGAACGAGCCCGCGCTCAAACCGATCCACAGTCCGACCCGGATGCCTATCGTGCAATAGAATTAGAATATCGACGTCTCATCACCCAGCGGCGGGTTTCGAAAGCCTGATGCGTCTCGATCCGTGGTCTCGTGCGAGTGGGAGGATTTTGGATGGACAAGTTGGATGAGGGCCTCAAGACGCTCCTCGAATTGGGCAAACGTCGTGGATTCCTGACGTTCGACCAGGTCAACGACCATCTGCCCGACGAGGCGGCGAGCCCCGAACGCATCCACGGCCTGCTCGAAACCCTCGACGAGATGGGCATCGAGCTGATCAACGAGGACGAGGCGGAGAGCCGTCTCCTCGCCTCGGGCGATCTCGATGACGAGCCCGATGACGATCTGGTCGAGGAGCCGCTGGAGGACGAGGAAACCGAGCTCACGCCGGAGGACCTCGACGAGATCTCCCGGCGCATCGACGACCCGGTCCGGATGTACCTGACCCAGATGGGCGAGATCCCGCTCCTGACCCGGGACCAGGAGATCAACCTGGCCAAGCGGATCGAGATCACCCGCAAGAAATTCCGACGCAAGGTCCTTGAGTGCCACTTCGCCCTGGCCCTGGTCGTCGACGTCCTCAAGAAGGTCAACGACGGCGAGCTCCCGTTCGACCGCACCGTGAAGGTGTCGGTCACCGAGAACCTCGAGAAGGACCAGATCCTCGGGCGGATGCCGCACAACCTGGCGACCCTGGTCCACCTGATGGACTGCAACGTCCGCGACTTCAAGTCGTTCGTCCGCGAACGGGACGTGCCGGCACGCCAGGCGCCTGCTGGCCAACCTCAAGCGCCGGCGCTGCAAGGCGGTCAATCTGGTCGAAGAGCTGTCGATCCGGACCCAGAAGGTCCAGCCGCTGATGAAGCGGCTCGAGCAGATCTCCGCCCGGATGAACGAGCTGGTCTTCCTCCTCAAGGAATACCGCGCCGGCCGCACGGGCAAGGAGGACCGCGTCAATCTCGTCAAAGAGCTCAAGGATCTGATGCGGATCACCCTCGAGACGCCCACCTCGCTGGCCGCGTCGCGTCGAGGCGATGAACGTCCGGTTCCGCCGCTACGAGCAGGCCAAGCGCGAGCTCTCCGGCGGCAACCTCCGGCTGGTCGTCTCGATCGCCAAGAAGTACCGCAACCGCGGGCTCTCGTTCCTCGACCTGATCCAGGAGGGGAACACGGGCTTGATGCGGGCCGTCGATAAGTACGAGTATCGCCGTGGCTACAAGTTCAGCACCTATGCGACCTGGTGGATTCGCCAGGCCATCACCCGCGCCATCGCCGATCAGGCCCGCACCATCCGGATTCCGGTGCACATGATCGAGACGATGTCCAAGCTGCGCAACGTCTCCAAGAAGCTGCTCCAGGAGAAAGGCCGGGAGCCCACCATCGAGGAGACGGCCCGCGCCGCCAACATCTCGGTCGAAGAGACCCGGCGGGTGATGAAGATCTCCCGCCATCCGATCTCGCTCGATCGGCCCGGTCGGCGAGAGCGAGGATAGCTACTTCGGCGACTTCATCGAGGATGAGGCCGCCGAGAGCCCCATCAACGCCGCCACCCAGGAGATGCTCAAGGAGAAGATCGATCAGGTCCTCAAGACCCTGACTTATCGCGAGCGCGAGATCATCAAGCTCCGCTACGGGCTGGGTGACGGCTACACCTACACCCTCGAGGAGGTGGGCCGGATCTTCAAGGTGACGCGCGAGCGTGTCCGCCAGATCGAGGCCAAGGCCGTCAGAAAGCTCCAGCATCCGGTGCGGAGCCGGCAACTCGAAGGGTTCCTCGAAAGTACGGGGTGACCATCCAACCAACCCCCGGCCGCCCCAGGCGTCCGGGGGTTTTTTGGTCGGTTCAACCAGCCCCTGGCCCCGGAACATCCGGCTGCCTCGACCTGGGTTCCCCCGAGGGTTCGGTCGTCCGAGCCTTCGGATCGCCGCCGGCCCCGCGATGGCGACGGAGATGGAGACCGAGCGATCCCCGCCAAGCCAGGGATCGTCACGAGAACCCCGTTCCGGGGAAGGAGCGCCGACTGATGCCCGCGACCGCCGACAATTTACGCGACCTCCACCAACTGCATCAACGCGCACGAGCGCTGCAAGACCGCCTGACGTCCGGTCCCAAGACGCTCGCCGCCCGGCAGGCGGCCCTGGTCGCCCGCCAGGCGGAACTGGAGACCGCCCGCAAGGCGCTCCAGGACGCCAAGATCGGCCTCAAGAAGCACGAGCACTCGCTCCAGGCCGTCGAGTCCAAGATTGACGACCTGAAAATCAAGCTCAACCAGGTCAAGAAGAACGAAGAGTACAAGGCCCTCCAGAATCAGATCGCCCACGATAATGCCGCCAAGTCCAAACTGGAGGAGCAGGTCCTCCAGGCGCTCGATGTGATCGAGACCAAGACGGCCGAGCTCGCCAAGCTGGAGGCCGACGTCAAGCGGTTCACTGCGGAAGCTCGCGACCTTCCGGCAACAGATCGAGGAGCAGAACGTCGCCCACAAGGCCCAGCTCCAGGAGCTCGAGACGGCGATCACCGGGGCCGAGATCGCCATCCCCGAGGATTTCCGCGACCGTTACCGCCGGATCGTCTCCCGATATGGCGCCGACGCCCTGGCGGCTTGCGAGGATGGCGCCTGCCTCGGCTGCTTCACCGCGGTCACCGCTCAGATGCGGAATGACCTGATCAACGGCGCTGGCCTCTGCTTCTGCCTCAGTTGCGGCCGTCTCCTCTACCTCCCCGAACCCGAAATCGCCAACACGCGACGCAAGTAGTCATTGGTCATTGGTAGTCGAGCATTGGCGCATCCCGAGCTGCACGTCGGGATTCGGGGAGATCCGATGTCTGGACTTCCGCCGACGCTCGACGAGCCTCGGGCCCAACCTGCAGACAGCCAATGACCAGTGACCAACGACCAAGACGTTGACTCGGCATCGGGGTACCTTATAATCCTGGATATCAGGTCGCCCCAAACGACCTCCGAATGCGTTAAGTTTTGACTGTTTTTGGACTTTCGCAGCAATCCGAGGCATGTACCATGGCCGGCAGCGTGAAGGAGTTTACCGACGGCAACTGGAAGTCGGAAGTCCTGGATTCGACGGTCCCAGTCGTGGTTGACTTCTGGGCGCCTTGGTGCGGACCTTGCCGAATGCTCGCCCCGACGATCGAGAAGCTGGCGGGTGAGTACGAGGGGAAGGTCAAAGTCGGCAAGATGAACACCGACGAGAACATGGAGACACCGGGCAGCCTGCGGATCTCGGCCATCCCGACCGTCTTGGTTTCATCAAGGGGCAAGGAAGTCGACCGACTGGTCGGCGTCAACCCTGAGACCAAGTTCAAGGAGACGTTGGCCCCGCACTAGGCTCGTCGATTCCGAGTGCCGGCTGACGCCCGATCGAGCTCGCCGGTCTTCGATGGAATCCGGTCTTCCCTGAGCGAACCGATTCGCGAGAGTCCTTCGCGTGTCCCATCTCCGCGGTCCGCGTCAAGATCTGCGGGCTGACGTGCGTCGAGGACGCTCAGGTCTGCGCCGAGATGGGTGCCGATTGGATCGGCCTCAACTTCCATCCCGCTTCACCGCGGTATGTCGAGCGCACGTCTGCCGCGGACATCATCGCCGCGCTGCCGGACACGGTGACCGTGGTGGGCGTGTTCGTGGATCGGCCGCCGCATCGAAGTGGCGGAGGTCGCCGAACGGCTCGGGCTCGATATCGTGCAATTGCATGGCCAGGAGCCACCGGAAGACCTGCTGCGGCTCCAGCACTTCCGGGTCATCCGTGCCTTTCGGCTGGGCCATCCGTCGGCGTGGGAGGGGGTTTGCGACTACCTGGCGCGGGCCGACGCCCTGGGCCGACCGCTGGATGGTGTCCTGGTCGATGCCTACGTTGCCGGCCAGCCCGGCGGCACGGGCGCTTCGATCACGGACGAGATCCTCGATTGCAGGCCGCCCCTGTCCCGATCTCATTCTGGCCGGCGGCTTGACGCCCCGGAATGTGGCCGATCGCGTTGCGAGGGTCCGGCCCTGGATGGTCGACGTCGCCAGCGGGGTCGAGTCGGTCGCCGGGCCGCAAGGATCACGCCCTGGTCGCCGCCTTCATCCGGGCGGCCCGCGGTGCCGGCCGCAGCGGCGATTGAAGCATCTACCGAGTAATGCCGTCCTCGCGTGAGATGGCATCAAGCCATCGTTACCCTTGGCAAGATCGGAGTCGACACGATGTCGAAACGAAGGAAGAGAAAAACCGCACCGCGTTCCCAACTCGCGACGCACACCGATCGATCACCATCTTCAGATGTCGGAACTCACGACCTACGAGATCTCCTCGGAACCCGTGCTGGACCGCCCCCTACAGCAAGGTGCCTCCCGACCTGGATGCCGAGATGATCGAACGACTTTACGCACCTCATCCACACCGACCCCGCGCAAGGCCGTCGTTGAGCTCGAGGGGTGGATCGAGAAATACCCGGACGCCGCCAAGCTCTATAACTTCCTCTCGATGTGCCTACCAGCGGTGTCAACGACACCGTCCAATTCGCGGAGCGGATCATCCGCGAGAACTACCGACGGCATCCCGGACTACCTCTTCGCGAAGCTCAATTATGCGGAGCTCTGCCTCGACGAGGGGAAGATCGACGAGATCCCGATCATATTCGATAATAAGTATGATATATCCCTGTTGTATCCGAGGCGGAAGGTCTTCCACATCACGGAGTGTACGAGCTTCATGTGGATCATGGGCTGGTACTTCTGCCAGAAGGGGGAACTCGATCAGGCCCGAGTCTATCAGCAAGGCACTCCAGGCAGATCGCCCCGGACCATCCCAGCGACCGCGGATCTCAGTCGACGATTGCAAGATCGCGGCACGTTGGCGGGGACGATCTCGAGTATGCATGGAGACGATCTTCTCGCCGCGGCGGAAGGGTGATCGCGAAGACCGCGAGTGAGCCCTCGCGTATGGATCATGCTGCTTTGACTCGTGCGGGACAATCATGAGGCGGTTGACAAGCCCGGAGGGGACCTATAGGCTATCATTTCTGCAACGCAACTCCTTGGGCGCCTTCTTGGTGCGATCATGCCCCGGATGACTCACCGCGACGATACCGAATTGCTGGCCGATTGCCAGGAGGTCATTGGTTACCGCTTTCGCGACGTGACCCTCCTGCGAGAGGCGCTCACGCACGCGTCGGGGGCCGACCACCGACTGGTCTCGAATGAGCGGCTGGAATTCCTGGGGGATTCGATCCTCGGGGCCATCGTGTGCGATATGCTCTTCCGGAAGTTCCCCGAGTATCTGGAAGGGGAACTGACGCGGATCAAGTCGATCGTGGTCTCGTGGCGGACCTGCGCCAAGATCTCGCAGGAGTTGGGGATCGATGAGTTCCTGATCATCGGCAAGGGGATGGGCTCGCACGATCAGACGCCTTCGTCGATGATGGCGGATGTCTTCGAGAGCTTGATCGGGGCGATCTACCTCGATGGGGGGGAGAGGCCGCGCGGCGGTTCATCGTCCGGCACATCGGGCCGGAGATCGACGCGGCGGTGGATGGCCAGGGCGGCTTGAACCACAAGAGTCATCTCCAGCAGGTCGCGCAGCGCGAGTTCGGTGAGACGCCGAGCTATTCCCTCCTGGACGAGAAGGGCCCGGATCATTCGAAGTGCTTCAAGATTTCCGCACGGATCGGGACGAGGTGCTACGCCCCGGCCTGGGGGCGCACCAAGAAGGAAGCCGAGCAGCGCGCGGCTCTCAACGCGCTGTGCCAGCTCGGTGGGGAACCCCTCCCCTTCGAGTCGGACTGACCTCATGAGGCTGCCGTGAACCGTGCGTTCGTTGCCGCTCTGGGCCTGAGCCCAGAGGTCTGGCTCATCTTATCACTGCTGGCGTGCGTCACCTTCTTCTTCAAGTTCAGCCGCTTCTGGAGCGTGCGGAACCTGGACCTGCTCCTGCTGTTCGCGCTGGCGCCGGGCATGCTGCTGATCTTGGGCGACCCCGGGCGCCAGGTCTGGGCCGGGTACATCCTCCTGTTCCTCGGGCTCGGGCTTGTGGCTGTTCCGCTGCTTCATCGATCTGTTCCTGTCCCGCAGGCCGCTCCTGGAGCCGAATCTGAATTCCGCCGGCCTGCTCTGTCTGTCGGTGGGATTGCTGGGGCTCATGCTGGCCGAAACCGTCAGCCTGCCGGTCGAGGATGGTGCGGCGCGAAACCCGGCGGAGCCATCGGGGCGGGAGAACCGATCACCGCCGGCGCCTGGACCGGACAATCCGGCCGTCGAACAGGTCAAGAACATGATCCCGCTCCCCTCGTCCTTGAAGCAGGAATTGCCTCAAGTGATCGTCCAGCGGGTGCTGGCCAGCCTGGCGCATCTGGGCTTGGTCCTCGGCCTGATCGCGATCGGCTGGCGGCTCTTCGAGCGGCCGATCACGGGCATGGCGATGGCGGCATGTTATCTGCTGCTCCCCTATACCCGGATGGCCCTGGTCGACAGCGGCCAGCTCATCGCGGCGGCGCTGATCGTCGGGGCGGTCTTCTGGCATGGTCGCCCGGCGCTGGCCGGAGCCCTGATCGGGTTGGCGGCCGGTTGGATCCCCGCGTGCCTGGGGTTGATCGCCCTCTGGTTCGGATTCTATTGGGGACGCGGTGCCCTGCGATTCCTCGTCGTGGCCGCGGTCGTCGTGACGGTCTGTGCCCTGCTCGGGCGCTTTATCCCGGGCCTCGGCGACTGGGCCAGCGACCTGGGTGCCCGGAGCATCGCCGAGGTCGGGCTCTGGCCCGAAACCGAGCCGCCATCGGCCGCGAGCTTCTGGGTCAGCATCGATTCGAGCTACCGATTCCCCGTGCTGATCGCCTACCTGATCCTCGTGATCGGGGCGACGATCTGGGTGGCCCGGAAGAACCTCGCCGAGCTGATCGCGCTCTCGGCGGCCCTGACGGTTGCCAGCCAGTTCTGGTACCTCGACAAGGGCGGGGCCCTGGTGATGCTCTACCTGCCGCTGGCCATCATGATGATGTTCCGTCCGACCCTCTCCGCACGGCGGCCTCCCGCGCCGGCTCGTCGTCGCCGCGCCGACCGACCTTCGCTCTATCCATCCTCGTGAACGGCGGCCCCGCTCGAACGAGGTCGATGCCAGCGAGGATCGGACACTCCCACTTGCCGGGCGCCGTCGAAGAAGCGAAAATCGAGTCGGCGAACGGACCATCTTCCTCGACACCAACTACGCGATCGGATCATCCCTCCGATGAGCTTCATCCTGACCTACGACGCGATTGCCAAGCGAATCGACCACTCGCTGCTGAGCCCGACCCTCGGCGGAACGGAACTGGAAGACGGGTGCCGGCTGGCGGCTCGTTACGGCGTGGCCAGCGTCTGCATCAAGCCGTTCGCGGTGGCCATGGCGGAGACAGATCCTCAGAGGTACGGGGGTCGAGGTCGGGACAACCCTGGGCTTCCCGCACGGAGGCCATTCCTCGGCGGTCAAGGTCTTCGAGGCCCGTCAGGCCATGGCGGATGGGGCGACCGAGCTCGACATGGTCATCAACATCGGCCAGGCCATCGCCGGGGAATGGGATGCGGTCGCGTCCGATATCGACGCGGTCACGAAGGCGGCCCACGAGGGCGGGGCCATCGTGAAGGTCATCTTCGAAAACTGTTATCTGAACGACGACCAGAAAGTGCGGCTCTGCCAGATCTGCGGCGAGGTGGGCGCCGACTATGTGAAGACCTCCACCGGTTACGGGACCGGCGGCGCCACGCTCGACGGACCTCCGCCTGATGCGCCGCTCCGCCCCGCCGAAGGTCAAGCTGAAAGCAGCCGGGGGAATCCGCACCCTCGACGCGATGATCGAGTGCGCGGAGCTGGGCTGCGATCGGATCGGCGCCTCGCGGACCGCCGAGATCCTCGACGAGCTCAAGGCCCGCCTCTCGGGTTGAGTCGGTTCCACGTGGAACTGGGCCGCCCAGGCTCGACTTGGGATGCGGCCCGATCGATCGCATGGGGATCGTCCCAAATTGGCAGAGCTCGCCCTTTGCCAGGTTGACACTTGGGAGGACGAGTGGCGTGCCGGACAACAACGCGGCGGAGCGGGCGCTGATTAGCGACAACTAGCATTCCCTCCCGTGTTGCCTCATCGCAAAATGCTACCAAGAAACGCCCCCTTGGGGGCGGCGCGGGCCCCACTCAGGCCCTCCCCAAACGGTCCTTTTCCAAGCATCCACGCATGAACTTGACGGGGTCACGCTGGCCTGCTGGATCTCACCTGGACCACAACACCCTTGCACTCTCTTGTCAGCATGACTGGTTGAATTCAGGATCAAACCGATCCTCGATCGGGTCTTTCTTCGCAACGAGTGTCTGTCTCCTTTCAAACGAGATTGTGTTGTCTTCTCCTGAGCGGCATTTGAAAGATCCAGCAGCCGGCTCTCTGAATCTGCAAACAATGACTAATAATCTACATGATTTTGTATAAAGATATTATTAATAATATAATATACTTAATAATTTATATTAATCCAGAGCCAGCGGTGAGGCCAGATTCCCGCCTAGGAGGGAATGACAAAAATATGTTTTCATGTAATTTTAATATTATGATATAATAGTATTATATAAATATGATCGGTCACGCTGGCGTTCGCTCCTATTCGTCACCCTGGCCTCGCCGCACCTATCACCATCGGTTGATCATTCGCTTCGCTCCCGTCCAGGCACGCCTCCACCAACGTCCGGGCCATCACGCGACGCCACTCCCGAATTCGGCGCTGCAAGGTACGCAGTTGCCCCTCGGGAAACTGTCCGGGATAGGCCTGCTGCAACCGTTCCAGCAGCACCTTGGCGGTCGATTCGGGATCCGCTTGGAGCCACAGGAGGATCTCCGGCCAAACCGTCTCGAAGGGATCTTTCCGCGTTCGCCAACCGTGCGGTGTTGAGGGCTCACTCCGATGCGTCGGACGAACTTCTCCTTCACGCCACAACTCGGGAAGCTTGGCGAGAAACGCCTCCAGACTTTCTCGCTCCGGACCATGGCCCAGGTCGCCCGAGCTGAGCGCAACCAGGGCGGATTGTCCCTCGCGGATCTGATGCAAGATCTCCAAGGGATCCAGCGTGGCGAGCTTCGCTTGAAGGGCTGCTTTGGCCGCGATCGAGACCGACGGGTGAGCCAACAGGCGGTCGCAAGGAGTCGCCGGCTTGAAATACTGCTTCTTGACCTTGGCTCCCTCTCGGGTCTTGGACCGAAGTTTGAACGATGGCTGGAAAAAATTCACATACAAGCGAACCATTCCATACAGGCGGGCCAGACACTGACCAGCGACCAATCCGGAGAACCGCCGGTAGCCCACGAACCGCCGAATGACCGAGCCGTTCTTCTGCTCGATCCAGGCTTGATCGTTCTTCTGGTAGGCCCGCGACCGCGTGAACTCGAGATGTCGTTCCTGGCAAGAGCTCAGGAGGGTCTCGTTGATGAAGGCACTGTCATTGTCGGTGTCGATCCCACAGATCGGTACCGGCATCTGGCGACGAATGACTTCCAGCCCTTCGATGACCAGCGACTGCTCTCGGGCGACCAAGGCGACGGCCTCGGTCCACCCCGAACAGACAACGGTTGCCACCAGGCTCCACAAGAAGGTTCCTTGCATGGAATCGCCGCAGTGAGCGACGAAGTCCACCTCCAGGAACCCAGGCCCCGGCTCGTTCCAGTCCGCAAAGGTCCGGATGGGAATCTGCCGGCTGGATTTCGTGGTCGGCTTTCGCTTCCGCCGTTGACCTGCTGTGACGCGGATCGGCGTCAGGAGTCGGTCGATGGTCGCCGCGCTGATCGTGAGTAGAGATTGCCGGACGGTCTCATCGAGCGCCAGATGGCCATTCCGTTCCATCGCTGAGATGAGTCCGGGCAGGATGGCTTTGAGGCGCTTTCCGCAAATGCGATCCGCCGCTTCCCACAGAACGATGAGCGCCTCGCGAACCGTCTCGGAATAGATCCGCCGGGACGAAGTCGATGGTTCGTGGACTGCGGGGGCGACCCCGGCGAGCTGTCGAATGGCATGCTTGCGGTGACAGTTGGCCAGGGCAACGAACTCATCCAAGATTCGGGCTTTCTCGATCTTCGATGCTAGCTGATAACGTTCACGGAGGGCTTCGAGCACCTCGTGTTTCGTTTGTTTGCTGATCTTGACGAGCATACTGCACCTCCAGAAGTTGGTAACATCCTGGTGAGGCAACAGCTCATTCTCGGTAACAGAATCGGTGAGTCAATGCGGGAGGGAATTCTAGTTGTCGCTGATCAGGGCGCTGAGGCACGGGGTGATCTGGCGGAAGCTGAGCCTGGGCACGGCGAGCGAGGCGGGCAGCCGGTTCGTGGAGCGGCTGCTCTCGGTGGTCGAGACTTGCCGGCGGCGAGGGGAGAGCGTGGCGTCCTACCTCACCGCGTGCTTCGTGGCGAAGCGGGGCGGGCAACCGATCCCGTCCCCGCTGTCTTGAGGAGATGCTCACCCGGCTATGCCCGCCAGGCCAAGTCGTGAACGGCTACGATCATTTCAATGCGAACAGATCAATGGTAACGGGATGGGCCCCCCATCCGGACTCCTCGATGGTGGGTCCCATCGCCGATTCAGGGCGTGCCCGCAAGCTTGTATAACGCCCAGCCCTCGGCGGTCGATCGGAACTCGTAGAGACCCGGCGAGAGCCGATACCGGCGCTGGCCGAGCGATCCGCCACCGTCGTAGGTGATGTTCGAGTCGGGGGCCACGGCCAGGTCCTGGCGCGAGCCGGCGGGGGCCTGATGGGCGACGCCATCGATGGCGAAGGCGACGCCGGCCCCCGCCGGCTCGGCATTGACGATCGTGATCGTGATCGTCGGGGCGTGGCCATCGGTGCCGGGGTCGGGACTTGCCGCAGGGGGTCGGGAACTTGCGTCGGGTGGCGGCCTGAGCGATGGCGGCGAACGACTCGGCATCGGTCCGGATCGGGTAGAAGCCGGGGTATTGGCGCGAGTTCCACCGGATCAACCATTCGTCGATCGCGATGCGATACTTGAGGTTGTCGATCCGACGGACGTCGCAGTCCACGGCGGCTATGTCGCCCCGCTCGGCATCGCGCCGGAGCTTCGCCTGAAGATTTTGGAGGCGATGCTCGGCCAGCGCCTGGTTCACAATGTCATACTTAACCCCGGTGATCAAGTTGTTCAACAAGCCTCCGGGTTCTCGGGGCGGGCCCGGGTCGACTCCGACTTGCGCGTCGGCGGGCCTTGACGAGAGCAGGGCGACCACAACGGCCGCCCCAGCGATCGAGCCTCGGCATTGAAGCCTGGACATGCATTCCTCCGCCATCGAGTCCCTTCGAGATCTCCGACGGGAGTCTACCACACGAATTGGGTGCAATCGCGCCGGTGCCACGATTCTGAGCCAAGCTTTGATGTTTTTCGAGCGTGACGTGGCTTGAGTCGGCCGACCCGGTCCGCTGATGACTTGAAAGTCGAGGTGCCCTTTCTGTGAAGTAACAGGATCAAACACACTCTGTTGCTCGACAGAAAAGGACACCCCGATGGACCATGCTACGTGCTGCCCAGTCCCTTTTGACAACGCACTTCGCCACCTCTTTGTCGGCCTTGACGGTGCGACTGGTCCCACTGATCACCGAGATCGGTCGCCTCATCGTCAACTTCCGCCGGGCCGACCTCACGCCCCAAGCCGGCCATCGCTTCGAGACTCGCATGCAAGAGTTGCTTCGCGAACTCGGTCGGATCATCGTCGAATGGACCTTCAACCACCTGGAACCGTACGACCGCCGCGACCTGCCCGGTCAGATCGAGTCGGGCGGGACCTGGTATCGCCGCCGCTCCAAGACCCCCAATCGTTCGCTCGGGACCCTCTTCGGCACGATCACCCTTTGGCGGACCTTGTACCAGGATGTCCACGGCGTGGAGCCGTCGATCTTCCCGCTGGAGATCCGCCTGGGGTTGGAGTCCGGCCGGGCCACGCCGGCCCTGGCCGAATGCGCGGCCCGCGCGGCGGTCACCCTGGCCCAAGGCGCGGTGTTGGCGACCTTGCGCGACGATCATGGGGTCCGCTGGTCGGTGGCGACCTTGCGGTCGGTGATCGCCGGCGTGGCGGCGGGGATGGAAGCCCACCGTCAGGACGCCCAGGTGGACCGGCTCCTGGGCTGGCTGGAGCAGGCGGACCAGTCCGCGGGCAGCCGCAAGCCGGTGCTGGCCGTGGGCCGCGACGGGCTGATGTTGCCGATCCGCGGCCAGGCGTGTTACCGCGAGGGGGCCACGGCGACGGTCTCGGTCTACGACCGCACCGGGCGGCGGTTGGGGACGGTCTACCTGGGGCGGATGCCCGAGCCCGGCCAGGGGACCTTGTCGCGGCAATTGACCGCCGTGATCGCGGCCGTGTTGCGGGGTTGGACCGGACCGCTGCCGCGGTTGGCCTATATCACCGATGGGGGGAACCACCAGACCCAATATTACCGCCGGGTGCTCAAGCGGATGAGCGATCCCCACCACCCCGGCCGGCGGCTGAAATGGCAGTGGGTGATCGATTTCTATCACGCCAGCGAATACATCTCCAAACTGGCCGATGCCCTGTTCGGCGACGCGCGGCGGGGGTCAAGTTGGGCGCGGAAGATGTGCCGCTGGTTGAAGAGCAAGCCGCGGGGGATCTACCGGGTGTTACACTCGGCGGCGGCGATCCGGCGACGACGGATCATCGCGTCGGCGGCGAAACGGGAGCAGTATCGCACCGCCTACGCCTACTTGCGGAAGCGGATGCGCTGGCTGGATTACGTCGGCTACCGCCGGGATCACGTGCCGATCGGCAGCGGTGTGACGGAAGCGGCGTGCAAGACGGTGTTCACCCAGCGGCTGAAGCAGTCAGGGATGAGCTGGAAGGGGGAGGGTGGGCAATGGATCACCGACCTTCGAGTGATCCACCTGAGCGGCGTCTGGAGCCAAGTGTATCAAGCCTACCTGGGCTCGAAGGCGATGCTTCCGATGGGGACTCAACGGACTACAGCGAAGAAAAAGAAGTCAAAGGCCGCATAATCGCTGGCACCGGCGCGATTGCACCCCACGAATTGGGCGGCATCCCGAACGATGCCGATTTCGGCTGGACCGGCGACCGGCCCGGGATGATAGTCCGCACCCATGACGGGGTACTAAAATCTACTTGCCACCCGCCGCGTTCCGCGCGTACTGTCGTGGCAACCGTTCACTGTGCATTCGCTCCGCGTCACGGCACTCACCACCGCGAGGGAGCGGGGATCGGACATCATCGACTTGCAGGATTTCGCCGGGCACGCCGACCCACGAACGACGCTAAGAGCGCTCAACGTTTGGATTGCACACAGAAAGCCCCGGAGGGGCGTCAGCACGTAGCCAGGAGCGTCAGCCCCTGGACGGTGGCACCAGCGACATCCCTTCCCCGTCGGTCGCCCCAACTCGGGCGAGGCCCAAGTTGGGGCGACCGACGGGGGAATCCGGAGGGGTGAGGTGGCCGAGGGTGCTCCAGGGGCTGACGCCCCTGGCTACGTGCTGACGCCCCCGTTCGAGTCTTTCTAGTTAGCTGGGTAGTTCGGAGGTCGCGGCAGAGGCCCAGCGGATGCGGGCGAGCGAGTCCTCGGAGTCGGGGGAGGCATCGCTGCGGGCGGTTGGGACGGGGCCTCCAGGGATAGCGCCGGGCCTTGGTCCGGCGACTCCCAGCGGTTTGCGAGGTTTCGTCAGGCACAGCGCGTTATGGACCAGCACCAACAAGCCCACCTGGATCAACGCCAGCGCTATCCCGAAGCCGGTGAAACACCGCAAGCCGCGATGGGCCTTCAAATCGCCAATGCGAGGCTCGATGGTCTGACCACGCTTTTTGTACAGGGCGGCGCCCTCCGGGGTCTGCATCCGCTGACGTAACTCTTCGACTTTGTCCTCGTGTTGGCTCCGTGTGATCGTTCGTCCCTTGTGAGGGGCCGACGTGCACTGGGCCGCCTTGGGACACGCCTGGCAATGCTGGGGCGGACAGCGGTATTGATATACCAGGATCTCTTGATCCTGCTCCTTTTTCTCCACTCGGCTTCCGGTCGGATCCAGGCGGTGCCCTTCCGGACAGTAATAGGTTTCCTCGGCGGCACTCCAGCGAAACTGCTCCTTGGGAATCTGGGCGGCCTTCGGGGCCGGGGCCGCTTTACCGGCCACCGCCGCCGCCGCGGGCTTCCTGTCCACCGCCGCATAGATGGTGATTCCGTGCTTCGCACCATAAGCCAGATTGGCTGCGGTTGCATAGAGACCGTCCATGAGGGCGCGCTCGGGCTCGTGTCCCAGCGTTTGCTTGAGCGCCGCCACCGTGGGGATGAACAGGCCCGCGTCGGTGCTGGTCGCATGGACCTGATAGTCGAGGATCAGCTGGGTGTCGAGATCGCTCGCCAAATGCACGTCGTAAAGGGGTCGAAAGGTTTTCAGCTTATCGCGACCCAAGGCGGCTTCGGGCTCACTGAGAGAGATCCGAACCTGATCCGCGCTGCGGCGTTTCTTCTTGGACTTGTGGGTCTCGCGCTGGCTGTGGTGCTCCAGCAACTTGTTGAGCCGGTCTTGGGCCTGCCGATACCGGTGCAACTGCCGGCGCCGGCCCGCCGGTGTTTTGGCCATCCAGTAGGGGGGTCGCGCCGCGGCCGCGCTGGTCCCAGCGGCAGGGACCGCCTGGGCTGGGGGTTCGACGCTCAGGTCCGTCGTCGCTGTGGCCCCGAGTGGGGTCGTGGTCCTGACCACCCCGTCGGAGTTTCCGCAGGCCTGCGGAGCTCGGGCTCGGGCTCGGGCCGCGCGGCAATCGGCCACCAGCGCCGCGCGGAGAACCTCCAAACGTTTCGCCAACGTTTTGGCTTTGACCAAGCGGTGTCGGGAGCCCAGTGCCGCGACGAACGTCCCGTCGATGGACACCTCGTTCCCCTTGGTCCATCCTTCGGTGATCGCACAGTCGAGGGACCTGCTGGTTCCAGGACTGTAACGGGGCTCCCAGCCGTTTCCGAAAGGTGTAGAAGTACGAGGGGGAGGGCTCAAACCCCATGGCCAGCCACTTGACGGGATCAAACAACCGGCAGTGTTTGGCCCAGCGGCCCGGATGCAACTGCCCAGAATGCATCTCGTACAGGACCACCATGAGCATCAACTCTGGGGGGAAAGCGGGCTTGCCCACACCGAAATAAGCCCGCCGCAACTCGGTCAGGTCGAGACGGAGAACCACCGCGCGGATTCGGCGAGCGAGATCGTTTTCATCCAGGCGTCGGTCAATGTCCTGCCAGGCTGGTGAGTCGGCAGTCCAAGGTGGTGTTAACCAATGTCCCTGATGGTTCTGGTGAGCGTCCGAACCGGATACCATGACTGCGACCTCTTGGCGAGAGAGCAGCAAGGATCGCTCACGAGGCAGTCCTTGCACCCTCTACGGGGAAGCCATACCCAAAAGGCCATCTTACTCAATCGCACCCAGATTACGCAGCTAACCAGAAAGACTCGATCGATCGCACGCCCGGGCCGACGCCACCAGCGACGGCGGCAGCAGTCCCCGGTCATGGCCGGCCGCGCCATCCCCGCCATCCCCGGCTACGAGATCCTGGGCGAGCTGGGCCGCGGCGGCATGGGCGTCGTCTACCGTGCCCGGCAGGTCCGCCTGAATCGCCCCTGCGCCTGAAGATGATCCTGGGCGGCGCCCACGCCTCGCCCGAGGCGGCCGCCCGCTTCCTGGCCGAGGCGGAGGCCGTCGCCCGGTTGCAGCACCCCAACGTCGTGCAGATCCACACCATCGGCGAGGCCGACGGCCTGCCATTCTTCGAGCTGGAGTTCCTCGACGGCGGCAGCCTGGACCGTCGGCTCGACGGCACGCCCTGGCCGGCGCGGCGGGCCGCCGAGCTGGTCGAATCGCTGGCGCGTGGCGTCGCCGAGGCGCACCGCCAGGGGATCGTCCATCGCGACCTGAAGCCGGGCAACGTCCTGCTGGCCGCCGACGGCACGCCCAAGGTCACCGACTTCGGCCTGGCCAAGTCGCTGGCCGCGGACAGCGGCCTGACGCGGACCGACTCGATCATGGGCTCGCCCAGCTACATGGCACCCGAGCAGGCCGAGGGCAAGACCAAGGACGTCGGGCCGCTCGCCGACGTCTACGCGCTGGGGGCGATCCTGTACGAGCTGCTGACCGGCGGCCCGCCGTTCCGGGGTACGACCGCCCTGGAGATCATCGACCAGGTCAAGAACACCGAGCCGGTGCCGCCGTCGCGGCTGGTCCCCGGCCTGCCGCGGGATGTCGAGACGATCGCGCTGAAGTGCCTGCAGAAAGAGCCGGGGAAGCGGTATGAGTCGGCGACGGCGCTGGCCGAGGACCTGAAGCGGTTCATCGAGGGCCGGCCGATCGTGGCGCGGCCGGTCCCGTTCTGGGAGCGGGGCTGGCGCTGGACCAGGCGGAACCCCTGGCTGGCCGGCGCCACCGGCTCAACGGCCGCGGCGCTCCTGCTCGCGCTGGCGCTGGCGATCCTCTCCGCCGATCAGAATGCGCGGATCGCGGACGAACAGACCCGGGCGAACGCAGGATCTCCGGATTGAACGTCGAGCTCACCAGGAAAGGGGATGACCTGGAGAGATCGCTGGCCAAAGCCAATCTCAACCTGGCGATGTTCCACTTCGAGCGCGGTCAGTCCTTGTTCGAGAAGGAGCAGATCGGAGCGGGCCTGCTCTGGCTGGTCAAGAGCTGGCGATCGGCCGTCGATGCCGGTGACCCGGGCTGGCAGCACACCGCCCGGGCCAACATCGCCGCCTGGCAGAGCCGTGCCTTCGCGGTGAAGGCCGTTTTCTCGCACCAGGGCGAGGTCGAGGGCCGTGGCGTTCAGCCCGGACGGCAAGGCCGTCCTCACCGGCAGCTATGACCAGACGGCGCGGCTCTGGGACGCGGCGACCGGCACGGCCCATCGGGCCTCCCTGGCCGCACCAGGGCGGTCAGTGGCCGTGGCGTTCAGCCCGGACGGCAAGGCCGTCCTCACCGGCAGCTATGACCAGACGGCGCGGCTCTGGGACGCGGCGACGGCGCCATCGGGCCTCCACTGGCCACCAGGCGGTCCGGCCGTGGCGTTCAGCCCGACGGCAAGGCCGTCCTCACCGGCAGCATGACCGACGGCGCGGCTCTGGACGCGGCACGGACGGCCATCGGCCTCCCCTGGCCCACCAGGACTGGTCAGGCCGTGGCGTTCAGCCCGGACGGCAAGGCCGTCCTCACCGGCAGCTATGGACAAGACGGCGCGGCTCTGGGACGCGGCGACCGGCACGGCCCATCGGGCCTCCCACTGGCCCACCAGGACACGGTCCGGCCGTGGCGTTCAGCCCGGACGGCAAGGCCGTCCTCACCGGCAGCGATGACAAGACGGCGCGGCTCTGGGACGCGGCGACCGGACGGCCCATCGGGCCTCCACTGGCGCACCAGGGCCGCGGTCAGTGCCGTGGCGTTCAGCCCGGACGGCAAGGCCGTCCTCACCGGCAGCGGTGACAAGACGGCGCGGCTCTGGGACGCGGCGACGGGCCGGCCCATCGGGCCTCCACTGGCGCACCAGGGCACGTCTGGGCCGTGGCGTTCAGCCCGGACGGCAAGGCCGTCCTCACCGGCAGCTATGACAAGACGGCGCGGCTCTGGGACGCGGCGACGGGCACGGCCCATCGGGCCTCCGCTGGCCCACCAGGGCCAGGTCAGGGCCGTGGCGTTCAGCCCGGACGGCAAGGCCGTCCTCACCGGCAGCATGACAAGACGGCGCGGCTCTGGGACGCGGCGACCGGACGGCCCATCGGGCCTCCCATGACCCACCAGGGCGCGGTCATTGCCGTGGCGTTCAGCCCGGACGGCAAGGCCATCCTCACCGGCAGCGATGACAAGACGGCGCGGCTCTGGGACGCGGCGACCGGCACGGCCCATCGGGCCTCCACTGGCACACCAGGCCTGGTCAATGCCGTGGCGTTCAGCCCGGACGGCAAGGCCGTCCTCACCGGCAGCTATGACAAGACGGCGCGGCTCTGGGACGCGGCGACCGGCCGGCCCATCGGGCCTCCCATGGCCCACCAGGACCAGGTCAGTGCCGTGGCGTTCAGCCCGGACGGCAAGGCCGTCCTCACCGGCAGCCGTGACCAGACGGCACGGCTCTGGGACGCGGCGACCGGCACGGCCGATCGGGCCTCCACTGGCGCACCAGGGCGGGTCATTGCCGTGGCGTTCAGCCCGGACGGCAAGGCCGTCCTCACCGGCAGCGGTGACAGGACGGCGCGGCTCTGGGACGCGGCGACCGGGACGGCCCATCGGGCCTCCCCTGGCGCACCAGGGCGCGGTCATGGCCGTGGCGTTCAGCCCGGACGGCAAGGCCGTCCTCACCGGCAGCGGTGACAAGACGGCGCGGCTCTGGGACGCGGCGACCGGACGAGCCCATCGGGCCTCCCCTGGCGCACCAGGGCGTGGTCAGGGCCGTGGCGTTCAGCCCGGACGGCAAGGCCGTCCTCACCGGCAGCGGTGACAAGACGGCGCGGCTCTGGCCGGTCGCGGAGTTGCCAGACGATCTCCCGCGGATCGCCGCCTGGGTCGAGGTCGTCACCGGCCTGGCGCTCGATGAGCAGGGCTCCGTCCATGCCCTCGACAACGCGGCCTGGTGCCAGGATCGCGAACGGCTCGATCGGGAAGGCGGCCCGCCGGAAATGGGCAGACGGTGGCGACTTGACCCCATCCTCTTCGGCCCCGAACCGACCGCCCGGCGCGGGCCTGGATCGAGCGACAGCGGTGGACGGAGGCCGAGGCGGCCTTCGACGAGGTCATCCTCGCGCGACCCCTGGACGGGGATGTCGTGCTGGAACGCGCCCGCTTTCACGCCGCCCGCTCCCGGCCCGACAAGGCCGATGAAGGATTCCTTCAGGCGTGGGCCCTCGGGTCGCGCGACGCCAAGCTCATCGAGGCGATCCTGCGGAGCGAGGCCCTCTTTGCTCGTGCCGTCACGGAGCAGCCCGACTCCGTCTCACTCCTCTGGAGCACGCGCGGCGAAGATCGCGCCAGACGGCAGCGATGGGCCGACGCCGCCGCGGATTACGGCAAGGCCGTCCGGCTCGAACCCGAGAACCTCGAGATCCGCGGGTCCCACATCCTCTCGCTCATGGCCGCCGGGGAACTGGATCCGCTCCGGCGAGCGCGTGCCGATCTCCTCGACCGCTTCGGTCGGACAGGCGATCCGGCTGTCGCCAATAACGCCGCATGGTATTGTTCGCTCGCCCCGGGTGCGGACGATCACCGCGAGGTGCTGGTTCGCCTCGCCGAGTTCGCCGTCAACGGCGCTCGCGATGCGAATTCGAAGCGATGCTTACCTGAATACCTTCGGCGCCGCCCTCTATCGCGCCGGTCGATTCGAGGACGCGATCCACCGGCTGGAGGAAGGGATTCAGCTCGGCGGTGGCAGGAGTTCACCTGAGGACTGGGTCTTCCTGGCGATGGCCCATCACCGCCTGGGGCATCGCGACCTGGCCCGTCGTTACCTGGAATCGCTCCGCAGCCGACCGCAGAGCACAAATCCCGGCCAGTTCTGGAACGAGTTGGAGATCCGTCTCCTCACGAGCGAGGCCGAAGCGACGATCCTCTACGATCCGATCTTCCCCGCCGATCCCTTCGCGATGAGCAACCGGAATCGACTGACCCATTGGGGCCGCCTGCAGGCCCTTCGTGATTCCACTGAACAATGGTCCCGATGAAGATCACTGTATGATCCGCGGCGCGGGGTCTACCTGCCGACACCCAATGAGATTCGCGAGGCGCTCGAGCGTGAGTCAGCGGCCCGCCTGGCCGCGGAGGCGCAAGCCGAGCGTGAGTCGGTGGGCCGCCTGACCACGGAGAGGGAAGTCGAGCGTCTTCGTCCAGTGTCGCCGCCAATGGAGCGGGACCGGCACGATCCAGGCATCCGGCGGCAGTTCGCCGATGGCCGCGGCCCGCGCCTCGGCCCAGAGCTCGCTCAGACAGGGGGCCAGCCAGGCGTTCCGCTCGTGCTTGAGCCGCAGGCAGAGCTCTCGCAAGGGCCCCTCGTAAGGCCCCAGCGCCATCGCCGCGTCGAAGCCCAGCGTGCGGCCCCGGCAGGCGGCACAGCCCCGATGGAAGTCCGCGTACGGGCCGGCCGGTAACGCACAACGCGGACAGACCGACATCGCAGCCTTCGCCGCCCGCTCCAGGTCCAGACGGGACAGCGGCAGTAACGCCGGGTGGTCTCCAGGCTCTCGTGTCCGGCCAGGGCGGCGACCTGCTCCAACCCGACCCCCGCATCGATCAAGTTTTTACAGAACGTGTGGCGCAGTGCGTGGGGCGAGAGGTCGTCGAGCCCGGCCAGGGGTTGGTACTTGGCCAGCAGCGATTGGACACCTCGGGGGGTCATGGTCCCGCGCTGTCCCTGGATGATCGCGGCCTCCTGGCCGGCATGCTGCGGGTAGCCCAGGGTTGCCAGTGCGGCCCGGGCGTCGTGGTTGAGCGGCACCTGCCGGTGCTTGGCCCCCTTGCCGTGGCGGACCGTCAGCAGGCCCTTGCGTTCGGAGAGGGCGACATCGTTCCACATCAGCGCGCACAGTTCCTGGACCCGCAGCCCGGTGTTGAGCAGGAGGCGGACGACCGCCAGGTCTCGTGACCGGCCTGCGCGTTCGACCACGCGGAGGAGGGCATTCTGCTCGCGGCGGTCCAGCCACCGCGGCCCGGGCTGCTCCTGAGGAACGGGTCGGGGACCACTCCAGGCTTGGCCCGGAGCTGGGACGGGAAGGCCATTGGTAAGCCCCACCCGAGTCGCCCAGGTCAGGAAGCTCTTCAGCGTGGCGAGCATGCGATTGACGGTGTTGGGCTTGAGCCGCCGCTGCTCGACCAGCCAGCGCTTGAATTGCCTCAGGTCCGTCGGCGTGATCTTGGCCGGCTCCATCGGCTCGCCGTTGACGTCCTTGAACCAGGTGGCGAAGGCGTCGAGGTCCGATCGATAGTTCTTGATGGTCAGCGGACTATGCTCGGACTGGGCCAGGAAGCGGGCGAAGCGATCGATAGGATCGGGAGCGCGTGCCATCGTTATACGCCGAGTTTTTCGGGGGATCGCAGGCGGAAGTTGGGGGATTTATACGTCGAGTTGGCCGGGAAGTCAACGTATAATGCCGGTTGTACGATCAGTCAGTGCAGGGGGCGACCCGTGCCAGGAAACGGGTCCAGGGGTCGGCGAGCAATTTCGCTCGGAGGATGGGAACTCCGTGGTTTTGGAGCCGGATCATATCGAATCGTCCACGCCAAGCCGAAGGAGGCCGCGGACCGATGGGCATGTTCGATCGTTTTGTGAAGAAATGGAAAGCGCCGTCGGCGGCGCGTTTCGAGTCGGAGTTGAATGGACTCCTCCATTCCGCTACGACCCTGACGACCCAGGGCCGACGTCAAGAAGCCTTTCTCTTTGCTGCGCCAAGCCGCTGACCTGGTTCGTGCGCATCTCGGCGAGGCTCACCCCGACTACGGCCGCTGTCTGAGTACTCTGGCGATAATCTACGAGGACGTGGGGGACTACGCCGCCGCATTGCCACTCTACCGCCAGGCGACGGAGATCTTCCAGGCAGCGCCGGGTGAGAATTGCGCGGATCGCGTGCTTTATGCCATCGGCCTGAGCAACCAGGCAGGGGTGTATCGCGCGATGAACGACCACACCGCAGCGCTGCCACTGCTCAAGCAGGCGGCGGAGATCCGCCGTGCCGCGCTGGGGGAGGAACATCCCCTGTATGCGGTCGGCCTGGGCAACCTGGCGGAGTTGCACCGGGCAATGGGGAATCACGCTGACGCACTGCCACTCTGCCGCCAAGCCGCGGATATCTATCGCGCTGCCCTAGGCGAAGGCCACCCGGACCATGCCCGAAGCCTGAACGTGCTGGCGATGATCTATGAGGACATGGGGGACTACGCCGCCGCACTGCCACTCTACCGCCAGGTGACGGAGATCTTCCAGGCAGCGCCGAGCGAGTATCGCGCGCATTATGCCATCGGCCTGAGCAACCAGGCAGGGGTGTACCGCGCGATGAAGGACTACGCCGCCGCGCTGCCTCTGCTCAAGCAGGCGGCGGAGATCCGCCGCGCCCCGCCGAGTGAGGATCATCCCCTGTACGCGGACAGCCTGCGGAACTTGGCAGAGGTGCACCGGCGCGTAGGGGACCATGCCGCCGCTTTGCCGCTCCATCGTCAAGCCCTGGAGATCCGCCGCGCCGCGCTGGGTGAATCTCATCCCCGCCTACGCTCAGAGCCTGAACGATCTGGCGGGGTTGCATGATGATGTGGGGGATCACGCCGCTGCTCTGCCCTTGCTCCAGCAGGCAGTGGAGATTTATCGCGCCGCGCTGGGCGAGGACCACCCCGCCTACGCTCACAGCCTGAACGACCTCGGGGAGGTACACCTGGGGCTTGGGGACCACGCCGCCGCTTTGCCCCTTTTCTGCCGGGCGGCTGAGATCCGCCGCGCCGCGCTGGGCGAGGACCACCCCGCCTATGCCGACAGCCTGAACGACCTCGGGCTGACGCAGGGGGAACTGGGGGACCATGGCGCGGCCCTGCCAACGCTCCAGCAGGCGGCGGAGATCCGCCGCGTCGCGCTGGGCGAGGAGCATCCCGACTTTGCCAAGAGCCTGATTAACCTGGCGGAGGCACACCGAGGCTTGGGAACCACGCAGCCGCCCTACCACTGCTCCAGCGGGCCGCGGAGATCTTCCTCGCTACCTTGGGCGAGGTCCATCCGGTCTGTGCGGTCAGCCTGAGAACCCTGGCGGAAGTCCATCAGGCGCTGGGAGAGTTCGCCGCCGCTCGGCCACTGCTGCAACAAGCGTCGGAGATCCTTCGAGCGGCGTTCGGGGAGTTGCACCCGGCCTGCGCCCAGAGTCTGCTCGATGTTGCCAGGCTGTGCGACCAGGGGGGAGACCGTGCCTCCGCCCTGCAATACACCCAGCAAGCGGCCGAGATCTACCGCGCCACACTCGGAGAAAACCACCCGGTCTCACTCACCTGCTTGGGTTACCTGGGGTCGCTTCACGCGGAGATGGGGGATCACGCCACAGCGCTCACGGTCCTCCAGCGGGTGAGAACGCTCTGGGCGGAAGCGATGGGGGAGGGTGACGAGCATCTCGGGTGGATCTTCTACCGCCTGGGCGAGGTTGATCAGGCGATGGGGGATTTGGATGCGGCCGTGCCCGCCTACGAGCGATCGACCCAGATCTATCGCGATGCCGTGGGGAGAATGATCCGCGCCTCGCCGACAGCTTGACGAACCTGGCCAATGTCCACCTCCAGTTGGGCAAGCCGGAGGCGGCTTTGCCACTCTACGAGCAGGCCGTCGGGATCCGCCGTACGCTATTCGGCGAGGAGCATCCCCAGTACGCCGACAGCCTGCACAACCTGGCCCTGCGCACCAGGCGATGGGCGATCACGCCGCTGCCCTGCCCCTCAATCGCCAGGCCCTAGAAATCCGCCGCGCCGCTCTTGGGGAAGATCATCCCACCTGCGAAGCCAGTATGAGCAGCTTGGCGAAGGCTCATGAGGCGCTGGGAGACTACGCCGCCGCACGACCCTTGCTCGAGCGAGTGACCGAGATCCGCCGCGCCACTCTGGGGGAAGGGCATCCCGACTATGCGCGCGAGTCTGTTCAACCTGGCTGGAGTGCATCGAGCGCCTGGGGGACTACGCCGCCGCTCTGACCCTGTTCCAGCGGGCGGCAGAGGCGACTCGTGTGGCGGAGGGAGAGGGTCACTCCAACTACGCCGCCAGCTTGCGAAGCCAGGCGATGGTGCACCACGAAATGGGAGACCACGCCGCCGCCCTACCCCTGCTCCTGCGCGGGGCAATCTACCGCGCCGCGCTGGGCGAGGACCATCCGGAATCGGCCGGCAACCTCAACTCCCTGGCGGTGGTGCACGAAGCGATGGGGAATTACACGGCCGCTCTTCCACTCTACCAGCGGGCGCTGGAGATCCATCGCGCGCGCTCGGCGAGAAAGGCCCGGACTATGCCCGGAGTCTGAGTAACTTGGCGTCGCTCCATGAGGTGATGGGAGACTACGCCGCCGCCCTGCCCTTACGCCGGCAGTTAATGGACCTCCAGCGTGCCACCGCGGAGAAGATCACCAGGACTACGGCATCAGCCTGTGTCAATTAGCGAATGTGTACCGCCGCCGCGAAGACTATGTGTCCGCCCTGCCCTTCTACCAACGAGGGGTGGAGATCCTCCGGGCTTCGCTCGGCGAGCACGACCCCGGCTATGCGTCTGCCTGGACAGTCTGGCTGACGTCCACCGCTCGCTGGGAGACCACGCCGCCGCTCTGCCCCTCTGCCAAGAGGCCCTGAGGATCCGTTGCGCCGCCTTTGGGGAGAACCACGCCGCCTACGCCAACAGTCTCAACACGTTGCGCTGGTCCAGGGGAGATGGGAGACCATCAGGCGTCACTCGCCGGGTTCCGCCAGGCCTTGGAGATCCGTCGCGCCACGCTGGGCGAAAACCACCCCGAGTACGCAAATAGCCTCAACAACCTGGGGCTGGACCATTCGATGGGGGACCATGCGGCGGCGCGGCTCCGCTCGCAGGCCTTGGAGATCCGTCGTGCCGCGCTGGGGACGGCCACCCGGATTACGCTGACAGCCTCAACAACCTGGGGCTGGCGACGATTCGATGGGGGACCATGCCGCTGCTCTCCCACTCTTCCAACAGGCGACGGAACCCGTCGGCCGCTCGGGGGAGAACCATCCGAGAATCGCAGCTAGCCTGTACAACCTGGCGTCGGTGCACCGGTCGATGGGGAACCACGCGGCCGCGCTCCCCTTCTATCGCCAAGCCCTGGAGATCCAAGGCGCGACGCTGGGGAGAGATCATCGGGACTACGCCGCCAGCCTGGGTGACTTGGCATCGGTGCACTTTGAGCTCGGGGATTATGCGGCGGCATTGCCTCTCCGACGCCGGGTTCTGGAGATCCGCCGCACCACGCTGGGGGAGAATCACCCCATGTACGTCGGGAGTCTGAACAACTTGGCGTCAGTGCACGCTGAGCTGGGGGACGCGCGGCGGCGCGCCCCTTTATCGCCAAGCCGTGGAGATCCACCGCGCCACGCTGGGGGAGAATCACCGGGACTACGCCGCCAGCCTCGGTAACTTTGGGGGGCTGCACATGAAGATGGGGACTACGCACCCGCGCTACCCCTCCTCGGCCAAGTCGTGGAGATCTACCGCGCCACGCTGGGGGAAGGACACTCTGATTACGCCACCGCCCTGTACAACCTCGGCGGTCTGTGCGAGTACATGGGGAATTACGCGGTGGCTCTCCCTCTCCTTCAGAAGGCGATCGGTGTCATCCGGGACACGCTGGGCGAGAGCCATCCACTCTACGCGACCAGCCTGAGCGCACTGGGATCGCTGTACCTGGACATCGACGACGATGCGGCTCGTTGCCTTGTTTCGCGAGGCGGTGGAGATCGCGATACCGCACTGGGCGAAGACCATCCTGACTCGCCATCAGCCTCTCCAATCTGGCGATTGCCCACCGCGCCTGGGGGACCATGCAGCGGCACCGCCGCGTTGCACCAAGCTCTGGCTATCTTCCGCACCGCACTGGGCGAGGCCCACCGACTTTGCCATCTGCCTGCGGAGTCTGGCGATGCAGAATCTGAAGATGGGGGATTACCCCGCCGCCCTGGCATTTTGCCGCCAGGCCTGGAAATCCGGCGTGCTGCATTCGGAGAGGGCCATCCGGAGTACGCCAGCAGCCTGAGCGACCTGGCGATAGTCCAGCGACAGATGGGCGACCATACGGCCGCACTTCCACTTCTCCGCCAGGCGGTTGCAGATCAGTTGCAGTGCGCTGGGTGAGGGCCACCCGATGGTCGGACGCGACCTCCAAAGCCTCGCCATATCCTTAGCTGGCATGGGCCAGATCCGAGAGGCGATGCTCCTTCCAGAAGGAAGCGGTAAGGATCGATGATCGGTCGATCGGTCAGATCCTCTCGATCGGTTCCGAGCGACAGCGGATCACGTTCCTCAATGGGGTCCTGGCGAGAGCCTACCTCTTCCTGTCCATCGTGCGGGGTTCCTTCGCCGACACGCCTGCCGCTGTCCGCTCGGCTCTCGAGCTCGCGCCTCCGCCGCAAGGCGATCGCTGCGGAGGCGACGGCTACGCTCCGCGATGCCGTGCTGGGTGGGAAGTACCCCACCTTGCAGCCCCAGCTCCGCGAGCTGGCCGCTCTCTGAATTGCAGATCGCCCGGGCGGCCCGGCCGTTCCGCCAAGGACCGGGAGATCCACCGGCAGCGTCTCGCGGAATGGAGTGCCCGGAAGGAGCGGGTCGAGGCTGGGCTCGCCCAAGAGATCCCCAGATGAACCTTGAGGCGAAACTCCGTGCCGCTGACTGCCGTGCCGTGGCCCTGGGGCTGCCTGAGGGGCTGGCACTCGTCGAATTCGTCCGCTTGCCCATCCTGACATTTCCGTCCTCGGCCACTGTCCGGCGAGCCGGAATGGGGACCCGCGCGTTACATGGCGTTCGTGCTCCAAGCGGGTGATCCTCACGACGTCCGGATGATCGATCTGGGCGAGGCCGAATCGATCGACCTCATGATCGCCGACTTCCGGGCCGGCATCATCGTGGAGGTCGAGGGGCCCCGGGTCGCGACCTGACGAGACGGCAGGCGGCGGTCTCTTCCACGGCACCCGACGCCGGCACCGCACTGCGTGAGGCCTTGTTCGATAAACTCGCCCCGTGCTGAGCGGCCGCTCACGACTCCTGATCGCCCCGGATGGGAAGAGTGGCCCGGCTCCCCTTCGACGCGCCCCTGCCCATCGCCGACGGCCGGCGTCTGATCGATGACTATCAGATCAGCTACCTGAAGCCGCGGCCGCGACGTGCTTCGCCTCGGAGTTGCCGCCACCGGCCGACCCTGGCGCCTCCGTCGTGGCCGACCCCGACTTCGACCTCAAGGTCCAGCAGCGACCGGCAGTTGAGCTCGAATTCGCCGCTCGCAAACGAGGCCGACGGTCGCGAGACCTGGATCGTGATGGCGACGCCTACCATTTCGATCGGCTACCGGGAACGAGGGCCGAAGGTCAGCGGGTCGGCACCTTGGTGGGCGCCGAGCCTTGGCTCGATCACGCGGCCCGCGAGGGCCGGCTCGAACCCGAATGCCAAGTCTCCCCAGATCCTCCACCTGGCGACGCACGGCTTCTTCTTACCCGACCAGAAACGCGACCTCGATATGCAGTCCGGGGCCTCGGGTTCGACTTCGGGCAACTCTCCGGCGCGGAGGGCGGCCTGGCCCGGCTGGCGGGTCCGATGATGGAGAATCCCATGCTCCGCTCGGGTCTCGGCCTTGGCCGGGAGCGAACACTTGGCTCAAGGCCGGCACATCCTGCCGCTGAGGAGGCCGAGGACGGACTGCTCACCGCCGAGGACGTCGCGGGCCTGGATCTTCTCGCCACCGAGGCCGGTCGTGCTCTCCGCCGGTGAGACCGGGCTGGGTCAGTTCCACGTCGGCGAGGGGGTCTTCGGCCTGCGGCGGGCGTTCGTCCTGGCCGGGGCCAGTCCCCTGGTCATGAGCTTGTGGAAGATCCTCGACGAGCCGACCCGCGAGCTTATGGAGGAGATTCGCACGCCTGCCTGCTGGCCGGCCAGGGCCGTGCCGAGGCGTTGCGCCAGCGGAGCTCGCGCCGAAGGCCAAGTATCCCGACCCGTTCTACTGGGGCCGCGTTCATCTGCCAGGCGACTCATCGCCCCTGGGTATGGTCCGGCCGGGGATCGCGGGTACAGGCGTTGCGACTCACCGGTCAACGGGTCGTGGCGTCTCCCCTGACGGCGGTTAAACACGCCGCGTTCGGCCCGACAGCTCCGAAACAAACTCGTCTTATCACGCTTACGCCGTAACCGTCCGGTCAACACCACTGGC
>CAWJGW010000028.1:0-240889 GCA_963842405.1 uncultured Isosphaeraceae bacterium | reverse complement strand
TCCGCCCAATCCAGATCACCGAGGCGGGGCTCGATCCGGATGACTGGGCAGCCGGGTCCCGCCGGCTCGATTCCCAGGACGTGGGCGCTTAGCCACGCGGTCGGCCCGGCCGACCACGCGTGGCAGAGGCTCTGGGTCAACCCCTGGTGAAAATACCGGCCCCCGTCCGCGTGAGCGTCGCGGCAGCCCGCGGGGACCATCTGGTCGATACCGACGGCGCCCTCCGCCCACGCCGGGTCGAAATCTTCCCAGAAGGTCGTCGCCCCCAAGTCCAGCATCGCCCCCCAGTAGCGGCGCAACAAGTCCAGGCAGCCCACGATGTCTCCCGCCCGGGCCCGAGCCTGGAGCACGGAGTAGCCCGAGAACGGGGTCAGCCCCCGGCAGGGGTCACGGCCCAGGACCTCCCGGTTTGCCTCCCCGGCATCCGCGAGCCCGGCCAGCACCAGCAGCGCGACGGCGTGCTTGCTCATGACCATGGCCGGAACGTACCGCCGGAGCCGGGCGACCGCCGCCCGGCATCCGGTCGCCCGACCCGGCTCCCCCAGGGCCTCAAACAGTTCGGCACCCGCCTCCAGCCCCAGCACGAGCAGCGCCTGCATCCCGGCGTGGATCGCGTCGTCGTCGCCGCACGAGTCCCAGTCCAGGAATCGCCATCCATCGAGGGCCTCTCGCCCCTCGCCGTCGATCCGGCAGATCACGTGATCGACGAGACCGCGGAGGTAGCCCCGCTGCTGCTCCAGGAACTCGCGATCGCCGTGGTGAAGATACCAGCCCCTGTGGATTAGCACCCACCAGATCGAGTAAGCGGCGATCCCGTTCATCCACTCCGTCGGGGGCGTCTCGTCCCGGATGAAATCCAGGCTCTCGCGCACGACCGCGAGTTCGCCGAACACGGCGTTGACCACCATCGCCGCGGGATGCATATCCGCGACCCACACCAGGCGGTCCCGCTTCACCCCGTCCCAGAGGTGGTCCTGCAGGCAAAGGCGGACGGTCTCAGCCCCAGCCTGCCAGATCCGATTGAGCCTCTCGTCGCTGCAGCGGAAGGCCCCCTTGAACTCCAGATCCCGACAGACGAGGACGGCCCGGACGTGGTCCAGCCGGGCGGACGTGGCGTCGTCGAGGAGGTCGAGCCGGACGAACCGGAACCCCGTGCTCCCCATTTCGTAGGTGCCACCCGGCTCGATCGAGCTGACCTGTTGGCCGCGGTCCTGGCTCATCGCCTCGGTGACGGACTCCCCGAAGCGGATGCGGACCCGGACGGGCCCTCCCGGTGAGGCGGTGCCCACCCGGAACGCGACTCCGCCGTGGACCTCGCGCCGAAGTCCAGGACGACCCCCGGGGGCGAACCGTCGTAGGTCAGCAGGAGGCTTTCGAGCGGTCCTGCCGCGTCGTCGGACGCACCGGTCGAGGGTTGGTCACTCCGGGGCGCGGACATGGTCACTCCGGTCGCCCAGACGAGTCGGCTCGGCTTGAGCGACTCCCGAACCCACCGCTCGCCCCTCTCCGCTTCCCCACGGCAGGTCTGGCTCATGGAAGTCGGCCCCTGCATCCGGTCATCCCGTCCCACCATCTGGCGCGGCCGGAGATCATTCGGCTCACCGCATCACCACCGAACGCGTCGGTCTCCCAGGCTCGTTCGATCACCGTGACTGTCGAACTTGGCAGACCCGCGTGATCCCCCATCTTACCCGAGGCGGCGAATTCCCTACTCGATGAGTTCGGGGGCGATCGACCATTGCTCCCAGCGCACGGGACGGGAATGGACGTCGAGCGGTAGGGGGAGGTACACGAATCTGGCCGCCACGACCAGTCCAGTCTGTGGTGCCGTTCGGGCCGTGTCGTGACGACCGCGTCAACTCGAGTGCGAAGGTCATCCTCGATATCAAGATGCCCGGGGGGTGATCTCACTCATCCCTCAAGGTTCGCCAGACCGCCAGTGGTGTTGACCGGACGGTTACGGCGTAAGCGTGATAAGACGAGTTTGTTTCGGAGCTGTCGGGCCGAACGCGGCGTGTTTAACCGCCGTCAGGGGAGACGCCACGACCCGTTGACCGGTCAGTCGCAACGCCTGTACCCGCGATCCCCGGCCGGACCATACCCAGGGGCGATGAGTCGCCCTGGCAGATGAAACGCGCCCCAGTAGAACGGGTCGGGATACTTGGCCTTCAGCGCGAGCTGCGCCTGGCGCAATGCCTCGGCGCGGCCCTGGCCGGCCAGCAGGCGGGCGTAGAAGTCCTCCATAAGCTCGCGGGTCGGCTCGTCGGGGACCTTCCACAAGCTCATGACCAGTGTCCTGGCCCCGGCCAGGACGAACGCCCGCCGCAGGCCGAAGACCCCCTCGCCGACGTGGAACTGACCCAGCCCGGTCTCACAGGCGGAGAGCACGACCAGCTCGGTGGCGAGAAGATCCAGGCCCGCGACGTCCTCGGCGGTGAGCAGTCCGTCCTCGGCCTCCTCGGGCGCGGTGCCGGCCTTGAGCCAAGTGTTCGCTCCGGCCAAGGCCAGACCCGAGCGGAGCATGGGATTCTCCATCATCGGACCCGCCAGCCGGGCCAGGCCGCCCTCCGCCGGAGAGTTGCCCGAAGTCGAACCCGAGGCCCCGGACTGCGCTATCCAGGTCGCGTTTCTGGTCGGGTAAGAAGAAGCCGTGCGTCGCCAGGTGGAGGATCTGGGGAGACTGGCATTCAGTCTTGAGCCGGCCCTCCAGGGCCGCGTGATCGAGCCAAGGCTCGGCGCCCACCAAGGTGCCGACCCGCTGACCTTCGGCCCTCGTTCCCGGTAGCCGATCGAAATGGTAGGCGTCGCCATCACGATCCAGGTCTCGCGACCGTCGGCCTCGTTTGCGAGCGGCGAATTCGAGCTCAACTGCCGGTCGCTGCTGGACCTTGAGGTCGAAGTCGGGGTCGGCCACGACGAGAGGATCGCCGGGTCGGCCGGTGGCGGCAGCTCCGAGGCGAAGCACGTCGCGGCCGCAGCTCAGGTAGCTGATCTGATAGTCATCGATCAGACGCCGGCCGTCGGCGATGGGCATGAACCTCGAAGGGGAGCCGGGCCAAGTCTCCATCCGGGGCGATCAGGAGTCGTGAGCGGCCGCTCATCGCCGGGCGAGTTTATCGAACAAGGCCTCACGCAGTGCGGTGCCGGCGTCGGGTGCCGTGGAAGAGACCGCCGCCTGCCGTCTCGTCAGGTCGCGACCCGCGCCCCCCTCGACCTCCGCGATGATGCCGGCCCGGAAGTCGGCGATCATGAGGTCGATCGATTCGGCCTCGCCCAGATCGATCATCCGGACGTCGTGAGGATCACCCGCTTGGAGCACGAACGCCATGTAACTGCGCCGGTCCCCATTCCGGCTCGCCGGGCATGGCCGAGGACGGAAATGTCAGGATGGGCAAGCGGACGAATTCGACGAGTGCCAGCCCCTCAGGCAGCCCCAGGGCCACGGCACGGCAGTCAGCGGCACGGAGTTTCGCCTCAAGGTTCATCTCGGGGATCTCTTGGGCGAGCCCAGCCTCGACCCGCTCCTTCCGGGCACTCCATTCCGCGAGACGCTGCCGGTGGATCTCCGGTCCTTCAGCGCCCGGACCGGCCAGGGCCGCCCGGGCGATCTGCATACGAAGAGCGGCCAGCTCGCGGAGCTGGGGCTGCAAGGTGGGGTACTTCCCACCCAGCACGGCATCGCGGAGCGTAGCCGTCGCCTCCGCAGCGATCGCCTTGCGGCGCAGCACCGAGCTCGAGAGCCGAGCGGACAGCGGCAGGCGTGTCGGCGAAGGAACCCCGCACGATGGACAGGAAGAGGTAGGTTCTCCCCAGTACCCCATTGAGGAACGTGATCCGCTGTCGCTCGGAACCGATCGAGAGGATCTGACCGATCGTCCGATCATCGATCTCTACCGCTTCCTCGAGAAGGAGCATCGCCTCTCGGATCTGGCCCATGCCAGCTAAGGATATGGCGAGGCTTTGGAGGTCGCGTCCGACCATCGGGTGGCCCTCACCCGAGCCGCAGTGCGACTGATCTGCAACGCCTGGCGGAGAAGTGGAAGTGCGGCCGCATGGTCGCCCATCTGTCGCTGGACTATCGCCAGGTCGCTCAGGCTGCTGGCGTACTCCGGATGGCCCTCTCCGAGCGCAGCACGCCGGATTTCCAGACCTGGCGGCAGAATGCCAGGGCGGCGGGGTAATCCCCCATCTTCAGATTCTGCATCGCCAGACTCCGCAGGCAGATGGCATAGTCAGGGTGGGCCTCGCCCAGTGCGGTGCGGAAGATAGCCAGAGCTTGGTGCAAGAGCGGCGGTGCCGCTGCATGGTCCCCCAGCGCGGGTGGGCAATCGCCAGGTTGGAGAGGCTCATGGCGAAGTCAGGATGGTCTTCGCCCAGTGCGGTACGGCGAATCTCCAGCGCCTGGCGAAACAAGGGCAGCGCAGCCGCATCGTCGTCGATGTCCAGGTACAGCGATCCCGAGTGCGTCAGGCTGGTCGCGTAGAGTGGATGGCTCTCGCCCAGCGTGTCCCGGATGACACCGATCGCCTTCTGAAGGAGAGGGAGAGCCACCGCATAGTTCCCCATGTACTCGCACAGACCGCCGAGGTTGTACAGGGCGGTGGCGTACTCAGAGTGTCCTTCCCCCAGCGTGGCGCGGTAGATCTCCACGACTTGGCCGAGGAGGGGTAGCGCGGCTGCGTAGTCCCCCATCTTCATGTGCAGCCCCCCAAAATTACCGAGGCTGGCGGCGTAGTCCCGGTGATTCTCCCCCAGCGTGGCGCGGTGGATCTCCACGGCTTGGCGATAAAGGGGCAGCCACGCATAGTCCCCCAGCTCAGCGTGCACTGACGCCAAGTTGTTCAGACTCCCGACGTACATGGGGTGATTCTCCCCCAGCGTGGTGCGGCGGATCTCCAGAACCCGGCGTCGGAGAGGCAATGCCACCGCATAATCCCCGAACTAAAGTGCACCGATGCCAAGTCACCCAGGCTGGCGGCGTAGTCCCGATGATTTTCCCCCAGCGTGGCGCCTGGATCTCCAGGGCTTGGCGATAGAAGGGGAGCGCGGCCGCGTGGTTCCCCATCGACCGGTGCACCGACGCCAGGTTGTACAGGCTAGCTGCGATTCTCGGAGTGGTTCTCCCCCAGAGCGCGCGACGGGTGTCCATCGCCTGTTGGAAGAGTGGGAGAGCAGCGGCATGGTCCCCCATCGAATGGTGCGCCAGCCCCAGGTTGTTGAGGCTGTCAGCGTAATCCGGGTGGCCGTCCCCCAGTGCGGCACGACGGATCTCCAAGGCCGGCAGCGAGCCAGCGCCGCCGATGGCCCCATCGGATGGTGCGCCAGCCCAGGTTGTTGAGGCTATTTGCGTACTCGGGGTGGTTTTCGCCCAGCGTGGCGCGACGGATCTCCAGCCTGGCGGAACCCGGCGAGTGACGCCTGATGGTCTCCCATCTCCCCCTGGACCAGCGCCAACGTGTTGAGACTGTTGGCGTAGGCGGCGTGGTTCTCCCCAAAGCGCCGACGGATCCTCAGGGCCTCTTGGCAGAGGGGCAGAGCGGCGGCGTGGTCTCCCAGCGAGCGGTGGACGTCAGCCAGACTGTCCAGGCCAGACGCATAGCCAGGGTCGTGCTCGCCGAGCGAAGCCCGGAGGATCTCCACCCCTCGTTGGTAGAAGGGCAGGGCGGACATGTAGTCTTCGCGGCGGCGGTACACATTCGCTAATTGACACAGGCTGATGCCGTAGTCCTGGTAATCTTCTCCCGCGGTGGACGCTGGAGGTCCATCAGCTGCCGGCGCAAGGGCAGGGCGGCGGCGTAGTCTCCCATCACCTCATGGAGCGACGCCAACTTACCAGACTCCGGGCGTAGTCTGGGCCTTTCTCGCCCGACGCGGCGCGATAGATCTCCAGCGCCCGCTGGTAGAGTGGAAGAGCGGCCGGTAATTCCCCATCGCTTCGTGCACCACCGCCAGGGAGTTGAGGTTGCCCGCCGATTCCGGATGGTCCTCGCCACGCGCGCGGTAGATCGCCCCGCGCGGAGCAGGGGTAGGGCGGTGGCGTGGCTCCCATTTCGTGGTGCACCTCGCCTGGCTTCGCAAGCTGGCGGCGTAGTTGGAGTGACCCTCTCCCTCCGCCACACGATGCCTCTGCCGCCCGCTGGAACAGGGTCAGAGCGGCGGCGTAGTCCCCCAGGGGCTCGATGCACTCCAGCCAGGTTGAACAGACTCGCGCCATAGTCGGGATGCCCTTCCCCCAGAGTGGCGCGGCGGATCTCGGTCACTCGCTCGAGCAAGGGTTGTGCGGCGGCGTAGTCTCCCACGCTCATGAGCCTTCGCCAAGCTGCTCATACTGGCTCCGCAGGTGGGATGATCTTCCCCGGGAGCGGCGCGGCGGATTTCTAGGGCCTGGCGATTGAGGGGCAGGGCAGCGGCGTGATCGCCCATCGCCTGGTGCGCCAGGGCCAGGTTGTGCAGGCTGTCGGCGTACTGGGGGCTCCTCGCCGAATAGCGTACGGCGGATCCCGACGGCCTGCTCGTAGAGCGCAAAGCCGCCTCCGGCTTGCCCAACTGGAGGTGGACATTGGCCAGGTTCGTCAAGCTGTCGGCGAGGCGGACATTCTCCCCCACGGCATCGCGATAGATCTGAGTCGATCGCTCGTAGGCGGGCACGGCCGCGTCCAAATCCCCCATCGCCTGATAAACCTCGCCCAGGCGGTAGAAGATCCACCCGAGATGCTCGTCACCCTCCCCCATCGCTTCCGCCCAAAGCGTTCTCACCCGCTGGAGGACCGTGAGCACTTTGGCGTGATCCCCCATCTCCGCGTGAAGCGACCCCAGGTAACCCAAGCAGGTGAGTGAGACCGGGTGGTTTTCTCCGAGTGTGGCGCAGGTAGATCTCGGCCGCTTGCTGGGTGTATTGCAGGGCGGAGGCACGGTCTCCCCCCTGGTCGCACAGCCTGGCAACATCGAGCAGACTCTGGGGCAGGCTGGGTGCATCTCCCCGAACGCCGCTCGAAGGATCTCCGACGCTTGTTGCAGCAGTGGCCGAGCGGCGGCGAACTCTCCAGCGCCGGATGGACTTCCGCCAGGCTCCTCAGGCTGACCGCACAGACCGGATGGACCTCGCCCAAGGTAGCGAGGAAGATCTCCGACGGCCCGCCTGGAGCAGTGGTAGGGCGGCTGCGTGGTTCCCAAGCCTCCGGTGTGCCTCCGCCAGGTTAATCAGGCTCTTGGCAAAGTCGGGATGCTCCTCGCCCAGCGCGACGCGGCGGATCTCCGCCGCCTGCTGTAGCGTTGGCAGGGCCGCGCCATGGTCCCCCAGTTCCCCCTGCGTCAGCCCGAGGTCGTTCAGGCTGTCGGCATAGGCGGGGTGGTCCTCGCCCAGCGCGGCGAGGCGGATCTCAGCCGCCCGGCAGAAAAGGGGCAAAGCGGCGGCGTGGTTCCCAAGCCCCAGGTGTACCTCCCCGAGGTCGTTCAGGCTGTGAGCGTAGGCGGGGTGGTCCTCGCCAGCACGGCGCGATAAATCTCCACTGCCTGCTGGAGCAAGGGCAGAGCAGCGGCGTGATCCCCCACATCATCATGCAACCCCGCCAGATCGTTCAGGCTCTGAGCGTAGGCGGGAGAGACCACCCAGCGCGGGGCGGATCTCCAGGGCTTGACGATGGAGCGGCAAAGCGGCGGCATGATCCCCTACGCCCGGTCACCTCTGCCAAGTTCCGCAGGCTGTCCGCGTACAGGGGATGATCCTCACTCGGCGCGCGGCGGATCTCCGCCACCTGCTTGAGCAGAGGCAGCGCGGCGGCGTAGTCCTTTATCGCGCGGTACACCCCTGCCTGGTTGCTCAGGCCGATGGCATAATGCGCGCGATACTCGCTCGGCGCTGCCTGGAAGATCTCCGTCACCTGGCGGTAGAGTGGCAGTGCGGCAGCGTAGTCCCCCATGTCCTCATAGATCATCGCCAGCTCGTTCAGGCTTCGGGCATGGTCCGGGTGGCCTTCGCCTAGGGCAGCGCGATAGATATCCGCGGCTTGGCGGCAGAGTGGCAGTGCGTCAGTGTGATTCCCCATTGCCCGGTGCAATCCGCCAGGCTGCGCAGGCCGACCGCATACAGGGGATGTTCCTCCCCAGCGCGGCACGGCGGATCTCCGCCGCCTGCTTGAGCAGTGGCGGCGCGTGCGGTGTGGTCGTTCATCGCGCGATACACCCCTGCCTGGTTGCTCAGGCCGATGGCATAAAGCACGCGATGCGCACATTCTCACCCGGCGCTGCCTGGAAGATCTCCGTCGCCTGGCGGTAGAGTGGCAATGCGGCGGCGTAGTCCCCCACGTCCTCGTGGATTATCGCCAGAGTACTCAGGCAGCGGCCGTAGTCGGGGTGAGCCTCGCCGAGATGCGCGCGGAACCAGGTCAGCGGCTTGTTACGCCAAGAGAAAGGCTTCTTGACGTCGGCCCTGGGTCGTCAGGGTCGTAGCGGAATCGAGGAGTCCATTCAACTCCGACTCGAAACGCCGCCGCCAACGGCGCTTTCCATTTCTTCACAAAACGATCGAACATGCCCATCGGTCCGCGGCCTCCTTCGGCTTGGCTTGGACGATTCGATATGATCCGGCTCCAAAACCACGGCGTTCCCATCCTCCGAGCGAAATTGCTGCGCCGACCCCTGGACCCGTTTCCTGGCACGGGTCGCCCCCTGCACCGGCTGATCGTAGAACCGACATTATACGTTGACTTCCCGGCCAACTCGACGTATAAGTCCCCCGGTTCCGCCTCTGATCCCCGAAAAACTCGGCGTATAACGATGGCATGCGCTTCCGATCCCATCGACCGCTTCGGCCTCTTCCTGGCCCAGTCCGAGCACAGCCCTCTGACCATCAAGAACTATCGATCAGACCTCGACGCCTTCGCTGCCTGGTTCGAGGGCGCCAACGGCGAGCCGATGGAGCCGGCCAAGATCACGCCGACGGACCTGAGGCAATTCAAGCACTGGCTGGTCGAGCAACGTCGGCTCAAGCCCAACACCGTCAACCGCAAGCTCGCTACGCTCAAGAGCTTCCTGACCTGGGCGACCCGGGCGGGGCTGACCATGGCTTTCCCGTCCCAATTCCGGGCCGGCCTGGAGCGGGCCCCGGCCCGTTTCCCATGAGCAGCCCGGGCCGCGGTGGCTGGACCGCCGCGAGCAACACGCCCTGCTGCGCGCCGTCGAACGGTCAGGCTGCTCACGAGACCTGGCGGTTGTCCGGCTCCTGCTCAACACCGGGCTGCGAGTCCAGGGACTATGCCCTTGACGTGGAAGGACATCGTCCTCTCCGACGCAAGGGCCTGCTGACGGTTCGCCACGGCAAGGGGCCAAGCACCGGTAGGTGCCGCTGAACCACGACGCCGGGCCGCCTGGCGGCCTTGGGCTATCCGCAGCATGCCGGAAAGGAAGCCGCGATCATCCAGGGACAAGACCAATCATCGCGCAACTGGATATCTGAGTTGTTTCGCATCAGGTAGTGGGAGTCAAGGCATGGTGGAAGCGAAAGACCTGAAAACGTCGAGCGTACCCGATTGGACGTTCCTGAGCAATCACGCGAATGTGCTGCTCTGCATCGCGCAAGAGCCGGAGGTTCGCCTGCGCGAAGTGGCGGAGCGGGTGGGGATCACCCAGCGGGCGGTGCAGCGGATCGTCACCGACCTGGAGAAGGGCGGATATCTGACGCGATCCCGCGAGGGCCGGCGCAACCGCTATCAGCTACATGCGGATCGCCCGTTCCGCCACCCGGTCGTGGCACACCGCGAGGTCAGTTTACTCCTGGACCTGATCCTGGGGCCGGACATGGCGGGCAGCCCGAACCAACGAAATGAGGTTCGAGGGCGGCTCGGGGTCGAGAATGCCTGATGCGGTCCACCCGAGATTCATGGACTCGGTCGCGCAGGCGGGGCGAGCAGGGCCTCGAGCTCGCGACGGGGCGGATCGCACTGACGTGCGAGGTTGGAGGTTCCCCGTCCGAACCACGGGCTCACGCCTGTGGTCACGTTGTGATGATCATCGAGGAATGGCTGACTTTCCCTCTTGCGTGGACCTATTTAGTCTCGTTCTTCATCTTATCACCTGCATCGAACGGAGTCGAGGGCAGATAGTGCCGTGCTATAAATTAAATAAATATATAATTGATTATAAAAATAATCGAATCAGCCAGGAAATCGGCGATTCCGTGGAAGAGCCATGCGGACAGGATGCCGGGCGCGGATCGTTCGTTCTGCCACCCATGGCCAAGCACCGCCAGGGCCAATTCGGCTCGTTTCCGCGAAAATCGTGGAAAAGTCGTGCGAACTCCGAGCCGCGCCCCTTAGTATAATAGGGACTCACGAATCATGAGGGAGAACGACATGGCCAGTGCACGACACGGAGCCGCCTTGCGGCACATCCACCGACTCTTCGGCGAGGGGACTCTCGCGGGGCTCCCCGACGCCCGGCTGCTGGAACAATACGTCAGCCACCGCGACGAGCTGGCCTTCCAGGCCCTGGTCCAGCGCCACGGAGCCATGGTGATGGCCGTCTGCCGCGGCGTCCTCGACGACCCCAACGACGCCGACGACGCCTTCCAGGCCGCCTTCCTCCTGCTGGCACGCAAGGCCAGGTCGATCTGGATCGACGGCTCCATCGGCGGCTGGCTCCATCGCGTGGCATGGCGGATCGCGCTTCAGGTCAAGACCGACGCCGCCCGGCAACGCTCTCAGGAGCGGAGGGCGGCCGAGCTGGCCGGCACTCGGGAGACCTCAGCCCCTCCCTGGGATGACACCGGCGCCGTGCTTCACCAGGAGATCGAGCGGCTCCCCGAACGGTACCGCAAGCCGATCGTCCTCTGTTACCTCGAGGACATGACCTACCAGCAGGCCGCGAGCTATCTGCGATGGAGCGAGGGGACGACCCGCGGCCGCCTGGCCCGGGGCAAGGAACTGCTGCGGCATCGGCTGACGCGGCGCGGGGTCGCCTTCGCCGCCACGGCGATGGGCGCCGGAGCCGGCGCCCGGACCGCATCGGCGGCCTCGATGGCGCTGATGCAAGCGACCGTCCGGGCCGCTCGGCAGATCGCCCTGGGCGAGACGGCCGCGGTCGGGACGGTCTCGACGGCGTCCGCCGTCCTGATCGAGAAGACGCTGAGGACGATGATGATCGCCAGGCTGAAGATCGCCGCGGCGGCCGCGATCCTCATCGGCTCCCTGACCTGTCTTGCCACCGGACTCGCCGCCATGATGCCGGCCACTCCCGACGCGCCGAGGGCCGGAGCACCGGCGGTGGCGATCGTGGGAGACAAGCCCGCGCACGGCGACTCGGCGGGCCAGGCCAAGGCCGCCGAGGGAGAGACGGTGACTTACCAGGGCCGGGTACTCGGGCCGGACGGAAAACCCGCGGCCGGAGCGGCCTTGTCCATCATCGCCCCCGGTTCGGTTCACGAGCCAGACGATCCGGCCTTCAAGACCAAGGCCGATACCAAGGGATCCTTCCACTTCACTCTGCCGAAAGCCGAGATGGACAAAGCCGTCGCGCGCACCCCGTGGGCAACTGTCACCATCCTGGCAACGGCCGACGGACTCGGGCTCGACTGGGTCGAGCTACGCAAGCCGCCCGACGAGGACCTGACCTTCAAGCTGGTTGATGACTCCGTGCCGATCTCGGGCCGCATCCTCGACCTTCAGGGCAGACCGATCGCCGGCGCGAAGATCACCCGAGGCCGGATCAAGGCGGAGGGTTCCGAGGGCATCGATCCCTATCTCAAGCTGCTCCACGACGACCCGATGCAGGCTTCGAACCACCGATTCGCCAAGGATTACGGGTCAAGGCTCCCCGGCCAACCGGCGAGCGTCACGACCGACGCCGACGGCCGGTTCCGACTGAGTGGCATCGGCCGCGATCGGATTGTCGAGATCGAGGTCGAGGGCCCGACGATCCAGAGTGCCACGATCAGTGCGATGACCCGCAATGCCAGCAACGGTCTCAACCCCGCCCGGTACGTTTTCGGCCAAGACGATCTACGGCGCGACCTTCGACCACCTCATCCCGCCAGGTCGCGCGCTCACCGGCGTCGTCCGCGACAAGCGGACCAGGCAGCCTTTGGCCGGAGTCGACAGTCGGCGGTACGGGGACGAACAGCTCGCGCGACCACCGACGCAAACGGACGGTACACGCTGCCAGGCTTCCCCAAGGGCAAGAGCTACGGGCTCATGGTTCTTGCCGGGGAAAAAGCTCCCTACTTCGAGACCTGCCCCAACGTCCCCGACACCGCCGGGCTGGCGCCAATCCAGGTCGACGTCGATTGCGTCCCGGGCATCCCGATGAACGCTCAAGCTGATCGACAAGCAGACGGGAAAGCCGGTGGTGGGCGCGGATGTCTTTTACTGGCCCGTCTATCCTAACTCGCACGTCCGCGAAGTCCCCGGCTTTGCCCCGGTTCAAGGGTTCGGGCCTTACAACTCGGGGATCGTACAGAGTGACGGGACCTATCTCCTGGGCGTCTTGCCAGGCCCGGGAGCCGTGGTCGTTCGCACCACCGAGGGTCAGTACCGGCCGGCCTGCGTCGACCCCGAGGCGTTCTTCAATTCCGGGAAGGACAAGAAGTCCAGCGGCGCTCGAGCCGAACCTACGGCGATCGGAACATCGATCGTCATCGCCGCTGGCGAAGGGCGCACTTCCTCACCTAAGAGCAGTTCAGCGCGATCGTCCTGATCAACCCTCCCGATGACTCGGGACCGCTGACCGCCGAGGCCGTGCTGGAGCGTGACCCTAAGCGCGAGGTCCGCGTGCTCGGACCGGATGGTGCACCCTTGACCGGCGTGACGGCCGAGGGCGACGGCGCCGAAGCGACGAAGACGCCCGGCGTGATGACCGTCTCCAAGCTCAACCCGCTCCGGCCCAGGCGCTTCACCTTCCGCCACGACGCCAGGAAGCTCGTGGGTTCGCTCGTGGCGCGGGGCGACGAAGCCGAACCCTACACGGTCAAACTCCAGCCCTGGGGCACGATCGCCGGCCGGCTGGTTGACGCTCAGGGCAAGCCGCGGCCGAGGGTCCATTTGAGGACCACCGACTGGGAAGCGGCCACGATCGATCCGGCCCGAGGACTCCTGCCCGGCGGCCTGAAGACCGACGAGCAAGGCCGATTCCGCGTCGAGGGTCTGGTCCCCGGCCAGAAGTATTCCGGCAACGCGGTCGGTGAGGAAGCCGCCAAGGGAGGATATGGCGTCGTGATCGATCGGGTCGTGCTCGAGCCCGGCGAGACCCGCGACCTGGGCGATGTCCAGTCGAGCGAGAGCAAGCCCTGACCCGCACCGGCGGCCCCACTCACGGCGCCGGGGCCTTCGGGCTCGCCTCCTGGCCCAGCTCGCGGACGAACGCCGCGAGGTCGCCGCGGCGGCGGAGCAGGTCGAAGTCGGGCTCGGCGAAGGTGTCGAAGGCCATCGCCGGCGATAACCGCAACGTCTGCCGCACGGCATCGAGAGCCGAGTTGATGTAGGCTTGTCGAAGTCTGCGCTGGTCCGGCGTGAGCGCATCGTCCGGCTTCCCCGGCGCGACGGCGTCGGCGCACAGGGCGAAGATCCGGCCGACCCGGAGCGACTTCAGCGCGTCCTTGGGCTCGTGGCTCAGCACGTCCCGGATCTCGGCGGCGGCCTCGGCGTGCCGGCCGCGCCGGACCAGTCCCATGCCGCGGAAGAGCTTCCACCAGTCCTGCAAGATGGGCGGTAGGTCCGGCGCGGGCGCGGCCTGGGAATCCAGCCCCAGGCCACGGGCCGCGGCCTGGTAGAGCGCCTGCTGCCCCGTGGCGATCGTCCGGGACTCCTCCAGGACGTCACGCCCCAGCCGCTTCTCGCGCTCGAGCCGGTCGAGCCATTGCAAGGTCTGCTTGACCCACTCGAGCGCCTCGCCGAACCGCTCGGCCCGCTCGGCGTTATCGGTGAGGACACCCAGGGTCTCCAGGATGTCCCCCTGCTTCTGCGCCGAGCCGGGATCGGCGTCGGCGAGCGTCTCGCAGATCGCCAGGCACTTCTGATACAGCGACCGGGCCGCATCCGGTATTGCGGCGGCACCGCGCCAGGTCCCCCATCATCCGGTACGCGACGGCCACGTACCGCTGATTCTCGGCGTCGACCCGGGCTCGGCGGCCAGGAGGGCCTGGCACACCTCCTGGGATTTGAGGTAGTTGGCCTCCGCGCCGTCGAGGTCTCCGAGGAGCAACCGCGCCGTGCCCAGCTGGTCGTAGTCGATCGCCAGCTTCTTGCGGAGCCAGAGGTTCTCCGGCTCGGCCGCGACGAACGCCTGGGCCGACTCCAGGGCTTTCCGGGTGTACTCGGCCCCCGCCGTCCAGTCGGACATCAGGCACGCCTGGGCGAGCTGGCGATAGGTGTATTCATAGTCCGACAGGACCTTGGATCCGCGGCGGGTAAGTCGGCGCGTACTGGTTCAAGAACTCCAGCGCCCGCGTGAACTCGACCATGGCCTGCGGCGTATTCCCCCTTGCGAAGGTGAATCAGGCCGATCTTGTTGGCGGAGACATGCTGATCGCGGAGGACCTCGGGATGCTGGCCGTGCCGCGCGGTCAGGGCCTCGCGGACCGCGATGGCGCGGCGAAAGGCGGCCTCGGCGGCGGGGATGTCGTTGTTGTACCGGCTCATGTCGCCGAGCTGGTCGTGGGCCAGGGCCAGGTCGCGCTGGAAGTCCAGTCGAATCCGGGATGGGCCTTGGCCAGCGCCTCGGCGAGGTCGCGCGACTTCTCGTAGGCCCGGAACGCATCCGGGGTCCGGCCCAGCGCGAACAGGACCCGCCCGAGCTGGTCGTAGGCCACCACGGCACTCCGATCGATCGTGCCGGCCGCCTCGGTGCTCCGGGCGATCTTCTCCAGTCCGGCCCGCGCCGTCTCCAGGATGTCGCGCTTGAGCTGGAGCGTGCCCGGGGCGGCTGCCCAGCTTCTCGTTGACGTCCAGCACCAGCGACTTGAGCGTCTCCAGCGCCAGGTTGTAATGGTCGCGGGCGGCCTTGTTGCTCCTGGAGGGTCTGCCGCTGCGCGCGCGCGATCCGCATGGCCGCCACCGAGGAGACGGCGGTGAGCAGCACGAGCAGGCCGAACACGGTGGCGACGAGGGCCGCGAGCCGGGTATTGCGCCGGCACCATCGGCCGAGCCGCCCGACCGGGCCCGGGCGGCCGCGCCCTGATCGGCTCGCCGTTGAGCCATCGCCGCAGGTCGTCGGCCAGGTCGCGGGCGGTGGCATACCGTCGCGACGGCTCCTTGGCCATCGCCTTCAAGCAGACGGTCTCCAGGTTGCGCGGGATCCGGTCGTTGAGCCGGCGGGGCGGTCGCGGCTCGTCGTCGCAGACCTGCTGGAGCACCATGTGCGGCGTGCCGCGGAACGGGACCTCGCCGGTGAGGCATTCGTAGAGCGTCACCCCCAGGCTGTAGACGTCGCTCCGGCCATCGAGCGGGAGTCCCCGCGCCTGCTCCGGGCTCATGTGCGTCGGCGTGCCCGCCAGGACGTCCTCCCGCGTGAGGCTCTCATCGCTGGCCTCGTCGCGGGCCAGGCCGAAATCCATCAGCTTGGCCCGGCCGGTCGCCGGGTCGATCATGATGTTGTCGGGCTTGATGTCGCGATGCACCAGCCCCGCGGCGTGCGCCGCGGCCAGCCCGTCGGCGACCTGGGCGGCGATGCTCGCGGCCCGTCGCGGCTCCAGGCCGACCCCGGGCTCGATCAGGTTGGCTCAGGGTCGGGCCGTCGAGGTACTCCATCACCAGGTAAGGCAGGCCCTCGGGCGGGTCCACGACCGCGTACACGGCCACCAGGTGATCGTGGCGGAACTGCGCCGCGGCGCGGCGCCTCGCGGACCAGCCGGCGGCGGGCCCGCGGATGCGCCAGGTCGGGCCGCAGGACCTTCAACGCCACCCGCCGCAGCAGGGCCGGGTCGAACGCCCGGAAGACGATCCCCATCCCGCCCCGCCCCAGCTCGGCCTCGATGAAATAGGCGTCCAGCGTGCCGAGATCGCCCGGCCGGCCGGGCGGCCCCAGGATGGCCCGCCAGTCGGAAGCCCCGGGTCGGGCTCCGCGGCCGACTCCGATCGGTCCGGGCCGAGGGTCGATTCCATCGGTACGCATCGCAGCGCACGCCGCAGCCGATCCAGCACCGGCTCGTCGCTCGATCTCGGATTGGATCTCCCGGGCCAGCGGCTTCCACCCGCTCAGCGTCTCGCTGTCCGTCAGCCGGTCGAGCACCTCCTGGCACCGGACGCAGCCCGAGACGTGGGCCGCGCAGCGTCGCGGCCCCGGCCTCGGGCAAGGCCGCCGAGAGGAACGCTTGCAATTCCTCCTGCGAGGGGCAGTCTCTCATGGTGCAGCCACGATTCATGGTGCGGGGCATGGGACACGTCGGGCGGGAAGGAGGCATCGCCCGCCTCGCGCCGCCGGTCCCCGGCCAGGCTAGTTCAAGGGCACCAACTGCGGGACATCCTCGGCCAGGATCCGGACCTCCTCTTCGAGTCGCTTGAGCACCCGCGACTTGGCCGTGTAGATCATCTCGATCGGCAGATTCAGATCGGCCGCGACCTCCACGGCCCGCCGGTTCTCCAGCCAGACGCCTTCGAACGCCTGCCACGTCCGCGGCTCGAAATGCGGCCGCGCCTTCTCCATCGCCGCGACCAGGATTCGCGCGTTGAACTCGTCGGTCCACTCCACATCGGCCGGATTCTGCTCCATCGCATTCGAATCCTCTTCGCCCGGGTCCGCCGCATCTCGGTCCTTCTTCTTGAGGAACCGGAAGACCCTCCGCCGGACCAGGACCCCGAGCCAGTCGCGAAACCGGCCGCGATCGGGATGGTACTCGAACGCCCGGATGCACCGCGCCACCTCGGACAGGACCTCCTGGCTCACGTCCGCGGCGTCGGCATCCTGGAGGCCCATCCGCCGCGCGTACCGGTAGATCATCGGCAAGTACGTATCGACGAACGCCTCCCAGGCCTCGCCATCCCGAGGATCGCGAATCCGGATGAGCAGGCTGGGCCGCGTCGGCTGCGATGAACCCGGACTATCCATCAAGACTATTGCCTCCCGAGCGGTCAATCTTGCCGCGCGATCCTCAAAATTCATCCGCCCCAACCACTCAACGTACCACGCGCGTTCTCCCCTGGCGAGGGGGGTTGCGGCGAATCAACATCAGGCGAGGCCCTCCGCCGGCAAGGGTTGATCGTCCCGGCTGGTAGCCGGTCGGGCGTCCCGGATATCATGGATCCTGACGACGACCTGATCCCATTGATCGAAAGGAGTTGGCGCCCATGGCCACCGTCACCACACGCTCCGCATCAGCCCGGCCGACCACGGACGCACGATGACCCTCGAGGAGTTCCTGGAAGCCGAGGTCGAGGAAGGATCGCGCTACGAGCTGGCGAGAGGAGTGCTCGAAGTGAAGACGTTCCGGACGACGCTCATGGCATGGTCGTCTCCAACCTCTTCATGTCGCTTGCCCGCTATGATCGCAGGGATCCCGGCTCGGTCATCCTCTATGGCGGTGGGGCTGAGTTCCGCTTCTGGCTGCCCGGGTTCGTCTCGTCGCGAAGCCCGGACCTGGGCGTCGTCCTCCGCGGCGCACCCAAGGATTGGAGCCGTCGAAGAGTCGCCGTGCTGGCCGGCGAAGTCGTTTCACGCGGCAGCATCCACCGCGATTACGTCATCAAGCGCGAGGAATACCTGGCCTACGGCCTGCTCGAATACTGGATCGTCGATCCGCTGGAGCGGCAAGGTCACGGTGTTGACCCGTCACGGCGATGTCTGGGACGAAGCCGTCTTCCGCGACGATCAGGTCATCGCCAGCCTGGTCCTGCCCGGCTTCGCCACGACCGTCGCCGAGCTCTGGATCGACGTCGAGGAAGAAGACGAGGACGACGCGGCCGACCGCCGCCGCTAACGGCGACTGAGACGCGCTCAGGCGCGGCATCGTCTCCTGACCCGAGAGAGTGTATAAGGAAGGCGGATTCCCCAGCGACAGGAGGAGGAAGCAGCCATGAGGACGATCGAGACGACGATCGAGTTGGATGACCAGCGGAAGGCGACGATCCGGTTTCCCGCCGACCTGGCACCGGGGCCGCATCGGGTGGTGATGGTGATCGACGAGCCGACCGTCGCGCGTACTCCGCTGACCTTCTCAGCCCACGACGTGGGGCCGTGGCCCGAGGGTTTCACCGTCCGACGCGAGGAGATTTATGACGACGGCCCCTGACCGGTGTTTGTGGCTACCAACGTCTTGGTTTCGCCTTCCAGGAGAGAGGACAGGGCCCCGGACTCCTCGAGCACCGCGTCCACCAGCGCGGCCTGGAGCACCGGGGTACTCGACCGCCCCAAGGCCAACAAACCCCTCCCGCTGATACTCGGGCCGAGATCCGTGCCTCCTGGAAACGTCCCGGTTGTCGCCACCGCGGCCCGCGACGAGGACCAGTCGGTCAGGGCGGCATCGTGCGCCGTCATGATGGTGTCGAGCGACATCATTCCGACCGCGGCGTCGGACGTCACGAAGTCCGAGCCCGCCGCCACCGGGGCCACGCGGTAACGACCGGCAAGGGGCGACGCGGCGACTCCGCCGTCTGGCAGGGACTCGCTGCGACGACCGACATCCTGGGTGGATCCGAACCCGGAACCCGTCATCGTCAAGGAATCGAACACGCTGAACACGTCGATGGGACTGCTGGAGCTCGTCCCCGTGTTGGTCAGGGTCGCATTCTGCAACGGAGCGACCGTCGGGCCCGCGTAGGACGTGCCGGGCCCCTGGTAGGCGACCAGGTCGGGCACCAGGAGATTGGCCACCGGTGTCCCCAGCCCGGTCACCAGGTTGTAGCCGGCGTCGGCGGAATAGCCGTTGTTGCCGCTGCTGATGACGTTGTAATCGGCTCTGCGGCAGGCTGTAGAGGGCTTGCTGGCGTCTCGGTCGGGCTGGAGCTGTTCAGGGTGGATTCGCCCGCGGCGACTCGTCCCTGGTTGACCAGCGCCACCAGGCCCGCCCAGGCCGGGGCCGACAGGCTCGTGCCGCCCACGATCTCGAACGGATCGCTGGGATCGAGGTTGTACGGGTCGGCGATCCACGCGCCGGTGGCCGGATCGGCGACCAGCGAGACGTCGGGCGTGGTCCGGCTGCCCGTGGACTGGACGCCCTGCTGGTACGCCGGCTCGGGTTCGTACAGGCTGATGCCGCCGCCCGAGCCGATGAAGGCCCCGACGGAAGTCGGAGTGATAGCCCCATCCCGTCTCGCTGTTGTACGAATTGTCCGCGTTGAGCGTGAGGCTCGTGCCGCCGACGGCCACCACGTTGGGCGAGAACGCGGGATACTCGGGATCGGCGGCCCCGTAGTCGCCGGTGCTGGCGACGAAGGTCACGCCGGGCACGTTGAACACGCTGTCGTAGTTGGCCTCATCGGCTGGCGAAGACGGCCTGCCCTTCGGGGAAGCCCCAGCTCATCGACACCACCGACACGCCGGGCTGGCTGGCGGCGGTGGCCACGCTGGCCATCAGGTCCGAAAGCGACTGGCTGTTGGCCTCGACCAGGATGATCTGGGCTCCGGGAGCGATGGCATGAGCCCACTCGACGTCGAGCGCTTCCTCCACTTCCCAGTTGTCGGTGCCGGGCCCGTTCGGGTCGGTTGAGGGCAGGGACGTGGCCTGGCCGTACTGGTTGAGGACCGTCAAGAACGACGAGGCCGGCCCGTACTGAGCGTACAGCGTCGGCCCGGAGTCGGTCAGCCCGAACTGGGAGTCGAAGGCATCGAGGGCCTGGTCGATGCTCGGGTCGTCGTAGGCATCGACGATGGCGATGGTCTGGCCGGTGCCGTCCATGTGCCAGACGCGTTGATGCCGTAGGCGTCGCGGATCTGGGCCGGGGTGTAGGCGACCGTGCCGGTGGGCGCATTCAGCGTCACGGTATTGGCGACACCGTTGCCGCTGATCGTCAGCGTATCGACGACGATGGCCGCGTTGAGCTGGGCATTGCCGCTCTCGGCGAGCTGCGCCGCCGGCGCGTAGATCGTGCCGGTCATCCCCGAGGCGTTGCCGCTGATGGTCAGGGCCTTGGTATTGTCGCGCGGCTGGAAGATCACGATCCCGGCGTAGGTCCCGGTGGTCGGCGGGGTCAAGTTGTACGAGCCGTTGCCGCTCAGGGTGATGCTGCCGTAGGTGCCGCCCGTGCTGGGATACTTGCTTCCGGCGTTGAAGATCGTCACCCCGGAGCCGGTGACGCTGGCGTTGCCGGAGACCGAGAAGCCGCCGCCCTCGATGATGTAGAGGCCGCTGTTCAGGGTGAGCGTGCCGTTTCCCGAAACGGTGATCTGGCTGTAGATGCCCGGCTTGATCGTCGCGGACGAATTGCCGCTGAGGCTCTCGGAGCCGTAGCTGGTCAGGCCGGACGTGCTCGGCTCGGCCAAGCGAGGCGAGCGGATCGGCCAACGTTGCGGCCCCGGTGGTCGGCGCGGGGCTGAAGCTCGCGTTGCCGCTCTTCTGCGACGCCGCCGTGCACGTCGATCACCGACGCTTTGACCTGGGCGTTGCCGCTGGCCGACAGGGCAGTCGACGAGCTGGAATCGACGAAGACGCCGCCGGTGAGCTTGATGCTGGCGTTGCCCGAGAGGGAGAGCGCCCCGCCGGCCGTCGGGTCGAGAACGATGATCGACTGGCTGATCGTGATCGTGCCCGTGCTGGCGCTGCTGGAGAGGAAGTTGCTGTCTCCGGAATAGGTGACCTTGATCGTGTTGGCGCCCACCGGCAGGCTGGCGGTGCTCAAGGAGGCTTTGCCGCCGGAGAGCGCCACGCTGCCCAGGTCATCGCCGGTCGTCGTGTCGAAGAAATCGACGCTGCCGGTGGGCGTGCCGGAGCCCGGTGCATTGGCGGTGACGGTCGCACTGAGCGTGACCGACTGGCCGAAGCCGGTGCTCGTGGTCGAGGAGCTGGCCACGGTGGTGGTCGCGTCGGGGCTGATGGTCAACGTGCCCGCCACATAGCTGATCGTGTAGTTGGGATCGACGGCGCCGCTGGCGGTGATCGCGTAGCTGCCGACCGGGCTCGTGGTCGTGGCCGTCGTGGTGACGGTCGGCCGGGTCGTCAGGCTGGCCGAGGTGTCGCCGTTGACGAAGCCCGAGTAGCTGACCGTCAGGGCCGGGTTGGCCTGCCCATAGACCTTGGCCTGGTTATTGGCCGTGATCACCAGAGGCGCCGGGATGACGTCTGGCTGACGACGTTCGATGTGCTCGCCGGGTAGTTGGTGTCGCCGCCGTAGACGGCCGTGATCGCGTAGGTGCCGGCCGGCAGGCTGTGCGTGCTGAAGGTGGCCGTCGTCACTCCATTCGCGTTCGTGCTCAGCGTGCCGGTGCCGATCTCGTCCGCCGGGTTGACGGCTGCCGACGTAGTAACTCACGCTGCCGGTGGGCGGGACCGAGCTGGGCGGGGTCGACGTGCTGACCGGGTTGACCGTCTGGGTCAGCGTGCCGGTGCTGGCGGCGAAGTCGGTGTCCCCGCTGTAGACGGCCTCGATCGTGTGGCTCGCGACCGAAAGCGAGCTGATGGCGGCACTGGTGGCGCTGCCGTTGACCAGGGTCACGGGGCTGCCGAAGTCGCTGCCGTCGATCAGGAACTGCACCGTGCCGGTCGGTGTGCCCGAGCCGAGGACGTTGGCCGCGACGCTGGCCGTGAAGGTCACGGACTGCCCGACGCTTGATGGGCTCGCCGAGGAGACGATGCTGGTCGTCGTGCCATGCTGGGCGACCGTCTCGGTCAGCGTGCCGGTGCTGGTGGCGAAGTCGGTGCCCCCGCTGTAGACGGCCTCGATCGTGTGGCTCGCGACCGAAAGCGAGCTGATGCCGGCGCTGGTGGCGCTGCCGTTGACCAGCGTCACGGGGCTGCCGAAGTCGCTGCCGTCGATCAGGAACTGCACCGTCCCGGCCGGCGTGCCCGAGCCGGGTGCGTTGGCCGCGACGTTGGCCGTGAAGGTCACGGACTGCCCGGGGTCGGACGTGCTCATCGAGAGCAACGAAGCTGGTCGTCGTGCTATCCTGGTTGACCGCCTGGGTCAGCGTGCCGGTCGCTGGCGCCGAAGTTGCCGGCCGCGCTGTAGACGGCCTCGATCGCGTGGCTCGCGACCGAGAGCGAGCTGATGGCGGCGCTGGTGGCGCTGCCGTTGACCAGCGTCACGGGGCTGCCGAAGTCGCTGCCGTCGATCAGGAACTGCACCGTGCCGGCCGGCGTGCCCGAGCCGGACGGGTTCGGAGCCACTGTGGCCGTGAAGGTCACGGACTGGCCATAGACCGACGGATTGGCCGGGGAGCAGAGCGTGGTCGTGGTGGGCAGCGGGATCGGGGGCGCGGCTTGAACCTCGAAGGCCCCGATATCCACGGTCCCATTGACGATCCGCGGGTAGCCGGCGCCGCGCTGATCGTAGCAGAGGGGCTGGCCCGTGGTGGGATCGACCGCCAGGGCGTTGCTGCCGGCGTCGATGGCCGGACTGCCCGCCAGGAGCGCGATGGTCTGGGTCGGGCCGCCGTTATTTGCCAGCCCCGAGGCAAGCCCCGGGTTGGTGACCCCGACCTGGTTGCCGTTGCTGCCATTGGTCAGGCTGCCGGTCTCGTCGACGCCGACCAGGTTGTACGCACTGGCCGAGGATACTCCGGCGCCGCCGATGTCGTCGGCTCCATCGTCAGCCGTGTTGGCGGCGACGATCGTGTTATCCAAGGTCGTGGTGGCTACCAGGAAACATCGTATACCCCGCCGCCGATGCTGGAGCCTCCGAAGAAGTTGAAGCCGCCGTCATTGTAGGCGATGGTGCTGTTGACGGCCGTCAATGTGCCGCCGTTAACGATGCCGCCGCCGCCATTGGCACCGGTTGAGTTGTCCGCGATGGTGGAGTTGATGACTGTCAGCGTGCCGGAGTTCTCGATGCCCGCCGCCGGCGCCGCGACACGTTGTCCGCGATGGTGGTGCCGTTCACCGTCACCGTGCCGTCGAATTGTAGATGCCGCCACCGAAGCCGCCAAGGATGCCGCCGACCGAATTGCCCGAGATCGTGCACTCGGTGACCGTCAGCGTGCCGGAATTGAAGATGCCGCCCCCGTCGCCGTTGGGATTCGTGACCGAGTTGCCCGTCGATCGTGCTGCCGCTGACCGTCAGTCGTGCCGGCATTGGCGATGCCGCCGCCGCTCGGATCCGGCCGTGTTGCTCGTCGATCGTGCAGTCGCTGATCGTCATGGTGCCACCGTTGCCGACGCCGCCTTCAGGGCCGGTTGTTCGCGATGGTGCAGTCGATGACCGTCACCGTGGAAAGGTAGCTGACGATGCCGCCGCCGCCGAGTTGTCGGTGATCGCGCAGTCGGTGACTGTCAGGGTGGCATACCGCGTTGGTGATGCCTGGGCCGGTATTGTTTGTAATCGTGTAGCCGGTGACCGTCGCCGTGCCAAAGTTGAGAATGCCACCGCCGCCATAACCGTTGGTAGTGACCGAGTTGCCCGCGATGGTGCAGTCGCTGACCGTCATCGTGCCGTCGTTGAAGATGCCGCCGCCGGAGCCGGCCGAGTTGCCCGCGATGGTGCCGCCGCTGACCGTCAGGCTCCCATCGTTAGAGATGCCGCCGCCGATGGCGGTCCGAGTTGTCCGTGATGACGCAGTCGGTGACCGTCAAGATACCGCCGTTGTAGATGCCGCCGCCGCCTTCGTCTTGGACGGAGCCGCTGGAGTTGGTGTAGTCGGCCGAGTTGCCCGTGATCGTGCTGCCGGCGACCGTCAGGGTGCCGCCATACGGGACGTCGATGCCGCCGCCGTTGGCGGCTGAGCCCCCCGAGATGGTCAGGCCCGAGAGGGACACCACCGCACCGGGCTCGACCTGGAAAACGCCCACGGCGTTGCCGCCGCTGATCGTGACCGCGCCCGCGCCGGGGCCGTCGATCACCATCGGCCCGGATGGCTCGCCCAGTTCCAGCGTGCTGGTCAGAGTGATCGTCTGCGGGTTGGACGCGCCGAAGACCGTCGGGGCGAACTCGATCACGCTGCCGGCGAGGTTCGGGTTGAGGTCGGCCTGGCCGATGACATAGGCCAGGTCGCCCGCATCGGCGCCCGTGCTGGCGCCGGTGTCGCTGGTGAGGTCGACGGTGTAGACGGTCGCGGGGCCGATCGACGCGGCCAGGGGCCGCTCGAAAGCCCCGATGTCCACGATACCGTTGACGATCCGCGGGAAGCCGGTGCCGCGCTGGTCGGTGGTCAGGGAGAACTCGTTGGCCAGGGCATTGCTCCCCGCATCGATGGCCGGACTGCCCGCCAACAGCGCGATGGTCTGGGTTGGCCCTCCGTTGTACGCCAGCAGGCCCAGCCCGGGATTGGTGGCCCCGATGATCAGGTTGCCGTCAGTGCCATTGGTCAGGCTGCCGGTCTCGTCGACGCCGACCAGGTTGTACGCACTGGCCGAGGAAACCCCGGCGCCGGCGATGTCGTCGGCTCCATCGCCAGCCGTGTTGACGGCGACAATCGTGTTATACAAGGTCGTGGTGCAACCAGGGTCATCGTACACCCCGCCGCCGGGGTAGCGGGTGTAATTGTAGGCGATGGTGGTGTTGACGGCCGTCAACGTGCCCTGGTTGTTGATGCCGCCGCCGCCGTAGTCCGTGTCGGGTAGGGCACCGGACTGGTTATCCGCGATGGTGGAGTCGGTGACCGTAATCGTGCCATCGTTGTAGATGCCGCCGCCGCCGCCGGTGGTCGTATTGCCCGAGATCGTGGAGTCGGTGACCGTGACGACCGTGCCGTAGTTCGCGATGCCGCCACCCTCCACTGCGTTCACGTATATCGTGCCCGCGTTGTTGCCCGCGATGGTGGAATCGATGATCGAGAGTGTGCCGCCGTTGAGAGATGCCGCCGCCGCCATAGGCGAGTTGCCGTCGATGGTGCAGTCGGTGACCGTCAGGGTGCCATCGCTGTAGATGCCGCCGCCGCCGTAGGGACTCGCGGCCGAATTGCCCTCGATCGTGCTGTCGGAGAGCGTCAACGTGCCATGGTTGTAGATGCCGCCGCCTTGGCCACCGGAGTCGTGTTGCCCTCGATCGTGCTGCCGGTGATCGTCGTCGTGCCACTGGCGTACACGCCGCCGCCGATACTGGCCGTGTTGCCCTCGATGGTGCAGTCGGTGATCGTCAACGTGACGCTGGCGCCGATGCCACCGGCCGTGTTGTCCTCGATGGTACTGTCGCTGATCGTCGCCGTGCCGCCGTAGCTACCGATGCCGCCGTCGTGTTGTTCTCGATCGTGCTGCCGTCGCTGACCGTCAGTGGCGCCATAGCTGAAGATGCCGCCGTCGGTGTTGCCCTCGATCGTGCTGCCGCCCGTGACCGTCAGGGTGCCAGAGTTGTCGTTAAAGATGCCGCCGCCCTGGCTGGCCGAGTTGTCCGCGATCGTGCTGCCGCTGACCGTCAGGTTACCGTCGTTGAAGATGCCGCCGCCCAGGTATCCCGGCGGCCGAGTTGCCCGCAATCGTGCTGTTGGCGATCGTCAGCGTGCTGTCATGACGAGACGAAGATGCCACCGCCGGGTTGTAGGCGGGGAAACCGACATCATCGGCTGAACCCCCCGAGATGGTCAGGCCCGAGAGGGTGGTCACCGCGCCGGGCTCGGCCTGGAAACACGCTCGACGGCGTTATCGCCGCTGATCGTGACCGCGCCGCGCCGGGCCGTCGATCACCATCGGCCCCGATGGGCCGCCCAGCTCCAGCGTGCTGGTCAGAGTGATCGTCTGCGGGTTGGACGCGCTGAAGACCGTCGGGGCGAACTGGATCACGCTGCCGGCGAGGTTTGGGTTGAGGTCGGCCTGGCCGATGACGTAGGGCAGAGTCCCCGAGGTGCCCGTGCCGGAGCTGCCGCTGCCGGTCAAGTTGACCGTGTAGACGGTCGGGGCGCTGCCGGCCGAGACTGTGGTCGTGAGCGTGATCGTCTGCCCGTACGATGACGGGTTCGGCGAGGAGACGAGGGTGGTCGACGTGGCGCGGCCCGCTCGTAAGCCCCGATGTCCACGACGCCATCGACGCTCCGCGGGAAGCCGGCGCCGCGCTGGTCGGTGGTCAGGGAGTACTCGTTGGCCAGGGTATTGCTGCCCGCGTCGATGGCCGGACTGCCGGCCAAAAGCGCGATGGTCTGGGTCGGCCCGCCGTTGTACGCCAGCAGGCCCAACCCCGGGTTGGCGGTCCCGATGACCAGGTTGCCGTCAGTGCCATTCGTCAGGCTGTGGGTATTGTCGACGCCGACCAGGTTGTATTGGCCCGACGACGGAAGCCGGTGCGCGCGTCGATGTCGTCGGGTGAGCCCGAGAGGCCGGTGGGGACGCCGAAGAAGTTCATTCCACTTTCGCCGCGATCTCCCGGAACCGAAAGGGTGTTGACGGCGACGATCGTGTTATCCAAGGTCGTGGCGGAACCGGAGGAATCGTACACTCCACCGCCTTCATAGAAGTAGGAGCACTCATTGTAGGCGATGGTGGTGTTGACGGCCGTCAACGTGCCGCCGTTCCAGATGCCGCCGCCGCCAGCGTCGTAGCCGGCCGTGTTGTTCGCAATGGTGCTGTTGAGAATCGTCAGCGTGCCGACGCCGAACCCGTCAGTGTTGTCGATCCCGGCGCCGGCGTTGCTGGCGAAGTTGTCGTCGATGCTGGAGTCGCTGACCGCCAGCGTGCCGCCAAGGTTGAAGCTACCTCCGCCCTGGTAGGCCTCGTTGTTCGCGATGGTGCTGCCGCTGACCGTCAGCAGCCCGTCGTTCCAGATGCCGCCGCCCTCGAAGGTGGCTGTGTTGCTGGCGATGGTGCAGTCGCTGACCGTCATCGTGCCGCCGTTGTCGATGCCACCGCCGTCATAGGTGGTGGTTGTATTGTTGGCGATCGTGGAGTCGCTGAGCGTCATCGTGCCGCCGTTGAGGATGCCGCCGCCGGCGTAGCCGGCCGAGTTGTCCTCGATGGTGCAGCCGGTGATCGTCGCCGTACCGTTGTTGAGGATGCCGCCGCCGTAATAAGTGGCCGAGCCACCCGCGATCGTCAACCCCGCGAGCGTGCCCGTCACGCCGCCATCGACCTGGAACACGCCGACGGCATTGCCGCCACTGATCGTGACTCCCGCGCTGGGGCCATCGATCACCTCCGGCCCGGCCGATTCGCTCAGCACGAGCGTGCTCGAGAGAGTGATCGTCTGCGGCGTGGCGAAGACCGTCGGGTCAAACGCGATGACGCTGCCGGCGGCGTTGGTGTTGGCGTTGGCCTGGGTGATGGCCCAGAGCAGGTCGCCCGAGGGCGTGCCCGCTGTGGGGTAGGCGTCGGTGCCCGAGCTGGCCCCGGTGTCGCTCGTCAGGTTGACCGTGTAGGTCGTGGGGTTGCCCGACAGGAGAACACGGCCCTCCAATCCCTCCAGCGCCCAGGGCCGCTGGCGACGCCGCCGGGCGTGGGCTTGAATTCGACTGCTGGAACCACCGCGCAACGTGGAGAGGTGAGGCAACATCGGTGCAGCTCCGTCGGATCGGGACACAAGGACACCGGGGGACAACGCAGGCCCGTCGGGTGAAGATCGAGAGGAGGAGAATCGCCTCCGTGAAGCAGAAAGCGCATCGCGCGTGCGAATCCGAGGCGCGGTACCCGCGTCCCTCGCGGGGTCAACGGTTAACGATCCCTCCCTGGTTACAGACAACATCGCCGCGAATCATTCACGCAGGCTCCGGGAATCATCGGGAAAGGCGATGAGATTCCACCCATCAGGACGTGGTTTTTCGACAACATTGCCGGCGTACGAGTCCCGCGAAGGGCCCGGCTGTGGGCGGCGGCCCGTTGGGAACCCGGAGACTCGCGGCGAACACCGAGGGAACCCCGAGACCCGTACCGAACACCAGATCCGTGCAATTCCACCAGCGGGTTGCGCGGGCCACTCAGGGGCGGGGCAACCTCGCGGAGATGGGCTCGCCGTCCCAGACCTTCACCGTGTAATCCATGCTGCTGGTGACGATCCGCCGCCCGTCGGGGGAGAACGCCACGCTGAGCACCCCGGCAGTATGGCCGCGGAGCGTGCAGACCTCCTGGCCGGTCTCGGTCTCCCAGAGCTTGACCGTGAGATCGAAGCTCGCCGTGGCGATCCGCCGCCCGTCAGGGCTGAACGCGACAGCGACGACCTTGGACGTGTGATTACGGAGAGTGAAGATCCGCTGGCCGGTCGTCACATCGAAGACCCTCACCTCGCCCGGGGTTCCGATCGCTCGGGTTGCTGCACGCGGCGAGCCAGCGGCCGTCGGGGCTGAACGCCACCATGTTCGTCAGCACGGTGGTCGTGGCCTCGTCACTGGCGCAGGGCAGTTGCCGGATCTCCCGGCCGTCGGCGGGGTCCCAGATCCGGATGGTCCCGTCGGTGAACGCCGAGGCGATCCGGGTGCCGTCGGGGCTATAGACAGCGGCGATGGCGAGCGCCTGGGGAACGCTGAACACCCGGACCGATCCTCCGGTCTCGACGTCCCAGATCCGAACGGTGCCATCCCAACCGGCCGAGGCGAGCTGGCGGCCGTCGGGACGAAAGTCCACTCCCATCGTTCGTTTCGGATCGTCCCGAAAGTCCCTTCGGGGCTGGTGCCCGCGCAGGGTCCGGAGCAGGCGGCCCGTGGCCATGTCCCAGAGCCGCACGGTCCCGCTACGATTGGTCGAGGCGACCTGCCGAGCCGTCGGGGCTGATCGCCAGCGTGTGGATCATCTCGTCCTTCACAGGACCATCCTCGGGGCTGGGTTCCGCGTGGAGGGTCCTGATCGGTTGCCCGCTCGCCGCGGCCCAGATCCGGATCGTCTTGTCCCAGCAAGCCGAGGCAATGGTTGTCCCGTCCGGGAAGAACTCCGCGCGCGGGACCCAATTCGGTGTGGAGGAGCGTTCGCTCGGGTTCGGCCACCCTGGCGTCCCAGAGCTTCACCGTTCCATCCTCGCTCGCCGAGGCGATCCGGGTGCCGTCGGGGCTGAAGGCGACGTTCCGGACGATGGCGGCCGTGCCCACGCAGGATGCCGATCTCCTTGCCGGTCGCCGCATCCCAGAGCCGGACGGTGTTGTCCTCCGAGGCCGAGGCGATCCGCGAGCCATCGGGGTTGAAGGCGACCGCACGGACCAAGGAGCTGTGCCCGCGACAGGATTCGGTGGGTCGTGGCCCTTGCCGATGTCCCAGACCCTGACCGTCTCGTCCCAGCCGCAGGTGGCGATGCGACGGCCGTCCGGACTGTAGGCGACGTCGTAGACCGTCCCCGGTGTGGCCAGGAAGGCCATCGGCCATTTCGCCGGTCGCGGCATCCCAGAGCATCACGGCGCCGTCGGAGCACGCCGCGGCCAGTTGTGTGCCATCGGGGCGGAAGGCCACGGCGAACACCCTGCGAGGGCCCAAGTCGATGGGGAGCGTGAGCTGCGCCGTTCCGACGTCCCAGAGTTCCACGGACTCCTGCCCCCGCCGAGACGAGGCCGTGACGAGCCGGCGGCCATCGGGGTCTGAACGCCAGATCCTGGAGGTAGTGATATCGGGTTCGCAGGACACGATCCGGCTGGCTCGCCAGCCGGGGGGGCCAATCCGCCGTCACCTTCCAGAGGGCGACTGTCGGCGCCACCTCGGTTCCCTGCTGATCCCAAGGCGATCATCGTCCCGGAGGGGTGAACCGCAACGCGGCCAGACGCCCCGCCCCGCCCGGCGTCTCGATCTCGCGGCCGGTCACGGTGTCCCAGATCGCCCATTCGCTGGGCCCCGATTCGTCGCTCCGTGTTCCTGGCCGGCCGTGATCAGCCACCGGCCGTCGGGGCTGAACGCCAGGCTGTGGGTCGGCCGACTGTGTCCACGTATTGTCCATTCCTCGAGATGGCAGAGCCGCCGGCCGTAATCCCACTCCCAGCCGCGCAGGGCCGGCGGGCATTCCTCCAGGAGCGACTTGGGCCAGGGCGACGTTGTTCTCCCGCCATTCGCCCAAGGCCCGGTTGACGCGGTTGATGTAGAGCTGCCGCTCCAGGTCGACCGCCCGCTCGCGTGCCTCCTTCGCCCGGTCAGACGCCTCCTTCGCGCTTGGCCGAGGCCAGGTCGCGCTCGCGGCCGATCAGGACCAGTCCCGCCGCCAGCCCGCCCACGGCCAGGAGCAGCACCAGGAACGCCGCGGCCACGACCCCGACATGCCGCCGCGCCAGCTTGAGCGTCCGGTCCCAGAGGGTCGGCCGGCGGGCCTTGATCGGCTTGAGCTCCAGGAACCGGCGGAGGTCGTCGGCCAGCTCGCGGGCCGTGGCGTAGCGCTCGATCGGCTCCTTGGCCATCGCCTTCAGGACGATCGTCTCCAGGTCGACCGGCACCGCCGGGTTGAACCGCCGCGGCGGACGCGGCTCCTCCAGCGTGACCTGCCGGAGCAGCTCCTCGCGATCCTGACCGCCGAAGGCCGGCCGCAACGCCAGCAGTTCGTACAGCGTCACGCCCAGCGAGTAGATGTCGGTGCGGTGATCGACGACCGCCCGCTTCGCCATCGCCTGCTCGGGGCTCATGTACCGCAAGGTGCCGATCACGTCGCCGGTCATCGTCAGGCCGGTGTCGGCCTGCATCCGCGCCAGACCGAAGTCGGTGATCCAGAGGTTGCCCCGGACGTCGACCAGCAGGTTGGCCGGCTTGATGTCGCGGTGGATGATCCCCAGGGAATGGGCATGCTCCAGGGCCTCGGCCGCCTGCATGCCCAGGTTGGCCACGGTGCGGAAATAGGCGCGGCTGCGAGTGGAATCGTGGGAGCTGGTCGGCTTGCCCTGGAGACCTTCGGTCGCAGACGGGGCGGGGTCGGGAGACCCGCGGCCAGCGCTGGCGGGGTCGGGAGACCTGCGGCCATCGCGATCTCCCCTCACCCGGCCTTCGGCCACCCTCTCCCGGGGGGGCGAGGGCGAGACTTCCAGCGCAGCCCCGAGACGCACCTCCTCGGCCAGCGAGGCGCCGGTCGGCTGGCGTCTCGCGGGTCGCGAGCTCCAGGCCCGAGAGCCGGCGCAGGTCGCTGGATCAAGGCGGCCAGGGTCTGGCCCTCGATGTATTGCATCGCGTAGTAGTGGACGCCCCGCTCGCAGCCGACCGAGAAGACCGGCACGATGTTGGTGTGGTGCAACTGCGCCGCGGCCTGGGCCTCGGTCTGGAACCGGCGCAACTGCTGGGGGTCCAGCGCCGAGGCGAACGGCAGCACCTTCAGCGCCACCCGGCGGTGCAGCGAGACCTGCTCGGCCTCGTAGACGACCCCCATGCCGCCTCGGCCCACCTGGCGGAGGATGCGGAAGTCGCCCAGCGCCGGCGTCGGCGACGTCGCTTGATCCTCGATCCCCTCGACCTCGGCCTCGGCGCCGGCCTCCCCCTCGACCCGCCCGGCCAGCCGGAGGATCCCCAGGCACGACCGCAGCTCGTCGGCGATCGCCGGGTGCTCGGCCGCCAGGCGATGCGGGTCCACCGCCTGGCCTCGCTCCACCGCCGAGAGGTAGGCTTCCAGCGCCTGGGCGAGCTCGCCGTCGGTCGATGTCTCGGCCTCGCTGCCGTTCCGGGACCGCATGTCGTCGCGGCTCATGGCTCATTCTCCAGCAACTCGTGATCCAACCCGGGATGTCAGGCCGGAAAGCCTGACCTACTCAGACTCCAGCATCTCGTTCAGCTTCTTCACGGCGCGCGCCCAGAGCATCCGGACGGCGCCGGTCGAGCGGCCCATCCGGGCGGCGATCTCCTCGAAGGGGACGTGCTCCAGGGTACGCAGGACGAAGGCCTCGCGGTAGTCGGCGGGCAGCCGGTCGACGGCATCGGCCAGCAGCACGGCCTGCTCGCGACGGCTGGCCGCCTCGCTGGGCGAGGGGACGCGCGAGGCCAGGGCGCATTTGAAGCTGCCAGGTCGACTGCTCCAGCAGTTGGTCCAGCGACTCCTGGCGCTGCTGGTCGCGCGCCTGGCGGCGGTGGTGCTTGGCCTGGTTGGCCAGGCTCCGCACCAGGATCTGCCGCAGCCAGGCCACCAGCTCGCGCTCCGTACCGCCCGCGAACCGGCCGAAGTCGCGGTGGGCCTTCAAGAACGTCTCCTGCACCAGGTCCGAGGGGTCGAGCTTGATCCGCAACGCGCCGCCGATCAGCGAGCGGGCCACCAGCCGCAGGTAGTTGCGGTAAAGCTCCAGGAGCCTGCCCCTGGCGGCATCATCACCGCGCCGCGCCTCCTCGATCAGCCGGTCGGGCCAGGCCTCGTCCCCCATCATCGACGCACCCCCCACGGTCCCGCAATCTCCGGGCTCCTATCGTTATAGACAACATCGCCTCGGGAATCACACGGACTGTATCCAAGGTCGCCCCCTTTTGGCATCGAGAAGCGTCGACAACGGTGGGCCCCGTCTGAGATAATATCCCAACAAGAAAGGGGGATCATCGATGTCGACGGCAACCGACGGACTCCGGACCGCTCTCCACATCACGGCGCGCGTCCAGTCCGGAAACAAGATCGAGATTACCGCGCCAGAGCTGCATGAGGGCCAGGACGTTGACGTCTTCCTGGTCCCTCGCCCATCAGAGACGCCCCCGCGTCGCTCCGTGCTCGAACTCCTGGACTCCTTGCCCCCGGGACCGCGGAGTGCGCCCACGTGGGATGAAGTCGAGCGGCAGTTCCAGGAGGAACGCGACGCATGGGATCGTTGATCCTGCCCTCCTCCGGACCCGTCTACGCCGATGCCCAGATCTTCATCTACAGCGCTTAACGATTGGCTTGCGCATACGAGCCCAAAGCGCCAGCGAGTGCATGGATCGTCCCTGCCGGAATCCACTCGCTGGCGCTTCGGGCTTGTATCAGATCCCTGCGGTCATTGCCTGCGCAACCCATGAGTTCATCGCTCTAGCTCGGACAGAAGAGGATTCGCCCTGATCCTGATTCTACCCATCGAAGTCATCGAGTTGTCAGACCAACACCCGCCGCCCGGCAGAACTCCAGCATGTCCGCCAGGGTCTGCTCGATGGTGAAGCTCGGCTCCCAGCCGGTCGCGCCACGGAGCTTCCCCGCGTCGGCGACCAGCAACGGCAGGTCCACCGGCCGGACCCGCGCCGGGGCGACTCGTACGGCGACCGGTTTGTGAGCGAGCGAGCGGAGATGGTCCAGAGCGTCGGCGATCCTGGTGCCCCGGCCGCTGCCGAGGTTGTAGATCTCCCCGGGCTTGCCGTGCGTCGCCAGTAACCGATAGGCGCGGACCACGTCGCGGACGTCGGTGAAGTCGCGGACCACGTCGAGGTTGCCCACTTCCACGCATTCCTGCCGGCCCGACTCCACGGCGGCCACCTGGGTCGCCAGGCCGGCCAGCACGTAGCGCGGCGATTGCCGAGGGCCGGCGTGGTTGAACGGCCGCACGATCACGACGTCCGTGCCGTGTCCCAGGTAATGCTGGATTCCGAGCAGGTCGGCCGCGGCCTTGCTCGCCGCGTAAGGGTTGTTGGGCCGCATCGGGCAATCCTCGCGGACCGGGATGAACTCGGGCGCCGGGTTGCCGTAACAGGTCCCCGAGCTGACCAGGATCACCCGCGGTTTCAGACCCGACGCTTTCACCGCCTCGAGCAGGTTCAGGCTCCCGCCCAGGTTGAGCGCCCACGTGCCACGCGGGTCGGTGACGCTCTGCTGCGGGTTCGACTGCGCGGCCAGGTGATAGATCACCTCCGGTTGCTTGCGTCGCAACAGTCCGGCCAGCTCATCTTCTTCCGAATCGATCAGATCGAACCGCTCGATCCGCGCGCTGCGTCCCACCTGGGCCATCTCCGCCGGCCATTTCCCCGATGCGGAGACCCCCACCACCAGGTCGCCCGCCGCGACTAGGTGCTCGGCCAGATGCCCGCCCACAAAACCCGATATCCCCGTCACCAACGCTCGCATGGGCTTTCTTTCGTTATCGGTCATTGTTCATGAGTCAATTCGCCCGCGGACGATGCATGAGACTCTGTTCGGCGGGGTCTCCGAACCTCGCCGTGTGCGGACTCTTGTTCGGTGCGGGTCTCCGGACCACTGCGGTGAACATCTTCAGGTTAACTGAACACGTTTTTTCTCCTTCCTGAGTCGTTGCTGATGCGCCTCCAGAATTCGGTACACCGAGCTATGGGTCCGCTTCCGAACCTTCTTCTTCGGCGCCGTCTTCTTCTTGGGCGGCGCCTTCACCCACCGATCCCTCCACACCCCGCTGAGCAACTCGCTGAGCCGCACCTTCACCCGCAGAGCCGTCCACTTCCCCTGGAAGTGCGCGATCGTTTCTTCCAGGCTGACCGTCTCGCTCCAGGCGATCATCTGCCGCTCCACGTCTTGGAACAGCTTCTCGCCGGAGATCTCCTCCCGTGGTCGCTCGACATTCACGGCAATGATCCCGCGCACTACCTGGATCAGGTTGTACAACAGCAGGCACATCGCGAACTGGAAGATCACCCCCCTGGGCTCGGTCCCGATCAGGTGCTCCAACCCGAAGACCTCGGTTACCTGCTGGAACATCCGCTCGATCCCCCAGCGGCTGAGGTAAGCGGTCAGCAGATCCACCGCCGGGATCGCGGCCGCGTCCAGGAGGTTGGTCACCAGGATCACCTCCCTCTCGCCGGGCCGGTCCAGGACGATTCGTCGCACGTACAGCCGCTTGGAGTTCCGCGGGCTGCCCAGGTGTCCCCACTCCTGGACATACCGACGCCCCTGGCCGTCACGTCCTTCGCCGGCCGGGCGGGCCAAGTCGGGGTAGAACGGCACCTTGGGATGATAGCGGACCAAGAAGGCGTCCCCGCGCGAGGCGAAGCACGCCGGCTGGGTCAAGTCGCAGAACGCACTGTCGGCGATCCAGAGCCGCTTCTGAGCGATCAGTCGTCGGACTTCCGGGACAAGATCGCCCACGAAGCGAACCTCATTGGCATCGCCATCGGGATGGGCCCGCATCGCCACGGCCAGGCCAGTGCGCAAGTTCAACGCCACCAGGGCTCGACCACCCAGCAGGCCACCGGCGGCGCCCCAGAGCGCCTTGAGTCGCTTGGCCACCCGCTTGATGGCCTTGCCATCGAAGACGACGACCTCATACTCATCCAAGCTCGTGGGCAGAGGGGTCTGGGCCGTGGGATTGCTGGGGTAGATGTCGCTGAGCCGTGCGGTACACCCGGCCAAGAGGTTACCCGCCGTCTGCCGGACCGTAGGTCTCCCGTCGGCGCTAGAGACCTTCGGTCGGCTCAGTGGCAAGGTCAGGAGACCTTGCCACAACGGGCAGCACGATGCATGAGACTACTGACCATTGACCGACTTCACTTAACCCCCTGAACGATAGGCCCCCGAGCGGACGCGGTCAACCCAGGCGACGTTGGCCCAGTACCACTCGACGGTCGAGGACAGTCCTTCCTCGAAGGAGACGGTCGGGCACCAGCCGAGTTCGGCTTCGGCCTTGGCGCAATCGACGGCGTACCTGCGGTCGTGACCCAGCCGGTCGGTCACGTGACGGATCAAGGTCTCGGGCTTGCCGCAGAGCGCGAGGATCGCACGGGTCACGTCGATGTTGTAGCGTTCGCTCCGGCCGCCGAAGTTGTAGATCTCGCCGGCCTTGCCGCGACGCAGGGCGGCGTCGATGCCGCGGCAGTGGTCGAGCACATGGATCCAGTCGCGGACCTGCCGGCCGTCGCCGTAGACCGGCACCGGGACGTCGGCCATGATGTTGGTGATGAACAGCGGGATCAGCTTCTCGGGGAACTGGTAGGGGCCGTAGTTGTTCGAGCATCGCGTGATCACGGTGTCGAGCCCGAAGGTATGGTGCGCGGCACGGACCAATAGATCGGCCCCGGCCTTGCTGGCGGCGTAGGGGCTGTTGGGTGCCATCGGCGTCGTCTCGCGGAACGGCGGGTCATCGGGCCGGAGCGTGCCGTAGACCTCGTCGGTCGAGACCTGAACGTAGCGGGGGACCTTCGTGGCACGCGCCGCGTCGAGCAGACACTGGGTCCCGACCACGTTGGTCCGCAGGAACGGCGTCGCGTCGTCGATCGAGCGGTCGACGTGACTCTCGGCGGCGAAGTTCACGATCGCGTCGAAGCCTCCCTCGGCCACCAGCTTCATCACAAGAGCGCGATCGGCAATGTCTCCGCGCACGAACCGATACCGCGGGTTCGACCGGATCTTGGCCAGGTTGTCGGGATTGCCGGCGTAGGTCAACGCATCGAGGTTGGTGATCTCGATCTCGGGATCGGATTCCAACTCGTGGCACACGAAGTTGGCGCCGATGAACCCGCAACAACCCGTCACCAGGATCCGCCTGATCCGCAGCTCGCGTTCCATGCTCGTCTCCTCTCCATCCTCTTGCTGGAGGCACCGGCCTCGGTAAGGCACCGCCACGCACGGCGTCAGACCACTCCCCACTCTTCCCCTTTATTCATCGCCAACGATCGTATCATCGTCTTCCTCGATGTCTTCGATGTGGTCGCTGGCCTCGGCCTCGGCCACGCCGTCGTCGATGATGTGGGGATTGTGGGCCCCGTCGAACGGGACACCGTTCTCACCGGCCATCGGCCGGCCGTCGCCGATCGGCTCGAGCGCGGCGGCCTCGACGTCGGCGAGCTCCTCCTGCGGGAGCTTGGCAAGGCTGCTGACGGTATCGCCCTCGTCGAGCTTGATCAGCCGGACGCCCTGCGTGTTGCGACCGATGGCGCGGATCGAGTCCACGAGCGTGCGGATGACCAGGCCGCCGCTGGTGGTGAGCATGATCTCGTCGGCGTCGGTGACCTTGGCCACGGCGACGACCGGCCCGTTGCGCTCGGACGTCTGGATGTCGATCAGGCCCTTACCGCCTCGGTTCTGGGTGCGGTACTCGGTCAGCAGGGTCCGCTTGCCGTAGCCCTTGGCGCAGACGGTCAGGATGCTGGCCGGGTCCTCGTCGCCGTTGGCCACGATCATGCCGACGACCTCGTCACCGTCGGCCAGGTCGATCCCCTTGACGCCGTGAGCCTGCCGGCCCATCGAGCGGGCCCGCGACTCGTCGAAACGGATCGACATGCCTTCCCGGGTGCTGAGGATGACGTGGTCGCCCGTCTTGACGCGCGCCACGCCGATGAGCTGATCGTTCTCGTCGAGGCCCAGCGCGATGATGCCGCGGCCCAGGGGCCGCTTGAAGGCCGTCAGCTCGGTCTTCTTGACCGTGCCGCGCCGCGTGACCATGAAGAGGCACTCGTCCTCGCGGAACTGGCGGACCGGGATCATCCCGGTGATCCGCTCGCCGTCGCCGAGTTGCAGCAGGTTGACGATCGCCCGGCCGCCGGCGGTCCGCGTCGCCAGCGGGAGGTCGTAGACCTTCAGCCAGTAGACCTTCCCCTTGTCGGTGAAGAACAGGATGTAGTCGTGGGTCAGGGCGACGAACATCCGCTCGAGGAAGTCGCCTTCCTTGGTGTTGGTCGCGGCGATGCCGCGGCCCCCTCGGCCCTGGCGCGGTAGGTGCTGGGCGGCAGCCGCTTGATGTAGCCGTCGTGGGTGACGGTCACCACCATGTACTCCTCGCGGATCAGCGCTTCCTTGTCGAAGTCGCCAATCTCCTCGTCGGAGATCATGCTCCGGCGCGGGTTGGCGTACTTCTCCTTCATCTCGCGGAGGTCGGCGCGGATGATGTCGAGGATCAGGTTCTCGTCGGCCAGGATCCGCTCGTACCCGGCGATGTCGGCTTTCAGGCCGACGTATTCCTGGGTCAGCTTGTCGGCCTCCAGGCCGGTGAGGCGCTGGAGCTGCATGATCAGGATGGCGTCGGCCTGCATGCGGGTCAGGCTGGTCGACTCCTTGGCCTCGGGGTCGTCGAGGGCGCGGCGGAGGATCTCGGCCGAGACCGCGATGCCCATCAGCCGGGTGCGGGCCTCGGCCGGGTTGGCCGACGAGCGGATCACGCGGATGATCTCGTCGATGTAGGCCAGCGCGATCAAGAGGCCCTCGACGATGTGCGCCCGCTGCCGCGCCTGGCGGAGCTGATACTGGGTCCGCCGCCGGATCACGTTGATCCGGTGCTCGACGAAGAGCCGGAGCAGGTCCTTCAGCGGCAGGGTCTTGGGCCGGCCGTCGACCAGGGCCAGCATGATCACGCTGAAGGTGTCCTGGAGCGGCGAGTATTCGAAGAGCTGGTTGACGACGACGTTGGGGTCTTCGCCCTTCTTGACGCTGACGGAGATCCGCACCGGCTGGTTGCGGTCGCTGAAGTCGTCGATGTTGGAGACGCCGGTGATCCGGCCGCCGTTGACCAGCTCGGCCAGCTTCTTGAGCAGGACTTCCTTGGTGAGCTGGTAAGGGATCTCGGTGAAGACGATCTGGGCGCGGCCGTCCTTGTGCTCCTCGATGTCATACTTGGCCCGGATGAGCACGCGGCCCCGGCCGGTCCGATACGCCTCGCGGAGCCCGAACTTGTTGCAGATCGTGGCGCCGGTGGGGAAGTCCGGGCCGGGGATGATCTCCATCAGGTCGTCGAGCTCGATCGCCGGGTTGTTGACGTAGGCGATGAGGGCATCGCAGACTTCGCCGAGGTTGTGGGGCGGCATCGAGGTGGCCATCCCCACCGCGATCCCACCCGAGCCGTTGACCAGCAGGTTGGGGAACTTGCCGGGCAGGACCCGCGGTTCCTGGTACTTCTCGTCGTAGTTCGGCTGGAAGTCGACGGTGTCGAGCTGGATGTCCTCGAGCATCTCGGCGGCGACCGGGGAGAGCTTGGCCTCGGTGTACCGCATCGCCGCCGGGGGCAGGCCGTGGATGCTGCCGAAGTTCCCCTGGCCGGTGATCAGCAGGTGCCGCATGTTCCACCACTGGGCCATGCGGGTCAGCGTCGGATAGATCGAATTATCCCCGTGCGGGTGATATCGCTTCATCGTCTCGCCGACGATGCCCGCGCATTTGCTGGTGGAACCGCCGGGGGACAATCCCAGGTCGCGCATGGCCACCAGGATTCGCCGCTGGGACGGCTTGAGCCCATCGCGGACGTCCGGCAGCGCCCGGCTGATGATGACCGACATCGCATAGTTGAGGTAGCTCTCCTTGAGCTCCTCCTCGATGTCCAGCGGTTGGGGCGGTCGGGGTTGGGCGGGAGGTAAGACAGCAGTACTCACGGTCGATCGGTCCCTCTAAATAAAGGGCGGGGTCGGGAGACCCGTGCCACCAGGGTGCCCAGCCCAGCGCCGCAGTCCCAAACCGCCGGCGTTACCCAGCGCGGGCGTACCGGCGAGCGGCTCGATTAATGGAAACGGTTATTATACCCGAAACTGCCGCGTCACGCAATCGGGACCGACCCGGGTTGACCGAGCGCAAGTCTTTTTCTGGCAAACAGTTCGCGCTTCATCGCGATCGTCCTGATGAGGATATTCAACACGGACCTGCCGCCCCCGCCTACGATCGACTGAAAGTCGCCGCAAAACCCCACGTCGGGACACCCGGCAGGCCGGACGCTTGCACCCCAAAGTTATGCACTCTAGCGACCGAGCTGCCGCCGGTTCCGGTAGAAGAACCCGGCGCCGCAGCATCCCACAACCAGGAGTGTCCACGACGCCGGCTCCGGCACCGACGCCGCCCAGACGAATGAATTGCCGAGCATGCGATCATAATCCGCGTTGCTCAATGACGTATTGTCGGAATAGGTTGACAGACTCAGGATGCGGCCCGCTCCGACGTCCCACCCGATCGACCCGTAACCGACCCCTGCTCCGCCGAATGTCGCCGTCCATTGGTTGGTGGCGAAGAATCCGGTCGCGCCGGCCTTGGGGACCATCAAGACCTCGGTGTTGAACGACGTGGCCTCGAAAGAGAAGCTCGATGGCAGGCCGGCATTGATCTCGCGATCGGTGGTCAATTGGGAGAAGATGATCGGCGAATTGCTCGTGGCGACACCCTGGGTCAGCTCCATCGGCAATACGGTCGACAGCGTGCGGAATACGCCAGGCTCGCCATAGAAGGTCGGGGAATTCCACTCCTGGATCGTCGCGCCGGTCACCAATCCCCCACCGCGCGTGACGAAGTTAATCAGGGCCTGCTGCCCCGACTGTGGCATGTCCGGCGGGACGAGGGACTCAGGGTACCAGTTCACCGCCGCGGTATTGGAGTCGCTGGGATTCAGGAACACGGCGTTGTAGCCCGTCAGCCCCACGCCGGTGAATTTGTTATAGGTCGGCCCAATTGTGACCGCGAAACCCTGCTCTTGCAGCACCGACTGAATCGCCGCGTCGTTGCTCGAATCGCCCGAGGAGAGCAGCAGCACACTCGAGGCAAGTAGCGGCGAGGTCGCCTGCAAGGCCCCCACCGCAATCAAGACGAGCCTCCATGGAGAGGTACGCATGGGATAATCCTTTCTCCCAGGTGGATTTCGCGTGTCATCCGCCTGGTAGCAGCCTGGTGCGACCCGGCCCGATCACGTTACGGAGATCATTGAGAGATTGCAACCCCGAACTCCTCACCTGATGCTTTCTTGCTTTCTACGTCAGGTGCCATGATGATTCGATGAAAATGGGATGGAGACGTCCGCGACCGGGTTGACCTTGGCGAATCGCCGACGATCGATGGCGTCCCGGGCGAAAAGCCGGATGCCGTTCTCGGATCGTTTCTAAGGGTGCGCGCGGCGGTTTTCGCACATTACTCGTGGAGTCGAATCGCGACTCGGGACCAACCCAGGGAAAGGAGAAGACCATGCTGGACAAACCAGGGTTCATGCCGCGGGATCGTCTGGCCTTGCCACGGGCCGTCGCGGCCGAGACTGCGGCTTCAGACGAACGGCCGACCGTTCGGGTCCGGACCGTCGATGGAATCACCGTCGTCGAGGTGTCTCAATGCGGAGGTCCTCTTCGCGGAGGAGGCCATCGCCGACCTGACCGCGCAGCTCCGGCGACTGGTCGAAGCCGGTCATACCCGGATCGTGCTGGATTTCCGCAGGGTCCGGTTGGTCTCCAGCGACGTGCTGGGCACCCTGGCCGGATTGCACCGGCGATTGGAGAAGCTGGGAGGCCGGCTGAGCCTGTGCCGACCCGACCCCGTGCTCCGCGACATGCTGCGAATCTGCCGCCTCGATCGGCTCTTCGACATCGTTCCCGGCGAGGACGACGCCTCAGACTCCACCTCGCTCGGGGAAAATCGGTTACAGCTGCGACTCCAGGGACCGGCCTCCTCTCACCGCGAGGGCTCAGGTCGATCGTAGTCGGAGATATCACTCGGCTCAGAGCGGCCAGGCCACTCCGCAAGCGGCGCGGTGGGGATCTCACGTGAGTCGGCTCCAGATTCGCGACCCCACGCCGAATCGTTCGAGGACGATCCGCGACAGCTTCCACTCGAAGCTTGTGAAAGAATCGGATAGAAGATTCCAAATTACGAATTACGAATTACGAATTACGAATTCATAAATGCGTTTAAAATCGAAACTGTAGCAACGGAGCCGGGTTGGTGTGAGAGCGGGTTGCGGAGCCCCCGGGAAATCCTCGCTTCCACGCTGCTGGCGTGGGAATGTCGGCTTGCGACACTCCGCGTCGTCTCGGCCCTCACGCCGTGGTGGTGCCAGGAAAGCCGTTACCACGCCGGAGCGTGGCAACGAGGCCGCTTCCATGGGGCGGCGACGATGATGTCGGGGAAGACTTCATCTTGTCCATCCTGTTCATCCTGTCAAGAATTGCTTCCATGGGGGGGCGACGATGGTGTCGCGGAAGACATCGACAGGATGAACAGGATCGACAGGATCAAATCACCGCTTCCATGGGGGGGCGACGATGGTGTCGGGGAAGACTTCATCCTGTCCATCCTGTTCATCCTGTCAAGAATTGCTTCCATGGGGGGGCGACGATGGTGTCGCGGAAGACCAAAAGCCGTTACCACGCCGGAGCGTGGGAACGAGATTAACCGGTATCTTTGCGACAGTCTCTTAAAATCAGAATTTATGTCCATTCGCAATTCGCAATTTGTCATCTGGAATCGATTTGTTCACATCTTCTCAGCGCCCGGCCGTCCCTCTCGCCCGGAAGGATGCGGATGGGTGGGTCTGATCGAAATAAATAAGCACATCATATGCGTCGGGACGACGATCGGAAAGAACTGCCGGTCCATGGCGACCGCGCCGATGGAGCGGAAGTCATGAGGGCGTCGGAGCCAGGACGACTCCAGGGCGTCCTTCGACGCCCTGCGCAGGTCGAGCACACGAGCGGGGCAGGCCCGTCTCGTGCAGCCGCCACTCGAGGCTCCCCGGCGCCGAGAGCGTCAGCTCGTTGCTGGAGACGAGCCCGAGTCCCGGCTGGATGGCGGTGTATCGACCGGCGTGGCTGGCGAAGCCGACGACGACCTGATCCTTGCCGAAGCGTTCCGCCAGGTACGCGCCCATCCAGCCCGGCTGCCTGGCCACGTGCCCGTTGTGCGCCCAGAGCACGATCTTCGAGCCCTTCGGCGCGTGGTCGAGGATCCATGCCACGTTCTCGGCCATGCACTGGTCGCGGTAACCGCCGCCGCGGGCCATCAGCTCCGCCGCCTGGGCCGCGATCCGCGCGTCCTGGATCGCCCGCTCGACCCGGTCGGCGTCGGCCTTCTTCCGGTAGGCCGCGCGCGACGCCTCGAGATGCTCGACAACCTGCCACGCCCCCCGCGCACGCGCCGCCTTCTCCTCGGCCGGCAACTCCTGGGCCGCCTGGACGAGGTCCGACGGAGCCCCAGTATTCGTCCAGTTTCCGATAGGCGGCCTCGAGCTCTTCCACATAATCCGGATCGAGATTCGGCGACAAATGCTCGTGTGTTACTCATTGCCATCTCGCCGAACTGCATGTCGAAGCCGAGGAACTGGATGCCGCCCCTGGCCCGATTCGTTGAACCGTCGCATCCACAGGATCAGGTCGAGCACTTCCTGGGTATCCCACATCCAGAAGTGCAGGCCGCGGAGCAGTTCCTTGGGATCGCCCTTGCCGGTCAAGACGTACTCATTGACGCGGTACGCCTCGGGCATGTTGGCCTCGATGGCGAAGAGGGTGAAACCCATCTCGGCGGCGAGGAACTCGGTCAGCCGGTGCTTCATCTGGAAGAACTCGCGGGTGCCGTGCGTCCCCTCGCCGAGCGCGACGATCCGCGCGTCGCCGATCACCGGCTTGAGTGGCTGGAGGTCGGCAAAGCCCCGGCCGGCCTCGGCCGTGTCGAACGGGATGACGCTGGCGACGCAGCCACTGCGCCTGTTCGTTCGTCAGCGGCAGGGTCGCGGCGGCCGAGGCGTCAAGACCCGCCAGGCCGATCCCCTCCTCGAAGTCGAGGTTGACCGGCCGATCGCCGACGATGGCAAGGCGAACCTCGCCGTTCCGCTCCTGGTCGAACATGTTCGTGGACGGTACGTCCTTGCCGACGGCTTCGATCCGGACGTCGTCGACCCACACCTTGCCGTTGCCGACCAGGACGAGGCCGAACGTGATGGTCCGGGCCTCCTGGGCCACATCGAGGACGATCTCGGCCTCCTGCCAGTCGCGGGTCCAGCGGATGCGGCGGGAATTCATGTTGTCGAACGCCAGGATGGCATCCGTGCCGTCGAACGCGCATCCAGAGCCCGGCCCCGCCGTTGGCGCCCTCGGTCCTGAGGAACCCGGCCAATCGGATGCGACGGCCGCGGTACGGCTCGCGCGGACGGCCTGGACGAGCGTGCCGAAATCGTACGGTCGCGGCACCGGTCATGCGGACGAAAGCGGCGGCCTGGCCGCCGTGGACGACCGCCCGGTCGATGCCCGACGCGTAGGCGCGGCGCGTTCGGCGAGCCGCCCATCCAGCCCCTGGGCAGGCCGAGCCCGACGGCCTTCGCCGTCGCCCGCTCTCGGCTCCTCCGCCCGGACGGGCCCGGAGAACGGCCGAGGCGAGGAAGGCTCACAAGAAGACCGGCCGCCAGCAGGCCCGTCACGAATGCGGGCCCTGTCATCTTCGCCTGGAGAGTCTCATGGTGGGTTGATGCAAGCTTGGACTTGACAGCAAGAGAGTGATACCGTGGTTGATCTCGCTTCCATTTCCGTTCATGGATCTCTCGCATCGGTCGGAAGCGAGTCGCCGATCGTGGCACTCAGCTGGCACTCGATGGCGAGATTGCCGTGCCTGGTTCAACTTGCCATGGGCCCAGGGTGACATTTTTGCACGATGCTTTCGACGAGCGCTCTTCGATGTAAACGATAGACAGGATAACGCTTTGCGAGCCACTGGAGCTGCCCGCGTTGAGCGTTCGAAATGCGTTCCTGTGGCTTGATGCCAGGTCGACGTTTCTGGCGGGTCGCCATTCCGGATCTCCAGGGCCAGGAGTGAGTTCTAGCGGCAAGGCACCGAGACAGTTCGGACGGGTGCGCCGCAGGCGGCAGGGCCCCTGTTGTCGCGGTTCGTGGTCGGCGATAACTTGACCATTCCGATCGGTTTGCTGACGGATCACTGGTCATCGGCCCCTGGCCCCTGCTGGATGTGATTGGCACGCTCCCCTATCTATAGTATAACACAGGTTTGAAATTTCATTAACGCAACCAGCCGGCCCAGTCCGCCGGTCTCCCGAACTCTCGATCACAGCGGCAGATAAAAATTCCCAGAAAAATAATAATTGGTGCGCCTGCGCCACTGCGAATGTCCGTGCCGGGCGCGACGAAAGCGAAAAACCGAATCGCCTTTGAAATCGGCCTTATATCCATTCGCAATTCAGAATATGTCATCCGGCATCGATTTCTTCACGTCCTCTCAGCGGCCAGGTCCGCTTTGGTGCCGTCGGACTCGATCGGTTCGAGGGGAGGGAGCCCGCGCGGGACCGGGCGTCCTGGCACTGGGTGTCCCCCGCGGCGAAGGCCCGGCAGACATCCGGCCGGCTCGCGTAGATCGCACAGCGGGCCGACTCGTCGAGGAAGCAGCAGGTCTCATGGAACGGGAGCGGGAAGAGCTGGAAGGTCCAGCTCGGCGTGGCCAGGTGGCTCGCGAGACGCCGCCCCTCGCTGGCGATCCGCGGCTGCGCGCGGCGTCATCTTCCGAGGCGAAGATCAGGTAGGAACGGCAGCACACACCACATCCGTCGCACTCGAAACGCGACATACCTCACGGCCTTCTCCCATGGGGATCACTGAAGCTCTGAATAAACCGATTCCAGATGACGAATTGTGAATTCAGATGGATATAACGCCTGATTTCAAATGTATTTATGATTCGAATTCGTAATTTGGAATCCGCTATCCGATTCTTTCACAAACTCTGAGTTGAACGCCGCGGCGAACGGGCGCGAAATTTTCCATCGGAAGGGGCGCGCTCGTCCGAACCGGCACCCGGAAGGCTCGAACCCGATCGCCTCACACAGCGCGATCGACCGCGAAACCAGAGCCGCGCTCACTGGGCCGATCGGAATCGTGTCAACCGGACGCTTGTCGCATACGATCCTCACGGCTTCGTCTCGCGATAGGGCTTCTTCCCTGGTAGAGCTTGAGCCGCTGCTCGCCCTTCGTCCTGTCCGTCGTGAGTGACAGACAGCCCATTGCCTTGGTCTGCCACTTGACGGCGGAGTCGAAGTCGCCGGCCTCGGCATAGGCAGCGGCCAGCGTGCCGAGAAACGCGTTTCCACCGGTCAACTCGCACGCCCGTGGTCGCCGACTCGACCGCCTTCTTGCCGTCGCGATACCTCGACGTCAGGGCACGTCGCCCAGATCCAGGCGAGGCTGTTGTAGGCCTCACGGATTTTGGGATCGAGACTGGTCGCCGCGTTGTAGTCAGTGATCGCCTTGTCGTACACCTTCCTGGCGTTCCAGGCAGCGCCACGGCTGCAGTAGGTTCGATCGACGGAGCGAGGATCGAGCCGGATCGCCGTGATCGAGGTTGGCGATCGCCTGGTCAGACCTTCTTTTTGGATCGGGTGCAGTTCCAAGCCCTTCAATTGCCTTCATCGGATTGCGGGTTGAGCCGCGAGTACTCGCTCGAAGTCGGCGATGGCTTTCGTGACACTCCTCGACACAGGCGACACCGCAGGCCAGCAGGGCCTGGACATTTCGCGGATCGAGCTGGATCGCCCGTCTAAATCGGCGAAGGCTTTGTCGAACTCCTGTTTCCGAATACCAGGCGAGGCCACGGCCGGTGTGGCACCGACAAGATACGGGTCCCATTGGATGGCCGAGCTGAACGCCTCGATAGTCGGTCATACTCGTTTGCACGCGGCGCAGTTCGAGCCAAGACCGCATCTTTTTTGCGTTCGACGTGTTCCGGATAGCTGGGGAGTCGGCGCCCAGAAAAGAGTACGGGCCGTTAGCCTCCATGAGGCGAACGGCCTGATCATGGCCTCGTCAGCCAGCTGGACCACGCTTTGCTTCCGAGGCGAGGCTGCGGTGGCGAGTAATCCGCGGCATTCTGGGGATCGAGGCGGATCGCCTGGTCGTAGTCGGCGATCGCCTTGTCGTACGTCTCTTCTGGTGCCCGGGTGTCCCCGGCCGTGCACGCAACTATCGATCAGGATCGAGCCGATGCCTCGGTGTAGTCGTCGATCGCCTGGTCGTAATCCCCTTGCTCCATCGAGCAGCGCCGCGGTCGCAGCGGACAGCCGCGTCGTTCGGGTTGAGCCGGATGGCCTGGTCGAAGTCGGCGATGCCTGGATGAAGTCGCCCTTGAATTTCCAGGCGACGCCGCGAACGAAGTAGCCTTGGCGTTCTTCGGATCGAGGCGGATGCCTGTTGAGGTCAGCGATCGCCTTGTCGAAATCGCCCTGCTCGCCCAGCCGGCCGCGCGATTGCAATAGGCCCGCGTCCTTGGGATCGAGCCGGATCGCTTCGTCGAGGTCGGCGATGGCTTTGTCGTACGCCTTCCTCTTAGCCAGGCTCCGCCGCGGCCGGGTGTACGCCTCGGAATTCTTCGGATCGAGGCGGAGACGCCTCGTTGAAGTCAGCCATCGCTTTGTCGAAATCGCCCTGCTCCGCCCAGGCTCGGCCACGATTGAAATAGGCCAAGCTGTTCTTGGGGATCGAGTCGGATCGCTTCGTCCGCGTCGGCGATGGCCTTGTCATATTCCTCTCCTGTCCCCAGCGCGCTTCGATTGTAAAAAGAAATGGCGTTCTGGAGATCGAAGTCGGATGGCCTCGTTGAGGTCGGCGAGGGCCTTGTCATACGCCGTCCTCTTCAGCCAGGCTCCGCCGCGATTGGCGAATTTCCTGGTCCAGAGGGGTGCCAGACGGATGGCCTCATCGTAGTCGGCAATGGCCTCGATGAACTCGCCCTTGAAATGCCAGGCGGTACCCGGTTAAAGTAAATCTTGGCATTCTTCGGATCGAGGCGGAGAGCCTCGTTGTAGTCGGCAATCGCCTGGTCGTACTCCTTCTTGCAGAACCGGGCGTATCCCCGACCGTACAACAACGCATCCACGATCGAGGATCGAGCCGAATGCCTGGTCGAAGTCGGCGATCGCCTTGTCGTACGCCTCCTTGTAGAGCCAGGACGGCCGCGTCCTTTCAGCGCCATCCACGGATCGAGGATCGAGCCGAGTGCCTGGTTGTAGTCGGAGAGGGATTTGTCCAGATCACCCTTCATATCCAGACTTTGCCGCGGCAGGCGTACGTGTAAGACTGAGGATCGAGAGAGATGGCCTCGTCGCAGTCTTCCAGGGCTCGGTCATAGTTTTCCTGATCGGTCCACATGACAGCCCGAGAGATGAGCAAGAAACCGTCACATGGGCACGCTCGGAGCTGATCGGTGAAAAACGCGATAGCCCGGTCGAGCGGGACAACCGCGTCGATGTCGGCCCAACCGGTGTGCCCCGCCTCTTCATCCTTGAGCCAGAGCCGGCGGCCTTCAACTCGTTCCACACGGTAGATGGAGAAGTTCTCACCACTCCCCGGGACGGACCGGCCCTCGTTGTACAGGGGCGAGTTCTTGTGCTTCTGCACGACCCGCTTGCCGACCCAGTCCTTGAGCAGCCACAGGCCCCTCGCCGCGCGCACCGCCCGGCACGGCTGCCATCAGTCCGATGGCCAGCACCAGCACGATCCGCCGAGAACCACCGCCCACTGCCACGATCGCCCGCGAACCCCGCATGGCCCGATCCTCCTTGTCGTGCGGCCCTCGTCCTTGCCGCGACCTCACGCTGATTGAGAGAATTCCAAATGCCAAAATACTCAGAAAACCGAGAGATGTAAATCTGCACTCCGATTGCGGTGACGCCACCTCAGGGCTTTGTCTCGCGATAGGGCTTCTTCTCCTGGTAGAGCTTGAGCCGCTGTTCGCACCTTCGTCTTGTCCGCGGGATCGACATACAGCCCGATTGGCCTTGGTCTGCCACTTGACGGCGGAGTCGAAGTCGCCGGCCTCGGCGTAGGCCGCGGCCAGCGTGTCGAGATGATCCGCGTCCTTCCACTCGGTCAGCTCGCACGCCCTGGTTGCCGACTCGACGGCTTTCTTGCCATCGCGGTATTTCGCGTCGGGACAGGTCGCCAGGATCCAGGCGAGGGCGTTATAGGCTATCAGGCGTCTCGGGGTTGAGCCGGATGGCCTCGGTGTAATCGGCGATCGCCTTGTCGTACTCTTCTTGTCTTGCCAGACGTTGCCGCGGTTGTTGTAGGCTGAGGCGTTTCGGGGATCGAGCCGGATGGCCTCGGTGTAATCCGCGACCGCCTTGTCGTATTCCTTCTTGTACGACCAGGCGTTGCCGCGGTTGTTGTAAGCCGGGCGTATCGGGATCGAGCCGGATGGCCTCGTGTAGTCCGCGATCGCCTTGTCGTACTCCCTTGTTGCTGCCAGGCGATGCCGCGGTTGCTGTAGGCCAAGGCGATCTTCGGGGATCGAGCCGGATCGCCTCGGTGTAATCCGCGATCGCCTTGTCGTACTCCCCCTTGTCGCCAGGCGTCGCCGCGGCTGTTGTAGGCGAGGCAGCATTGCGGATCGAGTCGGATGGCCTCGGTGTAATCGGCGATCGCCTTGTCGTACTCCTGCTTGGCTTGCCAGGCGATGCCCGCGGTTGTAGTAGGCTGAGCGTGACGTTGGGATCGAGCCGGATGGCCTCGGTGTAATCGGCGATCGCCTTGATCGTATGTCCTTCTTGAAGACCGGGAGTTCCCACGGCTGTTGAAAGCTGAAGCGTTTCGAGGATCGAGGCGAATGGCCTCGGTATAATCGGCGATCGCCTTGTCGTATTCCCTTGAGCGGACCAGGCCCGGCCGCGGCGATGTAGGCGTGGCTGAGTTGGGGTGGAGTCGGATGGCCTCCGTATAATCCACGACGGCCTTGTGATACTCCTTCTTGATCGTCCAGGCCTCGCCGCGACCATAGTAAGCCGGGATCGGCGAGATCGAGTCGGATGGACTCGGTGTAGTCCGCAATCGCCTTGTCATAGTCTTCTTGATCATCCAGACACTGGCGCGATTGTGATAGGCGCCGTAATCCCGGGGATCGAGCCGGATGGCCTCATCGAGATCGGTAAGGGCCTTGTCGGCTCCTCTTTCAATAGCCAGGCGGCGCCGCGTTGAGCATGGGCCCCGGCTGTTTAGGTTCGAGTCGGATGGCCTCATCGAGATCGGCGATCGCCTTGTCGGGCTCCTTCTTCATCATCCAGACGCCGTTGCGATTCGAATAGGCGCCGAGGTCTTGGGGTCGAGCCGGATGGCCTCGTTGAGATCGGCGAGGGCCTTGTCCGGCTCATTCTTTAAGAGCCAGGCGTTGCCGCGTTGAGTATGGGCTCCGGGCCGTTGAGGATCGAGTCGGATCGCTTCGTCGAAGTCGGCGATGGCCTTGTCGGGTCGGTTTTTCAAGATCCAGACGTCGCCGCGATTCAAGTAGGCATCGCAATTCCGGGGATCGAGCCGGAGGGCCTCATTGAGATCGGCGAGGGCCTTGTCGGGCTCTTTCTTCATCGTCCAGACGCTAGCGCGATACACATAGGCGTCGGAATTCTCGGGATCGAGCCGGATCGCCTCCTTGAGGTCGGCGAGGGCCTTGTCGGGCTCCTTCTTCATCATCCAGACGGTGCGCGCGATTCCAATAGGCGCCGGAATCCCGGGGATCGAGTCGGATCGCCTCATTGAGGTCAGTGAGGGCCTTGTCGGGCTCGTGCTTGCTCATCCAGGCCCCGCCGCGATCCACATAGGCGTCGGCGTTGTTGGGATCGAGGCGAATGGCTTCCGTGAAATCGGCGATCGCCTGGTCGTACTCCCCTTTCTCGATTCGGACGGAGCCCATGAGATCGTAGGCGATGGACCGGGCTTTATTGAAATTGGCCCAGAGGTCGGTGACGACCTGTTTGCCGAACCAGTCCTTGTCGGCCGGCTCATCGCCCCGAGAGGCGCCGGGCACGACCGCTGTCATGGTCATTCCCAGAATCACGGCGGCGTACCGGATGCGGACAACGCCGCCCATCGCCGCGACCGCCCTCGAACTCCGCATGGCCCGATCCTCCTTGTCTTGCGGTCCTCGTCCTTGCCGCGACCTCACGCTCAATTGCGACCATTCCACATTTTTACATACCAAAAGATTCAGGAGACCGCGAGACTCTTGTTGGCCAACAGCAATACCGTTGAATGAGCGTTAACCCGTTAATCTGAAAGGGATTTGCATCTCCTCGTTCCCACGCTCGGCGTGGGAATGCCGTCCTGGACGCTCCGCGTCCCGGCGAGTTTCCCGGCCGCGAACTGGGCCCAGACGACGCAGAGCGTCGCAGACGGCATTCCCACGCCGAGCGTGGGAACGAGATTCCAGCCCTTCGTTCTCTTCGGTTTATGGCTCATTCCACGGTATTGTGGCTAACAGTGTGCTTGAGGGGCGAGGGAGTCCTACGGTCCGGCTCTGGGCGGGGTCAGAAGACCACTGTGGTGAAGATCTTCCGGGGGCGCATCTCGCGACGGCTTGGGGGAAACGGAATGAATTCCGTTTCCACTTCCGGGGGGCGTCATCTCGCGATGGCTTGGGGGAAACGGAATGAATTCCGTTCTACGTCGCGGGGTCCGGCCGTAGAACGGAATTCATTCCGTTGGGCCGCAGGCCCTTTTCTCGACTCCCGAAGATGTCCACCGCAGTGGTCTGGAGACCCGCGCCGCAACGGCACAGAAATCCGATCCTGCAATCCGCAATCCGCAGTCCGCAACTCGATCGCGGTGACGCCGCCGTCAGGGCTTCGTCTCGCGATAGGGCTTCTTCTCCTGGTAGAGCTTGAGCCGCTCTTCGCCCTTCACCTTGTCCGCGGGATCGACATACAGCCCATTCGCCTTGGTCTGCCACTTCACGGCGGCGTCGAAGTCGCCGGCCTCGGCATTTGCCGCGGCCAGCGTGCCGAGAGGAAACGCGTCTTTCCACTCGGTCAGCTCGCACGCCCTGGTCGCCGACTCGACCGCCTTCTTGCCGTCCCGATACTCGGCCTCGGGGCAGGTTCCCCAGATCCAGGCGCGGCAGTTGTAGGCGGTCGCATCTTTTGGATCGAGATGTATCATCTCGTTGTAGTCAGCAATTGCCTGGTCGTACGCTTTCTTCGCTTGCCAGGCGAAGGCGCGGCCGAACAGGGCCTTGGCTTCTCGAGGATCGATCCGGACGCCTGGTTGTAGTCATCGACCGCCTGGTCGTACTCCTTCTTCTCGTAGCGGGCATTGCCACGGCCGACGTAGGCACCGACGATATAGGGGTTGCATCGGATGGCCTCGTTGTAAGCGGCGATGGCCATGTCGTACTCCTTCTCGCTGACTCGTGAGCTGGCGATTTTCATGCAAAAGTCCGCCTTTGCCAGATCGCGCTGGAGGTCCTCACGGAAGTTGCCGGCGGCGCCGTCGCCCCCGCCCTGGCCACCAAGGCATCGATGGGGCTGGCCCCGCCGACTGGGGCCGCGGGCGCCTGCGGGGCGGGGTTGGTGGGTTCCATGTCGCACTGGAAGTCCTGACGGAAGTTGCCGACGGCTCCGGCGCCTCCGCCTTGACCAGCAAGGCATCGATGGGGCTGGCCCCGCCGACTGGGGCCGGAGCTGCCAGCGGGTCGCGGTCGACGCGATCGGCCAACCGTGGTTCGCGGCGATCGGCCTCAAGGAAATCTTTGGCGGCCTTGTCCATGTCATGCGTGGACAGCCAGACCGCCGGCCGCGGTCGCGGTAGACCGTGGCATGATTCGGATCGAGCCGGAGGACCTCGTCGTAGTCGGCGATGGCCTTGTCGTACTCCTTCTTGAAGCACCGGGCGAGTCCCCGGCAGTACAGTGCGTCCACAGATCGGGGATTGAGCCGCAACGCCTGGTCGAAGTCGGCGATGGCCTTGTCGTACTCCCCAGTCTCTGCCAAGGCTTTGCCGCGGCTGGTGAGGGCATTTACGTGGTTCGGGCTGAGCCGGATGGTCTGGTCGAAATCGTTGACGGCTTCGATGGACTTGTGCTTGAATTCCCAGGCGAGACCTCGGGCATAGTAAATCGCGGCCTTCTTCGGATCGAGTCGGATGGCCTCGTCGTACTCGGCGATCGCCCTATCGTACTCCTTCTTGTGGTACCAGACGAGTCCCCGGCCGCACAGTGCCTCCACCGATCGCGGATCGAGCCGCAGTGCCTGGTCGAAGTCGGTGAGAGCCTGGTCGTAATCCCCCGTTGTCGCCAAAGCAGCGCCGCGGTGGGTGAGGGCATCCACGTTGTTCGGGCTGAGCTGGATGGCCTGGTCGAAGTCGTTGACGGCTTCGATGAACTCGCGCTTCAAATGCCAGACGAGACCGCGGTTGTAGTAAGCCGTGAAATTCTTCGGATCCCGGCGGATCGCCTGGCCGAGGTCGGCAATCGCCTTGTCGTACTCCTTCTTGCGCGACCGGACAACTCCCCGGCCGATCAGCGCATCCACCGAACGAGGATTGAGCTGTAGTGCCCGGTCGAAATCGGCGATCGCCTTGTCGTAATTCCCCGTCTCCGCCAAAGCATAGCCGCGACTGGAGAGGGCATCCACGTCGTTGGGGCTGAGCCGGATGGCCTGGTCGAAATCGTTGATGGCCTTGATGTACTCGTGCTTGAATTGCCAGACGAGACCGCGGTTGTAGTAAAACTGGCATCCTTCGGATCCAGGCGGATGGCCTGGTCGTAGTCGGCAATCGCCTTGTCGTACTCCTTCCTGGAGTACCGGACGAATCCCCGGCCGTACAGTGCCTGCACGGATTGCGGATTGAGCCGCAGTGCCTGGTCGAAGTCGGTGAAAGCCTGGTCGTAATGCCCCGTTGCGGCCAACGCATTGCCGCGGCTGTAAAGGGCATCCACGTCGTTGGGGCTGAGCTGGATGGCCTGGTCGAAATCGTTGATGGCCTTGATGTACTCGTGCTGGAATTGCCAGACGCGACCGCGGTTGTAGTAAACCATGGCATTCTTCGGATCCAGGCGGATGGCCTCGCCGAGGTCGGCAATCGCCTTGTCGTACTCCTTCTTGCGGCACCGGACAACACCCCGGAGTGTTAACGCCTCCACCGATCGCGGATCGAGCCGCAGCGCCTGGTCGTAGTCGGTGAGGGCCTTGTCGAAATCGCCGGTCTCCGCCCTCGCATAGCCACGTTTGTAGCGGGCACCCACATCGTTGGGGCTGAGCTGGATGGCCTGATCGTAATCGTTGATGGCCTTGATGTACTCGTGCTTGAATTGCCAGACGAGACCGCGGTTAGCGTAAAACTTGGCATTCTTCGGATCGAGGTGGATCGCCTCGGTGAGATCGGCGATCGCCTTGTCGAACGCCTCCTTGTCCACCCAGGCGTCGCCACGGGCATTGAAAGCGCCTCGTCACGGGGATCTAACTTGATGGCTTCGTCGAGATCGGCGATGGCCTTGTCCGGTTCGCCCTTGTCGAGCCAGACCCTGCCGCGGCAGAGGTATGAATAAGACCGAGGCTCGAGCCGGACCGCCTCATTGCCGTCCTCCAGGGCGCGGTCATAGTTTTTCTGATCGGCCCAAATCGCAGCCCGGGAGATGAGCGAAAAAACATCGCGTGGACTCGCTCGGAGCTGATCGGAGAAAAACGCGATGGCCCGGTCGAGCGGGACGACCGCGTCGACGTCGGCCCAGCCGCTAGGTCCTATCGATTCGGCCTCGAGCCAGAGCCGGCGGCCGTCGACCCGCTCTACACGGTAGAGGGAGAACTTCTCACCACTCCCCGGGACGACCCGGCCCTCGTTGTGCAGCGGAGTGTTCTTGTGCTTGTGCACGACCCGCTTGCCGACCCATTCCGGGGCGGCCAGAGGCTCCTCGCCGCGCGCACCGCCCGGCGCGATCGTCATCAGTCCGACGGCCAGGACCAGAACGGCCAGCCGCGAACCACCGCCCACCGCCACGATCGCCCGTGAACCCCGCATGGCTCGATCCTCCTTGTGTTGCGATCCTCATCCTTGCCGCGACCTCACCCTCCATTGCGAACTTCCCGATTTCGCATTCCCGATTCCGGTCTTGTCCTACACGTGTCGAATGCCGCAAGTTGCTCTCTGATAACAGGTTCGTCTTCGTGAACCGGTCACACCTGTCACACAATCATGGTGGTAGAGCCAGGGACGAACTGTCCCGTTTCTACGGCCAAGCCCCGGATTGCCCCGACGACGGCAGGCGGTGACACGGCAATCTAACGGTCGTTGCCCGATCCGGCAAGATCCAGTCCATCGGGCTCGTAGGGGCGTTTCTCATAAAGCCCGAAGCGCCAGCGAGTGCGTGGCTGGTCCCCGCCGGAATGCACTCGCTGGCGCATCGGGCTCATCGGGGCGTTTCTCATAAGGCGACCGGCAGGAATTATCGTCCCCGCGAGAGGCCTGGCCATACCAGCCCAACGCGCCAGCGAGAGTCACCGTAAATCCTTGCAGTACAATGGGAAAGACCCTCGCTCGCGCGTCGGGCTGGTATAAGAGGCTTTGCGCCCAAGGTGGTTTTGGGTGAGTTACCACCCACCGGTCGCCTAAAGCCCAAAGCGCCAGCGAGTGCGTGGCTGGTCCCCGCCGGAATGCACTCGCTGGCGCGTTGGGCTCGTATCAGTAGATCATGCACTCGCTCGCGCTTCGGGCTCGCTCGTATCATGTACCGCCTATCGTAGTCAGCACTCGCTGGCGCTTGGGGCTCGTATCAGTAGATCATGCACTCGCTGGCGCTCGGGCTCGTATCAGTAGGTCGTGCGCTCGCTGGCGCTCGGGGCTCGTATCGAGTGGGTCATGCACTCGCTGGCGCTTCGGCTCGTATCAGTGAGTCATGCACTCGCTCGCGCTCGGGCTCGTATCAGTAGATCATGCACCCGCTGGCGCTCGGGCTGGTGTGGCCACGACCGCATTGCGGGTCAGAGAATTCCTGCCGGTCGCCTACGGCTCTAGCTGATCTCATACCCGGCCCGTTGCGGGCGGGTCTGCCAGGCGTTGGCCTCGGAGTCGCCGACGATCTCCTCCTTGGCCGGGTCCCAGGTGAGCTTGTGCCGGCCGAGCCGGATCGCGATGTTGGCCAGGTGGCAGGTGGTCAGGGCCCGGTGATGGGTCCAGACGTCGGAGACGGGCACGGAGCGGTCGCGGATGCACTCGAAGAAGTTCGCCATGTGGCCGTCGACCTTCTTGCCCTTGCGGAGCTCGTGCAGGAGCGACTCGGGCACGGGGTCCTTGTAGAGCGCGCCGACCGCCCCGCCTTCGAGGTCGATGCGATCGCGGGTGACGAAGATCTTCGCCGCGAGTGCCCTGGAAGGTCACGCCGTTCTCGGTGTCGTCGCGGATCTCCAGCGTGACGCCGTTGGCGAACTTGGCCCGGACGCGGAACTTGGTCGTGGTGTTGTATCGGTCGTCGACGGTGGGATAACCGCCCTTGAACTCGACGGGGAGCTCGCCCTTGACGACCTCGATGGTGTTCGGGCCCGAGCCCTCCATGCCGATGGCCCACTGGCCGATATCGACGTGGTGGGCACCCCAGTCGGTGAGCTTGCCGCCGGAGTATTCATACCACCATCGGAATTCGGCGTGGCACCGATTCACCCGGTAGTCGACCTTCGGGCGCCTGGCCCAGCCACATCTCCCAGTTCAGATCGGCGGGCGGCTTCGCCACGGGGAACGGGCCGCCGGTGGGCCCGCCGCCGATGGCCGCCGTGACCTTCCGGACCTTGCCGATCCGGCCCGCCCTCACCATCGCGACGGCCAGCAGGAACACCCGGTTGTGGTCGCTCCGCTGCTGGGTGCCGACCTGAACGACGCGGCCGGTCTCCTTGGCGACCTGGCCGAGCTTCTTGCCCTCGTCGATCGTCAAGGTCAGCGGCTTCTCGCAGTAGACGTCCTTGCCCGCCCTCATGGCGTCGATGCAGATCCTGGTGTGCCAGTGGTCGGGGGTGCCGATGATGACGGCGTCGATGTCTTTGCGGTCGAGGAGCTTGCGGTAGTCCTCGTAGATGTCCGCCTTCCCCTTGCCGATGCGACGGTCGTTCCTTGGCCTTCTCGGCGTGCTTCTTGTCCACGTCGCAGACGGCCAGGAAATCGCCGTAGCTGGATGCGCCATGGGCATCGCCCGAGCCCTGACCGCCGGCGCCGATCAGGCCGAGGCGGGGCCGGTCGTTCTTGGCCTGGGTCTCCTCGGCCATCGACCGGCCGAAGGGCATGAAGTAGGGCAGCAGAGCGGGGCTCGTCGCCGCGACACGAAGGAATTCCCGGCGGTTCTGCGTGCGGATGTTCATCGGCGCGGACCTTCGAGAAAAGGACAATGGGCCGACCGTTCCCGGATGGACGCCCTCCGGGACCTCGGCCTTGACTCCATTGGCTGAGTTTACTCTCTCGAACGGGCGACGGAAACGACCTTCCCCCTAATCCGTTGTCCGATGGGAGGATCCGCCTCGAAAAATCGCCCGATCCACCGGGCGCCCGTCTGGCCCCGTCCGATCCGGGCCGATATGCTCACGGTCGCGTCCCATACCATCTCATCTCATCCAGGCCAGCCCGGCCGCTCGCCTCGTGAGGTTGCGAGCCGATGAAGCGGCCCCGCTCCGACGCCCCGGAAGCTCTCAGCAATGGCAGCCAGCGACGACATCATCGAGCAGTGCCGAGTCCCGCAGGGTAAGTCGATCGAGCTCAAGGACTACGACCCCGCCTGGGCCGGCGACCCCAAGCTCCCGAAGGCCGATCGGAAGCAGTACGCCAAGGAGGTCCTCACCCAGGACGTCTCCGCGCTGGCCGAAGCCCAGGACCGGCTCTATGCCTCCAACTCGTACTCGATCCTGATCATCCTCCAGGCGATGGACGCCGCCGGCAAGGACAGCACGATCAAGCACGTCATGTCGGGCGTCAATCCCCAGGGCTGCCAGGTCTACAGCTTCAAGCACCCCTCCGCTCAGGAGCTCGACCACAACTTCCTCTGGCGATATGCCCGATCCGTGCCCGAGCGTGGCTGTATCGGCATCTTCAACCGATCGTATTTCGAGGAAGTGCTCGTGGTCCGGGTCCACCCCGAGCTGGTCCAGGCCGAGCGCATCCCCGACGCCAGGCTCGACGACGATTTCTGGGCCGATCGCTACTCCGACATCAACGCCTTCGAGCGGCACCTGACCCGCAACGGTACCGTCATCCTCAAGTTCTTCCTCCACCTGTCCAGGGAGGAGCAGCGCAAGCGGTTCCTCAAGCGGCTCAAGGACCCGACGAAGCAGTGGAAGTACTCGCCCGGCCGACCTCGCCGAACGCGCGTTCTGGGACGACTACATGAAGGCCTATGAGAAAGCGATCAGCGCGACCAGTACGAAGCATGCCCCCTGGTACATCGTCCCGGCCGACCACAAGTGGGTCAGCCGCTCGATCGTCGCGCACGTCGTGACCACGACGATCGAATCGCTCGACCTCCGCTACCCCGAGGTGACCGAGGCGCAAACCGCCGTGATCGCCGAGGCCCGGAAGCAGCTCGAGGCGGAGGGAGCCTAGGCCCGGCCCTGAACTTGCTGATGCGACCTCATCGAGATAGGATGGACCGTGGTTGAGGCCCAAGAAATAGAAGCCTCACTCATAGGAGAAGCCAGGTTCACAACCGGAGAGGCAGGATGCCCTCGATTTCGTACAGAGAATGGAGATCGTCACGAGCCAAGGCGCTGGATGAGATCGCTTCGGGACACGCCGCCGTCAGCGGGACCCGGCGCGGCAGGCGGTTCAACACCCAGCAGTTCAATCGGGCATATGCCGTGCTGCTCGCGGCTCAGTTCCAGGGTTTTTGTCGAGAACTTCATTCGAAGAATGCGTCGACTCACATCCTCGGAACCATTCTCTCGCCGCCCGCCGTGCAGCCTCTGGTGGCAGCCGAGCTCACTCGGGACCGTCTCCTGGATCGTGGCAATGCTCAGTCCAGTACCTCGGCACGGACTTCAGTCGTTTCGAGATTGGTCTCTGGGATGAAGTCAAGACTCTATGACTCCAAGAACGCAGACCGAATGAAGCTTCTCGACGAATTGAATCATTGGCGGAACGCGATCGCGCACCAAGACTTTGACAAGGCCAAGTTCGGTGGTAACACGATCCTTCGGCTGGAACAGGTCCGGCGATGGCGGGGTGCCTGTGAATCGCCTTGCTCGTGCATTTGACGAAGTGATGCGCCGTCATCTGCAAACCCTGACCGGATCATCGCCTTGGTAGAATGGAGGGAGAAAAATGAGCACCGTGAGAACCAAACGACCCAAATTCCGACTGGGCGACTGGGTCACGTTCCAATATGGTGCCCGGCAAGTTTTTGCACAGGTCATCGAGGATCGGGGACCATCGGGCGTGAATCGACCTCGGCTGTTACCGCGTCCGCCTCGACCAAGCATACACCGAGCCAGTCGAGCTCAGATGCAGGAGGAGGAGATGGAGAAGGCGGTGGCGGACAAGGCCGCCATCGTGCAATATCTGAAACAAGGCGGACTGGCGGACCTCCTGCGAACCAACCTCCAGGAAGGTGAGGACCCGCCGCGGGTCTGGCTCACGTTCACCCGGTATGGCAAACTCGCGTATACCCTCAACCCTGGCCTCAAGGTGACGGGCAAGGGTACCCCCGCTCCGTTCTTCGCCGTCCTCAAGAACAAGGTCTACACTCCCGACAAGGCGAAAGTCGTCGAATACCTGACAACCTCCTTCGGCCTGACGCGGGAGGAAGCCGAAGACGTCGTCCAAGCCGTGGGGACGGCACCCTGATCCTGGGTTTCACCGTATTGAAACCCGCCGATTATTCCGGTCTTCGAGACCAGCTCAGGGTTCGCCTTCGCCCTTCGCCCTTGTGAAGAGCGGCGGAGAACCCATGACCATCGCGTCGTCGCGAGTTGCGAGTGAAGAGAAAACGGCTAGAGTTTGCTCGCCACCCGCCACGCGCCACGCGCAACGACTGACCAATGACTCAACTGGCACGCCGTTCGCCAATTAGGGTCATCTTGAAATCCCGCCCCTTCCTGCCTCAACCCAGACTCTTCAACGCAACCGATTTAGCCATTGTGAGTTAAGAAATAGGACATCCGTCGCTGATCGGTCAAAGACTGGGGTCCTTGGGATTACGGTTGAAACGGGGCATGCCTACAAAAAAGTCAGGAATGCTCATGAAGCGTGCAACGGCGATTCCCTTCATCTTGCTGGTGGTTCTGGCGTTTGCCGCGTTGTTTGCCGGGGGGTGGAAGATGACGGTCCCGACGGGGGGACCGCTCAATTCGGGTGATGTCGCCTGGATGCTGACGGCCTCGGCGCTGGTGCTGTTGATGACGCCGGGCCTGTCCTTCTTCTATGGCGGGATGGTCAGTCTGAAGAATGTGGTCTCGACGATGCTCCAGAGCGTGGTGGCGCTGGGGGTGATCAGCCTGGTCTGGTTGACCGTGGGCTTCAGCCTGGCATTCGGGGACAGTCTGGGCGGTTTCGGTTTGTTGGGCAATCCGCTGACGTTCTTCATGTTCGACGGAGTCGAGGAGGCGACGCACCCGTTGTTGTCGCCGACGATTCCCCTGATGCTCTTCGCGTTCTTCCAGCTCAAGTTCGCGATCATCACGCCGGCCCTGATCACGGGGTCGTTCGCGGAGCGGGTGCGATTCTCGTCCTACCTGCTGTTCATCGTGCTGTTTAGCCTGTTCATTTACGCGCCCCTGGCGCACTGGACCTGGCACCCCGACGGCTTCCTGAAGAAGTGGGGCGTGCTCGACTTCGCCGGGGGGACGGTGGTGCACATGTCGGCGGGCTGGGCGGCGCTGGCCGGCGCGCTGATCCTGGGCCGGCGCAAGTCCCACATCTCCAACGAGACGACTTCACCGGCCAATGTCCCGTTCGTGATCCTGGGCACCGGGATGCTCTGGTTCGGCTGGTTCGGGTTCAACGCCGGCTCGGCGACGGCCGCCAACGGCACGGCCGCCATGGCCTTCGCGACCACGAACACGGCCTCGGCGGCCGCGATGCTGGGCTGGATGTTCTTCGACTGGATGCGAGGCCGCAAGCCCTCGGCGCTGGGGGCCTGCATCGGCGCGGTGGTCGGACTGGTGGCCATCACGCCCGCCTGTGGATTCGTCACGATCCGCCAGAGCGTCTTCATCGGCCTGTTCGCCAGCGTCGTCAGCAATCTGGCCGCCCACTGGAAGTCCAAGTCGACCCTCGACGACACGCTCGACGTCTTCCCGTGCCATGGCCTCGGCGGCATGGTCGGCATGCTCCTGACGGGGGTTTTCGCCAGGGGCGTGGGCCTCACGAGTGGCGAGACGCACACGTTCCTTGTCCACCTGGGGGCCCTGGTCATCGTCTCCGCGTTCAGCTTCTTCGGCTCGTGGGCCCTCTACAAGGTGACCGACCTGATCATCCCCTTGCGGGTCTCGGAAGAGCAGGAGATCGAGGGCCTCGACCTCAGCCAGCACGGCGAGACCGCCATCGCCGCCGAGTTGCTCCTGGCCCCCTCGACCAACGGCAACGGCGTCCACGCCCCGCTGTCCGGCGAGCTGGTCCTGAGCTGACGCTCTTGGGCGATCAGGAGGATCGAAACTCATCCGGATCGTCCCCATACCAGCCCGACGCGCCAGCGAGGGTCTTCCCCATTGTCTTGTAAGGACTTACGGCGACCCTCGCTGGCGCGTCGGGCTGGTATGGCCCCGGTCGGATTGCGGGTAGACGAATTCCTGCCGGTCGCCTTGTCGGTTGGCTCCCGAGCGCGCGAACGATTGCGGCGGACTGCGTGTCACGCCACAATCGGAGTGTGAGGTGGATTTGCCACAACCTCGCGCAACGGGAGATTCCTCATCATGCGGCGATCGTGCATTCTCGAGGCCGCGATAGCGGCCCTCCTCTTCGCCAACACGGGGACCACCGCCGCCGCCCTGTTTCCGCCGACTCGGATCCAACTGGTCGATGTCCAGGGCCGGCCGGTCGCCGGGGCGGTCGTGGGCATCGATGTTCAGTATGATCGGGACCGGGAGCCATCCTTCACGTCCAGAGAGGGGATCGAAGCCCGGACGGACGACCGGGGCGAGGCGTTGCTGACGATCAAGTACGAAACCGGGATCTACGCGATCCGAGAGGATCGGGATCACCCGCTCGTCGGCGTGACGATGGTCACCCGTGAGGCAGCTCGGCAAGCCCGTGCGGATCGTGATGTCGCCGCCCTGCAAGGTCCGCCTGCGGGTCGAATGCCCGGGCTTCCGGGAGCTGGAGCAGAAGTACCATGCCGACCTGGCGGGACCGAACTGGGAGCGGCTGGCCGTGGTTCAACTGGGTGAGGACCGTCGAGCCCCGCGTTTACTGGTCGCGATCTCGAGAACCAGCGAGCTCGAACTCCTGCTTCCGCCCGGCCGATACACGATCCGTGCTCTGGGTGACGATACTGAGTCTGTATCGCAGTCGATCGAGATCGAGCCGGGACATCGGGTTCGGAGCCTGGGGCTCATCGAGGTGAGCCCTACAGTCGCCGTGAAGCAAGGAATCTTTCGCGAATTCTGGCGATGGAACCTGGAGGATCTCCAGGGACCGCTCGGCGGCGAGGACAACGAGAGCCGGTTTGTGTACCATCGGCGCGAGCGGGGACCGGCGCCTCGCGATACCGCCGGTATCCAGTACCTGATTTTTTCGCCCGACGGCAAAGTCGTGGCGACGTCGCACGGGTACAACGATCGTCCCGGCGCAGGTGAAGCTCTGGGACGCGCGGACGGGCACGCTCACCGCGACCTTGACCGGCCCGGAGGGCGAGGACGGCGTTCACCAGTTGGCCTTCGCACCCGATGGCGCCATCCTGGCCGGATCGGTCGCATCGATGCATAACTTTCAGTTGCCGTCGTCAGTCATCCTCTGGGATGTCGCGGGTCGCCGCGTGAAGCGGACGCTCCGCGGTCACACGGCGACGATCACCGCGGTGGCGTTCGCGCCCGACGGCAAGGCCCTGGCCTCCGGCGCCGGGGACAGGACGGTCCGGTTCTGGGACGTGGCCAGCGGCCGTGAGACCGGCCGGTTCGAGGTCGACACCGAATGGCCGCACGCGATCGCCTACGCGCCCGACGGCCGGACCCTGGCGGTCACCAACGGCGAGACCTTGAAGCTCTGGGACGTCCCGGGCAACCGCTTTCGCGCGATGCTCGAGGCCGGTGGTTTCTGGTTCCACTCGTTGGCCTTCGCGCCGGACGGCCGGACCCTCGCGGCTTCGGGGATGATCTTCCCGGCCAACCACGTCCGGGAAGGCCAGGTGCGGCTGTACGACCTGACCTCCCAGCCTCCCCGCCGCCGTGCCACGCTGACTCTCGACCCCGGCGGACCGCCCTGGGCGGTCGCCGGTAAGGACTGGTTCGGTGACGTCGTCTTCACGCCCGACGGCCGCCGCGTGCTCTCGGTCATGGTGGGGAGGATCGCCATCTGGGACGCGGCGTCCGGCGCCGAGCTCGCCTGGCTCGTGCGGAATAACGGCATCTCCACCGATCGACTCGCCGTCTCGCCCGACGGCCGATGGCTGGGTATTACCGGGAAGTTTGGGGCGTATGCCAGTATGATCGCGATCCCCCAGCCGCCGTCGCCGTGAGCCCCTCATCGATTCCTCACGAGAAGCCGAGGACGGGGTGCGGCACGTACGGTTCCTCGAGTCGCGCCATCTCGTCGGGAGTGAGCTTGATCGACAGGGCGGCCACCGCGTCTTCCAGGTGGTGCGGCTTGGTCGCGCCGACGATCGGCGACGTGACGGCGGGCTTGTCGAGCAGCCAGGCCAGTGCGACCTGCGCCCGGGGCACGCCTCGCGCGGCGGCCACCTCGCCGACACGTTCCACGACGGCTCGGTCGGCCTCCTCGGTCCTGGCATAGAGGGTCTTGCCGAACTCGTCCGACCCGGCGCGCTCCGTGCTGGCTCGCTCGTCCCACGGCCGGGCCAGCCGCCCTCGGGCCAGTGGGCTCCAGGGGATCACGCCGATGCCCTCGGCCGCACAGAGGCCCATCATCTCCCGCTCCTCCTCGCGGTAGAGCAAATTGTAGTGGTTCTGCATGGAGACGAACCGCGTCCAGCCACGGAGCTCGGACGTGCCGAGTGCCTTGCAGAACTGCCAGGCGAACATCGATGAGCCACCGATGTACCGGACCTTGCCGGCCTTCACCACGTCGTGGAGCGCCTCGAGCGTTTCCTCGATCGGCGTGGTGTAGTCCCATCGGTGGATCTGGTAGAGGTTGACGTAATCCATGCCGAGCCGCCGCAGGCTCGCGTCGATCTCGGTCATGATCGTCTTGCGCGACAGGCCTTTGCCGTTGGGGTCCTTTCTCGCCTGGAAGAAGACCTTGGTCGCGATCACGACCTCCTCTCGCCTCGCGAGGTCGCGGATCGCCCGGCCGAGGATCTCTTCGCTCGTGCCGTCGGAATAAGCGTTGGCGGTGTCGAAGAAGTTGATCCCGGCCTCGAGGGCGCGGGCGAAGAACGGCCGGCTCTGCGCCTCATCGAGGGACCAGGGGTGTACACCCCGCTCCGGCACCCCGTAGCTCATGCAGCCGAGGCAGATGCGAGAGACCTTCAAGCCCGTCCGTCCCAGGTTCCGGTAATCCATAATCATGAACTCGCTAATGTGTGGCCCGCATTGGGATCGATGCCAATACCGTTGAATGAGCGTTAACCCGTTAATCTGAAAGGGATTTGCATGTCCTCGTTCCCACGCTCCGCGTGGGAGACGGCAGTTCGCAGAGCGACCTTCGTTCTCTTCGGTTGATGGCTAATTCCACGGTATTGGGATCGATGCTTCAGCTCGCCTTGTCACCCACAGTGGGCACCGGTCGGTGAGGCATCAGGCCGATCATCAGCACTCCGAGCGGTCCGAAGATGAATCCCCAATAGAAGCCCTCGAGTCGTGTTCTCCCCCTCAATCGTGCCGCGCAGGCGCCAGACCCGCCGAAGCACAAGAGGCACGCGGCGCCCGTGAAGATGGCCTGGATCGGTTCGAACGATGCTGCCGTGATATCGCACGCCCGAACCAGGGTGAACAGGCCCGCCGTCGCCGCCACAAGGAGCATGGGGTCCGCCAGTGTGTACTTGCGGTGCGGCGGGCCGGTGGACATAGCGAGGGCTCCGCGATCGTGGTCCGAAGTGGAAGCACTCGGTCGTCGATCAGAGTCCCTCGACCTCCCAGCCCTTGCGCGGCTGGCGACGGACGAACTGATTGGCCTCGGAGACGTTCGTGATCGCGAGCTTGTCCGGGTCCCATTCGAGCAACCTCTTGGGGAACCGGGTGGCGAGGCAGCCGAGCAGGACCGATTCGGTCAGCGGGCCGGAGTAGTCGAACGGGGTCGAGGTCTTGCCGTTGCCCCGGCAGGCCTCGACGAACTGGAGGTAATGGTCATTCTCGCCCGGGTTCGGAAGTTTGACGTCCTTGAACTTCTCCTTCGGCAGGAGGACCGGGAGCGGCGATGTAGGGCGCGTAGAGGATCCCCTCGGTGCCGATGTAGATCGAGCCCTGGTCTTGCAGGGAGCGTCTGCCGACGAGTCGCCTTGATCTCGGCGGGTGGGCGGGCGTCTCCGTCGTACCAGTAGAGGGTCAAGGGGTCGGTGGTGTACTTCGTGCCGGGAAACATGTAGCGCACCTGGGAGTCGAGTCCCCAGTTGTGGGCGTTGGGTGCCCCGCCTTCCGAGAGCAAGGACCTGGGGGCGGTGAGGGCCAGCGAAGTGAAGACCGGGTCGAGGATATGGCAGCCCATGTCGCCGAACGTGCCGGTGCCGAAGTCGAGCCGCTTCCGCCATTCGCCGGGATGGTAGTACCGATTGATGAAGGGCCGCTCCGCGGCCACGCCGAGCCAGAAGTCCCAGTTCAGGCTCGTTGGTACCGAGTCCTTGCGGTCGGGCCGGGGATTCTTGTCGCCCCAGTGCTTGCCGCTCCAGCTCAGGACCTCCATCACCTTGCCGATGTGCCCGGCCTGGATCGTCGCAACGATCGTCCGGTGCGTCGCGTTGGAGTGGATCTGAATCCCCATCTGAGTGACGACCCTCTTCTCGCGGGCCACCCTGGCGACCTGACGGGCCTCGTAGATCGTCTGGGTGAGCGGCTTCTGGCAGTAGACGTTGAGACCACGCTGCAACGCGCTCATGGTGATCGAGCCGTGCATGTGGTCCGGGGTCGAGACGTTGACCGAGTCGAGGTGCTTCTCCTTGTCGAGCAACTCGCGCCAGTCTTGATAAACCTTGATGCCGGGAAATCGCCTGGTGATCGACGCGGTGTTCCTCAAGTTGACGTCGGCCACGGCCACGAGCTTGACGTGTTTGCTAGCGGTGATCGAGCCGATGTCGGAGCGGGCCATGCCCGAAGAACCGAAGCTGGCGTGGTAGACGGTCTCGCTCGGAGGGGCACTCGCGTGCGCCCTCATCACGTACGGGAAAGCGATGCTGGTCGCGGCGGCTCGCTTCAGTGCGGCCCGGCGGGTGACTCGGGAGCTTGGCGATGACATCGGGTGAGGCCTTTCTTTCTCGGGTGCGGGTGGAATGGATCGTTTCAGCAGGGGGGTCACGGCGGAGCGGCGGGAGCGACGAATGGATCTCCAGCGACCTGACAGGCACAGCGGACTCCTCGGCAGGTTCGGACGAACCGCTGTCGGATCGAACGGCCGATATCCTGTGACCATAACGGATCGACGCACTCGGTCAAGAGGTTAGGCGACCGGCGGGAATTATCGTACCCGCGAGAGGATCTGGCCATACCAGCCCGAAGCGCCAGCGAGGGTCACCGTAAATCCTTGCAGCACAATGAGAAAGACCCTCGCTCGCGCGTCGGGCTGGTATGAGGCTTTGCGCCAAGGGTGGTTTTGGGTGAGTTACCACCCACCGGTCGCCTAAGGACCGGATTCTACTGCGGTCGCTCGCAATTGGGGAACGCGAGACCGGGAGGCGCGGAGCGTCCAGGAGCAGTCATGGCACCGGCCCACCAGGCAGGTTGCCGACACTCGTTGTCATCCCGCGAGAAAACCCGATAATGGTCATTGGGATTGATTCTTCTCGGTGAGGCATGCCGACCGTCATGAGCGAGGAAGCCAGCGAAGTCCCGGTGTTCTCATGCTGCTCGGTCGGGATCGGCCGATGGTTCTGGGTCGCGTGGGAGAGCGAGTCCGCCGCCCGAGCCCTCTCGGCCGCCCTGGCCTCCGGATACGAGGCGTCCGCCGCCCGGGCCGAGCAGAAGGCCGTCGAGCGGGTCGGCCCCCGGCTGAAGTGCCTGCCCGCCAAGTGGGCCTCCGGCTATAAGCGTCGGGGCGGCGTCGCGGCCCGCGTGCCGAACACCGAGGGAGAGGTCGGAGGCGGCGACGCGACCAGGCCCAGGGCCCGGGTCGGCCGCCCGGGCGGCCTGTCCAGGCGAGACGGCGGAGCGACGCGTCTCGCGTTCCTGTATTCCGCGACCGAGCGCGATCCGCCCGATTCGCTCGGGCACGTCGCGGTGGCCAGGCATCGGATTGTGAGGCAGAACGCCAGGAAGATCCACGTTCACTGCGATCCCTTCGACGAGGACGAATGGGCCCGTCGCGGTGAACGAGGCGGGGAATCGTCGGGGGACGCCCCGAAGACTCGCACGCTGGCCGTCGATCGCGAAATGCTGAGGAAGGAGGGGCGATTCCGCCGCCGCCATGCCCGGCGCGAGCTGGTCTTCTACGCCAGCGAGCAGGACGGCATCCGCGACGTGGAAGCGGCCCTGACGGCGAAGTACGCCTGGTGCGCCACGCTCGGCGTGCAGTTCCCCTGCTCGGCGGATTCCGTCAAGACCGCTTACCGGCGGCTGGCCATGACCTTACACCCGGACGCCGGCGGCGACCCGGCAGAATTCCGCACGGTCGAGCAGGCCTATCGCGACGCTCTCATCTATTTCTCGCAGGCCGACGACGGGACATCCCCCTCCGATCCCGGATAATCGGGAGATTCCCGACACTGTAGCAAGGAAACCGGGTAATCATCGTCGAGCACCACATTCCCCTGAACAGGATCGACACCTCACTTCGTTTGGAGAGCATCATGAAGTACGTAGAGACCGGTCCCCGGCGCGCTTTCCAGATCTTTCGACTCGCCTTTGCGGCGGGACTGGTCCTGCTCATCGCGGGCGAGGGGCATGCGGGCGAGATGCGGAACGTTAAGGGATGCGTGGTGGACGAAACCGGGACGCCTGTCGCGCATGCGGACGTCGCTTTCTTCTGGACAGCGAACGGACCGTTCAATGACCCAAGCGGCAAGCCCTACGATTTCGGCACGGTTGAAGGACGGCGGGCACTCTCGGCCAATCTCGGGAAGATGTTTCCGTTGGGAGACATCGAAAGACCAACCAAGACGGGGCCTGACGGCCGGTTCTCGATGAGCATACCCGGCGATCGCCATCACTTGTTAGCGATGGACCACTCCCGCAATCGCGGGGGCCTGGTGATCCTGCCCAAGGGAAAGGGAGCGGCCGATGTCCAGATCCGTCTCGGTCCCATGGTTCGTGTCCGAGGATCGATTGAAGGTCCCGGAGCAGGCGAACGTCCAACAGAGCCTACTGTCTGGGCGATGCTGCCCGATGATCCCGCGCGACCGCTTGATCTGACGGTCCTAACCACCTGTTGGGCAATCGACAGCCGGTTCGAGATGTCGCTTCCGCCTGGTCATTACGTGCTCAATACCTATGCTTATAGGGACAACGGCAACGAAAAGGCGGAGGCCATCCCGGACAGAGAACTACGTCTGACAGGTGAGATTTCGGAGATCGACCTTGGCGTGCTGCGTCTATCCCCGTTCAAACCAACGCTTCCGGGGAGGATCGAAAGAGCCAAGGCCGCCGGCACCTCGGGTGATTACACCAAGCATTACGGCGAGAAACCGCCCCAATGGCACATCCTCGATGCTCGTGGTGTATCCAAAGACGCGCAGATTTCTGACTTCAAGGGGAAGTGGCTTCTGGTCTACTTCTGGGGCCTCCCCTGCGTACCTTGTATGAATCGTGGAATCCCCAATCTGATGAAGTTCTACGAAGAACATCAGGCCCAGCGGGATCGATTTCGAAATCCTGCGCTCTGCATGGATGTCGAGGGCGAGGTGAAATCGGTCTCCGACCTCGACAAGAGGTTGCAGCCCGTCGTCAAGAACGTCTGGGGCAAGCCGCTTCCCTTTCCCGTTCTGCTTGATCCCAGCTTCACAACGATGGAACGCTATGGGTTGCCGGGGTTCGGTACTCTGATCCTGATCGATCCCCAAGGGAATCTTGTCAAGGGCGACGAAACGGTACTCGCGGAGAAACTTAAGAGACCCTAAAAAAACGAGGACTGGCTCCGAGTCTTAGAGGTGCCTGTCCCCTTTTTTAGGCGCTCTAAGGAATCCAAAGACAGGCAAGAGCGTGACCTTCACGGCTGAGGACTTTCGGGGCGGGCCTCAATCCTGCGATGCCCTCATCCGCTACGCTCTTGATGCGGAGAGTAGCGTCGCCGTTCCTTTAGGCATCCAATTCGTGAATACGTGTGTTGATCACGGGATGACCGCAAAAAGGAATTCGGAAGGGGAGACATATGTTGAATGCCTGGAGGATGCGATATCAGAGGCTGGTTATGACGAGAAGGAGTTGCCCGCATCGCAGTTCGCCAGCTTCATGCGAGAAGCATGGACCGCCTGCGGGTGCGGAAGTCGGGCTAGAGCGCTTCACGATTGAATTGCGCACAAGAATCATACTAGAGCGCTTCACGATTGGACGGATCACGCGACACAACGTGGGTGGAGTGCGGTCGTTCCCGCGGCCTGAAGGGCCGCCGGAGCAAAGCCCGGGGTGAAACCCCGGGACTCCGTCGCAGGCCCCTGGCATCGCACCCTGAGGAACGCTGACGAAATAACTCCCATGCCAAACGCTTTTCAAGCCTTGAAACGTAGAGCGAGTGACGGGGAAATCGGGAAGTTATTTCGTCAGCGTTCCAAAGGGTGCCGGAGACGGGCCCGGCCGAGTCCTGCGGCCTTTCAGGCCGCGGAGTCTCGGAGCGTCGGCCCGTCCCCGGGGTTTCACCCCGGGCTGGGCTCCTTGCGGCCCTTCAGGCCGCCGGAAAGACCGCACACCACCACGGTGTATCGCGTGGTCCGTTCAATCGTAAAGCGCTCTAGCCTAGCTCTTCCTGCGTTTCCAGTATACCGGCCTCGGCTTGCTCACGCAGCACATCCCAGAGCGAATCCGCGCGACCGGAGACGTTCCAACTCCTCGCGGAGGTGATCGGGCTCCGCCTGCTGCTCCAGATGATTACCCTACGAGGGATCGAGATACCACATGACCCTCACCCAGCTCCGTGCCCATTACGCTCTATTCCACGACGAAACCGGCAGGGGCGGCACAGCTCGCCGTCTTGGGCTGGACAACTCGGACAATGCATCAGAAGCTATTCAGTCAGGATAAGATCACTCAATCGGACGAATCGCCATCAAGGCCGTCATCCAGGAGAACCATGCCCAAGAGGCCAGCCAAGCCTATCGGCTTCCCCATCGGGCAGTACGTCCCCGCCGATCCGGCGGACCATGCCCAGGACTTCGCCCAGCGTTACGCCGAACCGCTCGACTGGTACTGTACGATCCGGATGCAGGAGTTGGGCATACCCGAGGACAAGAATGGCGCTCCAAACTTTGACCGCGACGGGCGATGGAGGGCGTTCGAATGGAGGGAACGCACCGGAGGCTCGATCACCAAGGGCGTCTACGTCAACTCCGGCGTGCTCAATCCAGACTTGATGAGGGGAAGGGCAGCCGCATCTGGCCAAAAGCCCGGCTGCGCAACAGGATTGATGCAATCGTCGCCCATGAATGGGAGGAGTCCAAGACCACCGATCACGTCGCGGCGCTGAAGGCTGCACCCAAGACAGAATTGCTCATCACGGACGAAGCGAGGGCATTCTGCGGGCTATGGCGCGGTAGACATCCGCTCCAAGACGGTGGCGAGCTTTTTCCCCATCTCCGTCAGGGCGTAAAACGACTCACGTCCTCCGACGAACGAATGCCCGACGATCATCAGCCCTTCCCTCGCCAGCTCGCGGTACGGCTCGCGGGTGGTGTCATCGACCGGCAATCCCCCCTGGCGCTCGGCGTGCTGGCGCAGCAGGGCCAGGGCGGATTCGGACAGAGTGATCGTTTGCATGGTAGTTCCCTTCTACCGAGTATTTTACCCGAAGACGGGAGGAGCCGGGAACGCCAAGTGCCGGCCACGTCGATCTGATCCTGATCCATAAGCGAAAGGAGAGAATGCCAGTCCGTCAAATATCGGTTCGCCCCTGCGGCTTTTTTCTTCGCCAAGTCAAATCCTCCGGTGGATTCACTGCGCATTCTCAGCGTTCCAGCTCGCCGACCTGGCAAGCGCATCGAACTCCCTGGCAAGCTCGAAGATACTTCTGTCGCACCGAACGGCCCGGACCCTGTGTCCAGAGTCGGTCGTACTCATCGATTGAGAGGTTGCCCGATCGGTAATCGGAGCGTCGAGCATGCGAGCAAGGGAAAACGTCGCCCTCCGGGTTGATCGCGACGTGACGCTGCCCGCCGCCGCAGCCGGCCACGTCGGGCTCGGGGTCCTCGAACAGTCCCAGCTCGGCCCACTCGCCCCGCAGCGCCGTGTTGAACGTACAGCCGCACGGGAGGACGGTTCGCCAGGAATGCGCGGATGCCCGCGGCCATGGCCTGAAGGGCGTCGGCGGAGGGAAAGCCCGGCCAGTGGGTCCTGGCCCATTCCCCTTTCGGTCGCAACAGGGTGATGTGTCGCGCACCCAGGTTTATGGCCTCTTCCAGGCTAACGCGGAGATCATCCACATTATCCGGCGTGAGCAGCAGGTTGACGCCCAGCCGGACGCCGGCCCCAGTCAGGTCTTGCGCCGTACGACGGAGCCGGGCGAAGACGCCTGGCCCGCGCGCGGCGTCGAGCCGATCCGGACGGTCGGCGGAGACGTGGACGACTCCGGCGTGCCTGGCCAGCGCCTCGACGATCTCAGGGCGGTGGATGGTGCCGTTGGTGGTCACATTGGGGACCATCCCGCTGTCGCGAATCGCGGCCAGCAGATCGGAGAAGTCGGGCAACAAGGTGGGCTCGCCCCCGCCCAGAGCGACTTCGAAGACACCCCATGCCGCCAGTCGTTCGACGATCCGCTGGCGCATTGACGCGTGAGGTTCGGGCTCGCGGTCAGGCCCGCTCTCCGCGTAGCAGAACGCGCAGCTCAGGTTGCACCGGTAGGTGATCGCCCAGTGGGCGACGATCGGGGCGCGCAGGCCGCCATCGTTCTCGATGACCGTATCATCGGCCCAGGGATCGGGCTGCAAGGACGGGGAGTCCGGAGGAACGCGGTCGATGATCCGCTGGGCTTCGAGCTCGCGAAGGAAGCCTGCCAGGATCTGGGGGCGCCGCCTGATGCGTTCTCATTCGCAAGAGTGAATACAGATCGGCGATGGTGTGCGCGGACCCCAGGAGCCGGGCGATCTCGAAGCCTTCGCGATCGAGCTCGACCAGGTCGCCGGTGTCGCGATGGAAGGCGAACCCGCCCCACGCCTCGCGTCGCAACCGGACCGCGGGATGGCGCCGGAGCCAGATAAGCTGTTGGGCGTGGCGGCTCATTGATTTTCCAACTGGCCGACGATCCTCTTGGCGGCGCGGGAGAGTTTAGGCTGACCCCCCTTGGTCCTGGGCTTGCTCTTGGTGCGAGCGGCACGCGACGCGACCAAGGCGTCCTGAAGCTGGGCCTTCGTCCACGACTTTCGGCACGCGATCCCCCTCCGCTCGCATTCCTGCTGGAGTTCGGGTCTAGTCATGTTATCAAACGACGTGGGAGATGAGTCGTCGCTCGATTCTTCTTCGTCATCTTCCTCGTCCTCGTCCTCATCGAGGGCGTTGTAGAAGTCGGCGACGGCCGTCAGGAACGACGTGTTGCCGTCGATGATCTCCGCCCGGATCTCGGCCAGCAGGTTCACCAGGCCGTCCAGGGAGTCTCCTTCATAATCCTCGATGAAATTCACGCCGTCGCCTTCGAGCTGGCAATAGATGGTGACCGCCATCCGCTTATGGTATTCGACGACATCGATGCCCTGATCGTTATCGCCACGGGCATCGATGAAGGGAGCGAGGATCGCCGTCATCTCCGGGGTCTTGGGGACGGCGATCATGAGGGTGAACCAGCTATAGCTCTCCTCGGCCATCACGTCGTAGTGCTCGTCCAGAAGTTTCTCGAATGCGGACGACTTCAACTCGCGATCGCCCCACTTGATGTATCGAGCGAATCGTTCATCAACTTCGGCGCTGCTGGAGAATCGATTGGCGATCTCCTGACCCTTCTTGGAGACTTCGTGGTCCACGGCGTAGAACAAGTAAGACGACGAGCTGTGATCGGCCTGAAAGCCACGCCGAACTCGGAGGATACGCATGGGAGGCTGATCCTCAAGGTGCCATGTGTTTAAGCGAGCCCTGGAATCGGAAGGTGACCATGGCCCGATTCTACCAGGTCCTTGTGGGCGTTGCGCTGATGCTCCGGCCAAGAGATCGAGTTGTCCTCGTCAGGGCCAGGATGGCTCGGTGCACATCCTGGGATGACGGCGGCTCGCGAAAAATGATACGATCGGATTAGCCGAATCACACGCTCAGCGGAGGAAATCGCGATGATCTCAAGATCGACCGAGCCCGACTCAGTAACCCCGGTGCATTCGTTTGAGGAGAATGCAACTGGCGTGCCTCATTCGTCCCCGAACCCTCCGACTGACAGCGTCCACAAGCCCGATCATCGGCGACGTGCCGACGTCAACCCCGAGACGGGACAGATGCGACCGATCTCGGCGGCAGAGTGGCAGGACCGCCAGGAGGAGCTGACGAGGCGGCTCGCGGAGATCGACGCTGCGGACGATACGCCTGACGCGGTTTACGAAGAATTCAGGCGAAACTTCGACGAAGAACAGCGTCGTAAAGGTCGACCTCCAGTCTTCGAAGGTTAGTATTGAACAGAAGGGCGCGAATCATAGTGCTCGACAGCGGTCCCCTTGGGCTTGTGGGCCACCGCACAGGGCATCCCCGAGGTGATTTCGATTTCCAGGGACCGATGCTCGGGACTGGTCATCAATCTCCCCGTGATGCCGGGCTCAGGTCTTGCGCTCTTCCTCTGGCCAAGAGGTCAAGTTAGCCGCGTCGGGGTCAGGATGGCTCGGCGTCCATCCTGAGATGACGAATGCTCGCGGAAGATGATACGATCGGATGAGTAGGATCACCCACTGGGAGGGCATTGTCATGACCCCGCGCTCAACCGTACCTGACTCACTACCCCCGGTGTCCCCTGCCGAGGAGAGGGCGCCGAATTATCCGCTTCAGCGCCGAACCGTTCGAGCGCCGGCGGCCAGGTGCCTGTCCGGGCATGGCCACCGGATGTCGATCCCCAGACGGGGCGCTTGCGGCGGATTTCGCCCGAAGAGTGGCAGGCGCGCCAGGAGGAGTTGACCAGACGGCTCGCGGAGATCGACGCCCAGGACGATACACCGGAGGAAGTTTACGATCAGTTCATGCGCAACCTCGACGAAGAACGACGTCGTCAAGGGAGACCTCCAGCCTTCGAGGGGTGCTACTGAACGAATGTATCGAATGAATGTCCCGGCCGCTAATCACTTCTTTGGCCCCGTAACCAACGGGATAATGTGTAGAGCGAGGATGTCCTGCAGAATCACGGCGTCTAAGGACATAAATCCCAGAACCTGAGATTGGGTCAGGATGTGAACCATAAATCATGATTTTCTTCGCGAACTGCCCGGCTCTGATCCTCCTTTCGATTATTGAGCCCACTGATGAAACCTCGCAAATCTGTCATAGGCGGTTGTCTGCTGATCTCGGCGAGCGGGCTCTTGCTCCTTTATATCTTTGTGTGGTCTACTGAATCTGGTGGGGAGTTCCCGGACGGCACAGCAGAATGGTGGTCCGCCGTCTTGGGGACGATGTTCAGCTCGCCCATCCCAGGCACCGAAACCTACGCCTGCATTGCCGTACTGGCTTTCGGGTTCTACGTGTGTGTTCGGCCTTCACGGGCACGCATGACGGTCCGTCGCATGATGATTTGGGTGGCGGTCCTGGGAGTGGTTTTGGGAGTTCTTGTTTCGTCAGCGTCAAAGGAACATATTGTAATGGTTAGCAGGGAGCCGAGACCGGATGGGTCCTTTGTTGAGACGGACCAGTATGCCAACTTTTTCGGATTTACAAGAACAGTCGAGAAGGTTGTAAAGTAAGAACTCGACCACTGACAACATTGACATTCCCTGAGACATGGGTCGGTCAAACCTACATCGATCAGCAGTCACACTCTATTGAATCATAACATGGCACGAATCCCTCCTCTTCAAGATGACGAAGCCGATCCGGCCGGCCGCGCCGCGTTGGACGAGATCCGCGGCGCACGGCCGGGTCACGAACATGAAGCGCACGCTGGCCCGTTCGCCGGTCGCCTTGCACGCGCTGATGACCTGGTACGACCTCCGCGCAGTGGTGTTGCCGTTCCTGGGCGAGCGGCCGACGACGCTCTTCGCGCATGCCATCTCCGCCGGGACGGATTGCCTGGTCTGCTCGACCTTCTTCCGGCGGCTCCTGATCGACTTGGGCGAGGACCCCGAGGCACTGAAGCTCGACGACTGGGAGCAGTCCGTCGTCGATTATGGCCGGCAATTGGCGAAGGATCCGCACGGCGTCTCCGACGAGCTGTTCGCCCAGCTCGCCGCCCGACTCCGTCCCGAGGAGATCGTCGCGCTGACGGCGTTCGGCGGGCTCATGGTCGCCACGAACCTGTTCAACAACGCTCTTCGGGTCGACCTCGATGATTATTTGCACGGATACCGCAAGCGGGAGAAATGAGCATGGCGGCATCGGAGGGGAGTCCTCCCGCATTTGCTTCGGACCTGGCCGGGCAGGTTGCCTTCATCACAGGAGCGGCGCACGGGCAAGGGCGGGCGACGGCGCTGGCCATGGCTCGTGAGGGGGTCCGGGTCGCGGCCCTGGACGTCGCCCGGCCGCTGGCCTATCCCGGTTATCCGATGGGCTCGGCCGGCGAGCTCGAGACGCTCGCCCAGGAATGCCGCGCCCTGGGCGCGGAATGCCTGACGTTCGCCGCCGACGTCCGCGACGATGCCGCCGTCAGCTCCGCCGTGAATGCTACGGTGGAGCGGTTCGGCCGCATTGACGTCCTCTTCAACAACGCGGGCATCTGCGGCTACGGACTGGCTCACGAGCTGACCGAGGCCGCCTGGGACGTCATGCTCGACATCAATCTCAAGGGGGCCTGGCTGGTCGCGCGCCGGGTCATCCCGGTCATGATCGAACGACGCCGTGGCGTGATCGTCAACAATTCGTCGGTCGCCGGGCTCCGCGGCATGGCCCGGCTGAGCCACTATGCGGCGTCGAAGTGGGGGCTCGTCGGGCTGACCAAGTCGTGGGCCATCGAGCTGGCCCCGTATAACATCCGCGTCGTGGCGCTCTGCCCGACCGGCGTCAACACGCCGATGAACGATGGACTGGCGATGCTCGAAGGGTTGACGGCCCGGGAGATCGCCGAGCGCTCCGCCGGCAACCTGCTCCCCATGCCCTGGATCGAGCCGGAGGACGTCGCCGCGGCCGTCGTCTTCCTCGCCTCATCCAAGGCCCGGTCGATCACCGGCTCGGAGTTCGTCCTTGACGCCGGATTGCTGACTCGCTGAGAACAATCTTAATCGAACTGGACCTCCGGCTCCGGCATCGGCGGCTGTCGGCGGCCCTCTTCCATGAAAGGGACGTCGGCGAAGCGGTCCAGCTCCCGGAACCATGCATCGAGGTCCGTTACGATCGGCTCGAGCAGGATGCCGCCCGCAACGCGACGCACGCGCACCCGGTCACCAGGTAGGCGAAATGCCAAAGGCAGGAGCACGGTTTGGCTTTGCCCATGCTTGATGATTTTCGCAATGCCGCTTTCACTCATATATCCCTCCTTCCGTGATGTCAATCATTGGTGTACACCATCGCAGTCAGCAATGCAAGCCCCATCTGGTTCAATGGAGTTCCTGGCCTCATCCAAGCCCCGGTCGTTCACCGGCTCGGAGTTCATCCTCGACGCGGCCCTGCTCGCACGCCGAGACCGATGAAGCAGCGATACGAAGCCGTCGATCGAGGTCCTGGTGCAGTTCAAGGCGATCATCAAGGCCCGCGACAGCTTCTTCGGCTTCACGCCGCTGACGTGGGCCGTCGTGCAGCGCCGTCTGGACATGGTGCAGTTTCTCCTCGCCCACGGCGCCGCCATCGAGCTCCCGGACGACCAGCCCTGGACGACGCCGCGTTTTTGGACCAAGCACCTTGAAGAGCCGGCGGTTATGCAGGCGTTGGCGGGATAGCGAGCTCGGTGTGGCCAGACGGCCTGCGGCACCTGCCCGCGCGGCTCGATCATCCCGGCGCCGAGCGGCACGCGATCGTTCCAGCCAGAGACGGGTCGTTGCTTATTCTCCTGGCCGCTGACTCGGCTGTTGACCGCCGCCGCTTGCACGGTAGACTGAATTCGTTGCGGGCACCGGGCCGCTTTCCATGTTGGATTACCAGAAGGAGAGGAGTACGGCTATGTCTGATGACGCACAGAACCTTTCTCGGCGGGACATGATGCGGCTCGGGGCGACGGGTGTGGCCGCGGCCAGCATCGCCAACCTGCCGGTGATGGCGGATGAGAAGGCCGCCTCCGACCAACTGCCCAAGCGGCGATACGGCCGCACCGGTCTCGAGATCGGCTGGCTCGTGGGCGCGTCCGACTGGCCGAAGGAGCTTGTTCCCAGGGCGGTGAACGCCGGAGTCAATTACTGGCACAAGGCCCAGAGGTGGAACGCCAGTACGCTTCCGCCGGCCCTCAAGAGACAGCCGAGAGAGTCGTATTATCTCGAGTGCGTCGTGGACCGCGTGAACGGGGACCATAACCGCGGCCGCATCGATGAGGAGCAGCACTACCAGTTCGTCAAGAAATGCGTGAAGGAAGCGGGCGTCGGATACTACGACGTCTTCAAATTCCATTTCGGCTATCACTCTGTGGAAGACGCGAAGCAGAACCCGGGCATGGTCCGGGCGTTCGAGCGGCTCAAGAAGGAGGGGCTGGTCAAACACCTGGCCATTTCACAGCATCACTACAACGGGATCGGTGGGGACATGGCCTGGGAAATCCTGGAGTACCTGGCAGACCATCAGCCCTACGAGGCGACCCAGTTCTTCTACACCTACGGCGACCGCAAGGAGGTGCAGGAATGGATCGACGTGGCGAAGAAGAAAGACGTTGGAACCATCGCCATGAAGACGATGGGCGGAGTGGGACGTGCGGCGCACGATGAGCAGTTCAAAAAGCTTCTGACGGGCAGCACCCCCGCCGCGGCGATGGTCAAGTGGCTGAAGTCCAACCAGAACCTCACCGCGGCGGTGATCGCGACCAGGAATTTTGATCAGTTCCGAGAGAATGCGGGCGCGGCGGCCAGCCTGGCCATGGGCCCGCAGGACCAGGCAGCGCTCACCCTGCTGGCCGGCTACAACAAGGGATTGACCTGCCTGTTGTGTGCCGCAGTGCGTCTCCAGTTGCCCCGAACACATTGCGATTTCGGACATCTTCCGGTACGAGCGGTATGCCCGGGATTATCACGACTTCGACCGGGCGCGGAAGGAATACGCCGCCTTGACGCGCAACGGCACGTCCTGCGTCGGCTGCGGCGACTGCCTGCCGACCTGCTTGCAGGAGATCGACATCGCCGCCAAATTGAAGGATGTGCACCGGCTGCTGGGATGAGAGACCGACGTCGTGACCGGCCCAGGTCCCCTTGCGCGGATTGCCTGGACAATCCGCCGCGGGTGTGGTGTGGTGGTGGCGCGGTGAAAAGTTGACGTTGACAGGTCTGGGCATTCATGTTGGTTCCGTTGACGAGCTCCTGGGTGGCTGGGGTCGATGCCGGCTCGGCCGGCGAGCCCCCAGGAGTGCCTCCGTGTCAGATCTGGGGGCGGCGCCGGCCGAGCCGGCTTGACCCCAGCCACCCGGTCATCAGGGCGCAACAAAACCGAAGAACCCCGGGCGGGGCGATTTTGTCGATCAAGTCCAACTTTTCACCGCGCCAGTGGTGTGGTCCTCTCGACGAGAAAGATCGGGGGCGAACATGCGGCGAACACCGGTGTCGGCGTCGGACGACTCGCAGGCGAAGCCGCTCCGAAAGAGAACGATCATGGCGAGTCGAGAGAGGTCTGGGCCCGACCGTGCCAGCTCGCAAGGGAACCGTGTCGACCGTTGACACTTCCTCACGGACCTGGCCGCGGCCGGCGGCGCGGCGGCCGTCTCGGTGGCGGCGGCGAACCCGCTGGCGGCCGCCGAGCCTGCGCAGGAACCGAAACCCGCGTCCGGCGCCGCCGCGCCGGCGGCGAGCGGTGGCCGGGGCCGGATCCAGGACGTCCGCGGCGAGATCAAGGAGTCGAAGGACCCGAAAACGGGTGGTCGCGTCCGCCGGCTCACCGGCGACGGATCGAGCAACATCCACCCGTACTTCACCTCCTGGGCCTTCGTGGGAAACGACGCCGACCACACCGTCTTCATCTCGAACCGCACCGGCACGTACCAGTGGCACCTGCTGGAGATCCCTGCCGCGCGCCTGGTGCAACTGACCGCCGGCAAAAAGCTCGAGCCCAACATGGCATGCCTGGCGCGGGGCGGCCGGCTCTTCTACTTCGACGACAAGGTGCTCCGGGCGGTTGACACGAATACGCTGAAGGACCGCGAACTGTACCGCGTGCCGGCCGGGTTCAAGCCGGCCCTGCCCACCTGCACCGCCGACGGCCGCTACGTGGCCTTCGCCTATATCGAGGAGACCGAGCAGAGCACGGAGACCGGCCGCATCTACGCCACGATGCACGAGCGCTTTTATCAGCATCCCCACTCGGTCGTCATGCGGATCGACACCGAGACGGGCGGCGCGGTGGCCGCCTGGGGCGAGGCGACCTGGATCAGCCACGTCCTGATCCACCCCACCGATCCCAACCTGATCCTCTTCTGTCACGAGGGCGGGAGCACCTGCGTGCAGCAGCGGATGTGGATCGTGGACCTGCGCCACCAGCAGGCGCGCAAGGCTGCGCCGCTGTATCCCCAGCGGCCTGGTGAATCGTGCGTGCACGAGTACTTCACGCAGCAGGGCGACGTGGGATTCCAGTACACGCTGGACCGCGAGGGCGGCCGCGAGGAGTACAACGCCTTCATCCTCCCCGACGGCACCTGGGTCCGTCAGTACCGCTTCCCTGGACCCCGGCCCGGCCACGTGCAGTCGAACTCCGACAATACACTGGTGGTCGGCGACGGGGCCTACCGTTCCGCCAGTGACAAGGACGGCAACCAGTACATCGGGTTGATGACGCACGTCAACGGACACGTCCAGGTCCGCCGCCTCGCCTGGCACGGGAGCTCCTGGCGCACCCAGGCCAGCCACGGCCATCCGAGCTTCAGCCTCGACGACCGCTGGGTGATCTACAACTCTGACGCCGGCAAATGCGATAATGTGTACATGGCCGACGTGCAAAGCATCTGACCTCGAGCCGCCGAGATGGTATGGGTGGCTGGAGTCGAGCCGGCACAGCCGGCGAGCCCCCAGGGTCCGGACCTGCGGACGTCGCCCGACGGCCGGCGACCCCAGCCACCCATGGCTCGGGTTGTTATTTGCGGCGATCATGTCTCCCGATCGGAGGACCGGCTCGAGCCGGAACGCCATCGATCCGATGGGGCCGGCCTCGGAGTTTTCTCAGAGTCTGTTCCATAAGGCATCTGAGCCCCCGAATGGGGGCGGGATCGTATAGCTCGGGGCGTAAGCCCCGAGTACCGATGGCGTAGCAACCTCCATAACAGGTGGTTTCCTTCTTCTCGGGGCTTACGCCCCGAGCTATACGATCCCGCCCCTGCGGGGCTTTCGGAACAGACTCTCAGCAGTGGTCATCATGATCTGCTGGAAGTGTTTTAGACTTTGCACAACCACTCTGGCCAAGGCCGAGGCGCGAACGCGCCCTGTGAGCCTCATGAGCCAGCCTCGTCCGTGTCGAGAGAAATGAGCTCCATCCGTGTCCAGAAAGAATGGGACTCGTCAGCGAGCGATCTTCCCGCGATTTTCCCCGGGTCGAATCGGATGGCCTGCAAGTACTGGTCCCTGCACGCGATTCGGTGCGGTGGGAAGTCTCCATGACTTCGGATGGTCCCTGCACGCGATTCGGTGCGGTGGGAAGTCTCCATGACTTCGGAGATACCATCTGGCCAGGTCGCCATGTAACATGGATTCGAGTGGGGAGGCGGCGGGTCATGGGGGGTTGCGGACGTGGTCGGATCGAGGTGAGCGATGGGGCTTGACCGGTACCGACTCCTTGCCCAGCTCGGGGCGGGTTCGGACGGGATCTCGTATCGGGCGGAGGGCGGGGTCGTGAGACCCGCGCCGAGCGTAGGGGTCGGGAGCCTCGCCGCCGAGTGCGATGGCGTTCGAAGTCCGCGAGGTGAGCCGCGCGGGGCCGAACCCGGGCGTTGGGAACGGCTGGTCCCCCGGCTCCGTCTGGCGGCTGGGCTTGCGCATCCCGCGGCGGTCCGCGTACTCGATGTGGGGCTGGAGGCCGACCCGCCCTATGTCGCCCTGGAGTGGGTCGGCACGACCACGATGGCCGCGGGGCTGGCGGGTCTCCGACTCGGTCACCGCAAAGACCTCGACTCGTGCCGACGTGATCGAGCTAGTCCGCACCTTGGCCGGTGCGCTGGAGGAGGCCCATCGGCTGGGGCTGGCCCACGGCCGGCTCGGCCCCGGGCAGGTCTTGCTCGTCGATGGGCGGCCCAAGCTCGATTTCACGGGCGTCGACGCCGGGTTCCCGGTCGGGTCGGCGGTGTCGCGGGCGCTCGACGCGGCCTGCCGCGACCCGCGGGCCGTCGCCGGCCCGGCGGCCGATCGCGCCGCCGATCTCTACAGCCTGGGTGTCCTTTGCGTCTGGCTGCTGACGGGCCAGACCGGTCAGACGGACCGCGAGTTATGCATCGCCGGGCTGGATTCCGGCCCGCTCCTGGGCAGCCTGATTCGCGAGCTGCTCGCCGACGACCCGGCCGATCGTCCGACGGCGAGTGAAGTCTGTGAGCGGCTCAAAGCACCGAGCACGTCGTTTCTGCCCGACGCCACCGGGGACTGGGCCGAGACGGGACCCACGATCGAGCGGACCGGCTCCTCCCTCCTCGCGCGTTCGCGTCCGTCGCTATCGACGAGCCGACGCTCGTCCTCGATGCGGGCCGGCCCCGCCTGGGCCGCTATCGACTGCTGGACAAGCTGGGCGAGGGAGGGCAGGGGGTCGTGTATCGCGCCGAGGACCCGGCCGAGGGAACCGTCGTCGCCATCAAGGTCCTGAGGACCGACCGGGCCGGCGATTCGATCGGCCTCCGCCGGTTCCGCAAGGAGGCCCGGCTCATGGCCGAGGCCAATAACCCCCAGGTGGTCAACGTACTGGAATACAACGAGGAAGACGGCATCCCGTACCTCGTCCTGGAATTCGTGGCCGGCGAGAGCCTCGACCGCCTCGCTGAGGGAACGGACCCGGCTCGACGAACCCGAGGCGCTGGCGATCATGGTCGGGGTGGCGCGCGGCCTGATGGCGGCCCACGACCGCGGGATCGTCCACCGCGACATCAAGCCGAGCAACATCCTTCTCCTCCCGCCGGACTCCGCGTCCGGCCCGATCGCCGAGACCGTCTCGTACACGCTGGAAGCCGCAATCCGGTGCCCGGCGGATCCGGATCGGATGCTCGAATCCCTCGACGGCGGTCATGCCGGCCACCGCCGGGGGACCGTCCGCGCCATCAGGCCAGGGTGCGACGAGGATCAAGATCTCCGACTTCGGGCTGGCCCGGCACGTCGTCGACACCGAGTCGCTGGCCTTGACGGCCGCCGGCGCCCTGATGGGGACGCCCCACTACATGGCGCCCGGAGCAATGGACGGGTGCGCGCGATCGATGCGCGAACGGACGTTTATGCGATGGGGGCGACGCTGTTCCACCTGCTGTCGGGCCGGCCGGTGTTCGAGGGCCAGACGCGCGACGACCTCGCCACGCAGCACTGCAACGAGCCGCCCACGCCGCTCGCGACGCTCAACCCGACCGTCAGCGAGGGGTCGTGCGGGTGGTGGAGCGGGCCCTCGCCAAGCGCCCCGAGGATCGCTATATCGACGCCGGGGCGATGCTCCGCGACCTGGAGGCCCTGCTCCACGGCGAGCCGACCGGCATCCCGATGCACCCCATCCTGCCGGCCTACGATCCGCGCCGGGCACTCCGGTTCGAGTTCCGATGGGAGCTGGATTCCTCGCCGCGACAGCTCTGGCCGTTCGTGACCAACACGGACCGGCTCGACCGCGCGATCGGGTTCCCCGCCGTGAAATACACGACCCGGTACGAACCGGGCCACGGCGTCCGCACCTTCGCCGAGGGCCGCAAGGCGGGGATGGACGAGGTCGGCGAGGAGCATCCCTACGAATGGGTCGAGCCGCGGCGGATGGGCGTGCTGCGCGAGTATAGCCAGGGCCCGTTCGTCTGGCTGGTCAGCGTCGTCGAGCTGGTCCCTCGGCCCGGGGGCGGCACGACCCTGGTCCACCGCCTCGACCTGGAGCCGAGCAACTGGAAGATCCGCGTCGGGTCCCGATGGGGGGTGGGCGTCGGTCTCCGCAAACGCCTGGAGAGCGTCTATCGTCGCATCGACGCGACCGTCAAGGCCCAGGCCCGCCGCGGCGCGGCGGTCGAGGCCGATCCTTTCGAAGAGCCGTCGCGGCTGCCGGGCCCGCGGCGCCTCCGGCTCGATCGGCTGCTGGACCGGCTGGCCGAGCGGGGCGTCGACGCGGCGGTCGTCGAGCGACTGGGCGAGCACCTGGCCCGCGGCTCGGCCCAGGAGGTTGCGCGGATCCGGCCGCTCGCCCTGGCCGAGCGGTTCGGGCTCGATCCCGACCAGGTCGTTGCCGCCTGCCTCCACGGGGCGCGCGAAGGCTTGCTCGAGCTGCACTGGGACTTGCTCTGCCCGGTCTGCCGCATCTCCTGCCAGGTCACGGACACGCTCCGCGCGATCGCCGAGCATGGCCACTGCGTGGCCTGCCACCTCGACTTCGAGCTCGACTTCGCCAACTCGATCGAGCTGATCTTCCGGGTGCATCCCGAGGTCCGCGAGGCCGACCTGGGCACCTACTGCGTCGGCGGGCCGGCGCATTCGCCGCACGTGCCGGCCCAGGTCCGCCTCGCGCCGCACGAACGGATCGAGCTGGAGCTCGAGCTGCCCGAGGGCTCGTATCGTCTCCGAGGCCCGCAACTGCCCTGGACGGTCAACTTCGCCGTGCGTGGTTCGACCGGACTCCGTCGATGCGAGATCGACCTGGCGCCGGGTCGGACGCCTGAGAGTCCCGCCGGGATGCGCGGGGCGCGTCAGGTGCTGGTCCTGAGCAACGGGTATGACCGCGAGCTGCTGGTCCGCGTCGAGCGGACGGCGTCGCGGAGCAACGCGTTGACCGCGGCGCGCGCGGCGTCATCGGCCCTCTTTCGCGAGCTGTTCCCGGGCGAGCTGCTGGCGCCGGGCCAGCTCGCGACGGTCTCGACGGTGACGTTCCTGGTCACGGCGCTCGATCCCATCCAGGCCGATGCGCTCTACCAGGGCCTTGGCGACGCCCGCGCCTTCGGCGTGATCCACGAGCATTTCCGCCGGCTGGGCGACGCGATCCGAGACGGCGGTGGGGCGGTGGTCAAGACCCAGGGCGACGGCGTGCTCGCGTCGTTCGGCGACGTGACCGCGGCGGTCCGGACCGCGCTGGAGCTACCGAGCCGGCTCGCCGAGGACGAGACGACGCGTCCGCTTCGTCTGCGGATCGGCGTACACCGCGGGCCCACCCTGGCCGCCACGCTCAACGACCAGCTCGACTACTTCGGGACGACTGCCCGGCAGGCCGCCGGGACCTTGCAATATGCCCGCGGCGACGAGCTGGTCTTGACCCAGGCCGTGGCGGCCGACCCCGAGGTCGCCGCCTTGCTGAACGAACGACGGATCGAGACCGAGGTCGTCCCGGCCGCGCTGGGCGGGACAGACGCACGTGATTCGGGTACGACTGGAGAATTGCAGTCGACTCGGAGCGCAACCCAATGAGTGAAAGCGTTCAGGCTGTTCTCGCCTTGCTCATGATCATCGGCATCATCGGGAGTGTTGTGACCTTCACGAGCGACCGGGTCAACTGGCCGGCGTTCGCCGGCATGCTCACGCTCACGATCGGCAGCCTCGGGCTGCTCGTCTGGTCGCTGTTCCGCCGCGACAAGGTGCCGGATTTCTTGAAGAAAGTCCCGGGGCGGCTGCTGGAACGAGATGGCTTCTGCTTCAAGGTAATCGCCAACCCGGTGAAGGGCCGTTGCTATCTCGATCTGCACTTTCAGAGCCGCTACGAACGTCCGAGCCGGGCGATCGTCGTGCTCCAGGCCACCAAGGATCTTTTCCTTCTCCGTCCCGGCGTGGCTAGCATGACCGTGGAGATCGAATGCCCCGCGGGCGGCTACGGGATGACAAGTGTCCCCTGGCCCGTCGCCAAGAAGGCCCAGGGTAAGGCCCGCTGGATCGATGTCGTGCCGATGTGGTCTATCCCGAAGGGCGCGGGAAGATGATCCGCTACCGGGGCGGCCTTCAGGTCGGCAAGGTGGAGACCGATGCTCTGAGGGCCGCCGCGGCCGTCATGGCGGTCCTGACGGTCGGCCTCGCGATGGGCGGGGCCGTGGTGATGATGCGCCCGGCCCGAGTGAAGCTGAGATTTCCCGTCGACGTGGAAGAGTCGGTTAACGACGACTTGCCGATCCTGACGAAAGTCGTCTGGAAGCTCGGTGACTCGCCTGGCCATCCATCATCCAGCAAGAGCCTCGCGATCGGTCCGGAGCTTTGATGCTGCGCCGGAGTTCGCAGCCACCCGCCCTTTCCCATGGTCCTTTCTGAGAGAGCCTAAAACAACCCCCGACTCCTCACGGCCCTTGACCATCCTCCTTTGAAGAGTTCAACCACGAAACACACGAAAGACACGAAAAATCAGAGGATGAAAGAAACGGAAAGTCGATTCTCGAACTTTTTCACATTTCGTGTCTTTCGTGTCTTTCGTGGTTAATTTAGGAGTTCTTATTCTCGATAACGCCTATTCATCGCCCGACGGTCCGTACATCCCGGGGACCGGTACGTCGTTCAGGCGCAAGTAGACGCAGAGGTGGGCGCGGTGGTGGATCAGGTGATTGAGGACAAGGCCTCGGATCACGGCCGAGCGCGGCATAGCGAAGATCGGGTTGCCGGCCCGAGCCAGGGTCCACGGCTGGCCCATGTCCTCGTCCTTGGCCTCCGAGATCGCCTTGCGCACGGCCGCGACGTTCCGGTCGAAGTGGTCGAGGATCTCCTGACGGCTGGCCAGCTTCGGGAGCTGGTAAGGCGGGCCGCCAACCGGGGCGATGTCCAGGGACGGCTTCGTGAGCACCACGTCGAGCCAATGGACGATATCCGCGACGTGGTTGGCATTCCAACCGATCGTGTGCGACTTGGGGTGGGGCTGCCAATCGAACTTGTCGTCCGGCAGCCGTTCGAGCACCTTGCGGGTGTTCGCCATCTCCTGGTCGAACTCGGGCAGGATCGTTTCCGCAAAAGTCATGGGATCGTCCTCGGCTATCTGGGACCTTTTCGGGATTCGCCACTCGCGCCTCTGGATTGGAATCAGATATCGGCGATTTGTCAACGCCTGTCCACTAAATTCTGGGGAAGACGGGCCAGGCTTTTGGGGAGCGGCCGAGGCTTCGGGGGACTTCAGAAGTTTCGCGACCCGCCCGGCGACCGCGCATTTTTCTATCGATCGGGTTCACCCGTCCGGATTCTCGACTTGCCCATTCAGACACTTCGCGTCATATTGACCGGCAAGTCGGAGCCACTCGTACGCGGAAAGGAATCCGGCCATGTCTCGCTTCCCCACATTCCGGCTCGTCCTCTTTCTGGCGCTCTCGGCGTGCACGCGATTATCGGCTGGAGAGCTCGAACGCGTCGCGATCCCGCTCCTCCGAGCGGGATATGACTGCCATAACGATCATTCGCGCGAAGTCGTGCCGCGGCGGCCCGACATCACCTGGTCGAAGGAGGGGACCTCCGTCAAACCCCGAGCTGTGTGCTGCGTCTACGTCATCGAACGAGCGGAACGCGATCGGTTGCTGATCAAGGATGAATCGAGTCATCCCGAGAGCGGCTGGGTCGCGGTCCAGGGCAGCTCATTCCCCTGAACCAGGCCGATTCCGTACTCACCGCAGCGATCCAGGCCAATCCCCGGGATGTCTTCGCCTACGTGATCCGTGCGATGGTCCGCGATCACTTCGATCAGTCCGCGCTCGCCCTGACCGATTTGGACGAGGCCCTGCAGCGTCGATCCGGACAACCGCGAAGCCCTGGTGAATCGAGCCGCCCTCCGGATCAATCGGGTGAACCACGAAGCCCTGATCGAGGTAACCCCGATCGAGCTCAGGCGCAAGAAGCTCGATCCGGCCCTTGCGGACATCGACCGCGCAATCCAGCTCAATCCCTCGGATGCCGATCTCTTTCTCACGCGCGGGGCCGTTCATGGAGCACGACATGAGTATTCCGAAGCCCTCGATGATCTCAAGAAGGCCCAGAAGCTGGGATCTCCCAATCGAGACGTCTTATCGGCCGGAGTGATGATCTTGGTTGAAGGACGCCGATACGGGATGGCCCGGGAAATCGTGACGAGCGCGATGAAATCGCGACCGGACCTCGTTTCGACGTACGATTCGTACATCGAGCTTGCCGTGATCGATCTCGCCCAATGGCGAATCTTGAGCGCGCGGTGTCCGACTTGAGGCATGCGATCGAGGTCAACCCAAAGCGGGATTCGGCCTACCTGGCCCGGGCCCTGATCTGCTCTGGCCTCGGTTTCCCGCGGATGGGGCTTGCGGATCTTAACGCGGCCATCCGGTTGCATCCGGAGAATGCCCCGTCCTATCGGTTCCGCGGTCAGATTCGATATCATTTGGGCGACTACGAGGCGGCACTCGCTGATTTCGACGCCGCGGTCCGGCTGGACCCCAGTGATGCTGATACTCAGGAATGTCGAGCCTTGCTGCTGTCCACGTGCCCCGACGCCAGGATCCGGCAGGGGCGAGAGGCTGTGGCCTCGGCGAAGCGGGCGGGTGACTTGTGGGGATGGGATCGGGCGCACTGCTGGGCCACGCTCGCGGCCGCATATAGCGAAACCGGCGATTACCGCTCCGCGGAGAAATGCCAGAGGAAAGCCATCGGAATGCTGCCCAAGTACGACTGGAACGAAGACAAATACCGCAAGGTTCTCGATCGATACGTCGCCAACAAGCCCTACCATCACCTCGGCGTCTTCGAAGAGTGGGGGATCTTCCCGGCTGAGCATTCCTCGAACTAAGACCAAGGTACCCGCCAATTGAGGTGCCTTGCCTGCCGGCTACCGCCCCTCGGCCTGGATCGAACGCGCCTTCCTGCGGCAGCTCCGCAATCGGATGGACCTCGCCCTGGCGGACGTGAACAAGGCGATCCAGATCGACCCGCGCTTGAGCGAGACTTACGTGGAACGATCATTCGGCCCTGGCACTTGATTGGGTCCAAGGGGCTCCGGTATAAGTCTGGCTCGGACCGGTCAATCCGATTTGGCAGGCGGCCCGATCACGAAAGGGAACGGCCGGGGCTTCAGGAGGGTCCACTGAAGCGTCTCGATCCGCTCGTTGATCTCGCGGGCTGGCGTATGGAACGTGGCCCGCTCGGGATAATCAGACCACCATCATGAAGCCCTCACGCAGACGATTGACGGTGCGAGCCTTGGTCGTGGTGACTGTGCTATTCGCCCTCGACTTCGGTGCAATCGCTTGGGTCGTTCGACACCAGCCGCGTGGCCCTCGCGTCGGTAATCGGGTAATGCGTGGAGATGTTTGGGTACAAGTCGATCCGCTGCCCGAACTCATTACGCCGGTCGTTTTCATGGCGCCAATCGCGCTCCTCTTCGCCCTGATCTACTTCTATGTGCCTCCGAGGCTGGATGCGGTCTTTACCGTGATCCTGATCCTCATCCTGCTCCTCGCGCTGATCGTGCCTGCCTTGCAGCACTCGTGACTTCAGAAAGCTGGCGTGGCGCAGCGAGCACAGCGGTCGCGCCGCGCGATCAATCGTCGAGTCGGACTCCCATTGAGCCGCCAAAGCCGCATCCATCGGCTTTCGCGAGGCATGCCCAGCATTTCGGCCAGCCTGAGCCGGGCCTGACGAGCCGGATCCGATCTTCGGGAATTCCCGAGGCTGTGTCAGGGATTCCACGAGTGCAACGGCGGACCGGGGATCGATGCAGCCCTTGGCCATGATGACACTGGGATCGAATTCGTCGGGCGGGCCCGTTCGCGCGGCGAGGGGCGGAGGTAGGAATTGCCGGCTCGAAGAGCGCGGCGGCCACCTGGCGGTCGTACCGCGCGAGCAGCATGCACTCGATAGCCGATGTTGGAGTCGCTGGAGCTGGTCATCACGGTCCGATCTTGATCCGCAGGATGAAGCGCCACGGCTCGCCAGAAGACCTCGGCCAGCCGATCGGGGGCGATCCGCTCGACGATCGGCAGAATCATGGCGGCGGGGTTGGTCCGAGTACATCAAGATGACGCCGCCGACCACTTGGCCCGGTTCGGGTACCGGTCCCGATTCCCGCAGCCGATCGATCTCCTGGATCGCGCGATCCATCGCCTCGGAGGCACCGGCCTTGTCCTTTTCGGCCAGGCCGAGGGCCACGTAGGCCCAGGCGCAGGCGCGTATCCCAGGACCGCCCAGCGACGCGGCGACGCGACGAGCGCGGGCTGGATCGACTCGGGCGAGACGACGGCAGAGTTGCAGTGTGTCGGTGCACGGAATGGAACCGGTCATGTACGACCATCTCGCAGATTGAAGAACCTGCTCGGCCTCCGCCGGATGATCGGTCGCGAGCTGGAAAGCGATCGCGGTCAGCTTCAGCGTCGCGGTAGCTGGGATTGCTGAACGAGTCGGTTGCTTCTGCAATTGCGCCATGGACCTGATCGGGCTCGAGCCTCGCCAGTTGGCCGAGATAACCGGTCTGGAAGACGTCGGTCGACGAGCCTTGCCCTGCTTGAGCACGAGCCGGGCGCGATCGCGCTCGCCGATGTCCAGCCATTGCTCGGCGATCGCTGAGACCGACTGGAGGCGGCACCGCGTCATTCGCTCGTTGCAGACGATCCCTGAGCAGGGTGGTGGCTCGTTCCAGCAGGGCTTGCTTCCGGCCACGCTCCGAAGCGGGAAGGGCCTTGGCCACGCGCCGTGAGGGCGCTGACTTTCGTCGCGGGATCAGGGATCGACTCGACCATGGCCTCGGCACGCGCGGGGTCCTTCACCGCAAGCTTGGCCGCGATGGATTCCCGGATGCTTGATAAAGGCGATCCTCGTCGCGGAACCCACCGATTCTGTAACAGCTCGAGCGCGCGGTCCAGGTCGAACTCACTCAGGGCGAAGATGGCGGTCAGTCTGGAGCTCGTCATCGTCGTTCTCCGATCGGGTCATGCAAGTACGGCTTCAGCAGGCGATTCGCCAGGGCTCGCGACTCCTCGGGCGGGATCGGATCGGCCAGCGGCTTCATGACCGGCCCGGGGGCTTCGCTCGTGCGCACCAAAGTCAGTGACCCCACCTCGGCCGTGTGACGACGGATCGACCAACCAGCCCTGGAGCCGGAATCCGGTCTGCTCGACCAGGATGACGGCCTTTCCGGGGTTGATGCCGGCCAGTGCAAATCGCCCTTGGGCATCGGTCGCCGTCGCGGGACCACCAGCCGGGAGGAAGACCCGGGCGCCGGCGACCGCGCGTCCCTGCCGGTCCTTGATCTGCCCCGTCAACTTCTGGAGCGGCTGGAGACGGATGGGCGGGATCGCGGCGCGTTCGCCGTTCAGCGTCACCCAGTCGGAGACAAACGGCACGAACCCCTCGTGCCGGATGGACACACGGTAGGTCGAACCGCTCAGCAGGGTCGGATGGAGTCTGGAACGCGCCTTGAGGTCCGGTTTTCAGCGGCTGAGGATCGAGCCGGAGTATCTCGTCGAGCGTGATCCGCCGATTACCGCCCGGGACGCCGAAATTGTTCCGCCGGATATCCGCCCCCTGGACCCAGAGTTCCACCGGGACGTCGGCCAGCTGGCACGCCGGATGCCGTACGGACGATTCCGACCACTCGCCCGCGGCGGCCGAGCTTGAGGACAGCGTTCCTTCCCTGGGGCACGTCGAGTGGCAACGTGTGCGGGGCAACTCCGGGACCGGCGACCCGGATCGACAAGGGCATCATGATTTCCGGTAGGTAGGTCAGCGTCGCCACGCCCTTGGCGTCCGTCGTCGCCGTCAGCGGCTCGAGCCATGCATCAGGAACGGCTGGCACGATGGCGGCGATCCGTGCGCCGGAGCAATGTGCGGAGTGAGGCGAAGTCCTGCGATGGGCCGGTCATCCGGGCCGACGACGGTGATGGTCCATTTCGCCGGTTGATCCAGGGTCAGGGGAACCACAAAGGGGGACGCTTTTCTGGCGAACGAGACACTCGGGTCTCACCGCAATCGCACGCCCGGGTTGGTACGCCCAGACGTTCGCAGAGTGGACCGTCGCCCCCGGGCGTTCGCGAGCGACCTCGAGCTGCGCCTGGCCGGCGCCGTCGGTTCGGGTTCGCTCGAGGACCGACTCGATGCTCCCGGAGCTGCTCGCATACCAGACCGTCACGGCGACATCGGCCCCGGACAGACGGCGACCCTCCGGATCGACGACTTCGACCTGGATCATGAGGGGACCTTGATCCGTGGCCGGTTTCGTGGCAGCGGGGCGGGGCGGGTCCTGCGTGACCTGAGCGGCCGCAACCGGTTGGCGAGCTTCCTGGCCGGGATTGCTTACGCGCGGGGGATTCTCCTGGCGAATTGCGGAATACCCCATCACGCCCGCGCCGGCGGTCACCAGCCCGGCAATCAAGACCGCGGTCGCCATGAGCATCAACTTGGCGTTCGTCATGGACTTGATGATCCCTTCCATCAACGCGACGGCTTCGGCCGAGACGATCCCGACCAGGGCCCCCTTACCCATCCCGGCCTTCAAGGCACCGCGCAAGGTGGCATCCGCCAGACGTGTCCCGATCAGGACCGGGGTCGGGGCCGGTTCCGCGTCGCTCGACGATCCGGATCGGTCGAAAGCAAGCGTCGTCGGGGCGACGCCCCGCCGGGTCAACCGCACGCGAAGTCGCTCGCGTGCCCAGGCCAACCGGCTCTTCACCGACCCCACCGGCCAGCCCAGGCGTTCGGCGGCCATCTCGTGGGTCAGACCTTCGAGGTAGCAGAGCACGACCGCCGCCCGGTATTTCTCGGGAAGGCGGCCGATCTCCTCCTGGATGACGAGGGCCTGCTCGTGGTCACACACCGGATCGCTCCCCGAATCTTGGGTCGTGGATGAAGTCATTGCGGCCCTGAGCCCGCTCGTGCCGCCGCCTCCGCGCCGCTCGCGAACGCTCCGAGGCCGCGACGCGCAACGCCACACCGTGCAACCAGGACGCCACCGAACCATGACGGCGGATCGACCGCGCCCGGACCGCCAGGACCAGGAACGTCGCCTGGAAGGCGTCCTCGACCTCGTGCCGATCGCCGAGCACGGCGCGGCAGACGCGCAAGCACCATCGGGCCGTGTCGAGCCAGCAGCGCGGCGAAGGCCAGCTCGGCGGTCTCGTCGTGCTCGCTCCGGCGCGAGGCGAACCGATTCAGCAGCTCGGCGTCGCTCAGGGCGGCCGGTGTCCCGTTCCGGAACAGGTCCGACAGGTATCTCGGTACCGCGCGGGAGGATTCGCTGATCACGGTTCACTTGCCCTGAAGAATGCGCCTGGATTGTCGGTGCTCTCAAGTAGTGTCGCGAGGGACGGTTGGCGATCAGGCTTTTTCTGAAAAACGAGACAGCCGCCAACGGAGCGCCCGTGAAAGCCTTGCTCCCACGCTCTGCGTTCGTCATTAGTCAAAACGTACAAGCATGCAGTCTTAAGTCTTTATGACACCGGCCTTTGCGGCTCGTGATGGCCAGATGAACACAAGACGCAAACTCTTAGCCGCATTGTACTTGCGACGTTTTGACTAATGACGAACGCTGCTGCGTGGGAGTGTCGGCTTGCGTTAGGCTCCGCCCGTTACCCTCATTGCGGCTTGGGCGGGTCGGGGGCGACGGAGAGCCAAGGGTGGGCGGCAGCCGCGGCGTACTTCCGTCCGAGCGCGGCATGGTACTCCGCCTGCCTTTGGTGATAATCCAATTGCTCCTGGAGGTGATTCACCAGAATCGTTCGGCGCTTGACTGCCATCGCACCTGCCTGATCTTGAGCTGCTTTGAAACGGGCGTGTCCGTCTTCATCGGCTTGAGCTGAATCGCTCGCAGGGAGGCCGAACGATAACGCGATCGTCCTGTCGAGTGTGGTATCCGCCGAAGCGGGAGCCTCCGATTCTCGGTCGGCCATTCTCGCGTGGAAGACGGAAGACGCGGAGCGACGAGACCAGGCGGCGATAGTAGGTTTCCTCCTCGTTGTGCCACGCCGCCCTCATCCGATATTCGTCGCGAACCCGTTTCAGCCGGGCCGCCTCGCGAAAGCCTCCAAGGGCGGCCCGAGAGTGTCGCCACTGCGATCATCCATCGCCGCGTCGTCATCCGGGGTAGCCGCATAACTCGGTCCTGTCAGCCGCGACGTTGCCAATCACGACAATCCGATGAGATCGCGCAGGCGTTCGCGGTAAAGCCTGGCGTCGGCGGGCCCGAAGCAGCAGAAGACGACGCGATGGGGATGCTCGTGCTCGCGGAGCCAGGCGGCGACCGTGTCGATGGCGATCCGGCACGCTTCGTCCCTGGGATAGTCGAAGACGCCCGTGGAGATGCACGGGAATGCGATCGCCTCGGCCTGCACCTGGTCTGCCAGCCGGAGCGATTCGTGGTAGCAGGAACGCAACAGCTCGGGCTCGCCGTCCCTTCCAGTCCCGTAAATCGGCCCGACCGCATGGATCACGTGCCGGGCGAGGAGTCGATGGCCGCCGGTCATCCGCACCTCGCCGGTCGGGCAGCCGCCGAGCGTGCGGCATTCGGCCAGCAGGCCCGGCCCGGCCTCGCGGTGGATCGCACCATCCACGCCACCGCCGCCCAGAAGCGATGAGTTGGCCGCGTTCACGATGATATCGACGTCGAGCCGCGTGATGTCGTTTGCCACGACCTCGATACGATCCGCCAGGGTGATCGCCATGATGGACCTCCAATGCCGATGTCCTTGAACCGAAGTGTCCCACCCAGACGGTTTCCCACCCAGACTATCACCCGGGCCTGGCTACTGGGACGGAACGGTCGCTGGCGATGTCACCCCGCTCAGCCAGCTCGTTCAGGCCGTGCGCCACCGTCGAGAAGGAGCCGATGTGAAAGCCCCCCGCCTTCCCCTTCGGACGGGGGATGAGGAGGGTTCCTCGTTCCCGTTTGCAACCGTGCCGCGTCGGGCAGGATTCCGTGCATCAGGACATCAGGACCAAGTTCAGGGTTTTCGCTTGCGTGGTCGTTTCAAGCGGGCTTCGAGTTGACGGATTCGCTCCTCGGCCTCGGCGCGGGCGGTTGCCTCGGCCTGGGCTCGACTCTCGGCCTCGGCGCGGGCGATCGCCTCGGCCCGGGCTCGACTCTCGGCCTCGGTCCGAGCCCGAGCTTCCGCCGCGGCAAGGGCCTGCGATTCGGCGAGCGCCTCGCTGATCGCCGTGTAGTCGCCGACCTCCGCGCCGGTCTCCGGATCGAAACACGCCAACCGATTAAAGCCGCCCAGACGGTCGCGGGTCACCCCGAGCCAGAGACCGACGGCTCCAGCCAGACCCGTCCCCGTTCGCTGAGCTTGCTCCGCCGGTAACCGGCCGCCGTGCGACGATACACGATGAATTCGATCCGCCGCTCGTCCTCATTTTCCACCCTCACATCGGCGATGACATACAAGGGCACCTTGGCCTGCTTGTAATACTTCACCTTGGGCCCGATGTCGTTGGTCCGGGTACTTGGCGAGGTGACTTCGATCACCATCGCCGGCCGGGCCCCCTCTTCAGCCACGTCGAACGTCGACCACAGGGCCCGCCGCAGGACATCGAGAAACACGACGAGGTCAGGAACGAAGGGCTTGATCCCCGGTAGGTTCCAGTCAACCAGGCAATCCGAGAGCACCACCGCCCTGGGATTGTCTTTCAGCCGGGTCTCGGACAAGCTCCGGAGGTAGGCCAGCTCTTTATCGTGGGGGTCGCTCTGTAAGATGACATCCCCTTCCTCAGGGTGGAGCACGTCCTCCAAGGTCAGCGGAACTCGATCGAAGTCTTCGGTCCCGTCGCGCCGGGTGATGCGCACATGTCGCCAGCCGTAGCGATACGGGTCCGGTTCGGCGGGGAGCGGGCGAGTTTCGAGTCCGGGGGTTTGGATACGGTACTCATCGCTACGCCTCCGCCGCCTTGGGGTGGGCCAGCCTCGGATTATACCCGAAAGGGCTGCTTCGAAGCGAGTTTTCCGCCCCACCGTTTGCCACCCTGGACAGATCGGTCGCGGTCACGGGCGATGTAGCCCGGCTCGGCCCGCTCGTCCAGGCTGTGCACCACCGTCGAGATCGACCGGATCTACGGCGCCGCGATCCGATCGGCGGCATCGCCTACTTGACGAAGAGGTCGGAATGCGTGCCGGTCTCACCCAAGATGAGCTTGCCGCCTTCTTTCTTGTAGATCAGGACCCAGTCCGGCTCAACGTGGCAGTCCCGCCATCCTTTCCGATCCCCTGTGAGGGCATGATCTTTTTGGCTCCGAGGAAGAGGCTGATGAGTCCGCAACGACCTGATCACCGCATGGAGTTTCTCCAGGCGCTGCCCCGCTTCTCCAGGCGTTTCAGGCCTCGATCGAATTCTGACGTCGTTTCCAGGATCAGGGGCGGAAGTGGTTCGGGGGCCTTGGTCTCGGGCTTGGACTCATTCTTCTTGGCCAAGCTTGATCCCCAGCTTCCTGAACAGATCATCTTCGTTGACGTAGCGCGTTAGGTTCTTGCCGGCGTCGGCGTCGCGGAGGGTCTTGCGGGTCCGCGCGTTGGGGGTGTGCGATCTGGTGCAGGGCGCGGCCTCGTCGGGCGAGCTCGCCTCGGGCGAGGCTGATGCTTCCCGGGGCGCAGCCTCCTCGCCAAGGGCCTCTTCGGCCGCGGTCACGGTCTTGATGACCGGAGCTCTCGTCCTCGTGGTACCAGGCTTCTTACGTGCCATCTTACCGGCCATGACACCCCGCCTCCCGTCGAAAACGACTGCGGCCATCCGAATTGCATCGGTCTTCTACAGGTGTTCGCTGTAAACCTTACCCATTCTCCGGGATTCAGTCCAAGAAATCCATCGGGGCCATGAACTCTGTGGAGTGGTTCCCGGTGGGCCTCGCCGCGTTGCGGCTCGACCCACCCTACGGCTACGGCACTTTCCTTTTTGCGGGGACCTATTTCGCTCAAGGCGTGAGCCAATCCTCCAGCCGGAGACCGGGGATGTTCTGGAAATCCGCGGTGTTGTGAGTGACGAGGGTCAGGTCGTGAACCAGGGCTGCCGTGGCGATCATGAGGTCCGTGTCAGGAACGGAAATCCCCTTCCGGAGCAACTCGCCCTTGACCGTGCCGAACTCCCGGCGCAGGCATGGTCGAAGTCCAGCAGGAAGACCTCCGGCAGGAGGTCGGCGATCAGCGCTAGCAGGCGGTCGGGGTTGGGGCGATTGTAGGCCCCCGCGTAAAGTTCCGCCAGGACGACGGTGGAAATCGCCAGGCCCCCCGCGTGCTGAAAGAATCGATGCGCAAGACCTCCCGGGCGCCGCATATGGGCCGAGCAGATATTGGTATCCAGGAGATGGGTCATTCCTCCTCCACCTGGGGACGCCGGTTCAACTTTCGGTCCTGATAGATCTGCTCCATGATCGAATCCCACTCGGGGTCGTCAGCGAGGGCGCCGGCCGTCCGGAGAATGCCTTCGCCCCACTTCCGGGCCGGCTGGACGATCGTCACCTGCACTTCGACCTCCTGGCCCTCGGCCACACCGAGGTCTTCGTCCAGTTCGATGGTCCTGCCGTGGATTTTGCCGTGAATCGTTTTCGTCATGGGTGGTTCCTAGATTGGCCTGCCGGGCGAGCGAGTTCGTCGAAGTAGTCACCCGGGGCTTGCAGGCGGGATTCAGTACAGCAGGAGCAACTTCCAGCGGGGCCCGTCCCAGGATATGACGATCTGGCTGAGAATGTCCTGGCCGATCAGAACATCAACCCCAACCGAGGCCGGCGGCGCCGCGATGGCCTCCACATTGAACCAACGGCGACCTTGCTCAAGTCGATTGGCGCGGATGCCCACCTGGACCAGAGGAGGCACGGAGTTCAGCACATGGACCGCCATCAGAGGACAACGCCAGGGAGTGTGTGGTTCGCTCCCTCGCGACGATCTGCTTGACGAGTGCTGGTTGGCCGCCATAGAGGTCGTATGCCTTCTCGATCGCTTCCTGGCGGTCGGCGAAGGTCCCGATGACCTTTCGTCCCTTGATGAGCACGTAATCTCCCTTCCTCTGGAGCAATTCATCCAGGTTGTCCCTGTAAGTGGTTAATTCCTCGAGCAGGGTCTGATCGCCCACGACCTTGGTCGGGTCGAAGGTCGCGCCAGTTCTTGAATCGCGGCTGAGGCTGGGACTTTGGAGACTGGCCCTCTTGCCATTAATCGGATCGGCCGTCTTCTTTCGCATTGTCGAGTCTCCATATCGGGCCTGGGCGCGATTGTCCCGTCTCAACGTCATCTTATCCAAATAACGATCCACGAAAAGCCGATCGACCTCGATGATTCGATGGCTTCGCGGAAATGCATTCAGGCTCTCGGCGGGCCATCGGCGGTGATTGGGATGGCAAATAAATAAAACCACGACTAAATATTGATGACCCTATTATGGGGGGCATCGCCCTCCAGTGCGCCGAGCCCGGCCATCCGATGAATGCCCTGGAGTCTTCGCCAGCGCTACCAACACCACGGCATTCGGAAGACCAATTTGTCCGCTTACGCAGAACAGGAGAGTGGTCGGTTCCGTCCGGTTCTGCCTCCGCATCACCGCGGAGCTCGGGCCAGCCGCAAGCCCAGGTTGTTGTTCGTGTTGGTCGGCGTGTTCCTGTTCCGGTACGCCGCACGACAGTTCTCGGCAGCGTTGTTCCAGCTACCGCCCCGGATCACACGGTTCGAGCCGTTTGACCGCTCACCTTAATTCAAAATAGCAGTTTTCGCCGAAACTTCCAACTGGAAATCCCGCTCGAGGAGGCGAAGGCGGTCAAGGCGGTCGCTCTTTGTTGGTATTCGCGTTCATCGATCACTTCGTTCGCGAGCTTGCGATCCAGGTCACGAAGCCGCCGCTGATAACGGACGCGACTCCGGCGGTTCAAGATCGTATGCGTCGGAAACAACCGCGCGCCCAAGAAATCCAGGCCGTGGGTCGTTCGATTGACGAATGGAGTGGGCTTGAGCTCGAGCCCGAGGTTGTCCGCCAGGAATTGCAAACTATTTGCGAGGGCCCCGTCCAACTCGCCTCGGCTCTCTCCCCAGATCACCATGTCATCCATGTATCGTACATAAGCACGAATCCGAAGTTCTTCCTTGACGAGTCGGTCGAAGCGATCGAGGTAGAAGTTCGCGAAATGCTGCGATGTCAAACTCCCTATCGGCACGCCCTTGCCGATCGCCCCTCGGTACGAATCAATGATCCTGTCCATCAATGCCAGCAATCGCACATCCTTGATCCGTCGGGAAAGGGCCGTTTTCAATATCTCATGGCAAACGCTATCGAAGTATTTCCGCACGTCCATGCTCAAGAACCAATCATACGATCGTGCAAAATGGCTACCACGCTGCAACGCCGCCTGCCGGCCCTTACCCGAACGGCAGGCGAAGGTGTCCGCGATCAGCCAGCGTTCGAAATGCGGTTCGCAAACATTCATGATCGCGTGATGCAGCACGCGCTCGGCGAAGCACGGCGCCGTGATGATTCGCTCTTTCGGGTCTCGAACGACGAATTGCTGGAATCGGCCGACCGGGAAAGTGCCGCTTCGCAAGCCTTCCGACAGCTCCGTGAGTCGGGCATCGAGATCCTGCACGTAATGGAAGGCTTCGGGACGCCTCCGCTTCCCGCGCAGGGCCTTCCACACGGCCAGTTGGAGATTGGTTCGATCCGTGATGGCCTCAAACAGGTTTCCTACCCGTTTCATGGGTCACCGGTTCTTCCTTCCAGGCCCCGGAGAGAATCTCCAACATGCGCTTGCTGTACTTTTCCAGCCTCGCTTCGCCGAGGCCGTCGATCTTGGCCAGTGCGGCCCGGGTGGTAGCCTTGGTGGTCACCATCTGGGCGAGCTGTTCGTTCGTAAAGATCGTGTAGACGGGAACGGCTTCCGACTGTGCGATCGACTTGCGAATCTCGCGAAGCTTCGCAAACACGGCAAAGTCCGGTTCGGACAAGATTTCTCGATAGTCCGTTTTCGTCCGAATCCCGCCGTGCCTTTCGACCAATCCTGCATTATCCAATCCATCCAGGTATTCTACGCACAGGACCCAGAGCGACGAGGTTCCTTCCTCTACGAGCTGGCGGTCGACCTTGACGATTCGATGGCTCCGCAGAAATGCATTCAGGGTCTCGGCCGGCCCATCGGCGGAGGTGATCGGAATGGTGAAAAAGCGAAAAGCCATAATCAATTAAATAATGTATTTTTTACAAGAGCGACCAGGGGCTCCGCCCCTGGACCCCGTTCGCTCCGCCATCTCCGCTCCGGCTCCGCCTACGCTGCGAAGCTCCGCTCAAGAGCCTTGACTGCTCAATTACTTCCCGGACGGAACTCGGGCCAGCCGCAAGCCCAGGTCGCCGTCCGTGTGGGTCGGCGTGCCCCTGCTCCGGTACGCCGCACGACAGTCCTCGGCAGCGTTGTCCCAGCTACCGCCCCGGATCACACGGTTCGAGCCGTCCCAGGCGTCTTCGCACCACTCCCAGACATTGCCGTGCATGTCGAAAATACCGAGGGTGTTCGCTTCGTACAACCCGACTCGGCAGGTGCGGCCGAGCGCCGAGTCGCTGAAGTTCGCCTGTTGCGCCGAAAGCGTGTTTGTCGGCGCTCGCAAGTAGAAATTCCAGCCGCACAGGGCCTGCGTGGTGGCCGCGCCGCGGCAAGCATACTCCCACTCCGCCTCTCGGGGCAGACGATACATCCAACCCGTTTCTTTCTGGCTTTCATTCAATTTCTTGATGAACACCTGGCAATCGTTCCACGAGACCGATTCGACCGGGAAGCGTTTCAGGTCCGCGTCCGAAACGCCGGAGAGTTTGTCGGCTCCTGCGCCGCCCTTCCGGAAGTGACTCGGGTTGGCGCCCATCACTTTTTGCCATTCTTCCTGGGTGACCGGGTAAACACCGATGTAGAAGTCGCGATCGATGGTCACCTGGTTGCCGCCGCATTTCCCATCCTGGCCTCCCATCCAGAATGTACCGCTGGGCACGATGACGAACTCCATGCCGAGGCCGTTGATGAATCGCTTGCCATCGCGGTGCTGGACGGCCCGCGTGTACAGATCTTCGTCCCGCATGACGGGATGGAAGATGGTCTCGAGCGTCGCCACCGCCGCCTTCCACTCGCGACGCTCGAGATGCTGGCGGGCGGCCTCGTTCTTGGCCCTGGCATCGTCGACGAGGCGGTCGATCTCGTCGTAGAGCTGCTTTTTCTGATCGGCCACGCTGATGACGACCGGCTTGACGATGAGCTTCTTGGGCAACCGCGCGAGGGCTTCGGCGAGCTCGGCGGCGCTCGGGAAGCGGCGATCGACGCGCGCCGCGACGGCCCTTGGACAAGCAGGTCGAGCAGTTCCTGGCAGACGTGCTGTTCCTCCAGGTCGCTCCACATGTCGACGCCGAGCTCCAGGTTGAGATCGCGCAGCAGCATCTGGTAGAGCATCACGCCCAGGGCGTGTACGTCATCCGACGGGTGCGAGTCTTCGCCTCGGCGTTGCTGGGGCGACGCATACATGGGCGTGTTGGCCCAGCGCACCAGCGAAGGGGTCGTGCAACTCACGCCCGTGGCGCTCGCCATCCGCGCTTCCTCGAGCGCCTGGCGGGCCTGGGTGTCGCTGATGCCGAAGTCGGTGATCTTGAGCGTGCCGTTCTTGCCCACGAGCACGTTGGCCGGCTTCATGTCGCGGTGGATGACCTTCCGGGACAATTCGTTATGGCAGTGGCCCAAGGTCTCGGCCAGGATGCCGATGTTCTTGACGGCCAGGGCCGCCCGCACGGCCAGCTCATCCGGCCAGGTACCCACGAGCTGCCCGAGGTCGCCGCCGGGGACGTACTCATATTGCAGCCAGGGGGAGTCGCCCTCGAGGTAGGCGTCGATCAGCTTGACGACGTTCGGATGGTCGATCAGCTCGTTCTTCACCAGCTCGACGTTCTCGAGCTCATTCTCGAAGATGCGCTGCTGCGAGACCGGGTCGAGGCAGAACTTGAACGCGGAGTAGCTGTTCTGCATCGTTCGGCTGCGGGCCTTCCAGACTTCGCCGAAGCCGCCGATGCCGAGGCGCTCCGTGAGGATCCATCGGTTGGCTTCCGGCGGCGAATCGCCTTCCCGGAACATCGGCGGGCGCGGCGGCAGGAACGGTACGATGTCCTCCGGACGCGTGGCCGACCACTTGGCGGGCGCGGTGGTGCCGGTCGGGTCCTCGGGGCGGGAGAAGCTCGCGCGGATCCGGGCCGGGATCAGCTTGACGTATTCGGTCACGGCCTTGCGATATTCGGGCGGTTTATCCACGAGTTCGACATCGATGATCTCTTCCGCCTTCTTGTCGAATTCCACCTGCGGCATCGCGGCCACCCGGACCAGGGCTTGCCGCAACTCCGCCTGCTGCGGGCCGTTGGATCCTTTCCTGGCGAAGCGTTTGAGGATGTTGTCGGCGAAATCCAGCATGCGCCGACCGCCCTGGGCGATATCGCCGAGATTCTTCACGACGGGAGCCACCGAAGCGATCGCGGCGGCAACGGCGGCAATGAATTCGAGCATCGGTGAGTCCCTTGGCTGGGCCGAGAAGCGGTTTTGATGAGTATTCGCCCCGAATACCTATATCTTATTCGGATCGCTCAAGAAATGAGAGGTCTCGGTGATCCCCACCACGCTTCTTGAGAGCGGATCGTGTGACCATGGTCGTGAGAACGTGGTTCAGACGGGGGCCTCCTACCTCGCACATGAGTGCGATCGGCACGCCGGATCGGGCTGACGTTCGAGGCTGGTGGGCCAAAAAGTCCCATCCGAACCATGCACTGACGTGCGGTGGTCACAGACCGCGATCTCGCACGGTTTACTGAGCGTTGCCTAGAAAACTTAAGCTCCAGATCGTCATCCAGTTTGGTGCAGCGCGCGGCTTCCTCCCGCGGCCTGAAGGGCCGCAGGAACCCAGCCCAGGGAGAATCCCTGGGTTCGGCCACCGGCCACAACCCGCCGGCCTGGAGGGCCGGAGCAGCTCGGTCCCGGTCCTGGGCGAAGTTCCCAACCGTCACCGGCGTCGCGAGCGGGGCCAGTGGGTTCTTGCGGCCCTTCCCGGCGCGGGTGCTTGAGACCTTCGCGGCCCCCAGGGATTCTCTCCTGCGGCCCGACAGGCCGCGGGTGATTGGGGCGGTGGACGCCCCCAGGGATTCTCCCTGGGCTTGGATTCCTGCGGCCCTTCAGGCCGCGGGTGCTGGCGGTCTTCGAGGCCCCCAGGGATTCTCCCTGGGCTTGGATCCTGCGGCCCTTCAGGCCGCGGGTGCTGGCGGTCTTCGAGGCCCCCAGGGATTCTCCCTGGGCTTGGATCCTGCGGCCCTTCAGGCCGCGGGTGCTGGCGGTCTTCGAGGCCCCCAGGGATTCTCCCTGGGCTTGGATCCTGCGGCCCTTCAGGCCGGAGCGCAAGACCCGCCTCCCAAACTCTGTGAGAATCCGGAGCGTTTCGATTCCATCGGGGGACACCACCGTCTCGTTACAGGCGGATTGGGTAGAAAGGGGCTCGCTCCGTCGTTCTCTGGCTCAACGCCTGGGCTTAGCTTTTCTCTGCAACGCGCAGTAGTGGCGTTCTGCGAGAAGTCTCAGGTCTTCATTGCGCCCGGCTGAGCCTCCCGGTTACCTGGGAATCGACTGATCCCGACCTTTTCCCAGCAGATGGCGTCGCAAGAAATCCAGCATCCGCTCGGCGGCGTCGATCGCTTGCTTCTGTTCCCATTCATAGACGACGTGGCCCTGGTCCTCGTAGACGGCGAGCTGGGCGGTGCGGTTCAGGTCGCTTCAGGGCCATGAACATCCTCTCGGCGTCGTCCACCGGGCAGGCGTCGTCATCGCGGCCGTGGATGATGAGGATCGGCGTGTGGATGCGGTCGGCGCGGAAATACGGCGAGTTGTCGACGTAGCGCCGCAGGTCGCTCCAGGGCGGCTGGCCCATGCGGCCTTGCCCCTTCTCCGACCACCAGACTCCGAAATCGTCGCCAGGGCGGAACGCCGCGTACATGCTCGCCAGGTCGTAGGTGCCGGAGACGGCGATCGCGGCCCGGAAGAGGTTCGTCGACGAGACCAGGGCCGCCGCGCAATATCCGCCGTAGGACTGGCCGGCGACGGCCACGCGGTTGAGGTCGATGTATCCCAGCTCGGCCGCCCGGTACACCTGGGGCAGCACGGCGTCGCGGAGCTCCTCGACCGGCTGCCCCGGCCGCCCGTCCGGCCCAATCGGGGCGGCGACCAGGATGCACCGCGAATCCCCGGGTCGTGAAGACAGGCGTCGGGACCGTGCAGACATAGCCGCCGCCGTAATCCCGGATCTCCCGGGAGAGGTCGCCGCCACCGTAGACAGAGACGACGGCCGGAGGCGGTCACCCCGCTTCGCCCCGGGGGGCAGGAGCACCGCCGTCCGCACCGCTTTCAATCCCCCGTCGTGGAGCGGCACCACCGGTCCGGAACGTCTCAACCGGCCCGAACTCCCGGCCGTCGAGCCGCGGCTCGATCGCCCCGATGCGGTCGCGCGGGAGAAATCGGCGCCGAGGCGGTAGATGTCCGGCGGCCTCGCGTAGCTCTGGACCAGCCCGATCAGGGACGACCCGTCGCGCGTCATGCCTTGAAACTCGACGGTCGCCGGCTCGCTCCGCACCGTCGTCCACCCCCCGCCATTCAGGTCGAGGCGGCGGACCAGGGTCCGCGACCCCTCCGCGTCGGCGGTGAGGACGGTCGCCGTGTCGGGGACGGGCTGCCAGAGCGAGACGCCGTCGCGGCGGATGATCCGTCCGGAGTCGAACCCGTCGGCGAGCGAGAACTTGCGGGGCGGGCCGCCGTCGAGCGGGACCAGGCCGAGCGCGGCGACCCGAGGGCTGTCGGCGTCCGCGTCCTTGGGCAGCAGGCCGACGAGCACCGCGCGACCGCCCTGCGCGAAGGCCAGGTAGTGCCCGTTCAGCCGGCCCCATTCCGCGGGGGCCGGCGCGCTCACCCGCGGCTTCGACTCGCCCGTGCAATCGACCCTTCGGAGCCGGTGGTCGTTCAGGAACAGCAGGATGTCGTCAGTCGGGTGCCAGGCGAGGATCACGCCGCCGCGGCCCAGGAGGTCGCCGGAATAGCTCTCCCGTCCCTGGTAGAGGCGGGAAACCTCTTCGATGAACGAGGGCTCGGTCTCGCCGACCTTGACCACGCCCACGTCCATCCGCTCGTCGGCCTCCGGCGTCGGGGCCGGTCGGATGCGGGAGATGTACGCGAGGAAGCGGCCGGTCGGGGAGTATCGGGCGAACGCCGGACCCGGAGCGGCCGGGCGTCTTCGCCGGGAGCAGGACGCGTGTGCTGCCGTCCCGGATGTCGATGGCCGTCAGGTCCACGGACGACTCGTAATTGCTGAAGATCTCCGTCCGGGCCCCGGCAGGCGGGGCCGGCTCGGCGCCGCTCTGCAGCACGAGGACGCCCGTCCCGGGACGCGGGCGCCCCTTGCCGGTCGTGGGCCTCCCCCGGGGCGGCCGGGGGTCGGCGTGCGCCTCGTCCGCCGGCAGGGCCGGGACCAGCAATTGCCGCCCATCGGGGCTCCACGTGGGCGGCATCACGGTCGTCGTGTAGAGGTGGACCTTGATCCGCATGTCGGCCGCGACCGCGGCCTTTCCCCGGGCCACGTCGTAGACCCAGGCGCGGAGGGAATCCCCCTCGTCGGAGTAGTAGGCGAGCTTCGTGCCGTCCGGGGACCACGCCGGGGAGAAGCTCGTCGAGCCCTCGGCGCCCAGCGGAACGGACTTGCCGGTGGCGATCTCGGCGAGGTGGAGCCGGGCCCCGAGAAACGCGGTCGGCAGGCCCGATGGGAGCGTCCACAGGTCGTCGCGTCCCTTCGTGGGTGTGATCGACGGCGTACGCGACCTGGCCGCCGGTGGGGCTGACCGCCACCTTCTCGTAATCCGTGAACGGCCGGCGGCGGGAGAACGCCAGGTCCATCGGGAAGGGCTCGGACGGCGTCGGGCTCTTGGCCGCCTGGTCGTCGTCCACCGGGGCGTCGGATCGCGCCGTGGTTTCCCCGCCTGGACCCGCCAGGCAGATCGCGATCGCGCCAAGGAAGATGGTTCGGTAACTCACGGGCTTTCTCCGGATGGGTTGGGCATAACTGGCGGCTTCCGTCCGGTCGAACCCTTATCGAAAACAGATGCCTGTCCGCGTGTCAAGAGGACACAAAGCCGTGGGGCACCTGTGCCCATTTTCGGCTCTGCGGAACCGGGCCAGGCATTCGGTGGGCCTCACGCCGCTCCGCGGCGTTCGACGCCACCCTGCAAGACGTCTCCCGCACCCGTCCGTCTCAGAGTTTGTGAAAGAATCGGATAGCGGATTCCAAATTACGAATCGCGAATTCGTAAATGCTTTTGAAATCAGGCTTTATATAAATCATCAATTCGTAATTCGTCATCTGGAATCGATTTCTTCACAGCCTCTCAGCTATTGCCGCCCGCTCGCGCCGGAGCGACCTGCACGGGGCCACCATCTTGCAGGTTCGGCAGGTCGCCGAGGATCACCTGTTCCGACCCGTCGATCGGCGTCCAGAGCTTATCCTTCGCGGCCGCCGCCCCGGAGGCCGGGACGCGACGGCCGATGACCTCGATCCAATGGCCGTCGCTGAGGCCGGTCTCGATCGGGGTCCGCACCGCGTGGCCATTCTCGTAGGTCCAGCAGTAGGTCTGATCGTCGCTCCGGGTGACGGCGGCCATCGGCAGCGCCCGGACGCCGGTGTGCTCGATGAACACCTTGCCGTAAGCGTACATCCCGGGCAAGAGCTGGCTGGCCGGGTTGGGCAGGTCCATCTCGACGCGGAGGGTCCGACTCTTGAGGTTCAGCGCCCAGGACGTGCGGGTGACGGAGGCCGGGATCGGCTCGTCGCGGTAGGCCTTGGCCAGCACGCTGGACTTGCTGCCGATATGGACGTATCGGGCGTTCTCTTCGGGGATATCGACGAAGACCCGGACTATGTCGGTACGGTCGACCACATAGATCGGCGAAGCGCCCTGGGCGGGCTGGACCAGATCGAAGGTGTTGGCGTTGCGGGCCACGATCACGCCGTCGAAGGGCGCGGACAGGGTCAGGTAGCCGACCCAGGCCGCCAGCCGCTTCTGGTCGCTCTCGGCGACCTTCAAGTCGGCCTCCGTTAGCCGCACGTCGAGCTTGGCTTTTGACAGCGCGGCCCGTTTGGTGAGCAGTTCCGCCTCGGCCTGCTCGATGGTCGCCTTCGCAGCGTCCCGCTCAGCGGTGCTCGACTCGAGCCGGTTGCGAGATTCGATCAGGACCTTGGCGTCAACCACGCCTCGATCGACCTCTTGCTTGAGCCTTCGGACCTCTGAGTCCCAACGTTGGACCTCGGCCTGGACTTTGGCCAGGGCCGACCTGGTCTGCTTGAGGCGTGCCTCGGCCGTCTTCATCGTGCCCTCGGCAACCTTCACCCCTTCCTTGGCCACGGCGATCCGCTCCTGGCCGAGCACAACGGTCGCCTTCTTCGTCGCGTAATCCTCGAGCAGCTCGGGCGCGAAGAGCGTCGCGAGCGGTTGGCCTTTCTTCACCCTGTCGCCGATATCCACCTTCCACTCTTGGATATAGGCGTGAGCTTGGGAAAGATCGAGGTGCGCTCGTAAGATTCGATGAAGCTGGGCTGCTCGACGACGCGGACAATGTTCCGGACTGGTGGGCTGATGAGCTGGACGGTCGGGACCTTCGAGCCGGGCTTGGTCTGGCCTTTTCCATCGTCCGCCGCGACGAGGGCCTGCCAGGCCCCCAAGCCAGCTCCGATGCCGAGGACCAAGAGGATCGTCGCGGCCTTCACCTGGTTGAGCAGCATGGAATTCAGCACCTCCCGCGCCAGGACCGCAGCCGTGTTGCCCGCGAGGAATCCCAGCGCGATACGAATAGTGGAACGGATCAGCATCAATGGGATAGCCGCCTGCGCCTCTCCGACCGCGCCGGCGACGAGGAGGCCGCCCGGGACCGTCACGCCGCGGCGGATCAGCCGCTTGCGCAACCGGTCGCGTGCCCGCGCCAGTCGGCCCCGGATCGCCACTTCCGAGAGTCCGAGCTGATGCGCCGCCGCGGCGTAGGTCAGCCTTTGCAGGTAGCAGAGCACGACCGGTGCGCGCAGCCGATCGGGCAAGCCGTCGATCTCCTCGTGGAGGACGCACCAATCGGGATCGTTGTCGCTCGGGAAGTCGTTCGCAAGGGTCCGCTCGGCGATGAGCTGGTCGAGCCGGCGCCGGCGCGCGGCGCTGCGCCGGGCGCGCGTGGCCACGCGATGCGCGACTCCGAAGAGCCAGCTCGCGACCGACCCACCTCGGCGGATCGACCTGGCCCGGCTGACCAGGACGAGGAAGACGGCCTGGAAGGCGTCCTCCGCGTCGTGTGCGTCGTGGAGCACGCTCCGGCAGACGCTGCAGCACCATGGGACCGTGTCGGATCACCAGCTCCTCGAAGGCCGCCTCCGCGGCCTCATCGCGCCGGGAGACGAATCGATCGAGGAGCTGCGCGTCGGACATCGCCCCGACCGCTCCGAAGTTGTAGAGCCGGTGCACCTGCCGCAGCACGCCGTCGGATGGATTTCCCGCCATCTCTCCCGAGCTCCTCGGTTGTTGGTCTCCTTCCAGTAGTACCCGGTCGGCAGGAAATCCTCACGAGGATTCTTCGAGATCGAGACGATTCGTCCAAATCCTGGACACTCTCCCGGAAAAAAAATGGCGGATCGGTCGTCGCTCAGGTCTTTTAGATAGTAAGCGTCCCTAAAAGAACCGGCCAGCGGACTCCCTCATCCGCCCTTCGGGCACCTTCTCCCCGCGGGGAGAAGGAGAGACGATGAGCCGTCGGCGCCGGTTGCACTCCTTCCCCCTGGGGGGAAGGTGGCCCGAAGGGCCGGATGAGGGGGCCGCGCCGCAGGTTTCGACGGCCGTCCCGCAGCCCCCTCATCCGCCCTGCGGGCACCTTCTCCCCGCGGGGAGAAGGGGACGGTTTTTCCACCTCACCCCGTGGGGAGAGGGCGTTTTTAGGCGCTCTAAAGCAACGGAAGGAGGCGATCTGGAGACATGGCCATCGAGACGCTGGGCGCCGTACTGCGGCAGATCAACCGCCTCTTCGCGGGCGGGGCCGTCACGGGATTCTCCGATGCGCAACTGCTCGAGCGGTTCGTCTCCGGGCATGATGCGCCGGCGTTCGAGGCCCTGTTGGCGCGTCACGGGCCGATGGTCCTGAGCGTCTGCCGGGGCATCTTGAAGGACCCCAACGATGCCGAGGACGCCTTCCAGGCCACGTTCCTCATCCTGGTCAAGAAATCGGGTACGTTCCGCGGTCACGTGGCCCTGGGGCCCTGGCTGTATCGGGTGGCTCACCGGGTGGCGATCCGGGCCAATGCCGCCGCCGCGCGTCGGCGGGCATGCGAAAGGCGGGCGGGACAGATGGCTGCGGCAACCTCAACGTCGGGGCCGGCGGTCCCGGACGAGCCGTTGCAGGCGCTCCACGAAGAGCTCGCCCGGCTGCCCGAGAAGCTCCGCCGGGCGATCGTTCTCTGCGACCTTCAGCGCGTCCCTCAGGCTCAGGCCGCCGCGGAGTTGCGGCTGAGCGAGCGCACCCTCCAGCGCCGGCTGAGCGAGGGCCGCGAGCGGCTCAAGGCTCGACTCATCCGCCGGGGCCTGGCACAAGAGGCCGGGATGCTGGGGGCGGTCTTCCTCCGCGAGGCCCGAGACACCTTGCCGGCTGCCTGGAGCGAAGCGACCGTTCACGCGGCGATGGCAACCGTGAATCACACGATGACCGTCGGGATCGTCTCGACGGCGGCCAGGGAATTGACTCGGGAGGTGCTCAAGATCATGGTGCTCCAGAAGCTCGCATTGGCCTCGGCCTATCTCCTGGCTGCCGGCCTGATCGCCTGGGGAGCGTCGGCCGCCCTGGTCTCGCTCAGAGAGGAGCCTTCGCAGGCGTTGGCCGCCAGACCGGATCCTCCTCGACGAAAAGCCGAGGCCGCCGTTCCACGGCCCGGAACCGATTTGCCCGAGACACCTGGCAAAGTCCCTGTCCGCGGGCGGGTGCTCGGGCCGGACGGGCAGCCCGTCGCCGGTGCGAAGCTGTACGCGACGGTGGCGCTCGGCTACCTCCGGGAGCCGTTCCCCGCGGCCGAGCAGGCGACGACCGGTCCCGACGGCCGCTTCGAGATCGCGGTACCCAGAGCGAAATCCGGCGAGGACAAGGCCGTCGTGGCGGCCACGGCCACGAACCTTGGAGTCGGCTGGGCGGAGGTTCCGGCAGACGGCCGGAGTGACAACCTGACACTTCAACTGGTGCGCGACCAGCCGATCGCCGGCCAGATCCTCGATCTCGAAGGGAGGCCGGTTCCGGGCGCAACGCTTCGCGTGCTGGAAATCACCGCGGGACTTGGGGAAGACCTCGGCTCATGGCTCGAACCCGTCCAGGGAAAGCCGGAGGAGGGCCCCCGGCTCCAGAGAGAGGATTTCGTTCGGGACGGCATCAACCTGTCCAATTTGGCTCTGAAGGTCATGACAGACGCCGAGGGCCGCTTCCGGCTCACCGGAATCGGCGAAAACCGCTTCGTCCAGGCACAGCTCGACTCACCCGTCATCGCAAGCCAGTATCTGCATGTCCTCACGCGGCTCGAAAAGCCGATCGCTGTGAAATACAAGGAGCAGACCAGGTTCACTACCTATTACGGGGCCAACTTCCGCTACATAGCCGCGCCGACCAAGCCGGTCGTCGGCGTGGTCCGCGACAAGGACACCGGGAAACCGCTGGCGGGCGTGACGATCGAGAGTAACAAGCTGGCCAACGACCGGGTCCCCGGCAATAACATCGTCCAGACCACGACCGACGCCGAGGGCCGCTACCGGCTGACGGGCCTGCCCAAGGGCGAGGGCAACACGATCCGGCTCGTGCCTGGCGACGGCCAGCCGTACCTGAGCGTCCACGCCCTTGTGCCCGACAGCCCCGGCCTGGACCCGGTGACGGTCGATTTCGAGCTGAAGCGAGGCATCTGGATCGAGGGCAAGCTCACCGACAAGGTGACGGGCAAGCCGGTGCGGGACGGGTACGTGGATTATTTCGCGATGGCTGGCAACCCCAACGTGCGCGACCACCCCGGTTTCGACGGCACGATTCCGCCGTCCTGGGGCACCGCGACGAAAGAGGACGGTTCCTTCCGGGTCGTTGGCCTGCCCGGACCGGGCCTGATCGCCGTGTTCTATACGGGACACCATCTGCTGGTGCCCGATCGGGACGACGAGTATGGGAGCAAGGAGCCCGTGCTGGATACGTCTCCCCGGCCAGCTCGGGCTCCTGATCAACTACACCGCCCTCGCCCGGATCGATCCGGCCAGGGGTGTCGAATTGGTGAAGCGGGACGTGACGCTCGACCCGGGCTGGACCTTCACCGGCACGGTGCTCGGGCCGGACGACAAGCCCCTGGCCGGGGCGCGGAGCTTCGGCCTGAGCGACCGCGATGGGCCCTACAAGATGAAGACGGCCGCGTTCACGGTGGAGGCGTTCAATCCGCGACGGCCGCGCGAAGTGTACTTCCAGCATCCGGAGAAGGGGCTGATCGGGGTGGCGCAGCTCCCGAAGGATAACGGCGGCTCGATCATCGTGAAAATGCAGCGCGTCGCGACGGTCATGGGCCGGCTGGTCAATGGGAGCGGGCAACCGCGAGTCGGCGTCGAATTGAGAGTCCGGCTCTACCCGATAGAGGGGCCGGACCGCGGCCCAGTCCGACATCCGTTATTCACGCCCCGAGCCCATCAAGACGGATCAAGCGGGCCGCTTTCGCCTCGAAGCCTTGTTTCCCGGCTATTGGCTCGAACTCACCGCCGTCGTCGACCACGTCGGCAAGCTCTACGACCGCACTCCGCCCCGGCGAGACCAGAGACCTGGGCGACGTGAAGTTCGGGGAAGACTGACGTGCTGAGTCCCTGCGAGCCGTGGGTGAGGAGGACCGGCCCATTTCCTTTCCCCAATTACGAAGGGGGGTACTCGCAATGCCTGAGGCATGCGCTACTTCAATCAGGTACCGCCGCCCGCGGCCTTGCGAGGCAAGATGTCCTTGACGGCGATCTCACCGACCGCCACGCCGTCGATGATGACGGTCAGGACATGGGGAGGCGCGAGCACGTCCAGGGATGCGTAACCGGCCGGGCCGGGCTGGGAGTACACCTCGACCTGGCGGTTGACCACGTTGATGATCCAATAGACCGGGATCCCCGCCTTCCCGTAGATTTCGGCCATCTTGCGGTCGTCCGCCAGGCTCGACTTCGAGACCTCGACGATCAAGGCGACATCCCCCGGTCCCGGGTGGGTTTGCTCGTAATCCCGGACGTCGCCCCGGACGACAGACCGGTCCGGTTCGGGCTCGCTGGCCAGCCCGGGGATCCGCACGGGCTTGCCGCCTCGCGTTGACCAGTCCGCCGGCAAGAGCCGGTCAAGGGCTTTCCCGCAAAGCTCGTCGGCGATCGCGTGGGGCGGATGGTGCGTCATCTTCTCCACCAAGCAGCCGTTGATCAGATGAACCCGGTCTCTCGCCGTGATGATGCCAGAGGCCACCATCGCCTCATATTGCTCCACCGTCAATCGGTGGAGCGGCGCGGGGACCCAATCCGGGGCCACCGGCATCGGTGTGATCGTGGACATGGGATTCACTCCCTCGCTTCAGATTTCGGGGGGTGTCCGGTACCCGTTCTTCGCGGCCCAGTCGGCGAGTGCCAGCCGGAAGATCTGCACCTTGGGGATATGCGTCGTACGATGCACTTCCTCCAGCCATGCCGAGTATTCCGGCGATCCCTTCATGTTGATGATCGTCCCACGCTCCGTTTCGGTGGTCGGGGGAGTCGCAACGGGCTTTGCTTTCTTCGGGCCTGCCATTACTGAGCGTTGCAGAGAAAACTCAACTCGGCGTAGCGTCCGCAGGCTCTCCTGGGGGCATCGCCCTTCGGGCTCGACCCCAGCCACCCCGGGTTTGGCGGCCGAGAATCAGGGGTGGCTGGGGTCAAGCCGGCTTTGCCGGCGCAGCCCCCAGAAGAGCAGTCGATCCCGAAGCGATTCGCCGAGTTGAGTTTTCTATGCAACGCTCAGTAAACCGGCTTCAGCCACCATGAATCATTTCCTGGCCTGTGTATTCGATTCTGCCCCACACTAGACCCAAATGATAGCAAGTAACCCCCGTTCAATCCAAGGCGATCGCCTGAATTCCATTTGGAACCCATTGGCTACAATGGAGTCATTCGGTAACTGGACGGGTCGAGGTCAGTGGAAGCGAGCCGTGAGGAGTTTGACCTGGCTCGGGTTGGTTCGGAGGATTGGATGGAATATCGCCTCGCGGAATGCTGATCCGAACTCGCCCTTGTTGCTGAGGATGATCGCTCGGACCAGGTGGATCACCGGGTCCTTGGGATCGAGTCGGCTCGCCTCATCGCAATCGGCCAGGGCGCGGTCGAAGTTGTCCTTGTCCCACCAGACGATCGCGCGAACGAGGTAGACGGAAGGCGACCTGGGATCCAGCCGGACCACGGCGTTGGCGTCCGCTAATTCCCGATCAAAGTCCCGCTTGTATTTCCAGTACTTGCTGCGGACCAGGTACGCCCAGGTGAGCGTGGGATCGAGTTGGATGGCCTGCACTGGCGTCGGCGATCGCCCGATCGTGGTCTTCTTGCTCGCTCCAGCACTGTGACCGGTAGACCAGGAGCAGGCCGTGGTTGGGGTCGAGCCGGATGGCCGCGTCGTAATCCGCGATGGCCTGCTTGTACTGCTCCTTCTTCTGCCAGACGTAGGCGCGATACTGATAGGCCCGCGACGATCTCGGGTCGAGCCGGATGGCCTCGTTGGCATCGGCCAGCGCGCCTTTGATATCGTACTTCTCGAGCTTGGCGGAACTGCGATCGAGATACGCCGGTACAAGGCTTGGGTCGAACTGGATGGCGGTGCTGGCATCGCGGATCGCCCGACGGTAGTCACCTGCATCCGAGTAGGCCAGGCCGCGCATCCGGTAGGCCCGCGCCGATGGGGCCTCGCGCGCGATGGCCGCGCTGAAGTAGGCGATCGCCTGGTCAGCCGGCACCACCTCCCGACGGTGCGCCCAGCCTCGCGTCCCACAGTCGGCGACCAGCCAGAGCCAGTCGCCCTGCACCTGCTCCACGTGATAGCGGAGGAACTCCCCCCTGCTGTCGATGACTCGACCGTCGATCCGAAGTTTCGTGTCGAGCGACTTCATGACGACTTCGGACGGCTCCGTCCGCTTCGGGTCATCCTCGCCTGAGACGGCGGGCCCCAGCAGCAGGAGCGCCGCGCCGAGACACCCGGATACGAGGCCCACCTGTCTGCGCATGATCCTCTCCCTGGATCTTCTCGACGGACGACGATCCCGCGGCGACCGAACGGTCACCCTTTGAGCGGATTCACCGGATTGCGGTTGCTTCAATTCACCGGCCCTGAGACGTGCGGGCGAAGGTGTGCATTGCCAGGTCAGCGCATGGCGAGCGGATTGACCGCGCTGAGAGATTACACCGGAGCCGAGAACCTGACAAGACCGAGTGGGCTCATCGGCTCATCTGCCAGGGAGCTATGCCTTTACATCGCATTGACATCGAGCGTGATGACGGTGTAGAATTGATCAGTTGGGGACAAGGAGGATAGCCTCCGGGGAGGAAGTATGAGGTTTCGTTTCAACTTCGAGAAGACTTTGCAGGCATCGGCGGTCTTACTCCGTCGGGACGGCAAGAGGATGAGCCGGCTGAGACTTCTGAAGCTGCTCTACATTGCGGATCGAGAGCTGTTGGCCGCCAAGGCTCGGACCATTACCGGGGATCGGGTCGTTGCGATGAAGTACGGCCCTGTTCTCAGCCAGACCTATGACCTCATCAAAGGGCTGGAGGCCAGGGCTAGTGAGTGGGACGAGTTCATTCACTCCGATGGGTACGCCATCGAATTGAGGAGGGATCCGGGGCTAGACGAGCTGTCAAAAGCCGAGATCGCGAAGTTACAGGAGGTCGCCGATCGATATCGCGACGTCGATGATGAAGATCTCTCGACGCTCACCCACGATTTCCCGGAATGGAAGAACCACGCCGTGAGCTACGGTGCCGAGCCGATTCCCTGGGAGGAGGTCCTTGCGGCACAGCACAAGGAAGACATCCTGGAGATCGCGGAGAGCAATGCCGCCACGAGCCGGGCCCTGGATGAACTGTTGGGGACCGTGCCATGAGGGCGGGTGACGCATTCTTCTTGAAGTCTGTCGCGGCGGACAAGCATCTCTGGGTGATCATCTCCGACCCCGAATCACACCCGGATCAAGTGCTTTTCGTGAGCATGACGAGTTACGACGTCACAAAAGAAGATGTCTGCCTCATCAATCAAGGCGAACATCCATTTGTCAAGCACAAGACCTGCATCGATTATTCCCACGCGAGGCACGCGACCTCGGCCCAACTTGATACACTCCTGACGGCGAAGCAGATCCTCCCGTTCACCCCGGTCTCGGACGAGTTACTCGAACGGATTCGCCTGGGGGCTTCTCTCAGTGAGGATCTGGCACAACGGTACAAGAAGCTATTGAGGTCTCAAGGATTGATCGACTGAGCGAGTTCATTCTCGCTCGGGGCTTGTCGCGGTCATGCCTTGCGAAACAAAAGCTGTTGGATCTTCCCGTCCGTCGTCCGGTAGAGCAGCCCTCTCAGCTCGGTCGTCTTGAATTTGAAGTGGATCGAGGCGACCTCCATGCCTCCGCGCTCGGAGACGTTCTCGACCTCGACCTTCTCCGGCTCGCCCAGGGCCTTGAGCCGCGGGGCCGCCGCCTTGACGCGGTCGTCGGTCAGGAAGTCGCTGAACTCCTCGCCGAGCTTGTCCCGGTCCACCTTGCCCGCCTGCATCTGGTGGAGGAAGTCGAGGGCCGCCTCCTTCGGCGGCGGACCCTGGACTTTCGGCACCCCCGGCGCCGCTGGCTTCTTCAGGTCCTCGAGCAGGAGCTGGAGGATCGCGCCGTGGATCGCGCCCGGGTTGAGGTGCTCGGAGTTGGTCAGGAGGATCACGGCCGATCGGGTCCGCGGGACCATCGTGTTCGTCGCCAGGAAGCCGCTGATCGATCCGCCGTGCGTCCAGATGGTTTCTCCGTCAATCCGGCGGATATTCAGGCCGCAGCCATAGCCGGTGGAGTTGCCGCTGGTGAGCGTTTTCGCGGTGGTCATGAGTCGGAGTGAGGCGCGGCTTGAGCACGCGCTCTCCCATCAGGGCCAGGTCCCAGCGGGCGAGGTCCGGGCCGGTGGACCACAGGCCCCCCGCGGCGCCCAGCCAGCCTTTGGCTTCAGGGACCGCGGGCTCCAGAGGCCCCAGGGCGAACGACGTGTATCCCTTGCGCCGACCTTTCAGGTCCGATCCCGGTTCGAATGCCGAATGCGTCATGCCCAGCGGGTCGAGGACCCGCTCCTTGAGGAACTGGCCCATGGGCTGCCCGCTCGCCTTCTCGACCACGCGGCCGAGCAACGTGTAGCCCGTATTGCTGTACGACCACCGCGCGCCCGGCTCGAAGTCGAGCTCGGCCCCGGCGTACTCCGCGAGCAAGGCGTCTTCGACGATCGGCTCGCGCAGCCGACGGTCGACGAAGTCGAGCGGATAATAGTCCGCATATCCGGACGTATGGGCCATCAGGTCGTAGAGCGAGATCTCGCCGGCACTGGTCAGGTTGGGGTAATACTTCGCCACCTTGTCATCGACCGAGAGCTTGCCATCCTCGGCCAGCAGGAGGATGCAGGCGGAGGTGAACTGCTTGGTCACCGAGCCGACGGCGAACGCGGTTTGCGGCTCGACCGGCGTCTCGTCTTCGAGCGAGCGCTTGCCGTAGCCCTTGGCCAGGACGACCTTGCCCTCGCGCACGATCGTCAGGGACAGTCCGGGAAAGCCCTGCTCGCGGACCTGCGCCGCGACGTAAGCGTCGATCGCCTTGAGATCGAAGGTCTTGGGCGGATCGCCGGGCTTCGGCTTCTCAGCGGCCTTGGGAGCATCGACCGTCTTCGGCGACTGTGCGCGGGCGAACGGTGCCGAGGCGAGGAGCAGGAGAATCAACAGGAAGCGCGAATAGGATCTCATGCGGGTCTCCGACGAGGGCGACGACTCTCAGAAGCGGCAAGCAACTCTCAGAGTTTGTGAAACAATCGGATAGCGGATTCCAAATTACGAATCGCGAATTCGTAAATGCTTTTGAAATCAGGCTTTATATCCATCCGCAATTCGTAATTCGTCATCTGGAATCGATTTCTTCACAGCCTCTCAGCAGTTGTAGCCCATCCGGACCCAGTAATGCCAGTCCTCAACCGCCTCCCGAGTCTGGGCATTGGCTTTGACGACACTCAGTTGAGCAAGGGGGACCGCAAGCTCCCGATCGTTCCAGCGGATGGTGACGAACATCTCTCGCATGCATTCGTTCTCGGGCCCCATCTCGATGACCTCGACCTTTTCGCCGACCTTCAGCGGCGAGATCGCCCGCTCCTCGACGCACTTGGCGGTGAACGGGACATGCAGCTTGTCATCGAGGTAACTGAACCAACCGATCGCCCGCTCGTCTTCGTTGTAAGCATCGACGATGATCTCCATCTTGATCCGTTCCTCGCGGGCCTCATCCTTCTTGGGGTCGGACGTGTCCTTGGGCTTCGCCTTCTTGGGTTTCGCCATCGGCGGTTCCTCTTCCTATTGCTCCTGAATGATCGCCCGTCAGCATGTCCCTGGTATAATCGTCCGGTTGAGAAGGGTCGGTCAAGGAGGCGGTCGGAGGAAGCGTCATGGGAGCGGAATCCGGAACGATGCGAGCGAAGTCAATCGTGGCGGTCGCGGTGGCTCTCATCGGGGGTCTTGCGGTGGGCGTCTCCTCGGGGCAGGAGCCCGGCAATCGCCTCGAGGCGGCCGCCAAGGAGTTCGCGAAGCGGCAGATCGAGAATTCCTTCCGGTCGATGAACCGGCCGTTCGAGCCCTTCCGCATGATCGGGAACATCTATTACGTCGGCGCCTCGGACGTCGCCTCGTACCTGATCGCCACGCCCGAGGGGCACATCCTCATCAACAGCGGGTTCGAGGACACGGTCCCCCTGATCCGCGACGGCGTCCGCAAGCTCGGTTTCCGGTTCGAGGACATCAAGGTCCTGCTCAACAGCCACGCCCACATCGATCACGCGGGCGGACATGCCTTGCTGAAGAAGCTGACCGGGGCCCGGATCGTGATGAGCGAGGCGGACGCCGAATTGCTCGCGAACGGCGGCAAGGGCGATTTCCTCCCCGTGAGCGAGGAGGTGGTTGACTACCAGCCCGCCAGGGCCGACCGGATCATCGGCGACGGGGAGCACGTCACGCTCGGCGGTGTCGACGCTCACCGCTCGCCTGACGCCCGGTCACACCAAGGGCTGCACCACCTGGACGATGGTTGTCGAAGAGGAGGGGAAGACCTACAACGTGGTCATCTATGGGAGCACGACGATCCTTCCCGGAGTGCGGCTGGTCGATAACCCCAAGTATCCGGCGATGGCCGAGGACTTCGCGAAGACCTTCCGCGTGCTGAAGTCACTCCCTTGCGACGTGTTCCTCGGGCCGCACGGCTGGCAATTCGGCCTGGGCGGAAAGGCGCGTCGGCTCAAGGCGGGCGAGAAGCCGAACCCGTTCATCGACCCGGAAGGATACCGGCGTTCGTCGCGCGATCCGAGGAAGCCTTCCTGAGGCAGCGGGATCGGGAGCGGCGCGGCGGCTCGACCCGGCGGAAATCCGAGAGCCCTTGATCGACCAGAGAAAGGAAAAGGAAGAAATCGATGGAAACGATTGACGTCTCCGCGGGCACCCGGCCGGCGACGGCCCCGGTGCCGGGCAAGTCCGTCGTGCTGGTGCCCTATTACTCGGCCGTCGAGAAGGAGTGCGACGAGGGCCTGCGCGCGTGGGCCAGGCCGGGGTCCAGGTCCGTCGCGCCTCGTTCTCGGCCATCGATCTCCTGCGGTGCGTGATGCTGTCTCAGGCCCTGCGCGACGGTTTCGACAGCTTCCTCTTCATCGACTCCGACATCGGCTTCAACGCCCCGGATGCGCTCCGGCTGCTGGCCCGGCCCGAGCCGGTCGTGGCGGGGATCTACATGAAGAAGAACTCGCGCGATTATTCCGGCGCGTTCGCCGCGGGGGTCGACCGGGTCGTCTTCGGCCCCGCCGCGCCGGGCCTCTATCCGATGCTCTATGCGTCGACCGGGTTCCTGCGAGTCCGTGCCGAGGTCCTCCACCGGATGATCGACGAGCTGAAGCTCCCCCTCTGCCACTGGGGGCCCGTCAAGGGGATCTATCCGTTCTTCCTCCCCTTGTGCGTGCCCGATGGACGCGGCGGGACTCGCTACCTCACGGAGGACTACAGCTTCTCCCACCGCCTGCATCAGATCGGCGTCACCCCGATGGCCGATACGACGATCAAGCTTTACCACTTCGGGAAGTACGGATTCAGCTTCGAGGATCTCGGCCCGAGGCCGAATGTCGCTCAACTGCACGATCGACATCGATTACGCCGAGGGAGAGGATCGGCACGTGATCAGTAGTCAGTAGTCAGTAGTTAGTAGTCAGTGGTGAATGGGGTCGGAGTCTTGGCCACCTGTCCTCGGCTGTTGCCAACCTTCGCCTTCGCAGCAACACTTGCATCGACGCAGGTTGACTACTAACTACTGACTACTGACTACTAACCACTGACTACTAACCACTGACTACCGGCTACTGACTACTGACTACTGCCGGATTCAAACAACCGGTCCATTGGCCTCTCCCGATGCGACCGGATCCTGGCTGAGGGCTTGCTGTCGCATCGCGGCCATGCCGAGCATCCCTCCGAGTCCCATGGACTCGACGGCCGTGCTGGGGACGAGCATGAGCGCGCCCTTCTCCTTGAGTCCCTCGTAGAGGATATTCATCGCCCGGAGGTGGAGTGCGGTCGGGTTGTGTTCGTACGACTCGGAAGCCTTGGCGAAGAGGTGGGCGATCTCGACCTCGGCCTGTCCGAGGATGATGCGAGCCTCCTTCTCGCGGGCCGCCTGCGCCTCGCGCGACATCGCGTCCTGCAACGATTCGGGTATGATCACGTCGCGCATCTCGACGGATTGGACGGTCACGCCCCAGGGGTTGGACCGCTCGTCGATGAGCTTCTGGAGCTGCGCCTCGATCTGCTCGCGGCCGCGGAGGAGCACCGTGAGTGGAGTGCGGCCGATGATGTCTCGGAGTGCGGTCTGCGCCGCCCAACTGATCGCCAACTTGTAGTCCTGGACCTCCAGCGCCGCCTTCTCGGGATCATAGACCATCCAGAACAGGACCGCGTCCACGTTCACGGGGACGGTGTCGGAGGTGAGCGTTTCCTCGGCGGCGAAGCTGGTGGTGATGATCCGCTGGTCGATCCAGGAGGAGACCTGGTCGATGCCGGGGATGATCCAGAAGAGCCCTGGTCCTTGCAGGCCCGTATACTTGCCGAGTCGCAAGACAACTCCCCGCTCCCACTGCTTGGCCACCTTCGGCGATGCAGCCAGGATCAACCCGATCGGGATTGCCACGATGGCTGGCAGCACGTGATTCGAGATCGCGCTGATTACGCTCCCCGACCCCATGCAGGCCACGAAGAGGATGGCCGAGACGACATTGACCCGAGGTGGATCGGGTCTGTTCCGAGCCCCGGTCAGGGTTTCGACGTTGTTCGCTTTAGGCATCGGAGTTCTCTCGTTTCAGGTCCGTCCAGCGGACCTTGAGAAAGGTGATTGCTTCATCCGCCGAGAATCCCAGGGCGGCGGCCCCGGCCAGGAATCGATCGGCCAGTGCCTCCAGTTGCCGCTCGCGGTCGGCGAGCGAGGCCGCCCCGCTCCCCACGTCCCGAATGAACGTGCCGACACCCCGGCGCGTCTCCAGCACTCCGGAGTGCTCCAGCTCGCCGTAGACCTTCGCCACCGTGTTCGCGTTGATCCGCAGGTCAACCGCGAGCTGCCGGACCGTCGGCAGCTTGTCCCCCGACCGCAGCCGTCCCGTCGCGATCGCCACGCGGATCGCGCGTTCAAGCTGGGCATACAGCGGCGTCGGGTCCGTTGGGTCGATTGTTAACACGGTCGGGGTGTCCTATTGTTCTATGGGAATAGTACAAGTTGGACAAGACGATGTCAAGGGCGGGCTGAGAGGCTGTGAAGAAATCGATTCCAGATGACGAATTACGAATTGCGGATGGATATAAAGCCTGATTTCAAAAGCATTTACGAATTCGCGATTCGTAATTTGGAATCCGCTATCCGATTGTTTCACAAACTCTGAGAGGGACATGCGTACGGCGCGGAAGGGGAGCCCTGGACTTTCTGGAGAATCAGTTGCCAGATCGTTCGGCTCGTCGGGAAGCTGGGGAGCGGGGTCATTCTCCCTGGCTTGGGTCACCGCCTTGGGTCTCTTCGAGCAGGGCGATGTCGGCCGCGTCCTTTGGCCTGCCGGATGATCTTTTGTTCCGGATGAAATCTTCGCGGCCCAGGACAGGGATTGTCAGACTCTCAATGGGCACTTCGATTCGGTTGGCCCAGGCCTGGACGAATTCGACTCCGGAAATCGAAGTGATGACATCGATTCGACGGGGTGCCACTCCAACCTGAAAAATCAGGTTCGGGGCGGCGAGATCGGCGATCGTCAGATTGGACACCGGCGCGCCGAACTTGGCCAGGGCGGTCCGGACCCGCGCGGCGTTCTCAGGGGTGGGGCGTACCCACAGGTCGATGTCGCCGGTCGCCCGTGGAACACCATGCACTGCCAAGGCATAGGCACCCACCAGGAGGAACTCAACGCCCTCGGCGATGAATGCGGACAACATGTCGCGGAAGTCGGGATTCAATGACGGGCTCTCCTTTGAAGGCCCACGCATCCAGCGCCAGTGGCCACATCATCTCCAGGCGTTCCGTAGCCGAAGGCAAGGGTTCGTCCCGGTCCACGTTTCCGGCCGGGTCGTGGAGGGCCACGATACGAATGCGACCCCGTGATGAGACCATGATCAACGCTCGCTCGGTTCGACATCCGGTGAGTTACCGCCCTGCGAGCACAGTGCAGGGCGATCAATCTATTGTCGTCATTCTCGCCCGATGTTACCAGTTCGGTTCACGACGGATGTGTGCTGTTGGCCAGTTGATCGCCGAGGTACTCCAGCTTGGGGATGACGGCGTCGGCCGACCTCCGGCCGCTGCGCGCGATGGCCGTGCCTTCGGACCTGGCTTCCTGGACGAGCTCCGGCAGGGTCGTGAACAGGCCGTTCGGAATGTAGATCTTGTCGGTGTTGGTCTGCTGGTCCTCGACCTGTCGAGCCACTTCGAGGCCCTGCTCGACCTTGGCGGCATGCGCTCCACCCAGGTTGAGGAGATGCCGATCCCGACGAATCGCGGCGGTGATTGCATCCGCCTGCCGCGGGGTCTTGACCGTGCCCAGCTCGGCGGACAGTCCATCGATCGCAACGGCCGTCCGGCTGGCGAGCTTCGCGCCGGCGGCCTCGACCTCGCGATAGGAGTTTCCCAGAGATCGGAGCGTCGTGGACTGGATCGTCACGACCTGAACGTACGCCGCGCCGAGCTGTTGCGGGGTGGGGGCCCAGGTGAGCAAGACTCGCCCTTCGAGTGTTTCGAGGACCGGTCCCGTCAACCGGTGGCATCGATCGCAACGAAGACGCGGGCGAGGCGGGAGCCCGTAGGCCCTCAGAGGCGCACCGAACCTGTATCGAGCGGCCATGGGATCGGCTCCTTCAGTCGTGCCGTGGCGCATCGTCGAAAACTCGCCATTCCAGAGTCTACCACACCGCCAAATCGATCCACGGCTTTGGCCCCACTCGCATCAGACGTGCGGCATTTTGACGCTCATCGTTTGACGGTTGTAGTAGGCTGGTGGTATGTTGATGATGATTGGGATCAGCCCTCGATACGAGGCGTGAAGTCGGATGGCTGCGGAGGCGGGCCTTGCGCCGGTCGCGGATGGAGCAGGGGAGTCATGAACCGGGCTTTGATCGTGGGATGGATCGCCGTGGCGGGGCTAACTGCGATCGTCGGGTGCGGGGTGACGGTGGTGCCTGGCCAGGCCCAGCGCCGCGGTTCGGGGTGCAACCGATCGAGCGCAGGAACGTCGTATTCGCTGACGGCTCGGTCCGGACGCAGTGGGTCCGGATGGTGGTGCAACCGCCTATGCTGCCGATGCACCGGCCCCAGCGCGACCGACCGCGGGGCTCCCGGCGGTGGTGAAGGCGAATAACGCCTTCGCGGTGGAACTCTATCACAAGCTGCGATCGGAGCCCGGAAACATCCTCGTCTCGCCCGCCTGCCTGACTGCGGGACTGGGGCTGCTTCGCGCCGGGTCGCGGGGCGAGACGGCCTCGGAGATCGACCGGATCCTCCATCAGTCCGGCGCCCTCCAGGACGGCGCTCTGGCCGCGCTGATCCAGGACCTCAACGCCGACGGCGGCCAGAATTCCTTTCATATCCGCATGGCCGATGCGGTGTGGGTCCAGCAGGGCTACCCGCTGCTCGACGCTTACCGCGCGACGCTCCACGACGTCTTCGCGCTGGACGACGACCGTCAGGTCGATTTCACGGGTCGGCCGGCCGAAGCCGCCCAGGCCATCAACGACTGGGTGTCGAATCGAACGGGCGGCAAGATCCAGGATATCATTCGGCCGGAGGCCGTGGCGGCTCCGACCAAGTTGGTTCTGACCTCGGCCCTCTATTTCCGGGCGGGATGGACCGCGAAATTCGATCCCTCGTCAACGCACGACGCCGAGTTTCATGTCACACGATCTCGGTCCGTCACCGTGCCACTGATGAATCTCCACAGCTATCAAAGTGCCCACGGATTCCTCGATGCCGGCTCGTTCCAGGTCCTGTCGATGTCTTGCGGGCGGGGCGCTTACGCGATGGCCGTGCTCTTGCCCAAGCAGGTCGAGGGTCTCCACGACCTCGAGACGACGCTCATGCCGGAAACGCTCGATGCCCTCTGGCCGAAGCTGAAAACACCGGAAGAGATCCTCATCAGCCTGCCGCGATTCCGCCTTCGGACGTCGCGGGCATTGAAGCCGGTGCTCGCGGAACTGGGCCTCTCTCGGGCCTTCGACCCACGGCGGGCTGACTTCTCCGGGATCAACGGCCGAACCGCCGACCTGTTCGTCAACACCGCGAACCACGAGACATTCCTCGACATCGATGAGGAAGGGGTCGAGGCCGCGGCTTTCACGGAGATCATCAGCACGGACGCCTATGGCGATGATCAGCCGCCGAACGTGGTCGTCGATCACCCGTTCCTTTACCTGATCCGCGACACCCGCTCCGGGTGCATTGTCTTCATGGGTCGGGTCGTCGATCCGCTCATGAATTAGCTTATCAAAACCATCCGATGCAAGCTGCCTGTGCAGGTCTCTTCCGGTTTCAATCGCCATGTCAGGGGATTTCCGAGGAAGCGGACTGGGTCCGGGAAACGCCCGGTTTCGAAGGGAGCGACCAGGCGATGCCGAAGCCGATCAGGAAGACGAGCAGTAAGAGCACGAACCAAAACTTCATCAAGAAGTGATCGAGTGTAATCAACGTCATCATGTATCCCGGAAGTGGGACCCCGAAGTCGTTCATCGGTGCCTCCGGGGACAACCCGGCTCGTTTGCGGGCTTCCTGGATCTTGGCGTCGAGTCTCGCCTCGACCCACCGATGGTAGGCCATCCCAGCGGCCAGGCCGATCGCGCAAAAGGCGATGCAAACCATCCACCGGCCGGTCGTCATGAGAGGCATTCGCATCGGGGCTCTCCATCGGGTTCGGTTCTCTTCGACCCGAACATCCGCCAGAGAATCGGTCTCGGATCGAATGATGAGCCTGCGGGTTGTGAAACCGGATTGTACACGATGCCGTGTGCCGCGTCCTAGGCTCGGTCTGGCAATCCGTTCGCCGGCTGGGGCGCGGCCCCCTCATCCGGCCCTTCGGGCCACCTTCCCCCCGAGGGGGGAAGGGGTCAAACCGACGCCGACCGCTCAGCTTCTCCCCTTCTCCCCGTCGGGGAGAAGGTGCCCGCAGGGCGGATGAGGGGGCTGCGGGACGGACGTTGAACCCTCCGGCGCGGCCCCTCATCCGGCCCTTCGGGCCACCTTCCCCCCGAGGGGGGAAGGGGTCAAACCGCCACCGACCGCTCAGCTTCTCCCCGTCGGGGAGAAGGTGCCCGCAGGGCGGATGAGGGGGCTGCGGGACGGACGACGAATCTCAGACAGAGCCGAGTAAGTCCTTGGCACACGATGCGTCCCTTCCGGAGACCTACCGCTTCTTGATCGGCACCAGCGGGATCGCACCGAGGTCGAGCGGCTCGTCGCTGCGACCGCCGGGCATCTCCGGGACGGTCACCTCGCGGCGGGCCGTCCCGAGCGTCTCGTGGCTGGGAATAAACCCGCGGGTCGCGAGACGGCTCGTTGATTATGAAGTTGAGGTCATAGGTGCCGGGTGCCACATCTTCGACGCGGAACGATCCGTCCTTGTCGAGCAGCGGGGAGTAGGTTCGCCGCGGGGACCCTCCGCCGGGACCGCCCCGCGCCCGCTCAACTTCTGGATCGTCCCGGCGACCATGTTACCGACAGTCGGCTTGATCATCATCGAATTGAAGCTTTGAGCCCAGTCGATCGGACCGTCGATCCCGGCCGGGGCGGTCAGCTTGCCGACCACCGGCCGGCCGGTGCCGCCCAGGGACACGCGGGTCGTCGCTCCCGGCACGACATCCACCAGGACGGCGGGGCTACGGTACGTCCTCCCGCTCATCGGTGTTGTCTTGACCGAGATGTCCCGCGCGACGTAAGTCTCGCCCGGGAGGGCCCGCTCGAAGGTGAATCGGCCCTCGGCGTCGGTTGTGGCTTCGCTGTCCCACCAGGGGATCGCTTTCGCGGTGTCGCTGGCCTTCGTATAGGAGAGGCTGACCTGCTGGCCGGCCCCCGGCCGACTGCCGACGCGGAAGGTCCCCTCGACGCGTCCCCAGGGCCTGGTCGCCAGGTCGAAGGCCGAGGACGTCTTCGCGTCGATCGTCTGTTGGACGAAACCTCGGTCGTGGAGCACGAGGAGCGTGTACGGCGGCTCCTGCGGCGGGAAGGCGAATCGGCCGTCGACGTCGGATTTGACGACGCGGTGATGAATGCTTTCCGGCGGCCGGCCATTCTTGATGAACGCCGGCTGCGATGGGGACACCAGCACGACGTCGGCCCCGGCCAGGGCGCGCCGTCGGGCAGGTGGACGACGCCCGAGACCCCCGCCCCCTTGTGCAGCACGAAGTTGACGACAGGCTCGTCCTCGTCGTCGTGGATCACGCGCGAAACCTCGGGCATGTACCCGTCGGCCTCGATCCGAATCCGGCGCCCTCTTTCCGCAACGCATCGTCGAACCGGAGCTCGTAGCGGCCTCCGCCCATCGTCCTGGACCGGTTGCGCTCCCAGTACGGCGCGAAGCCATTGCCGCTCTCCATTCCCGGTACCAGCGTGAACGATTTGATGGCGTGGCGGGTCTCGGCGTTGACGACCGTCCCGCGCACCTTCAGTTGCTTGATCAGGGTGAACGAGACCTCAGGGGCGTCCGGTGGCACATCCTTCCAGTGCACGGGGAGATAACCCTCGAGGGAGCGCCAATCGAAACCGCATCCGTCGGGGCATGATCCCAGTGGAACTCTCCTTCGTCGTCCGTATTTGTCCGCCAGTCGAGCGTCTGGTACTTGCGCCAGAAGTCAACGTTCACGCGTCGCCCCTGCCAGGGGTTCGCCATGACGGTCGACGACCCGCCCCCGGATCGTCCGGCCTTTGTCGAGGCGGAACTCGACCGGTGGCAGGTCTGCTCTCAGGTCAACCTTTCTCAGGTCGGGCGCATGCCCCGGCGCCTGGACCGTGAGGATCGCCTCGCCTGCCGGGACATGGGTGAACCGGAACCGGCCGTCCGCATCGGCCTCGGTGCGAGGAGCGTCGCCCCCGAAGGGAGTCGACGCCCGAAGGATCCGGGCGGCCGGGATCGGCTTGCCTCCCGAGTCGACGACCCGCCCGGACAGTTCCAGTCCGTGGGGGAGTACCGTGACGCCGTCACGGCGGATGATCGCCAGCCCCTGATCGGTCGGTAAGTCCACGCGCTGATAGTCCGGGTGCGAGAACTGGAATGAGACACGATTCGGTTCGATCCCGGACGGCAGTGTCTCCCATCGCCAACGCCCTTGGGCATCGGTCGTGACGGGGATCGGCTCGTCGAGCTCCTCTCGGCCAGGCCGGGTGTTCGGCCCCACGTTCGTAAAGATCATCGGCTTGACCGTAACCCCCGCGATTGGTCGGCCCTGCTCATCCTTTACCTCGCCGCTGATCGATTCGAATGGGGCCATCGAGAGTGTGTATCTGGCCGGGAAGTCCTCTCTTGTGGCGCCGGATGTCGCATCCACACGGTGATCGGCGCAAAGTGTTCCTTGCGGGCGATGACCCCCATGATCTTCGGCGGCGGTACGGGAACGGCGATCGTGGCGCGGCCCGCCTCGTCTGTGGTTGTTCGACCGGCTTCCTGCCCATCAACCCGGATCACCAGCTCAACGTCCGACATCGGCTTACCGGTCCGCTTGTCCACGACCCGGAAGTCGATCGAGCCCGTGGCGCGGCCGGACTCGGGAATCTCGGGAGACTTCGGCGCGCTTGTGGCTTCGATGCCACCTGGGCGATACCGTCCTGGCCATCGCGAGCGAGCGAATGATTGAAGGTCGTTAGCAGCACCGCGCCCACGGCGAGAACGATCGCGCCCGCGGCGACGAAGGAGGCCGCCACCTTGAGCTTGGCCAGGATCATGGCCCGGAACACGCCATCGGCCAGTTCGAGGACCGCCGCCGAGACCGTGGTCGAGACCGCGCGGGCGGTCGCCGCCCGGCCCAGGGTGGCGACCGTCCCGGCGATCCAGGAAGAGGGGACGGCCGCGGAGGCCATGTCGGCGGCGAATACGGCGGCGATCAGCCCGGCGGATGGGGCCACCCCGCGGCGGGTCAGCCGCGTCTTGAGCCGCTCGCGCGCCCGGTCGAGACGCCCGCGGACGCGCGCCCTCGGTACATCGGAGCCGCCGCGCGGCCTGCTCGTGCGTCTGACCCTCCAGGTAACAGAGCACCACCGGCCGGCGATACTTCTCCGGGAGCCGGCCGATCTCCTCGTCGAGAATGCCGCGCAGCTCATGCCGCTCGACGTCGGAGGAGGATTCCACGGCCTCGGGCCGCGCACCCTTGCGTTCCTCGGCTGATCGGCGGGCCGACCGGGCTCGGATTCGCGCGGCGACCCGGTAGGCGACGCCATGCAGCCAGGGGCTGAGCGGGTCGGCGTCGCGCAGCGAGCCGGCCCGGCGCAACAGGACCAGGAACGTCGCCTGGAAGGCATCCTCGACGTCGCGCGGGTCGTACAGCAGTCGCCGGCAGACGGCCAGGACCATCGGTCCGTGACGGGTCACCAGGGCCTCGAACGCGGCGTCATCGCCCCAGGTCGCGAACTGACGCAGCAGTTGCTCCTCCGTGAGACCCGTGGCGGACCCGTGGTTGAAGACCCGGTCGATGCTCCGCAGGACTGCCCCGTGATTCTTGCTTGCCATGAGCGTCGTCCCCGATAGAAGTCCATCCTTATCTCACATTGATACTGCATCGGGAGCGAGGAACTCCATGGTTTTTTTCGGTTAAGCTCTTGATCGTCATCCAGTTGGGTGTAGCGCGCGGCTTCCTCCCGCGGCCTGAAGGGCCGCCGGAGTCCAGCCAGGAGAATCCCTGGGTTCCTGCCACCGGCCACAACCCGCCGGCCTGGAGGGCCGGAGGAGCTCGGTCCAAGTCCCGCGGCCTGAAGGGCCGCAGGAGCCAAGCCCAGGGAGAATCCCTGGGTTCCTGCCACCGGCCACCCGCCGGCCTGGAGGGCCGGAGGAGCTCGGTCCAAGTCCCGCGGCCTGAAGGGCCGCCGGAGCCAAGCCCAGGGAGAATCCCTGGGTTCCTGCCACCGGCCACAACCCGCCGGCCTGGAGGGCCGGAGGAGCTCGGTCCAAGTCCCGCGGCCTGAAGGGCCGCCGGAGCCAAGCCCAGGGAGAATCCCTGGGTTCCTGCCACCGGCCACAACCCGCCGGCCTGGAGGGCCGGAGGAGCTCGGTCCAAGTCCTGGGCGAAGTTCCCAACCGTCACCGGCGTCGCGACCGGGGCCAGTGGGTTCTTGCGGCCCTTCACGTCGCGGGTGCTTGAGACCTTCGAGGCCCCCGGGGATTCTCTCCTGCGGCCCTTCAGGCCGCGGGTGATTGGGGCGTTGGACGCCCCCAGGGATTCTCCCTGGGCTGGGCTCCCGCAGCCCTTCAGGCCGCCAGGAATCTCTGGTAAACACGAGAACTACCGCTTTTTGACCGGCTCCAGCGAGACAGAGCCGAGGTCGAACGGCTCGTCGCTACGACCGCCGGGCATCGCCGGGACGGTCACCGCGCGGCGGGCCGTCGCGAGCGTCGATTCTCCGCTTGACGGGGCTCGCGACGGATCTTTCACCCGAAAGAGCACCTCATAGGTCCCGGCCTTCACGTCCTCGACCCGGAACGCTCCGTCCTGGTCGAGCACCACGGGGTACGATTGCCACCTCGGCATGGTCGGACCGCCGCCCGGCCCCCCTGGCTGGGGATACATGGTGTTTTCGCTGTGAATCCACTTGATCCGGCCGGCGAACTCGGCGGGCGCGGTCACCTTGCCAATGACCGGCCGGCCTCTGCCACCCAGCTTGACACGGGCCGTCACGACGGACGTGACGTCCACCGATGTGGCGGGATAACTGGGCTTCGAAAAGATGCCCGGCGACGGTTCGATGCGGATCGATCGCGCCACGGAAACCGAGCCCGGCAGGACCCGCTCGAAAACGAATCGGCCCGAGGCGTCGGTCTTGGCTTCACCGCTCCACCAGGGACCGGCCTCGCTCGGGTACAAAGACCGGCCAGTCGTAAGAGACGATTCGGACCAGCTCGCCGGCGCCCGGCCGCTTGCCGATCTGGAGCGTTCCCTCGATGCGACCCCAGGGCTTGATCGTCAGGTCGAATGCCGAGGACGGTTTGGCTCGGATCGTCTGCTCGGCGTAGCCTCGGTCGTGGAGTACGAGGAGCGTATAGGGCGGCTCCTGCTCCGGAAACGTGAAGCGGCCGTCGGCGCCGGTCTTGAGGATGCGATGATCCTTGCGATCCGGTGGCTGGCCATTCATGATGACCACCCGTGAAGATGGTGGCACCAGCACGACGTCGGCCTCGGCCAGCGGGGATTTGTCGGGCTGGCGGACGATGCCTTGCGGCCAGGCCCCGCGGCGGAGCTTGGCGTTGAAGTACGTCTCCCCCTCATCGTCCTTGAACCCCCGCGAGACGACGGGCAAGTAACCGTCGGCCTCGATGCGGAGGACCCGGAGCGGATAGATCCGTGCTGAGGGTGACGTCGTAAGCACCTCCGGAGTGGCTCCTGGCCTGGTCATACTCCCAGGAGGGAGGCTGGCCGTGGCCCCAGTCGTAGCCCGGCATCACGGTGAAGGGCTTGACCGTCCGGCCCGTCTCGGCGTCGGTGACTGCACCGCGAACGCGGAGGGCCCGCTGCATCGGGATGGTGCGCTCCTCGTCGATGGGGCCGGTCTGCCAGAAGCGCTTGCGCGCTGAAGCCCAGCGAGCCCAGGTCGATCATGACAATATCGTCCGGCGCCTCGTCCCATCGGAAGCGGCCCTCCGCGTCGGTCTCGGTGCTCCACTTCAGCGAACGATGCCCGCGCCAGGTGTCGACGGCGATCGGCGCCCCGGCGATCGGCTTGTCGTGCGCATCGACGATCCGCCCGCGGATGGTCTGGCCGGGCCCGAGGCGGAGCTCGACAGGCTGGCGGTCCTGGCCGACGGCCAGTTTCTTGAGACCGGGCGCATGACCCTTGGCCTGGGCGGTCAGGATCAGGCTCGCCCGGCGGGATGTCTCGGAACGTGAAGCGGCCCTGGGCGTCGGTCGTCGTCTCGGAGAAGCCCGCGTTCGCACGATCGGACCCGCGGGCCACTCGCGCGCCGGTGAGCGGCCGACCCTCCAGATCGAGCACCCGGCCCATCACGGTGACACTGTCCTTGGCCACGCGTACCCCGTCCTGATCGCGGGCATGCGAGTGTGGAAGAGGCGTCAGCAGCACCGCGCCCACGGCGAGAATGATCGCGCCCCGCGGCGACGAAGGACGCCGCCACCTTGAGCTTGGCCAGGATCATGGCCCGGAACACGCCGTTGGCCAGTTCGAGGACCGTCGCCGAGACCATGGTGGAGACCGCGCGGGCTGTCGCCGCCCGGCCCAGGGTGGCGACCGTCCCGTTGATCCACGAGGAGGGGACCGCCGCGGAGGCCATGTCGGCGGCGAATACGGCGGCGATCAGCCCGGCGGATGGGGCCACCCCGCGGCGGGTCAGCCGCGTCTTGAGCCGCTCGGCGCGCCCGGTCGAGACGCCCGCGGACGGCGCCCTCGGTACATCGGAGCCGCCGCGCGGCCTGCTCGTGCGTCTGACCCTCCAGGTAACAGAGCACCACCGGCCGGCGATACTTCTCCGGCAGCCGGCCGATCTCCTCGTCGAGAATGCCCCGCAGCTCATGCCGCTCGACGTCGGAGGAGGATTCCACGGCCTCGGGCCGCGCCCCCTTGCGTTCCTCGCCTGGCCGGCGGGCCGATCGGGCTCGGATTCGCGCGGCGACCCGGTAAGCGACGCCATGGAGCCAGGGGCTGAGCGGGTCGGCGTCGCGGAGCGAGCCGGCCCGTGCAACAGCACCAGGAATGTCGCCTGGAAGGCATCCTCGACGTCGCGCGGGTCGTACAGCAGCCGCCGGCAGACGGCCAGGACCATCGGTCCGTGACGCGTCACCAGGGCCTCGAACGCGGCGTCATCACCCCGGGTCGCGAACTGACGCAGCAGTTGCCCCTCCGGAGAGACCCGTGGCGGACCCGTGGTTGAAGACCCGGTCGATGCTCCGCAGGACTGCCCCGTGATTCTTGCTTGCCATGATCGTCGCCCCCGGTAGAAGTCCATCCCTATTTCACCTTGATACTGCATCGAGAGCGAGAACCTCCATGGTATTTTTCGCAAGTGTCGCGGGGCAGGGGGCTTCGTGCAAGGACGGTCGGCTTCCCACTCACGTGTTCCATCGCGTTGTGCTACAAGTGGAGACATGTCTGAGCTGGCGGGGACCGACCACGCTCTCGGAGGACCGACGGCTCAATGGCGTGGGATGGAAACTCTCGAGGGGTTCAAACAGCGGGTGGCGCAGGAACGGGGGCTTGCCGTCCGGCTGTGCGTCGCCAGCGCTGGGCCGAGACGTCCGAATCCGCTACTCGACCATCGGCGCCGTTCCATCGTCGTCGTCAGGCGATCTGTCGTCAGGCAAGCTCTTGAGATAGGTCCCGACCAGGGCTTCGTCGGAAGATGGCAAGCTCCCGCGCTCGCGGCGATAGAGCACCGTGGCCAGCATGATGACGAGTTCACGGTGTGCCTTGCGGTCCGCAATAGCCCTGCGGTCCTTAACACGTTCCGGTGGCCAAGGCAATTCATCGCCGTCCCCTATTCGCAGCCTGGCATCGCGGGTTGCGACCAGCCAGCGGGCCAGCTCCTGCGGTGGTAGCGCGCGGGCTCCGGCCGGTGCCTCCGGACTAACAGGGTAAAGCGGCAACTTGCAGTAATTGAACGAAACCCAGACGGCTGGCTTCGGCCGTGGCAGGTCGTGGGTCTCCTCGTGCGCCAGGTACTGTGCACAGAGCAGCCGCACGACGCGCCGGCTGCGCTCGGGCTCGCGCGAGAGGAAGCGGCGCGCCGCCTCGAGACCATCGATCATGGTCGGCGAAAGTCGCCATGTCGCCAAGCCCAAACGTCCATTCCCCCTCGATAAGCGGCATTGGCCGCTCGATCTCGCGCATGAGATCAATATAACCAGATTTAATTGCAGAGATATCCCAATCGGGGTTTGGCTCGTTCTTGAGCACTTCATCCAGGGCGGTATGAAGCTGGGCGGGTGTGGTCCTCGGATCCGTCGCCCAGTCGGTGAGTCGTCGCTGCAGACCAAGACTCGCCCTCTTGGCGGAATAACGCTGATCGGTGTTTCCCCGCCGTCTGATGTGGGTGATCATGCGGAGGACCGCGCGATAACAGTCCCAGGCGCCCGTCGTATCGCCGCTCTCCTGCGCCTGCTCCCCTCGAGAAATGCCACCTCGTCCAAGCGGCCCAAACCCCTGCGGGTTGTGGGTTCTCCGGCCGGGTTCGCCGCGTCGGGTTGGTCGGCCCCCTGCAGAAACAGTTCGAGCGCCTCGCGGTTCTCCCCAGCCCACTCCCGCGATGACGGCTTTGCGATCGACCAGGAGAACTTCGAATCGTTCGGGTATGGCGCCTCACTCAACCGCATGGGAGCGACTCTTTTCGATCGCTCGCCGAAGGAATGCGAAGGCATTCTGATCGTCGGGGATGCTGAAGGCGCTGAACGCCGCGACATCGAAGGGCTCGCCAATATCCGGGAGCCCGTTCAGACTCGTCAGCCACCAGATTGCGAGAGCCGAAGCAGCGACCGCAAGGCAGATCGCCAGGACGAGCGTGATCCGCGCGAGCTGGCGGAGCCGCTTGCGCAGCAATTGAAGCAGCTTCTGCGACGTACCACTCACCGCCAGGGGTGCGGGAGCGGGACTCTCGTGATGGATCAGCATCAGAGGGGCGTCTCCAGGCGAAGCAAGATCCGTGGCCTGACTTTCACGCCATCCTAACACAATCCGCTGCACTTTCACCTACAATTGTCAGAGAATCGGGAAACGGGGACAACGGCCATCATCCCGGTGGCTGGGACCGACTCTGGCAGACAGGCTGGGGTCGGCAATGCGCGTGGGGGAACCCGAAGCCTTCGAGCGGATGGAGGTCGGGCTCTATGCGGCCCCTATCCCCGAGGAGCCGCGGCCCCTTGTTCCGACCCGTCCGGGCGGCGCGGGGTGACGGGCGGCACGCCGGCCACGCGGCCGATGCCAGTCCTTGCACGAGCGGGCCAGCCGGCTCATCTCCAGGCCGAGGATCAGTCCGACGTGATCCAGGCTGACCTCCGCGAGCAGCCGCTGGAAGCCGAGCCGGTCCTCGGCAGAGCCCCGCTCTTGCCTTGATCCTCGTCAATGACGAGAATGCGGTCCGGGGACCAACCGAGCTCGATGGCCCGGTTGACGAGCCCATTCTGGCGGTCGGTGGACCCCCGGTTCTCGGTGACCTGCTGGATGGTGGACTGGCGTAGGCGGAGCAGTCGAGGCGGGATCGCCGCTCACTCGAGGTGCAGTGTGTCGGTGCTTTGGATCGCGCACCAGGGGAGTCGAGTCATGACGGTCAGGTCGGATCGAGTCCGTGCACGCGATTCATCCATCATCGAGTTTTCGGTCGCACTCGGGACCTTCGCGCTGATGATTCTGAGCTTCGTCTCGCCGGCGCGGGCCGAGCCGCGGGGACGGGCGACGCTGAATCTCCACGTCACCGACGCCGAATCGGGCCGCGGTCTGCCGTGCCGGGTGACGATTGTGGATCGCCGGGGCGAATTGGTCCCGCTCACCGCCGATTCCGGCGCGCGGCTGGCGGTCCGGCCGGGTGTCGTTTACTCGCCGGACGGTGCCGCCAGGGTCGGCCTGGCCGGGTGACTACACCATCTACGCGACTCGGGGCTTCGAGTATGGGCTGGATCGTCGCGAGGTCTCGCTGGCCGAGGGACAGGACCGTCGCGTTGACCTGGCGATCCGCCGCGAGGTGGCCACTCCGGGGCTGGTCGCTTGCGACACGCACGTCCATACGTTGACGTTCAGCGGCCACGGCGATGCGACGATCGACGAGCGGGCGATCACCCTGGCCGGCGAAGGGATCGAGCTGCCCATCGCTACCGACCACGACCACTTCACCGACCTGACCCCGGCGGCCGATCGCATGGGAGTCCGGGGCACGTTGACGCCGGTCGTCGGCGATGAGGTGACGACGAAAGCGGGCCACTTCAACGCATTCCCGTTCGTCGCCGATCGGGCCGTCCCCGACGCCACACTGACCGACTGGCCCAGCCTGCTCCGCGGCATCCGCGCCGCGAACGCGACGAGCCGACCCGTGGTCATTTTGAACCATCCGCGCGATCTCCATGCCGGGTTCCGCCCGTTCGACCGGTCGCACTTCAACCCGGTCACGGGCGAGCACGCACGCGGGCCGCTCGGGGTTGACGCGATCGAGGTCATCAACTCGAGCGCGATGAACTCGGACCCGTTGCGACCCGTGCGCGACTGGCTGGCCGTGATCAACCACGGGGAGCGGGTCGCGGCGGTCGCGTCCAGCGATAGCCACGACGTGACGCGATATATCGTCGGTCAGGGTCGAACCTACATCGCCTGCCCCGACGTTGACCCCGGCCGGATCGACGTCGCCGCTGCCTGCCAGGCGCTGCGAGAGGGCCGGGCCCTCGTCAGCCTGGGGTTGCTCGCGCGGATCACCGTTGACGATCGCTTTATCGAGGGCGGCCTGGCCATCGGTACGGGCCAGACTCTCAAGGTCGTCGTCACCGTGCTCGGCCCGTCGTGGACGTCGGCCGATCGGGTCGCGTTGTTCATCAACGGCGTGCCGGACCGCGAGGTGCGGATTGATGCCCGGCCCATCGGCGGCGAGAAGGCGCGGATCGTCTGGGAGGTCCCCCGGCCGAGTCATGACGCCCACCTCGTGGTGGTGGCCTCGGGGCCGGGCGTGACTGCCCCGTACTGGCCGATTGCTCCGCCCTATCAACCCACGTCGCGAGCGTGGACGCCGCGCGTGCTCGGCGTCACGAACCCGATCTTCATCGACGGCGACGGCGACCGAGCCTGGACCTCCGCGAAGGCGTACGCCGATCGCGTCGTCGCGCGGTTCGGGACCGACCCGGCCAAGCTTCTGCCCGAGCTGGCCGGCTTCGACGAGGCGGTCGCATCCCAGGCCGCCGGAATCTGCCAGGCCGCCGGGCGCGACGTCCGGGGCCCTGAGCTCGTCCGGCGACTGGCCTCGGCCGCGGACCCTGTCCGGCGCGGATTCGCCGCGTTCGCGGCCAGTCTGGAGGATCAGGTCGAGGGCTCGAGAAGATAAGAACTCCTAATTTAACCACGAAAGACACGAAAGACACGAAATAGGAAAAAGCTCGAGAATCGACTTTCCATTTCCTTGATACTCTGGTTTTTTCGTGTATTTCGTGTATTTCGTGGTTGAACTCTTCAAAGGAGGAGGGTCAAGGGCCGTGAGGGGTCGGGATTGTTTTAGGCTCTCTAAGGTCGGTTGTGGATTGCAATGGTTCGTCTGATGATAAGAGAATGTCGGATCGGATCCGACGGGCGGAACGGTCGCCCGGCTCGATCGCAATGCCCCGAGTCAGATCAGGTGTGCCGATGAAGCTCCGGAGAAGGGTCGTTCTGCTGGCGGTCGCTATTGCGATGGTGCCGCTCTCGCTGACCGTGCGGGCCGCGGACGCGCCGGACGGGCAGCGATGGTGGTCGCACGTCCTGGTCCTGGCCGACGACAAGCTCGAAGGCCGCGGCACCGGCAGCGAAGGGCACCGGAAAGCGGCCGAATATGTGGCCAAGGAATTCGAAAAGGCCGGCCTCAAGCCCGCCGGCACCGAGGGCTATCTCCAGCCGGTGCGGCTGATGTCCCGAGCGATCGATGAAGAGCATTCGAGCCTGGCCTTGATCCGTCCGACCGGCCCCGAGCCGCTGGTCCTGGGCCAGGACGCGATCATCAGTTCGCGGATCGATCCGGCGCCGACGGTCGAGGCCCCGACTGGTGTTCGCCGGATATGGGCTGCAAATCCCCGAGGCCCATCACGACGACTTCGCCGGCCTGGACGTCCGCGGCAAGCTGGTGGTGATCCTGGCCGGGGCGCCGGAGTCGATCCCGGGCCCACTGGCCGCGCACATGCAGTCGGGTGCCGAGCGAGCGGCCCTCTTGAAGCGACTGGGTGCCATCGGCCTGGTGAGCATCGCCAACCCGAAGAACATGGACATCCCCTGGGCGCGTTCGTCGCTGGCGCGATTCATGCCGTCGATGAGCCTGGCCGACCCGGCCATGGACGAGACCCGGGGCCTGAAGCTGGCCGTCACGATCAACCCGGCCCACGCCCACAAACTGTTCGCCGGCTCAGGCTCACACCTTCCGCGAGATCCTCGACGCGGCCGATGCCAGCAAGCCCCTGCCACACTTCACGATCCCGGGGACGCTCAAAGCGACAGCCGCCGTGAAGCGGGCCGAGGTGGTCTCGCAGAACGTCGTGGCGATGCTGCCGGGGACCGACCCGACGCTCAAGGACGAGTACGTGGTCTTCACGGCGCACCTCGATCACCTGGGCATCGGCAAGCCGATCAAGGGAGACGCGATCTACAACGGTGCGATGGACAACGCCTCCGGTATCGCGACCATGCTCGATGTCGCGGCCATGTTGAAGGAGACCGGCACGAAGCTGCGCCGATCGGTGCTGTTTGTCGCGGTGACGGGCGAGGAGAAGGGCCTGCTCGGCTCCCGGTTCTTCGCCCACTCGCCGACGGTGCCTCGCAAGAGCATCGTGGCCGACATCAACACCGACATGTTCCTGCCGCTCTTTCCGATGAAGTCGCTCACGATCTACGGGCTGGACGAGTCGGACCTGGGCGCCGTCGCCGCGGGTGCGGCGGAGTCGCTCGGCATCAAGCCGCAGGGCGACCCCGAGCCCGAAGCGCAATGTCTTCATCCGCAGCGACCAGTACAGCTTCATCCGGCGCGGCATCCCGTCGCTGGCGCTCAAGGTCGGCTTCGACAAGGGCTCCCGTGAGGAATGGATCGCCAAGAACTGGTTGACCGAGCGCTACCACGCCGCCGTCGGATGACGTGCCCAGCCGGTGGACAAGCAGGCCGCCGCCACGTTTGACAAGGTGGTCGCGAAACTGCTGGAGCGCGTCGCCAACCAGGACGATCGCCCGCGCTGGAAGGACACCTCGTTCTTCAAGCGATTCGCGGAATGAGGTATTACCCTGGCAAGGAAGATTCGCACAAATCCCTACAGGAGTTTCGGTGTACCAACCTCCGACCACGGCTCTCAGGGGATAAGAATTCAACCACGGAATGCACAAAAACCCACGGAAAAGAGAATCCGGATCAACTTTTCTTCTTCCGTGTCTCTTCGTGTTTTCCGTGGTTAAATGTTTGTGATGATCTTTCTTGCCGAGGTAATTCAGTGCTCCTCAACACAAACAAAGCAGGTGAGCCGATGACGTTGCGGAGAAGGATCATTCTGGTGGCGGTCGCCTTTGCGATGGTGCCGCTTTCACTGGTCGTGCGGGCCGCGGACGCGCCGGACGGACAGCGATGGTGGTCGCACGTGCTGGTCCTGGCCGACGACAAGCTCGAAGGCCGCGGCACCGGCAGCGAAGGGCACCGGAAAGCGGCCGAGTACGTGGCCAAGGAATTCGAGAAGGCCGGGCTCAAGCCCGCCGGCACCGAGGGCTATCTCCAGACCGTGCGGTTGACGTCTCGTGCCATCGACGAAGACCACTCGAGCCTCTCCTTGATCCGCGAGACCGGCCAGGAACCGCTCGTCCTGGGCCAGGACGCGATCATCAACTCGCGGGTCGATCCGTCTCCGACGGTGGAAGCCGAGCTGGTGTTCGCCGGCTACGGTCTGACGATCCCCGAGGCCCATCACGACGACTTCGCCGGCCTGGACGTCCGCGGCAAACTGGTGGTGTTTCTGACCGGGGCACCTTCGTCGATCCCCGGTCCGCTGGCCTCGCACATGCAGTCGGCGGGCGAGCGAGCTGCGTTGTTGAAGCGCGTGGGTGCCATCGGCGTGGTGCTCCTCGCCAACCCGAAGCACATGGATATCCCCTGGGAGCGCGCGGCCCTGGCGCGGTTCATGCCGTCGATGAGCCTGGCCGACCCGGCCATGGACGAGACCCGAGACCTGAAGCTCTTCATCATGATGAACCCGGCCCATGCCGACAAGCTATTCGCCGGCTCGGGCCACACCTTCCGCGAGATCCTCGACGCGGCCGATGCCAGCAAGCCCTTGCCGCGGTTCGCGATCCCGGCGCGGATGAAGGCGACGACCGCTGTGAAGCGAGCCGACGTGGTCTCACAGAACGTCGTGGCCGTGCTGCCCGGGACCGACCCGAAGCTCAAGGATGAGTACGTGGCCTTCACGGGGCATCTCGATCACCTGGGCATCGGCGAGCCGATCAAGGGAGACGCGATCTACAACGGAGCGATGGATAACGCCTCCGGAGTCGCCGCGCTGCTCGACGTCGCGGCCATGCTGAAGGAGACCGGCACGAAGCTGCGCCGATCCGTGCTGTTCGTCGCGGTGACGGCCGAGGAGAAGGGCCTGCTCGGCTCCCGGTTCTTCGCGCAATCGCCGACGGTGGACCCGAAAAAGATCGTGGCCGACATCAACACCGACATGTTCCTGCCACTCTATCCTTTCAAGAAGCTGGTCATCTTCGGGCTCGACGAGTCCGACCTGGGCGGCGACAGTGCGGCCGTGGCGGAGTCGATGGGCATCGTGCCTCGGCCCGATCCGGTGCCGGAGCGGAACGTCTTCATCCGCAGCGATCAGTATAGCTTCATCCGGCGCGGTATCCCGTCGGTGATGCTGATGGTCGGCTTCGACAAGGGCACGCCGGAGGAGCAGATCGTGATGCGATGGCTCAGGGAGCGCTACCACTCGCCGTCCGACGACGTGGCCCAGCCGATCGACAAGAAAGCCGCGGGTGAGTTCGACGTACTGGTCGCCAGGCTGCTGGAGCGCGTCGCGAATCGAGACGATCGTCCGCGATGGAAGGACACATCGTTCTTCAAGCGGTTCGCGGAGTAGGGCAGGGGACCGATTCGGAGATCCGCCCCGACCATGAGGACTGGGGAGAAGGCCGGAAGAGGATGGCAGCCGTGCGGAGATCGCCCGAATCGGGACCGAACCTTGGTGGATCCTCCGGTGTCCGAAGACGAGGTAATATCGACGGTTCGAAACGGACATTTGGAAACAACCACCGCCGGGAGGGCGCGAACATGGATCAAAGCAAGTCGGAATCTCTCAGCCTGGCGAAGGCGTTGTCGATCAAGAACCGGCTGGCCGGGCGGCTTTCTCAGGCGCGCTCGAACATCGAGACCTACAACAGCGTCCCGGCGGGCCACCGGGATGAAGAGGGGCGCGGGACGGTCGATGTGCGGGCCGAGTTTGAGCGGTTGTTGATGCTCCAGGATGGTCTGGTCGCCGTCAAGTCGGCGATCCAGCGAACGAATATTCCGGTCTACGAGGATGTGCTGCGGCTGGCCGAGAAGAAGGCACTTGTCCAGATGCTCAATGGTCTGAACACCAAGCATGGCACCGAACCGGGTTACGGTGTGGTGGAAGCCCGCTACTCGGCCACGATCCTCAAGCCCGAGGTCCTGGAGATGGTCCGCCGGCTAGAGGCCGAGATCGACAAGCTCCAGGACGGTCTCAATCAATATAACGCCGCGACCACGGTCGAGATTCCCCAGGCGATCCTCGACCTGGCGCGTTGACGTGGCGAGACACACGACCGGTCGGTTTTGAGGCGAAGGCGAGAGCGGATGACTCCGCTACAGGTAGCCTGTTAAGCTACTTTCATGTTCACGATGCCGGTGCCGCATTCAAAATTCACCGCTCATCGGGTCAAGATTCAAGCTTCAACACTCAACCCTCAAATGCCTTGGTCTTGGGGCTGACCGGTCGTGTCACAATTCACCTGCGCTGGGCGCGGGTCTCCCGGTCCATTGCGGAGAACATCTCCTCGTGTCCGAGGCTCCGCCGCCACAGCAGCGGAGACATCCCCCACGCCGAGTTCGATCGCCTTGGCCCCCTCACCCGGCCGAGGCCCCCTCACCCGACCCTCTCCCAGAGGGAGAGGGAGTTAACGCCGACCTCTCCCCGAGGGGCGAGGTGGAGAAGGCCGGGTCTCCACGCCCAGCCGGTGGACGAAGACGACACATCCCCCTCGCCCCACGGCAGTGGGGAGAGGGTGCCCGAAGGGCGGGTGAGGGGTCTTTGGTGGGCGCAACAACAGCGGAGACATCACCCCGGGCGATATAAGCATTGCCGTGAACATCCTCGCGGGAGTTCGACTCCCCGAACGGTGGGGCAGGCGGCTTCGCCTTAATCTAAACTCTCTGAAGCAGATCCGAGGACCTCTTTGAAATACTTGCGTAGCTCTGTAAATTCACATACAAAATAGTCTTCTTTGATTTTGATTTGCCCGAGCGGTCGAAACAGAGCCCCTGACTCTTCACTTCCATCACTCTTGTGTAGCACGAAATTCCCCAGAACAACATAGCGGGCGGGGTGAGGGTTCTTCTTGGCCTTGGAGAGTGGGTCGCGCACAAGGCGATCGATCGTTTTCTTATCCTTGATGTTCAAGACAAGATTGACATCATGGGTATAATAGAATTTAATCTCGCAACTCGTCACGAGCGCCACCTCTTTCGGGGAGGGAGCAAACCCGATTCCGGTAGCGAACAAGATGGCAATCGACGGGGTCGAGACAACGATGGCAGCGCGTCGAAGACGGTGGTTGTATCGCATCTGAACTTCTCCGATCAGATTCGATAAGAGTAATATGGTAATCAGTCACACCGCGTCGCTCTTCGAGGTGAAGTGGAAATCTCTGGCTCGGATCGCCGGGACGGTGAGCGCGAAGAACTCGCTGCCGGCCGGGGTTGCCACGCTCGTCGCCTCGAGGTTCTTCAGGAGGTTGACCGGGCTGTCGTTGAACCGGAAGTTGTTGACCGGGTGAACGACCTTGCCCTTCTCGATCAGCCAGACGCCGTCGCGGGTCAGGCCCGTCACCATGGCGTTCTGAGGATTGACGGAGCGGATATACCAGAACCGGGTGACCAGCAGGGCCCGTTCGGTCTCGGCGATCAAGGCTTCGAGCGACTTCTCCGAGCCTTCCAGCACCAGGCCGCCGGAGAGCGGGACCGGCTCGACCTTGGTCTTGTTCGCCCAGTAGCGGTCGACCGTGAGGTTCTTGACGACGCCGTTTTCGATCCAGGTTGTCTTGCGAGCGGGGAGTCCGCCCGCACCGCGACCGACGCGATGAAAACGACCGCCGTCTCCCGTCCAGGGAGTGCCCGGGTTGCGCGGGTTGAAGGGGTCGGAGCGCAGCGTCACGCCGTCGGCGAAGAGTTTCTCGCCGAGCCGGTTGCCGCCGCCGGGCTTTGAGAGGAAGCTGCGCCCCTCGTCGGCGGTGCGGGCGTTGAGTGCGAAGGTCAGGAACATCAGGAGATCGGCGACCGCTTCGGGCTCGAGGATGACGGTGTAGGCGCCCGGGGGCAGGTCGCGCGGGTTTGCCGACGACTCGGCCTTCCGCGCCGCGCGTTCGGCGAGGGCGGCCGGATCGATATCCGAGAGCCGCGGTGAGCCGAGCCGGGCGTAACCCGAACCGGTCCCGTCGGCCGTGCGCATCGTGGTCGAATACTCGGCGGCGGTCGCCCGGTGGAACCCGAAGTTCCCCTTCTTGTTGGCGATCGCCGACCAGCGGGCGCCGTTCTCGAAGAAGCCCGAGGCGTTGAGGCTCCGGCCGCGGGCGCGGTCGAGGGCCGCCTTGACGCCGTCGCGACGCTGGATGGGGCCGGCGGCGGCCGTGGCCTCGTCGAACGCGGGAATTGTGGGATAGTGCTGCGGGTCGAGGCCCTCGACCTGCTCCGGGTCGGGCCGCGCCGCGGCCATCAGGGCCTCGCTCCGGGCCACCGCCTCGCGGAGCAACGAGTCGTCGAGCTCGTCGGTCGTCGTCGAGCCGCTCCGGCCCCCTTCCCGGCTGGTGATCCCGACCGTGACGTTCCGGACCATGCCGGCGGTCGTGATCTCGTTGGCGGCGAACCGCGTGTGCCCGACCTCGCTGAGCCGGAGCGACACCTCGCATTCGCGGGCCTTGGAGAACGATAGGATCCGGTCGGTGAGGGCGCGCGCCTGATCGCTGGTCCAGCTCATATTAGATCGTGCCTCCGTAACATCTCCGCACAGTGCACGCTGCTTTTGGATTTTGGATTTCGGATTTCGGATTTCGGATTTCGGATTTCGGATTTCGGATTCAAGCAGTTCCGATAACGATGAACCGAGGGAAGTCCCGATCTGGAATCCGCAATCTGGAATCCGCAATCTGGAATCCGCAATCTGGAATCCGCAATCCCCGATTGGTCTGTTGATACTCCGCGTCAAGAGGTCCTGAGTACGTTGATCCGACGAAACCGCGACGGCGCACACCCGTGGCTCATCGCGTTGATCTGTCCGGGCTGCCCCTTGCCGTCGGCGTTGAGGCCGACGTTCTCCCACAGGGCCTGGCCGCCGATCCCGTCGCAGGATGCCCAGAAATCCGGCGTGCGACTCTGGTAGGCAACGTCGGCGATCATGCCCTGGACCTTCCCTCCCTTGATCTGCCAGAAGGCGTCGCCGCCGAACTGGAAGTTGTACCGCTGCTGATCGATCGAATACGAGCCCCGGCCGTCGATCAGGATGCCGTCGTCGACCCCCGCGACCAGCTCTTCGAGGGTCACGGGCTTGTCCGAGGGCTCGAGCCAGACATTGGGCATGCGCTGGAACGGGACCGAGGCATACGAGTCGGCGTAGCAGCAGCCCATGGATTCGGCCTGGCCGATCAGGTGTGCCTGGTCCCGGATGGTCTGATAGCCGACGAAGATACCCGCCTTGATGATCGGGAACTGGCGGGTCTTGACTCCGTCATCGTCGTAGCCGCAGGTCGAGAGGCTCTCGGGCCGGGTGCGGTCGCCGTTGAAGTTGACGATCTCGGAGCCGACGCGGAACTTGCCCAGCTTATCGGTGGTCAGGAACGAGGTGCCGGCGTAGTTGGCCTCGTAGCCGAGTGGCGCGATCCAGCTCGGTGGAGTGGCCGATCGACTCGTGGATCGTCAGGCCCAGGTGGGTCGGCAGGAGCACCAGGTCCTTGACGCCGGGCGAGACCGAGGGCGCCTTGAGGTGCGCGACGGCCTCCTCGCCGACCCGACGCGCCTGGCTGAGCATCTCGGCTCGCTCGACCGCCTCGAAGCCGGCGCAGACCGCATGCGGCCGATAGGTGCGCGACTTGACCTTGCGGCCGGCCTGGACGGCCGTCGCGGTGAACTCGGGCGAGATCTGGTAGACGTGCTGCTGGATGACGCTCCCCTCGGTCGAGACGAAGAACCGGTCCTCGAGGTGGGCGTCGATCGACCCGTTCACGGAGAACACCCCCGCGACCTTGCGCGCCTCGGCGGCCACGGCACGGAGCAAGTCGAGGTACTGTTCGATCGGCACGGAGAACGGGTCGGTGACGACCTTGGTCCGGTAGGTATCGCGGTAAGAGGGCGTCGCCGCCAGCCGGATCGGCTCGGTATGGAGCGGGGCATTGGCGCGCGCGATCTCGACGGCCTCGGTGGCCGCGCGGGCGATGGCCTCGCGCGTCACCTCGTGCGAGGCCGAGAATCCCCAGGCGCCGCCGGCCAGGACGCGGAGCCCGAAGCCGAACGACCCGGCGTCGGAGACCGAGGGGACCTCGACCGGCTTGCCCGTCGCGCGGTCGGCCTGGACGCGCAGGCTCACGTCACGGCTGCGATAGCGGTTGATCCGGATGTCGGCGTAGGTTGCGCCGGCCGACCTGGCCCGCTCCATCGCGAAGGCCGCAAGCTCGCCCAGCTTGTCCGGATCGAACGCCGCCGCCACGGCCGAGAGGCCGGACCAGCCGCCGGTGCCCAGCGCGGTCCAGACCGCCGCGCCGGCCCCGCATCGACCGAGGAATGCTCGTCGAGACTCCATCGCGGACGCCTCCTTCTCGAAAAAATGACCTTCAGAGGCCGAGCCGAACTATCTCGGGCCGACCTGCGAAAGCAACACATTAGCACGCGCGGTGCCGCGGTGCAACGACCCGAGCGCTTGACGATTGGCTTGCATACGCTCGAGGTTCTCGACCGCAGAACCCCCCTGACCCCCATAAGCGTTAACTTGCGCGGCTGCCATTGCGGGTGAGGGCGCGCCGGCCGATCGTCGCCTTTCGCTCCGCGAAAGGGCGTCCCTGCTCTCGTGCCCCTACGGCATCGGATCGCGCCGGCGACTGGCCCGCAGTCGGCCCCGGGACAACCCACGTTATTTGATGATTCCGGGAAGGCTCGATTCTTGCCCGATGGTTAACAGCAACCGGCGGGAAGTTCCGACGCGATCCGAACCTCAGTTCGAAGTAGCGAAGGCCTGGGCCAGCTGTCGCAAAGCCAGTTCAATCAGACGTTCATCGAACAGCTTCAACTTGCGGAGCGCTGCTTGCTTACCCCCCGGCCATTTATGCAATCCGGCGTGGATCGCCTTAACCGAGGGTTCGCAACCTCCTTTGGAAACCAACCAATCGATCGTCGCTAGCAATTCCATCCCGAGGGGGGATTCAAAGCCGTCAATCAGTCGGGCAGTTTGCTCGATCGCTGCATGATACGGCTTCCCTTCGCCTTCTTTCAGATAACGTCCGACACACTCTTTTCGTCCTTCGTCGAACCAAATCGCATCCATCGGGCGGGCATCGCTCAGCCGCTTTTCGCAGTGTAGATAACTCCCGTCAAGCCCATCGAGCAAATGCCGAAGCCGCTCGGAATACGGACCATATCTGTCGGCCTTGAACTGCAGTTTGAGCGGGTTATCCGCGCCGAGATGATAGATGGTCCGCTCCAAGAACCATGCAAGTTTCTGCACTTCTAGAATACTGCATTCAATGCCGAGTACGCAGTAGCGCCTCACCATCTCAGCAATCATGGCCCTGGCTGGGGTAAGCGCTTCGTGGCCGGACTGCTTGACTTGAGTCTGATACTCGGCAATCGGAGTGTAGACCAGAACATCGACCCCGGGAAGCTCCCTCATCGCCGATTCTATTTCTCGGCGGACCGTCTCCCATCTCAGGCCGCCATTACCACATCCAAGTGGAGGGATGGCAATCGATCGGATACCCTCTTCCTGAACGACCCGTCTTAAGTCATTCAGGCCTTCTTGTATCCATTCAATCTTGGCTGGATGCCTCCAGTGCTTCTTCGTTGGGAAATTGATGATCCACTTCGGGTTGGTCAGCAGGGAGTTCCTCGTCACGAACATCCGGCCGACTTGGACCTTGTTGGCCTTACATGCGGCCTGGTACGCCTCGTAGTTCTCCGAAAAAGCTTCCTTGAATTGGATGCGCAATCCCCTTGCCCATGACGCCCACCGTATTGACGGTGTTCACCACGGCCTCGACATCGGCGTCGATCAGGTTGCCCTCGACGAAACGGATCATCAGAAGTACAGCCCCGGGTTCACGACGGTTTGAAGCTGGACCGACTGCTCCGCGATAGTCTCTCTCAAGCCTGCTTCTACTATCTCACTATAACAGATGAGACGCGTAAGTGCGTTCAACCGGAACTTTCTGGTAGACAAGGGCTTCCGCCTCGTACTTCGCGAACTTGTCCGGGTTGTTGGGGTCACGCTGGAAGTCTCGTCTTTGCAGGATATCCCAATTGAGTCGATCGAGGGAGTTCGGATCGTTGTAGAATTCCGCAAGAGCAAGATAGGCATGCCGATCCGTGAATACGAAAGGGACTGACAATTCCCTCAACCTAGGGAGCGAGGACACAAAGATCACGATCTCTTCATTTGGCACAGCGGACACGTTGCGGCCGGTTTTGATGTTGTAGAGCATCGGTGAGTAGGGTGTGAAGTAGAATGCCACATAGTCGCTGAGGGTGGCTCCCGGCGAGATCGGCACCGAGCGAGTGCTCCTCTTGTCGATCAGGTCTTTATTTCCTATGCATCGAAAATTACAATTGCATATTTTTAATTTTTGGCAATGCATGCCGTGAGCTAGCAAACACGCCACATTGTCTCGATGGACAATACGGAAGATCCAAGCCGAACTTGGATTAAGCCATAATAACATAGCTTTAACTCGCAATTGGCTTAAGAGAATCCTACTCCCACCTCAGAAGGCCCAACCAATTCTAGTTCTACGTACTGACAGATCCTGACCGCCATACAACCATACCATTGGGTGAACGACCGTGCAATACGTGGCCAGGTACGAGTAAGACTAAGTGCGCGGCACTTCTGAGCAGACTGGTGAATTCAGAGGCAGTCCCGGCATTCTAGGGCAGAACAGCCACTTGCCCGGAAATACCGAAAGTCGGGCAAAATGGCGGGCGAGTCCCGTGCGCCCGCCAATCGTTCAGCGCTCTAGCCCATCACCGCTCAAGGCACGATTTTGAGGATCCGGTTGTTGCTGCTGTCGGCGATGTAGACGATCCCGCCGGGCCCGACGGTCACGCCATGCGGCTGGCTGAGCTCGGCGTCCGCGGGTGGACCTCCCAGGCCCTTGGTCCCTTTCCGGCCCGTGCCGGCGACGTTCCGGATCGTCCCATCCTCCGGCCGGTAGATGCGAATGCGATGGTTCTCCGTGTCGGCGATCAAGACGTTCCCACGTGGCGTCGACGCAGAGATGCTTCGGGCCGTTCAACTGCGCCTGGCGGGCGTCACCGCCGTCGCCCGAGTCGCCTTGTTTGCCGGTGCCGGCGACCGTGCGGATCTTCCCCGACCGGTCCACGACCCGGAGGGCATGGCCGCTGCGTTCCAGGATGTAGAGATTGCCCCGGCCGTCGAGAGCCACGGCCCTGGGATCGACCAGGGGCGACGACCGCGCGTCGTCGCCATCGACGGGCACGCCTTTCTTGCCGTTGCCCGCCACGGTGGAGACGATCCCGGTCTTGAGGTCGACGCGACGGACCCGGCGATTATCGAGGTCCGCCAGGTCGAGCGTCTGCCCGGCCTCGTCGAGGGCGAGGCAATAGATCCCGCCGAACTCGGCCTGGGTAGCCGGCCCGCCATCCCCGGAGAACCCCTTGCGGCCCGTCCCCGCGACGTGCGTGGATCCGGCCGGAACGGGCGTCGATCTTGCGGACCCGGTTGTTCCAGGTGTCGGCGACGAACACGTCACCATTCCGGGCGACGGCCAGGCTATGCGGCCCGTTCAGCTCGGCCCGATTCCGCAGCCCGCCGTCACCGCCGTTCCCGCCGCGGCCCGACCCCGCCAGCGTGACGACCAGGCCATCCGGGCCGATCTTCCGGACGCGATTGGCCGGTCATCTCCACGAAGTACAACGTCCCCTCGGCGTCGAACCCGACCCCGAACGGGCTGATGAGTTTCGCCTGTTCCGCGGAGGCCCCGTCGCCGCCGGTCCCGCCCCCGGCGACCAGTACCAGGCGACCGGCCCGACCGGGGTCGTCGGCGGTCCCCGTCGTCGCTTGCCACGCGATAGCCACCATCACAATCATGACGTTCATGGCGAGTTTCCTCTTTCGGTACACGACCGCTGGCACGATGCATCGGTCTTCTCGGGCCGATTCTGCGCCAACGTCACCCTATCACCCCCGGGGCCTTCGTGCAACGATCGAGATCGATCGGACCTCGAGCCGGTGGGCCGCCTGGAAAGTCTGACCGACATGGATAAGCACAAGCGATGGAGCCGGAAGCGGATCGCAAAGGTCGCCATCCTGGCGATCCTCGGGGTCCTCGGACTCTTCGTCCTCTACCTGGTCCTCGTGTGCCATCCTGGGCCTCTTCTTCCGCTATGCGTTCACCCACGGTGGGATCACGCTCTACTCGGATGAGCCGATCCCCTCGTCGGCACGTCAAGTGCTCGAGGATACGGAAGAACGCCTCGCCCGCTCCCCGTTATTTCGGGATCGGCCGGCCAAGGACATCCGGATCTATCTCTGCAATCGGAGGTGGCGATTCATCCTCTTTGCCAACTACCGATACCGTGTCGGCGGGCTGACTTACCCTCCGCTCTCCAAGAATATCTTCCTCAGGGCGGCTCATATCGAGGCCAATCGCCTGATCGGGCCGTCCGGCCAGGAGGTGCCGGGCGAGCGGACGCTCAGCTACTACTTCGCGCACGAGGTGACTCATACGCTCGTCTTCGACGATTTGGGAGCGGTCCGACACTGGAGGCTCCCAGTCTGGAAGAATGAAGGATATGCGGATTACATCGGCAAGAGGATCGGATTTTGACTACGATCGAGCGGTTGACCAGCTCCGAAGCGGCGATCGCGCGTTGAATCCGAAGCTCTCTGGGCTTTACCTGCGCTATCACCTGCTCGTCGCTTATCTCCTCGATCAGAAGGGGATCAGCGTGCGTGACATGCTGACCCAGCCCTTCGATCCGGCAGAGCTCGAACGCGAGATTCTGAGAGAGAAACCTCGTTGATGCATCGAAGCTGGCAAAGCCGAAGGCAGAATCGAGTCTCCGCGGTGAAGGCCGGGACACCCGCCCGTGGAGAAATGGCTGCGACGAGGTTCCCGTCTCCGGGCTGGCCCGCGACCGCCCCCTGGGGGTAGGATCGATCGAGAGGGCAGTGGAATCGAGGCGACCTGCTGACAATCCCCGTGAGGCGACATGAACCGAAACCAAACGGTGCCCGTCTTCCCGGACTCCCGCCGGTGCTCGCGACGCATCTGGATCGCCGGCAGCTTGTTCGCGCTGCTGCTCGGCTGCGCCGGGGCCTGGATCTTCCAGTACCAGCGGTGCGCGAGGCTCGGCTCCGAGAGTCCAGCGCGGTCGCGGCGCTCCGCTCGCTCGGGGGCGAGGTGGCGGATCGGCTCGTCGAGCTCGTCCCGCTCGGTAGCCTGTTTCCCGGCAGTAGCGCGGCCCCCTACCGGCTCGCCATCAAGCTGCGAGACCCCGGCGTCACCGACGACCGCCTCGCCGTGCTCGACGATCTCGACGCCGAGCGCGTCTCCGAGCTCGATGTGATCGACTGCGTGGTCGGCGACGCGACCCTGGCCCGCGCCGGGAGGTTCGGGAAACTCACCCTCCTCGCCCTCGGCCAGGCCCGCAATAGCAAGGACGAGTCCTGGCCGACCGGTCCCACCGGGCTCCTGACCGAGGCTGGGTTCGCCCACCTCGACCGCTTGCCCGACTTGCAGATCGTGGGCCTGCACGGGCCGGACGTGACCGACCGGCGCTTGCCCATCTCCGCGGTGCCCGGGACCTCCGCGTCCTGATCCTGTACGGCTCGCGGGTGACGGGGGCCGGGCTCGCCGCGCTCGGGCCCAAGCCCGAGTTCTCGACGCTCAAGCTCGGTGGGACGCGGTTCGGCGACGACGATCTCGCGGTGCTCGAACAGTTCCCGGCGCTCGAGACACTCGACCTCCGCGAGACGGCCGTCACCGACGCCGGCCTCTCCCGGCTCAAAGCCCTCACCCGCCTGAAACGCCTGACGCTCGCGGGCTGCGCGGTCAGTGACGCGGCCGTCGCCGAGCTGATCCGGTCGCGGCCGGGGCTGGCGGTTGACCACACCCCGAGCGGCGCCCCCTCCCCGAGGGGCTGGCCGTTAACGGTTCACCTGCGAGCCTGTTGATGGAGCCGGTCCGCACTGGAATCGCGCCTCGAACTCCTCCACAATCGAGCGCAGACGCTCATCCAGCCGATCGAGGGCCTGATCGCGGATCTCGGCCGGTACGCCGCCGTAATACGCCTGGGCGATTCCGCCGGCGATGCAAGCGATCGTGTCGGCGTCGCCTCCGAGCGAGACCGCCAGGCGGACCGCGTGCTCGTAGTCGGTCGATTCCAGGAACGCCAGGATGGCCGGCGGCACGGTGCGGCGGCAGGAGACGTCGAACTGGAAGCCCGGCCGGATGTCATCGATCCGCGCGTCCAGGCGATAGCCGAATTTCCGCTCCAGGTAATCGCGAATCTGCTCCTTGTCGCCGCCGGTGCGGGCGAGGAAGACTGCGGCGGCCGTCGCCTGGGCTCCCTTGATCGCCTCGGGATGGTCGTGGGTCACTTCGGCCGTCCACTTCGCGCGCAGGACGGACCTCGGCGAGCGAGTCATAGGCGTAGCCGACGGGGCTCACGCGCATCGCCGAGCCGTTGCCCCAGCTCTGGTACGGCTCGCGGCTCTCCGACGCGACCCAGCGGCGAAACGTCCCGCCGTACCCGGCGCCCGGGTAGGCTCCGTGCGTAGTCCTTGAACAGATCGACGAGGTCGCCGCCGTGGAGGATGCTCTCGGCCACCGCGATGGTGAGCACGGTGTCGTCCGTGAACCGGGCCTTGGGATGAAACAGCGGCTTGAAGTGGGGCGTGCGGGCCGATTGCCAGGCGACCTTCCCCTCGTAGACGGACCCGATGATGTCACCCGCGATTGCGCCCAGCATGGTTGGGGGTTCCTGGGAATTCCGGTGTAGCTGTCGGGCGGAAGGCGGCGTCGGTCCGACCAGCCCTTCCCGAAGTCGATAATGAGGACTCCTCCTGCCCAGGATAACATTTCTCAGATCTTTTGAGGTCTTGAGGATTCCTATTGGCCGTCTGCGCGAATTCTTCCGAAGAAAGAGTGTAGAGACCTCTGGTCCGGTCTACGGTCCCTATTTGGGAGGTCCCCGGAAGGTGGGCCGGCGTCAAGGGATAGGAGGAGTGGGCAAGGATGGCCGTCTCATTGGCTCCACATAGGACTGGCGAACCCGTCGGCGACGACCTCGAGGGACATCCGACTCCGCCCGGGGTAATCGACGCTGAGGTCGACGGGCGCCTGGAGGGTCTGGTCCCATACGGACGGCGAATCGACCGGGCCGTTCTGGCGTTCGTGGCGCTCGGGGTATTGCTGAGGGTCGGCCGCTACTTGACCAATTATCCCGTCTGGGGTGACGAGGCCTGCCTCGCGCTCAGCTTTCCGCGTCGCGGCTACCTCGACCTGCTCTCGCCCCTGGAGTATGGGCAGATCTGCCCGATCCTCTTTCTCTGGGCCGAGCTGACGGCGGTCAAGCTGTTCGGGTTCTCGGAGATGGCGTTGCGGCTCTTTCCGCTCATCTGTGGGATCGGGAGTGTCTTGCTGTTCCGACGGGTGGCCGGCCGGGTGCTGGAAGGTCCGGCGCTGCTCCTGGCGGTGGCCATCTTCGCGGTGTCCATCCATCCGATCCGCCACAGCGCCGAGGCCAAGCCCTACGCGACCGACCTGCTGGTCGCCCTGGGCCTCCTGGCGATGGCGATCGAGTGGTACCGGTCGCCCGACCGGACAAGCTGGCTCTGGATGCTGGTCGGATTCACGCCGATCGCACTGGCGTCTTCGTATCCGGCCGTACTGGTCGCGGGGGGAATCGGACTGGCCCTGGCGCCGCCGGTCTGGAGGACGCGACGACCGTGGCCGAGGATCGCGCCTGGCGGTCTATGTTCTGACCGTGGCGGCGACGTTCGGGGCCTTGTTCGTCGCGGTCATGCATCGCCAGCAGGGCGGCGCGGCACTGGTGGGTCTCCAGAGGTACTGGGCCGGTTCGTTCCCGCCGCTGAACTCACTCGTACGGCTGACGAACTGGCTGATCGCGATCCACGCCGGCAGCATGTTCGCTTATCCCTGGGGGGGCAGCCGCGGGGCCAGCAGCGCGACGCTGATCCTCGTGCTCATCGCCGCGGCCGTCCTCTGGCAGCGGGGCCAGAGAACGATCCTCTCGCTCCTGATCATGCCGATGGGTGTGGCGCTGGCCGTCGCGGCGCTGAGGCTCTATCCCTACGGAGGCCAGGCGCGGATCATGCAGTACATCGCCCCGGCGATCTGCCTGATGGCCGGCCTGGGCCTGAGCACCCTTCTGGGACGGCTCCTCCGGCCGGCGCGCCGGGTCGTAGCGGTCCGGGTCGCGGCCGTCACCCTGGGCGCCGCGGGAATCGTTGCGTTGGTGGACGACTTCCGGCATCCGTACCGGGCCATCTACGACTATCAGGCGCGCGAGTTCGCCCGCCGATTCTGGCCCGAGCAGGCTCGGGGCGCCGAGGTCGCCTGCTTGCAGTGGGACTTCGGGATCTCGACGCGGCATGAGGCCCTCGCTCGCAGGGTGATCTATCTGTGCAACCAGCAGATCTATTCCCCGCGCCAGCGTCGAGGCGGCGGGCCGCGCTGGGCCCTCGTGACCTCGGACCGGCCGATCCGTTGCGTGGCCTTCGACGACGCCATCATCAAGAGTCCCGCGGCGACCGCCTGGCTGCAATCGATCGGGACCCGATACACACTTCGCAAGCAAGTGGACCTCGTCGTTCCCACAATGGGCCTCGATATGAAGCCGTGGGATGACCATGTCCGGATCTTCGAGTTCCAGCCCAAGCCCGACCGGTCGGCGGAACGGATCGCCAGGGCGCCCCGGATGCCCAGCCCGCCAGGTAGCCGGATCCAGGTTCCTGACTTCAGCCCACTTCGGAGGCCCGTTCCTCAGCCTCCCGTCCGATCTCGATCTGCCGCAATTGCCCAGAATGTTCTACACTGATTACGGCCTCCTGGGATCAGACGTGGCCTCCTGAAGTCTGACCACCGACTTCATGGCTCGTTTTGGTCGCAAGGTGAGTCTGCATTTGGAGTTTTTCTGGCGAGAGATCGGCCATTCGTTTTCCCGATTATCGATTGGAATCGGCGTGATAAAGCACAGAATGACCATCCGGTATGTTATGTGCCTGATCGCAATCGCGGCGTTTGGTCTGGCTGGCGTCCAGTGCATCATGGCGCCAAGAGATCATACTTACTATGGCCCGAATACAGGGATACTATCAATAGGACAGCGCGTATTAATATTGAGCGATCATAAAGATTCATCAGACGAAATAACAATAATAAGAGGTGTAGTGTTTGGTGATGGAGCAGGCGACGAAGATGATTGCTCGGGAGACAGACCTATAAATGTGAAATTACAGGGAAAGACGATGGTTGTTGTTCCTCGAAGACGGTTGCGTCGAGAATAGAATTGCGCAGCAACAATTGATGTCGGTTCATCTTTCCACGGTACTCCGGGCCAAATCCTTGAAAGTCAGCAGATCTGGTTGAAACCCAACTCAAGGGTCTTCCGGGCTGCGGCCAATCGAGCGACGAACGCGGCGTGTTCGGGCGTGGCGCAGACCTGAAACCCGAGCCAACGCTCGCCTTCAAGACAAGGCGGCTCGACTGGCCATGCGGGAGCAAGCGGACCGGGCGCGTCGCGTCAGGTCCGCGGTCGCCCTCGCTCAGCGTTGCAGTCGAGAGAGTCGTGCGCGCAGCTCTTGCCCTTTCTGTTTCAGGAGTACCTGCCCGTGCTCATAGTCTTGAACATCTTTTGAAGGACCGTGCCGGTGTCGTGTGGCCTCGGCCATCGCGCCGGCCTGCGCCTCCGCGAGATCGATCACCCGTATGTCCGTGTGGAGCTGGTCGATCAACGCCTGGCGGCGGCGCCAATTCTGGGCCTGAATGTAAGCGGCCAGAACGGATGCCGCGATCGCGATGACGAGCATCAGCCGTCGAACCGTGAACCGCAATCGGGTCTTTGGCATGGCTGTGACCCCTGGCGGGATTGAGGCCAAGGCAAGGCGATGTCCTCGTCAAGAAGATCGTCGAGATGGAGCCGGCCCGAGAGATCGGCCAGGTCATGCCCTGATGCCGTGCCATATCATCGACGGGATCATCGCGAGATCGCGGCCCGGATCAAGCCCGGTCTGGAGGGTGAACCGCGCTCCGACCGCGCCCACAGTGCAATGCGCGCGACTCAGCCCCAGCCGCTGGCGAAGCTGGTACACCGGCTCGATCCCCGTGCAGTGGGCGCCGAGAAAGTTCGCCACCGCCATCGGGCGGAGCTTGGCGGCGGTCCAGTCGAGGGTGGCGTCATCGGCCTGGAAGAGGTGGAAGCCCCCCAGCGCGGCATACACGCGCGCCTCGCGAACCTTCTGGCGGGCGTATTCCAGAGTGTTGATGATGCCCGCGTGGCCGCAGCCGGCGACCAGCACCAGCCCCTTGTCAGTGTCGAGCACCAGGGACATGTCCTCGGGGACGTTGTCCTCGACCTGCCGGCCGTCCGGGTATCGGATCGTGCGCTTGAGGCTCCAGTTCCGTTCGGGATGAGTGCGCGGGACCGGGCCCGTCAGCCAGGCCCCCGGGAACAGCTCGGTCGGCCGCTCGACGACCACGAACGATCCGCCCAGCGCCTCGAACTCCTTCTTGAACGCCAGCGTCTCGTTGGTCTCGCGACCGTCGGGACCGGGCCGGCTCAGGAAGGTCCCGGCGCCGACATACGCGCGCTCGAGGGCGTCGGGGTTCCGCTTGGCCAGCTCGCGACGCAACGTCACGAGCCCACCAGTGTGGTCGCCATGGTGGTGGCTGAGGATCACGTCGGTCACGCCGCTCAGGTCGATCTTCAGCTCGCGTGCGTTTTGCAGCACGGTCTCAGGCCGGAAGCCGGTGTCGAACAGGATGCGGCGGCCGTCCGCCTCGACCAATGCCGAGAAGCCCCACTCACCCACCCCGGCCCGGTCGGTCAGCATCGTCGAGAGGATCACGACCTCCACCGACTTGACCGGCCCCCGCGCCTCTTGCGCCGGGGCTGCCGGGTGAACCATCATGGTCAAGAGCAGGGCCCCGATGGATACAAACAGGCCGAGGGTCCGGCGTTTCGGACCACGACGGTCGTTGTCGTTGTGCAGGTGCGGCGCCATGGTCGATCGTCTCCCCTTTGAGGAGGTCTCTTGCAAAGTCAGTGGGATCCTGAACCCCATTATGCTTGCGCACGCTGGGGAGTCGCCAGGCTCTCCTGGCCGAGAGGAGCCCAAGCGCCGACTTCCATCAGGTTCCACCGGCCCGTATGCTGGGATGGACTTGGTCCGGGACGTCAACGAACGAGGTTCAACGATGGTGAAGCGACTGATTGACCTCTCGCATCCGCTCGAGGCCGCCACTCCGCCGTGGCCGGGGAATCCGCGGGTCGAGATCGAGGTCCTCTCGGCGATCCCCGCCGACCGAGGACCCGGCCAGCGCGGAGTGCCCGGAACGCCGGGTTACTGCAACACGACGGCCTTTCGCAAATCCAACCACACCGGGACCCACATGGACGCGCCGGCCCATTTCTACAACGGCGTGCCGACCATCGAGCAGGTACCGCTCGAACACTGCATGGGGCTCGCCGCGCTGGTCAACGTGAGCCATCTCGGCCCTCGCGGTGAGATCGCGCTGGCCGACCTCGCTCCCCACGAGGAGACGATCAAAGCGACCGGCAAGGTCGTGTTCCGGACCGGCTGGTCGAGCCACTGGGGCCAGGACGATTATTTTTCTGATTATCCGGTGCTCAGCGAGGCGACGGCCGCCTGGCTGGTCGCGCGCGGAGTTCACCTCGTGGGGGTTGATACACCGTCGGTCGACTACGATCCGAACCCCGTGCACTACCTGTTGCTCGGCGCCCACGCGGTGATCGTCGAGAACCTGACCGGCCTGGAATTGATCGGGCGCGACGTCTTCGAGCTGATCGTGGTGCCCTTGCCGCTACGAGGACTGGAAGCGTCGCCCGTCCGCGCAGTGGCGCGAGTTGATGAAGAGCTGAGGTGAGGCGGATGTGCCTTCTCTCAGGTATTGTTGTCCCTGTTGTGGCAAGGTCTCCCGACCTTGCCACTGGGCCGACCGAAGGTCTCCATCCCCGAGCCCGCAGGAGCTGGAGACCTTCGGTCCCGCAGACGGCGGCGACCCTTCGGGTGCCCGGAGACCCGCGCCGAACAGCGGGGATAGGGGCTTGCCCGCGACGGCACGCTTGAGAATCGCTGTGCGGTGCCGGTCAGCCCGTTGCGGATGGGGAGTTCGTATCGCTTGTCTTGAAGCAGACCGATGTGAAACGGATTTCTGCTCTCTCAACGGTTGCGCACTTCCGCCTGTGACTCTTGCCCATTATCGCTGGACGACTGCGGCTCGTCCAGAGCCGGGGCCGCCTCACCGCGCACCGGGGCTCCCTGGGATTTCACATAACGCACCGGCATCCCCTGCGTGACACAAGCCGGCAGGAACAGCACAGAGAACAAGGACGCAGCCCAAGCGGCTCGACGCCGGAGCCGCCGCCAAATCCTTTTCCGGACAACGGCCGCGCCATCCGTGGTCATGACCCGGCCGTCCCGTCCGCGCAAGAAGCGGACGCAAGGCGTGTTCGCCGCTTCGTCGAGGGCTTTGGTAGCCTCGGCTGTCGTCATTTCGGTCAGGTCGAACACTTGTTGCTTGCACTGATTGCAATAGCGGACCCGGTTGTCACCGCACATGCTGTCCCAGGGAACGGAGCAGGGCGAGTCGATCGCGATCGTGTTCAAGACGTGCCGAGGGGGTTCTGTATTCGCCATCACGACCCCCAGAGTTCGGGGCAAAGGGCGAGACCTGGCGACAGGAAGTGCGTTCTATATCGCAAATGATGGCACGAGGCAAGATCGCTTGGCAGGGAATCAGGGAATCCGGTGCCCCTCGAGTCTGAATCGCGGTCAGTACCCCTCCGGCCAGTCCACCGGACCATTTGAGACGATCTGACCATTTCTCCACGTTGCACGGACCGCGTCCTACGGCAGCGGCGACTGGCTGGCATAGACGAAGGGGAAGATCTTGCCGACCCCGTCGAAGAAGAGGACGGACGTGACGGCGAGGAAGAGGATCGTGGCTCCGTGGGCCGCGACCTTGCCCGCAATCCCGCCGCGCCTGGCCAGGCGCTCGAGCCGCCCCGAGGCGAGCGCCGCCGGACCTTGGATCGTGAAGAACGCGAACTGATAGCCGGTCAGTCGGGAGGTCGCCAGCGCGAACGTCACCTCGTGGAATAAACCGCTGACCAGGAACGCCAGCAGCAGGGAACGGACCGGGGCGCGCCGGCCTCCGGTCGCCTGGAAAACGTTGCGGTAGAGCCAGTCATGGGTCCGGTAGTTGTACCGTCGCCAGAACTCGGAGACGGTCCGCGACAGGTAGGCGTTTCGGATAATCGGAGTGGTGTCGAATCCTGCCAGGCGTTCCAGCCCGCAGAGCGCTCGCGAGAGCGATTCGATGGCGAGCACGAAGATCGGCAAGATCGCGACATGGTTGAGCGCGAAGCTCGATCGGAGCAGGGCCATGGTCGAGAGGGCCCTCACCGCCAGGAAGGCCAGGGTGAAACCGGCGATCCCACCGAAGAGACGCAGGACCTGCGGCCAAGGGCTCTCCGGACGCAGCAACCGTCGCTTGTGATCGGGATAGACAACGGAGAGGACCGGGAACGGGATCAAGAAGCGGTAGTAATCGCGAAGGACTCTGCTCCGCTCCACATGGGCCCAATGGCGAAAGAAGTCGACCATCCTGAAGGTGATGTCGCCCGATGCAAAGGCGGAGGCGGCCCGCAGCCCGACATTCACGGACGGGATGAGCAATGGGCAAACCACGATGATCGGCACAAAGCACCAGCAGGCGAAACCGCCGACCCTACCCCGAAACCGGTATCGCAGAAGCGGCGCGACCAGCGGCGCAGCCATACGACATGAGGATCGCCAGGAAGAGCCAACCCACGTTTTTCATCGATCACGATCTCGCACCATCGACAACTGTCAGTGGGGCGATCATCGTAACCGATTTGGGGCCGGATCACAACCGATCGCCGGGGACTTCGCCCTTCGGACTCGACCCCGGCTACCCAAGGATGCCGCCCCGATTCCGCTACCGCACCCGTTGTGCATCGGCCACGACTTCATCGCTCGACGCGCCGCGTCATCTGGCCTGCATGCCGGACATCTGGGTAGAGCGCTTCACGAATGGTTTGCGCACAGCTCGACGCGAGCGCCACTCATACAAGCCCGAAGCGTCCGCTCGTGAATGAGTAATTCCCGCTGGAATGCACGCGCGTGGCGCTTCGAGCTGGTATTCAAGCGATGCCGTGCTCGTGTGTGCAATCCAACCGTTCAGCGCTCTAACAGGAATCCTGTCCTCGCCAATAATCATCGGGGCTCGACGCCGAAGACGAAATGCTGGCCTCGCGTTCGTTAGTTTTGGGAGGGCGTCCCTGCCCGCTTCCGTCCGACCTCCGGGCTTGCTCAACGGAAAATCCGTTGTGCGAAGAGATAGAGGTTGTTCCTCCACTCGATGGGATTGTGCGCGTTGCCATCGACATGCCAGACGTGGGGAATGTCCTTGTCCTTGAGATAGGCATGCACGCCCTGGCTGATTCGGATGAGGTTGTCCTTCTTGCCGCAGGCGAGCCAGAGGAGCTTCAGTTGGTTCTTCGCACTCGCCGGATCGGGCACCAGCTCGGAAGCCGGCTTTGTGTTGGGGGCCGCGGAGAAGGCACCGATCCACGCGAAGGTATCGAGGTGAGCCAGCCCGAAGTTGAGCGACTGGCCCCCGCCCATGGACAGGCCGGCGAGGGCCCGATGCACGCGGTCCGCCTCGACCGAGTAACGCGACTCGATGGTGGGGATCACGTCCTTGAGCAAGTCCTGCTCGAACGCCGCGAACGCCGGCGCGGAGGCGAAGACGTTCCCCTCGGCCCGGTCATTTTTCCGTGCGCGACCGTTCGGCATGACCACGATCATGGGCGTGACTTTCCCCTCGGCAAGCAGGTTATCGAAGAGGACATTTGGCCTGGCAAAGCGTTGCCATTCCGTCTCGTCTCCGCCGATGCCGTGCAGCAGGTACAGCACCGGGTATTTCTTCTCCGCGGAGTAGCCAGGAGGCGTGTAGACCTGCATTTTGCGGGTCGTACCCACCGACTTGGAGTCGTAGGAGACCATCTCCAATCGCCCGTGAGGCACGTCCTTCGCCGCGTCGAACGCGGCGGGAGGATCCGGGAACGCGGGCACGTCATCGGGATTCAGGACGATGGGTCGCCCCTGCGGCGGTCCGGCCCGGACAATCGCGGGCGCGTTCACGAACAGGAGTGGGGCGAACTCGTGCAGGCAACGGCGCCAGGTGAGCCACTCGTGCGACGTGCCGGGCGACTCGTAGTACACGTGCTTGATGCCGGCCTTCTCGAGCGCCTCGTGATAGTTCTTCACGCTCTCGTACATGCGCTGCGGCTCGGCGGTGCCGATGCCCAGCCAGACCAGACGCACTTTCTTGTTGAACTCATCTGCGTTCGTCATGACGCCACCGTGGGCCGTCTTCGGGTCAAAGGGGACGCCGCCGAATCCCCCGCCCCCGCCGCTGAAGCCGCCGATGTAGGCGAACAGATCCAAGTGCTTGAGCGTGATCTGGAACGTCTGCATGCCGCCCATCGAGAGTCCAGCCATCGCCCGGTTCTCGCGGCTCGGTATCGTGCGGTAGGTCGCGTCGACCATCGGGATCAGGTCCTTGACCATCACGTCCTCAAACGCGCTGAACATCCGGCCGAGGTCGGGGCGCGGCGGGGGATTCGGGCCGGGTGCGGCGGGCCGCGACGGCGGAGCAAACGAGGGTGCCGCTTCGCCGGGCCGACGCGCGTAGCCCTGCTCCATGACCACGATCATTGGCCTCGCCTTCCGCTCGGCAAGCAGGTTGTCCAGGATGAAGGCGACATGCCCCTGGTTCGGCCAACCCCGTTCGTCCTCGCCTCCGCCGTGCTGCAAGTACAGCACCGGATACCGAACGACGCGATCGGTGTCGTAACCGGGCGGGGTGTAGACGAAGATGCGCCGCCAGACCTGGGTTGTCTTGGAGAAGTACCAGCGCTCGCGTACCTCACCGTGGGACACGTCCTTGGGTAGATAAAAGTCGCCCCCCTTCTCCGGGACCTCGATCCCGCTGGTCTGCTTGCCGGTTCCGTAGAACGTCTCGCTCGCGGGGTCATTCACCTGCACGCCGTCAATGAACACCCTGTAGTAATGGAACCCCGGCACCTGCGGGTTGGTGGTCGCGGTCCAGAAGCCATCCTCGCCCTTCTTTGCGGGATACCGCTGGCTATCAAAAAACCCGAAGACGACGTTCTGGGCGTCCGGCGCCTTGATCCGGAAGGTCACGCGCAGGTCGTCGTGGATCCGGGGGTATTCCTGCCCTCGAATGTTGCTGGGAGCGGGAATGCCGTCGGGGGGTTTAGACTCTTGGGCCGAATTGGGGGCGGCCAGGAGGAGGGTCAGCAGGCCGGGGAACCACAGGCTGTTCATCGATGGACCTCCCGTATTGGCGCGATCGCGACCCGGTCGGAGACGTCGTCTCACCGCGCCGAATCTCCACTTCGTTCTTTTCCAGATGCACACCGTCACGGGAGACCTCGGGCAGCAGGTCTCCCGTCTCGTCCGTCAACCGGTCGTTGACGTTGAGAAAGCGAATCTTCTTCCCATCGGCCAACGTCGCCAGTTGGAAGCGCTTGAACAGCGCCACGTATTGTTCGACCTGCTTCCGCTGAATCTCTTCCGGGATGCCGTTCTTGCACCGGTCGTACCTGGCCAATTCGTCGCGGTGCCGGCCGTTATCGGCCCACCATCGACTCCGTGTGACCACATCGATATCCAGTTCGGAGACGACGACTTTGATGTTCAGCTTTCTTAGCTGGTCGACCGTTTCTCGAAGCTGCGGGATCGAATCGTCCCCAAGCTCGAAGTGGCCCTGCATCCGGTAGGCATCCACTGGAGCTCCCTTCCGCTTCAACTGTGTCAGCAGTTCATCCGGATCGCTGTCCCGACCGGGGCGAAGCTTGGTAATGCCCAATTGATCGAGCATATTCTGACGATCGCGCGTCGTCGTGAACACGTCCGGCTTTTGGTTCCGAGGTGTTCCCGTCGAGGTTTCGCCGTTCTGCGCCGAACATGGGTTCGAGGCGAACGTTGCGATACCCAGGAAGACCGCCCTCAGAGAAAGATCTCGGCTCATGGAGACCTCGCGTTGATCGGGAGACCGGGCGGGTCGAGCCGCCACCAAGCCGAAGTAATCACCTCGCGGAGGACGATGATCGCAGGGGCCGGAGGCGGACGTGGAGGTCCGCTCCACTGTAGCTTAACGCCTCGTCCAAGGCGGCGTCCAGGCCATGCCCACCGGGATCACTCGCCGGGACGGAACGTCGGCGCGACGACCACCTCAACAGAAGTGCAACCGGCCACTCGTGGAGAGCCGATGTTTCACAATGTCTGCGAGCCAGGGTAGGCCGGTCTCGAAAACCGGTGTCACCTGTCGCGCTTCGGTCTGCTCGACCACGGCGTTCCAATGGTAGCAAAGCTGGGTGAGCCAGCAATCTCGTGCCCTTGCGAGCTTTCCTATCTCAGCGAGATCGCCCGCGCGGTTCGGTCGACGAGATCAGCGAGGCGGTGGATGTGCTCTTCACGAGTATGCAGATTCACGAGATTGAACCGCAGCCAGGTTCGACCGGCGTGGATGACAGTGCTGAACCAGGCCTCTCCCGAAGCGACGACCTCCGACGTGATGCGTGCCTGAAGTGCGTCGAGCTCGGATTCGCTTCGACCAGCGGTCTCGAAACGAGCACAGCAGATCGATAACTCGCCCCCTTCCAGGATGCGGAAGCCGCGCGCTTCGAGCCGGCTCTCGAGGAGCCGCATCAGGGCGATATCGCGCTCGACCGCCTCGCGGATCACCGCGAGGCCGTGAGCCCGCAACCCCATCCAAACCGCCAACCCCGACGAGCGCCGCGACGTCGGCAGACCGCGCTGCCAGGCATCGAGTACGCCATCCCCCGGGATGTAAGACCCTGCCTTCGTCGCGAACGCTCGCCGAGCTCCTTCGCGTTCACGGGTCAGGAGCAAAGCCGCCGTCATGGGAATGAAAAACCACTTGTGCGGATCGACCGCGATCGAATCGGCACGTTCGATCCCGTCGAGGCGCGGGCGAAGCGACTCGGACAAGATCGCCGCTCCGCCGTAACACGCATCGACGTGAAACCAGACCTGCTCCTGCGAACAGATGGCGGCGATCGCGGCGAGAGGATCGATGGCCCCGGTGCCCGTGGTGCCAGCCGTTGCGATCGCCGCCACGGGAATAGCCCCCTCTCGGCGGTCCTGCCGGATCCGCTCCGCCAGAGCCTCGGGGACCATCTCGCCCCGCCCGCGCGTGGGAATGGCTACGATGCCGGCCTCCGGGATTCCCGCGATGAAGGCCGCCCTGGCTACGGAAAAGTGTGCTGCCTCCGACGCGTAGACGCGCGGCCTGTCGCAGCTCGCCATCCGGAAACGCGCGGCTGCGGGCCAGTACGAGTGCCTGAAGGTTCGCAAAGCTTCCACCCGGCAGGATCATCCCGTCGGAGCCGGCGGGGAAACCGAAGAGCTGGAGGAAGAGCCGCACCACCTCCTCTTCGCACGCCGTCATCGCCGGGCTTTGATGGAAGGCGCCGCCGTTATTGTTGAGCGCCGAGATGAGAAGATCCGCCAGTGCAGCGCCGGGCAAGGGTGAAGAGTTCACTAGGCCCAGGTAAAGGGGATGCGGCGTCGTCATGCAATCGGGCAGTACCAGGCGCTCGAACTCATCGAGAACGCTCAGAAGTCCGACGCCGTTTTCGCCCAGGGTCCCGGCAAAGCGGTCCTGAAGTGCGGACCGCATCGCGGCCGGAGCGACTCTCCGCGACTCGAGCCCCCTTTCAATCGACACGAACAGTTCCGCGGCTCGTTTGGCGGCTGCCTCGATGGGCTCCAGGGCGAGGTCGAATCCAGGCGGATACCCCGCGCCCGGGCATTCGGCCCTGACTTTGTCACCTCGACCGATGGCAGCTCGCCCGCCGGATTGTTCGCCATTTTCAGGGTCTCCACGACGTAAGATTTCACACAGTTTTGGTATTGCGGGATGAGACAGAATCAGTCGCGAGCTTCGGGCAATATAGTTGATTAAATTGTCTATCAGTTAATCTGAAAGGGATTTGCATCTCCTCGTTCCCACGCTCCGCGTGGGAATGCCGTCCTGGACGCTCCGCGTCCCGACGGTTTCCCGGCCGCGAACTGGGCCCAGACGACGCAGAGCGTCGAAGACGGCATTCCCACGCAGAGCGTGGGAACGAGATTCAAGGCCTTCGTTCTCCTCGGTTTATGGCTAATTCCACGGTATTGGGGTTAGGGGGGTTCTTCGGTCGCGGTCCGAACCGCGGCGAGAGGGTCTCATTCACCACACACCCGGGATCAGGCGATAACGCACCTTCTGGGCGTAGGCGGCGTAGCCTTCGAGTTGTTCGTGGAGGAGCCGGTCTTCCTCGACAGTGCGGCGCAGGATCGGCAGGAACAGGACGACGCCGATCAGCGCCGATAGCCACGAACCCAACACGAGGCCTCCGCCGATGAAGATGAACGGGCAGGCTGCGTAGCCCGGGTGCCGCAGGTATCGATAGGGGCCGGTTGTGATCACGTGATGCCCTCGCTCGGTCTGGATGCGGATCACCGACGAGAAGAAGCGGTTGACCGCCTCGGCCCAGACGACTACGGCCAATCCGGCGGCCATCGCCAGCAGCGCAATGACCTGGACGACCAGGGGCACGGCGTCGCTCCAGTGGTAGCGCCCACGTCCAGTGCCGCGACGACACACTGCCCCAGCCAGAGCGGCGTCAACAGGATCGCAGTCGCGTAATCCTTGCCGCCGGGGCCGGGCCGCGTGCGCTCCTGGATCAGGGTCGGATCCACCACGAGCACGGCGACGATCATCGATACCACCCAGACGCCAAGGTAAGCCCAGAACATGGGCAAGTCCCAGCGCCCCGCAACGCCGAACAGGAGCGCCCGAATAACGCCAGGATGCCACCGCCTCCCAGGATTCCGAGAACGGCCGTTTTCGCCATGATGCACTGCCTTCGTTGGTTGAAGTCGACAACCTGAAGTTCTCGCACGGCTCAGCCGCGGGATCAAGAGGCCGCCCGAGAAGTCAGGTCTACCATGGTCTCTGGTACAATCATGGTCGTACTCCGGGACCAGCCCAAATGAAGCCGACGGTCGGAGTCAACTTTTTATTGGCGGCTGAGGCTGGTAGTCTCTCCGTGTGCCGCCAGCCGGGTCCTGACCAACGCGCAGTCGGTCAGGAGACTTCCGGTCGAGACGACCGGCGGAACCCGGAAGTGATCGCCGATTCGGTAACGACACCAACACCATCAGGAGTCCTGATCGTGAAGAGCCGTTCGACTTCCGTCGCTTTCGCCCTGGTCTTCGGACTCGCGCTGCCGGTCCTCGCGGCGGACAAGACTCAGCCCGTGCGGATGGGGTGCGGCCTGATGACGTTCGACACGGTGCCGGGCTGGGGCCTCGGCCCCGACGGGAAGTCCGTGATCGGGCCGTGCCACGGCAGCGTCGTCGTCGACAAGGAGGGCAACATCTACACGAGCGCCCATGCCGGGGTCTTCGTCTTCTCGCCCGAAGGCAAGGTGGTCCGCAGCTTCCTCGGCGACAAGTATTCCGACATTCACGACATGAAGATCCGCGAGGAAGCGGACGGCGAGTTCATCTACGGGGCCCGCAACGCCAACGCCGAAGGGATCAAGTTCAACGCCCAGACCGGCGACATCGTCCTGAAGCTCCCGTTCCCCGAGGAATCGGGTCTGAAGCTGAAGAAATTCAACCCCACGGCGATCACCGTCGCCCCGAACGGCGACATCTTCCTGTCGGACGGCTACGCGAGCAACCACATCTTCAAGTTCGACAAGACCGGCAAGTACCTGATGCATTTCGGGACCAAGGGGAACGGTCTCAAGGAATTCAACACGGCCCACGGCATGACGCTCGACACGCGTTACAGCCCGCCCCGCCTGCTGATCTGCGACCGCAATCACCAGCCCAAAGGCCGCCTGCTGCACTACGACCTCAACGGAGAGTTCATCGCCGAGGTCGTGACCGGCCTGGGGATGCCGACATCGGCCGCGGTCCAGGGAGACTACGTCTCCGTGCCGGACTTGCACGGGCGGCTGGTCATCCTCGACAAGAGCAACACGATCATGGCGGTCCTCGGCCACAACGCGGACCCCGCGAAGCGAGCGAATTACAACGTGCCGCAAGAGCAGTGGATCGAGGGGATCTTCAGCGGCACGCACGGCTCTTCCTGGGACAAGGACGGCAACCTGTACGTCCAGGACTGGAACGTTGCCGGCCGCATCATGAAGCTGGTGCGCGTCAAGTAGTCCTCACCTCGCGTGGCCATAAGACCGTTTAGAGCGCTGAACTGATGGGTTGGGCACCCAGTGACAGCCGATCTCCCGCGGCCTGAAGGGCCGCAGGAGCCCAGCCCCGGGTGAAACCCGGGGTCCTCAGGACATCCCAGATCTCCGGCGGCCTGAAGGGCCGCAGGAGCCCTCCGGCACCCCTTCAGGGTGCACGAGCCGGGCGCGGGGCGACCGATTCCCGGGGTTTCACCCCGGGCTGGGCTCCTGCGGCCCTTCAGGCCGCGGGAGGGCTGAGTGCGCAACCCAATCGTGCAGCATCTAACAATACCCTGTTGGATTGGCGTTTTGGCATGCCGATCGCGCCGGCCTCACCACCGATCACCTCGGCGGAAGCTGAAGATTCTTCTTCAGGATGAAACCTTTCGCCGCCAAGAAGAGCTAGAGTTTCACGGGGTGATCGACTGATGCACCGGTTTCGGTTCAGGTGGTGAACGCCATGTGGTACTATGCCAGCGCCGGTCCAACGATCGGGTTCTTGATGTTCGGAGCCGTCCGCAATCCGGTCAACGTCCTGGAAGCCCCCGATGACTCGGTGCCGGTTGGGACCGCGAGATGCGACGGTCTGGATGCCGCCGGAGTGGCTGTCTGGCGTCTCGTTGTCCGGGGCGCGGAACTGCGAGGGAGGTGGATCGTCATGGACCGTGAATTCAGGCCGGCGCAATAATGACAGCCACACCGCGAGGTTCAGAGGCGATGCCGGGGCGGGCCGGCTCCGCTGGAACGCCCTCACACAGGATGATCGCCTGATGGTCGAGCGAGACTGTCTGGACACTCCGCACACGTCTGTCGGTTGGACTCCGCAGTGAGACGGATTCCCCCAGGGAGTTCCGGTGTGGCGATTTAGCAATGTGGTGACCCTGGCGCCTCCATTTGGTAGAATGCCGCCAACAGACCCATCATCAGGCGCCGCGGCTCGGCAGATCGTTGAGAGGCTTGCGCAGGGACGTCGTAAGCCCATGGTGCCGATGCCTGGATGGTGGGTCGTTGCCGGCCGAGGCGTCATGGCCGTCTATTTCACCAACGTCGGGCCGAAGAAAGGCCCGTACCTCTACCAAGATGCCAGGGGTGCCGCCATCGGCGTGTTGTAGGCCCCGGACAACCACATGCTCATCGGGATCCAACCAGTGGAGGGGACACCGTGACGGTCCATGACATGGTCAACTTCGCGATTGCCCTCAGCTACGGCGTGATGGCAGTCATAATGTTCAGGACACTGTGGGTCATCGAACGCAAAAGGCGCCAGCAGAAATTGGCCCGTGAGAAGCGGGAGCAGCTCGACGACGAGGCGCCAAATGAAATCCCCGAGGGGAAATCCGGGGGCAGTTCATCTTTACGCTCGAAAAGATGAACTGCCCCCGGTTCTACCGGGCGGGGGTCCGGATCTCGGCGGGGCCGGCTGGCATCCCCCGCGACGCTCGCCGAGGCGTCACGGAGCGAACGGGTCAGTCGGGAACGCGGCGTCTTCTCGGAGCTTGTCGATCTGCTCTCGGATCGAGAGGGCTAATGACTCCAGGCCGGGCGAGTCCGGGGCCGACTTCCGTCGCGCCTCGATCCGGGCCAGCATCGCTTCCAGGCGGGCGAGACCCGCTCGGCGCTGCCCGTGTCCTCGGAGAGCAAGCGATGGTCAGCTTCGCCCAGGAAGCGGTCTTCCTCGAGCCGGCCCGGCTGGTCCAGCGGCGAGGGCGCCGCGCGGCGGCCGCCGGCGCCTCCGCCTTCGCGGGCGCCGGCTTGGCCGGCGGACGTTCCATCTCGGCCAGGAGCGCCTTCACGTCGTCGCGGGTCATCAGCGGCTTGAAGGAAGCATCCGCGCGGATGATGTCGGCCCGCCGGAAGCCCCGGGCGACGGACGCCCTCAGGTCCGCGATCGCCAGGTCCGCCTCGCGGCGGGCGGGCTCCGGCCAGGACGGGAACCCTCGGGCCGCGGCGTCGCCCGCCAGCAGCCAGGCGACGCGAGCCCGATAGAACGCCGCGGTCGCCAGGGCGCCGGCGTCCGGGTCCGGCTTCGTCTCCAGGATCTCGGCCGCCTGCCGGCCGACGAGTCACGGCCTCGTCGGTCCGCCCGAGCGTCCTGGAGGAACTGGCCACGCGCGCACCGATCGCATTGGCCAGCAAATCGCGGTAGGCGCGGACTTCGGGATTGTCCGCCGAGAGCTTGCGCAGGAAGGCGATGCCCTCGGCCGAGAGCGCCAGGGCCTCGTCGCGGCGCCCGAGCTGCCAGCAGTAACCGGCGACCATTGCTGTAGGCGCGCCGCGAGGTCCGACGCGAATTCCAGGTCGTGCGGCTGACGCGCCACGGCGGCGCGGCCGTAATCGATCGCGTGCGCTTGTCAGCTCGACCGCCTCTTCCCGATGTCCGTCGCTTCCAGAGCACGGATCGCCAGGTTGAGGAACGACTCGCTCAGGCCGTGCAGCAGGTCGGGGTCCTCCGGGATCTCGTCGGCCAGCTTCAGCCGCAGCTCCATCGAGCGGCGATACGCATCGCGGACGCTCGGTGCGCTTCGGCTGGTGATCGCCAGGCCATTGAGCGACCGCGAGAGCGCCATCCGGAACCGCGGCTCGGCCGGGTGCGCGGCCGCCAGCCGCTCGCGGATCGCGATCGCCTTCCGATACGCCGCGTTGGCCGGCGGCCATCCGTCTGGTAGTCGAGGTCGCCGAGCCGGTGCCAGACCTCGGACCTGCCGCTCCAGCAGTAACACGTCGTCCGGCCGGCGTACCAGGGTCTTGTCGTACAGCTCTATGGCCTGTCGCAGCGCGACGCGAGCCTTATCCTGCTCGCCGAGGTCGGCCAGGATTTGCCCGACCTGAGCCTGAGTTGCGGCGAGGTCGGCCAGGAGGCTCGGTTCGTCGCCGCCGCGGCGGAGGAACTCCTCGTAGAACTTCAGGGCCGATTCGAGCAGGCCGCGGCGGAGCGGCCGCAGGCCGGGCACATTCGAGGAGCGTGCTCTGGCTGACCTTGGTGAAGTATTCGTCGACGGCTTCGCGCCGCTGGCGGAAGTTCTCTTGCGCCTGGCGGAAGTTGGTCTCGGCGATGCGGCGCTGGGACTCGGTATCGGCGTTGGCGCAACTTCAGGAGGATCGTGCCAGCGGTCAAGCCGACAACGGCTGTGATCAGCAGCACCGCGGCGCCGGTGACGAGCGGCCGATGCCGCGGCGCCCACCGCGCCACTCGCATCGGCGTCGGCTCGCGCCAGGCCGTCACCGGCTCGTCGGCCATCCACCGCTCGACGTCGTCAGCCAGCGCCCTGGGCGTCGCGTAGCGGTCGCTCGGGCTTCAGGGCCATCGCCTTGAGGCAGACCGCCTCCAGCGCCGGTCGATCGTCGGGTCGAGCTGCCGGGGAGGTGGAAACCCTCCCTTCTGAACTGGCGGAGCACCGCGCCGACGTCGTCGCCCTCGACGGGTGGCTTGCCGGTCAAGAGGCAATAGAGCGTTGCTCCCAGGCTGTAGACGTCGGAGTGGGGACCCAGGCGCTCCAGGTCGCCTTGGGCCTGCTCCGGGCTCATGTACGCCGGAGTGCCCAATGCGCTGCCGGACAGCGTCTCGGAACTGCCGCTGGCCGAGCTGGGCACCAGCGTGCGCTCGCCCGACGCTTCGACGCCGTTCGGACCGCCCGGCGGCCTTGGCCAATCCCCAATCGACCACCAGCGTCTCACCGTGCTTGCCGACGATGATGTTGCTCGGCTTGATGTCGCGGTGCAGGACGCCGCGGCGAGTGGGCGTAGTCGATCGCGTTGCAGACATCCAGGAACCGCCGCAGCAGCTTGCCGCAGCTCCAGCGACCGCCGGCCCGGGTCCGTCTTCACGATCTCCTTGGCGTGGAAGCGGTCGATGGCCTCCTTGAGGCGAATCGCCGCGGATGAACCGCATGGCGTAATACGGCCGGCCATCGGCGTAAGAGCCCAGGCCATAGACCGGGACGATCCCGGGGTGCTCCAGCCCGCCGGTGATCTCGGCCTCCAGCAGAAACCGCTGTCGGCTGACCGGGTCGTCGGCGTGGTTGTCGAGGATCTGCTTGAACGCCACCTCGCGATGCAGCTCGGTGTCCAGCGCCACGAAGACGGCGCCCAGGCCGCCCCGGGCATGGGGCCGGAGCACGCGGAACCGCTGGCCGTCGCTGGTGGCCGTACCGACGGAGTAGCTGGCGGTGCGGTCGGCGTCGCCATCTGCGGGATCGCGGGGCCGACGTGGGCCAGACTGTGCCTCGATGTCGGGGTCGCCGAGCTCGGCCAGGCTCTCGCGGGTGGAGCGGCCGGCGGGGATGGCGGCCAGGCTCTGCTCGGCGTCGCCGCCGTGTTTCTTCAAGTGCCGCGCCGACCAGGGCCTCGACGCCGGATCGGTCGTCGGCGTCGAGATCACCGCGGGTGACGAGGTGATCGGCCAGGGGCCGCGCCTTGTCGAGGGTCCAGGCCTGGAACGCGGCGACCAGCTGGCCCTGCTCGATCAGGCCGTTCTGAAGTGCGAGCAGGCCGAAGAGTAGGTCGCGCGAGGGGTCGGTGGTGCGCAACACGATGGTCACCTTCTCAATAAGGTATCTCAGGTCATCGACGGCCGGGCCCTCTCGGTCATTGGACTGAAAAGAAGCGGCCGTGACGGACCGTGATTATAGCGGCGGTCCTTCGCGATTGTTTAGCATTTCCCTTTCGGTGCCGGCGCCGGAGATTCCGCCGAGCATCGGCCAGCAACTCAGCCAGCTCCGGCGACATGATCCACTCTCGGTATCGGTCGATAACCGCCTGGCGAGCGACCAGATCCTCGGCGCCCATTGGCCGGGAGCTAGAAAGAGTGGCTCCATGAGCCAGAAAACCAGGGACTCCAAACCTCCAAGCCAGGGCAGCCTATTCACTCTTCTCGCTTTTGCACATCGGCTGTAACCAGGAAGGGGACGTCGCTCATGACCATCGCCTTCACGGCACTGGCGGGATTCGACGGGCTTACGCTAACGCGCCCGAGACCTTCCCATGACCTCAACTCTCAGCGTCCCCGTCGAGATAACAGCTGTGGTCCACGAGATCGAGGGCGGCGGCTACTGGGCCGAGGTGCCTTGCTTCCCCGGTTGCATCGCACAGGCGGAAACCTGGGAGGATCTCCGGAGAAACCTTCTCTTCGCGATGGGTGACTGGTTGGCTGAAACGCAAGTCAAGACCGAGGATGAGGCCAAGCAGCTCGCGGTGATTCAAGGAGGCAGCGCACCCGTCGATCGATCCTTCCCCGAGAACTACGACTACCTGCCCCCGCCGTCGTGGACGGACGAGGATGAGTCATAGCGGGGCGGCGGCTGGCAATTACCGGCCGCCGATCGTCGTATTACCTACTGCCCTAGTGAGGTCCCCGTGTCCTCCTCGTCGCCCACCGCGGCGCCCTTCACCACACGAACTTCTGTGCAGATGAAGCTCTTGAATCAAATGGTCGCCAGTTCGCAGGCTGGCGCGGATAAGACCGCGCGAGAACGTCGGCGAAAAATCTTTTGGTTTGTACTGCCAGACTTGACGCTGCGGCACGCCAATCGTATGATTAGTATATTGGCCGAAAGACTTTCATCCCGACTTTGCTTGATGGTGAGTCGGGATGCCGGCACACTTGGCCGGCAATCATATCCGTAGCTAAGAAACACACCGCGAGGAAGCAGTTCTGGGGGTCATTGGTCGGTGGCTTCTGCATCGGAGATCAGTTGCTCGTTCGGGCACAGCTCGCTTTGCACCGGGCGAATGTGACCGACGGCAAGAGGATGGGTAGGGCTGCGGGGCCTTTCCCTCGGCCTGGGCGATCAATGGAAATCGCATCGGGCCACCAATGTCATGACAGCCAACTCCGACAGCATACGACATCGCTTGATTCGGCTCATCCAGCAGAAGGGCAAGAGACGAACCGAATGGACCCGTGAGCGACCGACCGAGTGGCAACCAAAGACGATCGTCGATCCGGCAACGGGGATGCGTATGACCAGCCTTGGGGCTTGGGAGTTCATCCTCGAACGGCTCGAGCAGAATTGCTCTTTCCGAGAGCTCCCGCTCAAGAAGCCGCCGAACAAAGTCGGGTACGTCATAATCGAGGAACTCGGCGACCAGCCGCATTTACATCAAGTTAGAGATCGGTGAAGGCGACAGGTACATTTACGGGAGAAGCTTTCACCATGGTGTCCCGGAGGATGTGTGACACGTGGGGCGGGCAGAGACGATGACCCGGCCGGGAGGCCGCCTTCTGGCCAACACTGATCACGATCAGATCTCAGCGAGCATAGATACATGAAGACGTTTTCTACGAATCAAGTACTGGAGCACGCTCTCGAATGTCCCGAGTGCGGGTGCACGGACATTGAAACGACCGAGAGAGAAGATACGTTCCAGTACGGAGGCAGGGAAAAGCCTTTCACTGTGACCGCCCATATTCCCGTCCACGCTTGTCGGAAGTGCACGTTCGCGTTCATTGATGGGGATGCCGAGACCCTGCGTCACGAGGCTGCCTGTCGGCAGCTAGGAGTGATGTCTCCCTCCGAGATCGTGTCGATCCGAGATGGATATGGGATGACCCAGAGTGCCTTCGCGGATCTGACGAGGTTGGGGGTAGCAACCCTCAGCCGCTGGGAACGCGGAGTGGTGATCCAGAACGAGGCGTACGATCGGTTCCTCTACCTCCTGCAGTTCCCAGAGAACATGGAACGCCTGAGGCAGCGGACAGGCCGAACAGGACAGGGCAACCCTTTCCCGTCGCGCGAGTCGCCGCGGCTGAGAACCATTGCGGATCCGGAGAAGGAGCGGCCGCAAGCTGAGTGCTTCACCCTGCGCCTGGCACCGGGCAGTGACTCGTCGGCGCGGGGAGCGCGATCCCGGTACGGTTGAGGGGTGCGCCCCGGTCCTAGGTGGCTGAAACGGCAAGGTGTCGCCGTATGCTGATGGCACGCTGACCAGCGCCTGTGCCGAAGTCCCCCTCAGGGAGTCATGGCATGTACGTGGTGACTTTCTATTCTTTCAAAGGCGGGGTCGGGCGGCACGTTTTCCCTCGTGAACGTCGGGGCCGACTTGGCCCAGTCGGGGCGGAGAGTGCTCCTTGTCGATTTCGACCTCGAGGCACCAGGGATCACGACATTCGAGCCGCTGAAGCCGCTGAAGCCGCACATGGGCTTGGTCGAGTATGTCGCAAGTTTCGCTGCCCATCGCGCATCTCCTGACGTGCGGGAGTACGTCTACGAGGTTCCAGGGATCGGCCAGGACGGCGGCCGCCTTTGGGTCATGCCCTCTGGTCGGGGCGATGAGGCGTTCCGTCATCAGCTAGCCTCCATCAACTGGCAATCGCTGTACGGGACGGGGGATGGCTATCTCATGATGGAAGATCTCAAAGGGCAATGGCAACAGGCGTTTGAGCCCGACTACGTCCTCATCGACTCTCGGACCGGGTACACTGACATCCAAGGGATCTGCACGCGGCAATTGCCGGACGCCGTGGTCATTCTGTTCTGCCCGAACGCCCAGAATCTGGCAGGATTGAAAGCCGTTGTATCGGATATTCGGACGGAGACCCAGCGCACGCGAGAGCGGGCGATCGACCTTGTATTCGTGATGTCCAACGTCCCGGACCTGGATGACGAAGATCAGATACTCGACCGACTGATCGATGCCTTCCGGAAGGAACTTCGGTACGAACGCGAGGATGCGATCATCCATCGCTATGACAGTCTGGCCCTGCTCAACCAGACCATCTTCACCCGAGAGCGCCCCAATAGCCGGCTGGCGAAGGAGTACAAACAGCTCAAGGAAAGGATTATCCGGCGGAACATCGAAGATCGGGAGACAATCATCCACGTCCTGCGACAGATGCTCCGGCTACCATACCGGCTGACAGCGCCTCGTCATTCTCTCCCGCGGGTCTGGCGGGAGCTCGGGGAGTCCTGGGATCTGATCCTCGAACGGCACGCCAAGGACCCCGATATCCTCTACCTGGTGAGTCAGGTGCGCCGCCAAGAGGGACGGCTACCGGAATCGGTAAACCTCCTCGGCCAACTGATCAACGCGGGAGAAGTCTCGCCTCGCATCCTCCTCGGTCGCGCGGAGCTGCTGCTGCAACTTAACGAGCAGAAGGCAGCGGAAGATGACCTCCGGCGAGTCCTGGAGTCGCCGAGCAGCAACGGATCCGAGTTGGGGAGACTCGTCCGGCTGCGCAGAACTTGGAAAACGGCAACGTACAGCGGTCCATCCTGGACTCGCTCCCCCGCAGTCGCGCTTTTAGAGCACTGGATACCCAGGATCAGCAGTACGTCGCTACAGCCCTGCTGGAGAAACGAAGCAGTCTCCCCGTCGCAGTGGCCTTGCTCCAGATGGTACTCGCCGACGCAAGCATCGCTGTGCAGGAGCATGACCGGTACCGCCGGCAGTTAGCCTTTGCCTGTATCGGGCTAGGGCAGTTCAAGGAGGCGTTGGGGACAATCAGTCCTGTCCCGCCGGACCCGGACTCCCTGAGCCCGGTGATGGCATTCCACTACGCCATGGCTCTCTGGGGAGACACCGGAACGCCGGACGAGCGCGTACTTCCGCCGTGCCCTTGCGACGGCGGAGGAGCAAAAGTCACCGGCAAATTATCCCGCCTTCTATCAACGGCAAGCGATCGCGCTCTGGGCGGTCGGAGAAACATCTTCGGCCCGGGAATCCCTGTCTCGTGCGATGGAGCGGGACGAGTTTCTGCGGCCCGAGTGGAGCTACTGGCGGTATCTGATCACCCCCCGTCCGGAATTCCTGGAGGATTGTCAGGCTATCGCACGACTGATCGCCGGTGACAGCATCTTCCCGCCAATGTTCAAAGGACCGCTCGGACCCGATGAGAGTAGCCAGAGTGCCAGCGAGGCCAGACGCACGCCGACAAAAGGAGGTCCAGAACCAATTCCATAATTTGGTTCCTGACCCCTTTCCGCTTCTCGCGGAGGATCGCTTCGAGATGAAAGGGGACGGAGGGCCCGTCCCCCGAGAGGTTGTCGAGACCGTCCTCGGCGCGGGGAAGAAGGCCGCGAAGATCGAAGGCCGGTGGAGCCTCGCCTCCGGCAAGCTCGCCTTGACCGAGATCCGGGCCGATCGCCAACCCGGCTTCAAGGTCGTGGTGCTCCGTCCGTTCAGGACGGGACCGAATATCGTCCGGTTCGTGGTCGGCGACACCCAGTACGTCCTGGGCCCGCATCAGAAGACCAATGGCCCACCATGAGACGAATCGTTGTCAAATTCCTGTGATCCACATGCAGGCTGCGAAGGCCGGGGAGCAGCGCGACGCGAGGGTGAGGTGTATCAGCGATCTCGGCGACCTGCCGGCCAATCGGTGCGAGACGGCGTAGGCAGAGACCAAAGGCAACGGGGAGTGACCGACGATGACCGACCACGAGCTGATCGGGCGGCTCAAGGCGATGGTGGACCACGGCGGCTCGCCCGATGACGAGGCGATACGGGCTGTGCTGGGACGGCTGAGCGAGTTGACCCCGCCGCGCCGCACGCTTCCGGTTCGCGTCGCGGTCGCGATGGGTTCCAGCGGAACCTGGTATGCCTGGGGGCAGAATGGGTATGGCGATCACGACATGTGCCAGGAGGCGTTGGGGCAGATCGGGGATGATCTCAAGGTTTGCTACATCGTCGAGGCAGACCTCGCGGTGCCCGAAGTCCAGGAGATCGAGGGACGAGTAGCAAAGGTTTCCGGGGTCGAAGACTGAGAGGCTGTGAAGAAATCGATTCCAGATGACGAATTACGAATTGCGGATGGATATAAAGCCTGATTTCAAAAGCATTTACGAATTCGCGATTCGTAATTTGGAATCCGCTATCCGATTGTTTCACAAACTCTGAGGACATCAAAGCGGAGTGTTATCGACAAATGTCCCCACCCAAACCCGACACCGCCGTCTGTTTGTTATGCGACGGAGTGATCTGGGCCATCCCCTATCGGGACAAGGTTCCACTCAGAGCTTGTGAAAGAATCCGATGGAAGATTCCAGATTGCGCATTGCGAATTCAGAAATGCCTTTGAAATCAGCCTTTATATGCATTCGCAATTCGGAATTTGTCATCCGGAATCGATTTCTTCACATCCTCTCAGGCCGATCAGCCTCTGCGAGGGCATCGTCGTCGGTTACCCGAGCCTTGAGGAGAAGCATCGGCACATCCCGGATGATGTCCCGAAGTTCATGCTGTTTCAGCAATGTGGAACCGACGAGGTCTTGACCGTCCGGCTAGCGAGCGCGGAGGATGCCGCCTATGTCTCTCACGGGGACCAAGAGGTGTTCGAGTTCATTGACATCTACAACTTGCCAACGGATGGGATCGCGGTCGTCTATTGCGGTGTCTCGTGTCCGATCCACGTGTTGGAGTAGGAAGGCGGCCATTCATGATCCTCAACATCGAGATCGGCACCGGCCGGGACGACATCCTCGCCCTGTTCGACGGCAGGCCGCGCCTCATGAAGATCGTGGACATCAGCACCGCCGGTGACACCAACGGACGCATACTGACCTTCGAAGGTGGCGGAGCGACCTGCCTGCAAGTCAGACAGAACGGGAAGTGGAAGTGCATCGCCCTCGTGGGGCACTTTCCTGATCGCCTCGTTACGGCAAGACCGGAGACCATCCATGCGACTACCGCGGACGACACGACAGTGGATGAAAGTCATCCTGATCATCGGCGTAGTTATGGGCTCGATCATTGGCGGACAACGACACCGGCGCTGGAGCAGGCACTACCGCGACCGCGCCGAGTCCCACCGCATGATGGTCGATATCCGCCGGGTGTCGTACAATCGCGATCATGCCCCCGACACTCTGAAGGCCATCGACTACCTTGCTGCGATGGCTCGCAAGTACCGGGATGCCGCCCGTTCGCCCTGGATCGCCTTCGCGTCCAACCCGCCGGAGCTGGAATGAATGCTCGGCAACGTCTCGGTAACCCGCAAGGCCGTCGAGGGTTTCAACGGTTTCAAGGGTTTTGAGCAACAGGTAGAGGGGAGTGCAGCGGGGCCTGGCACGCGGATCCTCGGCCTACGTGAACGACAGGAAGGAAGTGATCGTGACCCCTTTGATGGAAGCCCACGCGTACCTGACGACGATCCTGGAAAGCTACATCGCTTCGTGGCGGAACCAGCTCGAGCACTTGACCGGTCCATGGGTCGAGGCGAGCGAGGTCGAACGTGTTCCGTACGACAAGGCCGAGGGAATCTTGCGCTATCACGAGCGCGGCGTAGGTCTCGACCGCGATCAACGCATCAAGACTCTGAAAGAGAGGCTGGCGCGGCACACCAGTAGCACCTAACGCGGTCTGCGACCGCAACCAAAGAGGGATTGCAGATACCGGATTGCGGATTCCGGATGTCCGAACCATCCGAAATGGTCATCCGCAATCCGCAATCGGGAATTCGCAATCTCCAAAAGATCGCGCACCGCCCAGGGATCCTACGGAGGAAGACTCTACCTGGTGCTCACCCAGGCCGAGGTTGCCGAGCCAGGACTGGGCGAGCTGATCAAGATGGCCGCGCTTGCCGGCCGGCTGAAGGTGATCGACTGACGCCCCTTACGACCCCCGAAAGGACCACGACCATGGCGTCCAACATCTACCAGGATTACTTGGGCCGACCGCTGAAGCTCGGACGCGACGGCAAGGCCGTTCCCTACGTCGAGCCGCCCGCCAAGGTACCGAAGCCGCCCAAGCCGGCGAAGGCAACAAAAAAGCTCCGTGCGCCCTTGCCGGGAGACGTTCTCCCGGCCGCAATCGACGAGAATGAGGAAGGCGGCGCGAAGCCCTGACGACAGCCAACAAAACCCCCGGCCCGGGATGGCAGTCCCGGGCCGGGGTAGCTCCCTTGGCCAAGCGGAAGGCGCCCAGTCATGATCCTCGACCTGGAGATCGGCACCGGCCGGGACGACATCCTCGCCCTCTTTGACGGCACGCCTCGCCGCATGAAGATCGTGGACATCAGCACCGCTTGAGCCCCCGAATGGGGGCTTTCCACACAAACTCTTACTCGAACCCGGTTCCGTTGCTACAGTCTCGTAAGATTGGCGGCAAGTGATAGTCGGTGTGACAGACCGCCCGGATGGATCGATCGATCGCAGGTTAGTCCTTCATGAGGATGGGGTCCGGTCCCGACACCATCGTCTTTCCAGAATCACCTCGAGTCCGTGAAAGGCCAGTGATGCTGATCAGCGAAAAGTTCAACGAAGCCCTCAACGTCCAGATCGGCTACGAACTGGGCAACTCGAACCAGTACGTCGCCATCGCGTCGTTCTTCTCGGGTGAATGCCTGTTTGGGCTGGCCAAGATGTTCTTCAAGCAGGCCGAGGAGGAGCGCGAGCATGCGATGAAGTTCGTCAAGTTCGTGCTCGACGCCGGGGGCAAGGTCGCGATCCCCGAAATCCCCGCACCCCGGAACGAGTTCCGGTCGGCAGACGATGCCGCTCAACTGGCACTCGACTCGGAACTGCGCACGACCCAGCAGATTTACGACCTGGTGGACCTGGCGACCGCGGAGAAGAACCACATCGCAAAGAACTTCCTCCAGTGGTTCGTCAACGAACAACTCGAGGAGGTCTCCAGCGCCGAGACGCGGCTCTCGGTGATCAAGCGCGCGGGATCGAGCGTCTTGATGGTCGAGGCGTACCTGGCGCACGGGGGCGGATGACCGGCGCCCGCTGGAGGGTGGGGACTGGTCAAGGAGCACGGGTTGCCAAACCAAACGAGAGAGAGGATGGCGATACATGACCGAGAAGGAAGCGCACGATCGACGGCGGCCAGCCATACTGCCTCCTTTGAAAGTTCTGTCCAGTCTTTCTTCCAGCGGTTTTCCCGACGAATTCTCGGCTTGTATGTCATTCTTCGAGAAACCCGATCCACGTCAATGACCGGCTATCTTCCGGCGACAATCAGTCGGAACGTAGCCAGCGTCATCGCACGGGGCGGAATACCGCGCGTGGGTGTCGTCGGACCGAAGCAGGTTAATATCAAGCGACGAAATCAGCCATGCCGAGCGCGGGGCAACGGTGGGTAGCGCGACTCAGGTCGGTCCTACCCAGCGTTGGTCCGGTCTCTGGGCATGGATTCCGGGCCCAGCAGACCCTTGGACCGGCCTGAGAGTCTGTCCCATAAGTCCGGTTCGACGGCTGTAGGGTGGGTGAAACCCACCAATAAAGCCTTGAGAACTGGTGGGTTTCACCCACCCTACGATCCGCCTTCAACCCTTCCGGGACAGGCTCTGAATACCGTCGCTGTCGAGCGGGCCGGAGCAAGCGGTCAAGTCGAGCTGCGTCCCCGTTTCCGTCTCCCCAGGTGCGCCCATTCTGCTGCCAGCCGTGAGCCTCCTGCTAGAGATTGCCATTGGTGCCCAGGACGTAGAGGGGCGCACTGCTCAACATCTGGCACGCCTCGACCTGCTCCACGCTTGGCTGCCAGGACCGACGTCGGCGAGTTGCTGGTCTCGTTTTCATGCGTGGCCAATTCATGAGAATCTCCCCAGTTTGAGCCGTGTTTCGGGAGATCGTGCCCCGCGATCCCATCGGGCGGGGAGTCACCCTGGAAATGGTGATCAACGCCCATCAGACGCCATCACGAGCGGCTGCGAAAAAAATCTGTCCAAAAGCTTGACAACTGTCAGAGAGACCGATAATCTGTACTAGAACAACTAGTACAGATGGAGACCCATGGCCACTTTCCACATCAACGTCACAACCGGGGCAGGGACGCCGATCTACCGTCAGATCATCGATCAGGTGCGCCTGGGCGTGGCCACGGGGGCCCTGGTCCCCGGTCAGGCAATGCCCAGTGTGCGGAGTTTGGCCGAGCGGTTGGTTGTCAACGCCAACACCGTGGTCAAGGCGTACGCGGAGCTGGTGCGCGACGGGGTGCTGGAAGCGCAACAGGGCATGGGCTTTTTCGTGGCGGAGAAGCGGCAGATCTACAGCAAGGCCGAACGTCTGCGGCGGTTGCGGCTCGCCGTCGACGACTTCATCCATGAAGCGGTTTTCCTCGACTTCAGCGCCGAGGAAATCCGCAAGGTCGTGGACGAGAAGCTGACCGAGCTGGATTGGGAAACCAAACCGATTGGAGGAAAACATGATCGTAACAGCTCTTTCTGACCACAACAGCCCACCCGATCCGTGTGACTCGGTGATCGAGGCTCGTGGGCTGACGCGCTACTTCGGGCGAAAATGCGCGGTCGACAGCGTCTTCTTTCAGGTGCCGCGCGGCAGCGTCTTCGCATTCATCGGCCGCAACGGAGCCGGCAAGACGACAACCATCCGCATGCTCCTGGGCCTCCTGGAGCCGACGCGCGGCTCATCGATCATCCTCGGCTGCGACAGCGCCAACCTCCGTCCCGAAACCCGCGCCCGGATCGGTTACATGGCCGAGGGACATCCCGTCTACGGCTGGATGCGGGTCGGCCAGTACGGGCGATTTCAACGCAGCTTCTACCATCACTGGAACCAAGAAATCTTCGCCGCCGTGATCGACTACTTCGCGATCAACCCGAGCACCAAGGCCGGCCACCTGTCGCACGGCCAGCGCGCCGGCCTCCACCTGGCGATGACGTTGGCGATCGAGCCGGAGGTGCTGATGCTCGACGACCCGGCCACTGGCCTGGACCCCGCCGCCCGCAGGTCCTTGCTCGAGGCCATGATCTACTTCACCCGGAGCCGCGAGCGCACGATCTTCTTCTCGACCCACCTCCTGGATGATGTGGAGCGGGTCGCCGACCACGTCGCGATTCTCGACTACAGCATCCTGCGGGCCTGCGCCAGCGTCGAGACGTTCCGCGACCGCGTGCGCTCGCTGGTCGTGCGGTTCCCTGGCGAGCCGCCTCAGAAGCTGCCGGCTATCCCGGGCCTGCTGCGGGCGACCCGGATCGAGAACGAGCTGTCTCTCATCGTGGCCAATCTCAACGGACGGACCAGGCGCGATCTCGAATCCCTCGGGGCCGAAGCCGTGGACGAGCTGCCGATCAGCCTGGAAGACGCCTTGATCGCCCATGTCGGACGGCAGGGTGACAAGAGTTTCTTTCTGAACACGATTGGAGACGCACCATGAAAGCACTGATCCTGAAAGAGTGGCGGGAACACCTCAAGTGGGTCCCGCTGCCCGGCCTGGTCATCCTGCTTGTCTTCTCCATCGAGAAGCCCGTGGAGCCCATGCCCTGGTCCACGGCCGCGTACTATTACTGCCTGACCGCCGTCGTCTTCGGCGCGGCGCTCGGCTTTCTGCAAATCGTCTTCGAGGCGCACGGGGACAAGCGTTCGCTGCTCATGCACCGGCCGCTGGGCCCGTCGCGCATCTTCCTGGCCAAGGCGCGTCGCCGGCGTCAGCCTCTACCTGCTGGCGCTGGGGATTCCTTTTGTTTGTATGGAAACCTGGAAGGCGAGGCCGGGCAATATGCCGGCGCCCTATCATTGGCGGATGAGCCTTCCCTGGCTGGCGGACATTCTCTCGGGCCTGGTCTACTACTTCGCGGGGATGCTCATGGCCCAGCGCAAGCGCGCTGGTACGGCAGCCGGGGTTTGGCTCTGGCCGGAGCCTTCTGCTGTTCCTACCTGGTCGGTGCACTGCCCGAATTCTGGCAATCGCTCGTAGCGATCGGGATCATCGGGTCATTTGTGGGCGTGGCGGCGTGGGGCAGCTTCGTGGCCGGCGGCGAGTATGCCAGCCAGCCGCGGCTGGCCAAGGCTGGCCTGGCGATGACCTTTCTGGCGGCTCTGCTGATCCTGAGCATGCTCGGCAAGCAAACGTTCGGGGAGTGGTCCGATTCCGGCTTCAAGTGGGACTACGGAGTCGACCGCCAGGGGCGTATCGTGGTAGCTCCCATAGGGCCCCTCGGTCCGATGGGCCCTTATACCGTTATCAATGGACAGGAGCTGCCCAACCTCGAACGGCCGGTGTTCCCTGCGTACGATGGTCAGTCGGTTGACGACGATTCCAGTTTCCAGGCCCCGAGGGCACCAATGGAGATGCCGCTCCACTGGAGTTACCGCAGTCGCGGCCGATTCTACGTCGAATACGAGAACGATTCCAAGCCAGGCAACGAAGTCTGGTATTTCGACCAGGCCGAGGGCCGCCTGGTCGGATACGACAGGTCCTATCATCAGCTCGTTGGCCGTTTCGGACCGGACGGTTTTACTCCGGCCGGCGTGCGCCCGGGGGAACGCTTCCACGGAGAGCTTCGCTACCGCACGAGGGGTTTGTTCGGTTGGGGTTTGCACGGTCAGATCGGCCCTTGCCTGGTCTGCTCGGACGGCGTGTACACGGTCGATTTTGCCCGGCGCACGATCCGAACGGTCTTTACTCCCGCTGCCGGAGAGACCGTAACCTATGGAAGTTCTTGCGACGATCTCTTTAATCGAGAATGGAAACGGGTTTTCGTCAGCACGGACAAGTCGTTCCATGTCCTGACGGAAGACGGCGCACCGGTGCTTTCCGTACCGAGGGTTCAGTACCGCCAGAAGGATAGGTATACCGTAGTTCTCGGTGGGCTGGAAAACCCGGAACGCTTCTTCGCCTATTATATACTGAGCTCGCCGTGGTGGTCATTGGCGGAGCCCGCGGAGTTCAAGTCCACCCCAGTCCATTTTCACGAATACGACACCTCCGGTCGTGAGCTCGCCCACCGCAGCTTCCTGCTACTTCCCTACCCAGCGGCTTCGTACGCCAAGGCCTTGTTCGGAGCGGTTACGCCGATGACGGAGGCCGCGGTCCTTGTCGGCGCAGTCGCGCGTACCTGCGCTGGGAGTCGCTCCGGAAGGGAGGCACCCGGAAGCCCGTGCTCCTCAATTACCTTGAGAACAGCCGGTATGACATCCCCGGTACCTCCGCGTTTGAAGTGACCCCAAGCGGATTGGTTCCCGGCTACCTCGCCTTGATCGTGCTGTCGGCCGCGGCCAGCGCGATGGGCTGCTGGCTGCTGGCCCGCCGCTATGCGTTTTCCCGTGCCCGCGTGATCGGCTGGGCGCTGGTGGGCTTCTTCTTTGGCTGGGTCGGGTGGCTCCTGATGTGCGTGCTGCAGGAATGGCCGGCGCACGTCTCCTGCCCGAATTGTCGCAAGCTCCGGGTGGTCACACGCGACACGTGTGAGCACTGCGGCGGCCTGCACACCCCGCCGGCATCCGACGGCACGGAGATCTTCGAAATCGGCCGAGGCGCTGACGGCAAATCACATTGACAGCGAGATAACTGGGGGACTCACCATGAAAGCGTTGATCTTCAAAGAGTGGAGGGAACACCTCAAGTGGGTGCCCCTGCCTGGCCTGGCGATCTTGCTCATGTTCCTGATCAATAAGCCCGGCGAGCCCATGCCCGAAGTCACAATTGCGTTCTTTTTGTGCCTCACCGGCGTCCTCTTCGGCACGGCGCTCGGGTTTCTGCAAGTGTTCTTCGAGGGACACGGCGACCCGCGTTCGCTGCTGTTCCACCGGCCGCTGAGCCCATCGCGTGTTTTCCTGGCCAAGGCGATCGCCGGCATGAGCCTCTACCTGCTCGCGCTGGGCATTCCGTTTGTGTGTTTCGAGACCTGGAAGGCGAGACCGGGCAACTTGCTGGCGCCCTATCATTGGCGGACGAGCCTTCCCTGGCTGGCGGACATCCTCTCGGGCCTGGTCTACTACTTCGCGGGGATGCTGACGGCCCAGCGGGACGTGCGCTGGTATGGCAGCCGGGGTTTGGCCCTGGCCGCGGCCTTCTTCTGCTCCTTCCTCGTGTGGGTCCTGCCTGAGTTCTGGCAGGCCCTGCTGGCGATCGCGATCATCGGTCTGCTGGTGAGCCTGGCGGCATGGGGCAGCATCTGCGCCGGCGGCGCCTACGCCCCGCAACCTCGTTTCGCCAAGGCCGCCCTGGCCATGACCTTCCTTGCAGGTCTCTTGATCGTGAGCATGTTCAGCAAGCAAATGATCGGCGAGTGGTTCGATCCCGGGTTCTATTGGAAGTACATCGTCGATCGCCAGGGACGGGAGGTGGCCATGCCCTACGTCATGGGCCGCGGCCCGATAGGCCCCTGGACCGATCTCGAGGGGCACGAGCTGCCCGATCTCAATCGCAGCGAGGATCTTCCGAGACTGACAGCCCCGGGCACCTCCATGGAGGCTCCTCTCTTCTGGAGCTATCGCAATAGCGGCCGATTCTACGTGGAATGCAGGAACGAGACGAAGCCAGGCAACGAACGCTGGTATTACGACCAGGCTCAGGGCCGCCTGGTCGGTCGCCATCTGTATTACCATCATTTCCTTGGCAGTTTCGGTCCGGATGGGTTTACCCCGCCCGGGGCGCAGCCGGGCCAGCGCTTCCAGGGAGAGCTTCGATATGGGAATGATCGCTGGTACACCATTAACATGCCATTCCTGGCTTTTCCTGGCCGCGTCTACACGGTCGATTTTGCCCGGCGTACGATCCGAACCCTCTTTACTCCGAGTGCGGGGGAAACCGTGGTGAGCGCAGGCGAATGCGAGGATCTCTTGACGAAGCATGAGTGGTTTGTCGTCGGCACGGAGAAGTCGTTCCACTTCCTGACCGAGGAGGGTTCGCCGATGGTGTCCATGCCGAGGGCCCACGACTGCTATGGCTATCTCCCCACGCTGGGCAAGTTGGAAAAGCCGGAGCGCAATTTTGCCTGGTATCGACCGGATCCCGGGGCTCTTTTCGTGGAGCCCCAGGAGTCCAAGACCGCGCCATTCTCATCTGCACGAATACGATGCCGGGGGTCGCGAGCTCGCCCACCGGGACCACCCGCAACGTCCCTATCCGGCGGCCTCGTATGCCAAGGCGTTCTTCGGGCTGGTCACGCCGATGACGGAGGTCGCGACCCTGGTCAGGCTATCGCAGTCGCTGCGTTCGGAGGGCCGCTCGCAACGCAGCACGCACCAGCCCGTGGTTCTCGATTTTCTTGAGAACATGCGGTATTTTGTTCCCGGGACCTCGCGGTTTGAAGGTACGCGAGACGGACTGATCCCCGGCTATGTCGCCCTGATCTTGCTCTCGGCGGCGGCCTGTGCGCTCGGCTGTTTCGTGCTGGCCCGCCGCTCCGCCTTTTCCCGGGCGCGCAGGATCGGCTGGGCGCTGGTGGGCCTGGTCTTCGGCTGGGTCGGCTTGGTCCTGATGCTGGTGCTGCAGGAATGGCCGGCGCGTGTCTCCTGCCCAGAATGTCGTAAGCTCCGCGTGGTCACACGCGAGACGTGTGAATACTGCGGTGCCCCGCACGCCGTGCCCGCACCCGACGGCACGGAGATCTTTGAGCCGATGGCGGCAACCCCGGTCGCCGCCTTGCTTGGGCGATGACCCTCGTTTTCGATCAACGACTGAGGTACTCTGTGGCGGCGGCCGCGAATCCGGAACCGATCGTGGAGAACCGGGAATCGGAGACGATGGCCCGGGAGTCTCCCGATCGCGCCAATGGTGCCGCACCGTGGCGACCCAGACCTACTACGATCTGTAAAAACTGGCGTATTCCAGACCCATTGAGAGATCGGATGGCGAGATGAGACGAACGATCATCGCGGTTCTGTTCTGCCTGGCAACGGGCGCGTCGCTCGCCTGGGCCGGGCCGTCGTCCCCCGTACCCGGACCGGCGGCGGATTCCCCTTCCGACGTCGTCGACGACGTGATCCTCGGCGAGATGCGGAAGCGCCACGTCGCCGGCCTATCCCTCGCGATCATCCAGGACGGCAAGATCGTCAAGGCGAGAGGCTATGGCGTGACGGAGCGGGGTGGGGATTCCCCGGTGACGACCGCCACGCTCTTCCAGGCCGGCTCGATCAGCAAGTCCGTGTCGGCCCTGGGGGCGCTGCGGCTGGTGGAGCAGAGCAAGCTGGCCCTGGATGAGGATGTCAATGCCCGGCTCGTCACCTGGAAGGTGCCGGTGAACGAATTCACCAGGGAGAAGAAGGTCACCCTGCGAGGCCTCCTCAGCCACACCGCCGGCCTGACGGTCCACGGCTTCCCCGGCTACGCCACGGATGACCGGGTGCCGACGGTCGTGCAGATCCTCGACGGCGCGAAGCCGGCGAACACGAAGCCGATCCGGGTGGATTTCGTGCCGGGCAGCAAGTGGCGATATTCCGGCGGCGGTTACACGGTGATGCAGCAGATGATCGTCGACGTGACCGGCGCGCCGTTCCCGCGGTTCATGCGGGAAGCCGTGCTGGGGCCGCTCGCGATGAAGGAGAGCACGTTCGAACAACCGCTGCCCGCCGGGACGGCGAAGCGGACGGCGTCCGGGTACTATGGGGACAGGAGCCCGGTGAAGGGCCAGTGGCACATCTACCCGGAGATGGCGGCGGCGGGCCTCTGGACGACACCCTCCGACCTGGCACGCTTCGCCATCGGGGTCCAGGAGGCCCTCGCGGGCAAGTCCGACCAGATGCTGTCGCGGCGGATGGCGCGGCAGATGCTCACGGATCAGAAGGACCACGACGGGCTGGGGGTCTTCCTGGAGGGGAGCGGCCAGGCGCTGCGGTTCGGCCACGGCGGCCGCGACGAGGGGTTCGACGCCCGGTTGACCGCCTACGCGGAGACCGGCCAAGGCGCCGCGATCATGATCAACGCCAACGACAACTCCCGGATGATCTCCCGGATCCTCGAGTCCATCGCCAGGGAGTACCATTGGCCCGACTACCCCGCGTCGATGCCGTCGAGGCACGCGACGGCGGAAGTCGCCGAGAGCCGGCTCGCCGCCTGCACGGGGCGCTACGAGTTCGCGAACAACCAGATGATGACCTTCGTGGTCGATCGAGGTCATCTGGCGACGGTCGTCGACGGATTCCCGGACGAGGAGTTCCTGCCGGGAAACGACGGCCGCTTCCATTCGGCCCAACGGGATATGCGGATCACCTTCCTCGAAGACGGCCGTGGGCAGATCGGCGGATTCCTCTGGCAGGAGGGCGGCCGCGAGGGGAAGGCGCCGCGCATCGGGGCCCTGTTCTCTTCCCTGAAGCCGGCGACCGACCCGGACCCGGCGAGGACGGAGAAGATCGTCGCCGCGATGAGGGCCCTCGAGCGGGGCGGGAAGGCGTTCGCCGAGTCTCGGTCCTTCACCTCCGGAGCACGCGAGGACTTCGGGGACGGTCCCAACACGGCCCTGGCCGGCCTGCGCTCGCTCCGGTTCGTCGCCGAACAAGATGTCGCCGCGCAAGATCGAGCGGCACAAGGACGCGGTGAGTCGGATCCTCTACTATCGGCTGGTGACGGACAAGGCCGATCGCGGCCTCCTGATCCATCTCACCGCGGATGGGACGATCACGGACTACGACATCGTCGAGGATTGAACGAAGCGATCGGCGATCCGTCCGGGGACTGCGTGGACGACACAAATCAGCCACCCGATCTCCGGAACCGGCCCCGCGCCCGGTGTATCCGTCAATCGAGCGGTCGAAAGGGGGACCGTGAAGTCGTGATGCGTGGGTCTCTTCGAGCGCCCGGTGGGTTGAACCTACCTACACCAGAGGCCCTCACCAATCCTGGCCCATGAGCCAGAAAACGATGGACTCCAATCCTCCAAGCCAGGGCAGCCGATTCACTCTTCTCGCTTTTGCACATCGGCTGTAAGCTGGAAAGGGATGTCGCTCATGACCATCGACTTCACGGCACTGGTGGGATTCGACGAGCTTACCCTCACGCCGCCGGGACTTTCCCATGACCTCAACTCTCAGCGTCCCCGTCGAGATAACGGCCGTGGTCCACGAGATCGAGGGCGGCGGCTACTGGGCCGAGGTGCCATGCTTCCCCGGTTGCATCGCACAGGCGGAAACCTGGGAGGGCCTCCGGAAAAACATTCTCCTCGCGATTGGTGACTGGTTGGCTGAAACGCAAGTCAAGACCGAGGATGAGGCCAAGCAGCTTGCCGTGATTCAAGGAGACAGCGCACCTGTCGATCGATCCTTCCCCGAGACCTACGACTACCTGCCCCCGCCGTCGTGGACAGACGAGGATGAGTAATGGCCGGGCCTCAGTGGCCCAATTCCCGATCCGCTTTGCAGACATCCTCTTCGCTGAGGTTCATGGACCCGAACGGCGTGAACCCGAAAATCCGCCGGGTCGTGGTCCTTACACCGGATCTCGAACTGGCGGCCGGTTACCCTATCGTGGTTGCCGGGGTGACGGGCACGTTGCCGAACCCGCTCACCTCGGATTACGTCAGATTGCCATACAAGAATCCACCGGGTAGACACCCGAAAACGGGGATGACAAAGGCAGCAGCCGTACTCTGTACCTGGATCGTCCCGATTAGCGCGAGTGACATCCATGGCCGGTCCGGTTTCGTGCCACCCGCTTACATGGCCATTGTGGACTCCAAGACGGCTGTGATGGCCAAGACAATCGGTCGATGGCCCTGACGCCTGCTTCGATCCAATGAAGAGATGGGGTGGGACCTCACGGTCATCACGCAGAAGTTCCGAGCGCAGGCAGATCTTCTCTCGGTCGCTGACCTCCGCTCCCGCTTCTGGTACAATCCTCGTTGGTCACACAGGGCCGGACCGGTGGGCTGGTCCCTGTGATCCTCGGCCGAGAGAGTCACCGATGATCCACACCCGACGAAGCAAAGAACGATCGATGCGCGGGCTCGCCGCCCTCATGCTCGCGATCGCCTGCCTATCGCCCGGCACCGCCGTCGCGGACGATCGCGACGCCGCCGAGTTCTTCGAGAAACAGGTCCGCCCCCTCTTCGTCGAGAAGTGTCACAAGTGCCACGGAGTCGGGAAGGTCCGCGGCGGCCTGAGCCTCACCGGGCGCGACATCCTCCTCAAGGGCGGCGACAGCGGGCCCGCCGCCGTGCCGGGCAAGCCGGCGGAGAGCTTGCTCGTCGAGGCGGTCGAGCATCGCGGCGAGCTGAAGATGCCCCCGAACGGGAAACTGTCCGCGACCGAGATCGACCGCCTGAAGCACTGGATCGAGATCGGCCTGCCCTGGCCCAACGCGACGGTGTCAGCCCCTGCCAGACCAACTCCAGGTTCAATCGGCACGCCCACCTATGCCGGCGCATCGAAAGCCTGGTGGTCCTTCCAGCCGTTGCGGAGGGCGGCTGCCCCCGCGGTCAAGGATACGGCATGGCCGCGCTCCGAGATCGACCGGTTCATCCTGGCCGGACTCGAGGCGAAAGGGCTCGAGCCCGCCATGCCGGCCGACAAGCGCACGCTCCTGCGGCGGGCGACCTTCGACCTGACCGGTCTGCCGCCGACGCCCGAGGAGATCGACGCCTTCCTGGCCGACGAGTCGCCGGATGCGTTTGCCAGGGTCGTGGATCGACTGCTCGCCTCGCCGGCCTACGGCGAGCGCTGGGGCCGGCATTGGCTCGACGTCGTCCGCTATGCCGACGCCCGCGACCTGATCCAGTTGCCCGCGGCCAGCGACTTCCGCGAAGCCTGGCGATACCGGGATTGGGTCGTCGATTCCTTCAACCGCGACGTGTCTTATGCGGACTTCGTCCGCTTCCAGATTGCCGGCGACCTGCTGCCGCCAACCCGGCCCGGCGGCATCAACAAGGATGGGCTCGTCGCCACGGGCCTGCTGGCCATCGCCGACTTCGTGCCCGGCGACGTCGACAAGGACCAGATGATCGCCGACTATGTCAACGACGAGATCGACGTCGTGGGCCGGGCCTTCCTCGGGCTGACCATCGCCTGCGCCCGTTGCCACGACCACAAGTTCGACCCGATCTCCGCCGAGGACTACTACGCCCTGGCGGGCATCTTTTTCAGCACCAGCGCTGATCCCCGGCCCGGTGCCGGGCAACACCCCACTGGTCCGCGTACCGCTCATCGCCTCCGGATGAGCTGGCGAGGCTCCGGGCACAGGAAACGGCCGACAAGCATCGTCGGGCAGAGCTGGAACAGCAGTTGCCCGATTCGGTCGACCGCGCCTACATCGCCCATCTGAAACGCGTCGTCACCGAACAGACCGCGCGGTATCTCATCATCGGCATGTGAATATCGAAACCACAGCGCCGGCTCGGCGAAGCTCTCCCTGAGCGAACTGGCGCGACAGCGAATGCTCCGGGAAGACTTGCTGACCGAGTGGGCCGATTTTCTCGATCGGATCGCGAAGCAGCCGCCGCCGGACTTCACCCGACCCTGCGCGATGCGGCGGCCGGGAAGCTGGTCGGTCCGGCCCTCGCCCAGGCTGCGGACCAGCTCCAGCAGGCCCTCGCCAAACTTGCCACGCGTCAGGAAACTGAGTCCGCCCATTCGCCCGAGGAGCAGAGCTCTGGCCGGTGCCTGCGTGCTCCGATTCCGGGCAGATGATCCACATATGTTAATAAATTCAGACTCCCGAGTCCTGCTCTGGCCGAACCGGTCCGGGCTGCCGTCGGACGCCAGGCCGGCGGGCCCTGGCAGCGGTCCCATCAAGATAACTGCCACGATCAACGGTCACAATAAGACCGTGCTACGGTTCGACGGCCGGGCCCTGCTGGAAGCACCGCGCACTGTGCCCCCGACCGGGAGCCTGTTCGTCGTCTTCCAATCCACGAGCGCCACCCATGGCCAGCCAGCGCCTGCTCGGTTGGGAAGATTCCGACGTCGGTAAGCACGGACTGAGCCTGATGCTCGACCTCGGCTCGCTGCGAGCCATCATTCGGAACAACGGACAATCGGGCGACATCGCCGATGCTCGCCCGGTGACAGGGTTCGAAATCGTCTGCGTCACCTGGGGCCCGGACGGCACGACGTTGCATCGGAATGGGGTGAAGGCCGGCTCGCAAAAGGGGATCGATGCCGTGTCCTCCGACCCGGCCATCAAGGCCCTGCATCTGGGCGGACCGGGCTCCGGGAGCAGTCCTCGGTTCCGAGGGGATCTCGCCGAGGTCCGCGTCTATAACCGTCAACTGGACGACGCCGGGCGCAAGCGGATTGAAGCCGAATTGCATCGGGCCTGGTTCGAACCGGCCGACCCGCACGTCGATGCCGAGAGACGCCGCTCGCCGAGCTCTTCGAAGAGCTGATCTCCGCCCGAGGCCCCTTCTGGTTGTCGGCGGAGGCACGGAAGGCGGTGCTTCCCCCCGCGGACCGATCGCGCCTGGACGGCCTGACGCATGAGCTGGACTCGCTCAAGAAGAAGACCCCGATGGAGGTCCCCCAGGCGGTCGTCGTGCAAGACGGCGGTCCCAAGGGCACGCGTCACGAGGGCTTCAAAGATGCTCAGGTCTTCCTGCGTGGCAATCACAAGAGGCTCGGCAAGACCGTGGCGCGGGGCTTCCCTCGCGTCCTCACGGGCGGACGCCCGGTGCGGATCACCGAGGGCAGCGGCCGCCGGCAACTGGCCGACTGGCTGGCACTCCCCGACCATCCTCTCACGGCCCGGGTCATGGTCAATCGGATCTGGCAGCATCACTTCGGCGAGGGATTGGTCCGCACCGCGAACGATTTCGGCAAGCGCGGCGACCCACCATCGAACCCGGAATTGCTCGATCATCTGGCCGCGCGGTTCGTGGAGTCGGGCTGGTCCTTGAAGGCGATGCACCGGCTGATCGTGTTGTCCTCGACATACCAGCAGAGCAGCCGGGTCGATGCCGAGGGACTGGCCAGGGACCCGGAGAATCGCCTGTTCGGCCGGATGAACCGTCGTCGACTCGAAGCGGAGGCCATCCGCGACAGTCTGCTCGCGGTGGCCGGCCGCCTCGACGCCCGTCGCGGCGGGCCCGGCTTCCTGGACCTCAGCGTGCCCCGGCGGACCTTGTACCTGATGTCGGTCCGCACCGGCCCGAGCGCGTCCGACTTCGGCCGGCTGTTCGATCGCGCCGACCCCGGGCTCGATCGTCGCGGAGCGCGGCCAATCGATCGTGGCCCCGCAGGCCCTCTTCTTCCTCAACGACCCGTTCGTGAGCGACCTGGCCCGGCTGCTGGCTGCGCGGTTGGCGCGCGAGGAGCCGGGGGACGTCGCGGCACGCATTCGCCGGCTCTATGTCCTCGCCCTGGGCCGGCCGCCGTCTCCGGCCGAGATCGACCTTGGCCGGCAACTGCTGGCGCCGGAGCGAGACGTCGATCCCTGGGTCAACTACTGTCAGGTTATTTTCAGCGCGAACGAATTTCTCTACATTGATTGATAGTTCTCTGGCAAGCAAGAAAGGCACATACGAGCCCGAAGCGCCAGCGAGTGGGTTGCTGGTGCCCGCCGGAATCCACTCGCTGGCGCTTCGGGCTTGTATGATTCACTTTCTTTCCGAGGTAATAGGATCGGCCCCATCGGGCAGGAGGGCAGCATGAGCGATCACGATCTTCCCGGGGTGTTGCCAAGTCGCCGCGAGGTGTTGCGGCGGGCGGGCGCCGGCTTCGGCTCGGTGGCCCTGGCGGCGCTACTGGCCGACGAAGCCTCCGCCGACGCGCCGACGCCCGCGAATCCCCTGTCGCCCCGGCCGCCTCACTTCCCGGGGCGAGCGAAGCGGGTGATCTTCCTCTTCATGCCCGGCGGGCCGTCGCAGGTCGACACCTTCGACCCCAAGCCGCGCCTGACCCGGGACCACGGCAAGCCCTCGCCGAAGCTGTACCTGGGCCAGCAGCGGAAGTTGCTCGCTTCGCCCTGGCGGTTCCACAAACAGGGCGAGTCCGGCCTCGAGGTGAGCGAGCTCTTTCCACACGTCGGATCGATGATCGATCACTTGTGCGTGATTCGTTCGATGGTCGCCGACGACGTGAATCATCCCGGCGGCTGCTTGCAGATGAACACGGGCGAGCGGGTGGCCACGCGGCCGAGCCTGGGCGCCTGGGTGACGTACGGCCTGGGCACCGAGAACCAGAACCTGCCCGGCTTCGTCGCGATCGGGCCGGGACCGCTGATCGAGGGCGCCCGACAATACGGCGCCGGCTTCCTGCCGGCCGCATACCAGGGGACGTTCGTCTCCGACCTGCGGAACCCGATCCGCAACCTGAAGAACGACCGGGTGAGCCCGGCCCGACAGCGCCGGGACCTCGACGCGCTCCGGCGCCTCAACGACCTGCACCGCGAGGGTCGGGCCGAGGATAGCCGGCTGAGCGCGCGGATCGAATCCTTCGAGCTGGCCTATCGGATGCAGTCGCAGGCCCCCGACGCCTTCGACCTGACCGGAGAGACGGAGGCGACGAAGCGGGTCTACGGCCTCGATCAGGAAGCGACGGCGGTCTTCGGCCGCCAGTGTCTCCTGGCGCGGAGGATGGTCGAGCGTGGCGTTCGGTTCGTGCAACTGTACCACACCACCGGCGGTTTCCAGCCGTGGGACCAGCACTCGGACCTCAAGGGCGGGCATGCCCGCAACGCCCTGGCGACCGACCAGCCGATCGCCGGGTTGCTCCGGGACTTGCACGCGCGTGGGCTCCTGGACGAGACGCTGTTGATCTGGGGCGGCGAGTTCGGCCGGACCCCGACCGCCGAGGGACAGAACGGACGCGACCATCATCCTTACGGCTTCACGATGTGGCTGGCCGGCGGCGGCGTTCGCGGTGGCATGGCCCACGGCGCGACCGACGAGTTCGGCTGGGACGCCGTCGAGGACCGGGTCCACGTGCACGACCTGCACGCCACGATCCTCCACCTGCTGGGGCTCAACCACGAGAAGCTGACCTACCGCCACTCCGGCCGCGACTTTCGACTGACGGACGTCTACGGGAGGGTCGTGGAGGGGATCATGACGTAGCCGCGGCTTCAAATATTCGTAGAACGGAATTTATTCCGTTTCAAGCCAAACGGAATAAATTCCGTTCTACAGAAAGTGATTCCCAGCCTGTTCCTTAACTTCTTGACCAGGCACCCGGAATGGCCACCATGAGACGACCACACGACGGAGCCGAAATCCGCCTCGCCATCGGCATGAACCGGCGGTTGGGGTACGTCATTGCCGCCGTCTTCGTCCTGGCGATCCCGGGGAATTGGGGCGCAACCGCCCGGGCCAGCAATGGCGAAGACGCCGACGGGATCGAGTTCTTCGAGAAGGCGATCCGACCCGTCCTGGCCGAGCGCTGCTCCTCATGCCATGGCGCCCGGGTCGCGAAGCCCAAGGGGGGGCTCGTCCTCGAGACCCGCGAGACGATGCTCAAGGGGGGCGACTCCGGTCCGGCGATCGTGCCGGGCGATCCGGAGTCGAGCCGGCTCATCCAGGCGATCCGCTACGACGACGAGTCGCTCCGCATGCCTCCCAAGAGAAGGCTGCGCCCCGGCGGAGGTCGCGGCGTTCGAGTCCTGGGTCAAGCGTGGTGCGCCGGCGCCGGCGACGCTCCCGGCCTCGGCAAATCGGCCGCGACCAGTCCCGCGACGAGCATAGCGATCACTGGGCATTCCAGCCGCCGCAAGAACCGGCCATCCCCTCGAAAGACTCCGCCGAGAGTCCCGATCGACGCGTTCCTCCGCGCCGAGCTCGACACGACGCGGTCTGCCCTCGGCTCCCTCCGCCGATCGGCGGACCCTCATCCGCCGCGCGACGTTCGACCTGACCGGCCTGCCGCCGACGCCGGAAGAGGTCGACGGTTCCTGGCGGACCGCTCCCCGGATGCCTTCGCCAAGGTCGTCGACCGCCTGCTGGCCTCGCCCCGATACGGCGAGCGTTGGGCGCGGCACTGGCTCGACCTGGTCCGCTATACCGACGAGTTCGATGAGGTCTGGCGGTATCGCGACTGGGTGGTCCGGGCCTTCAACGACGACCTGCCCTACGACCGCTTCATCGTCAACCAGATCGCCGGCGACCAGCCTCCCTGCACCGGCGCCTGGCGCGCGTGAACGCGGACGGGGATCGTCGCGACGACGATGCTCGCGATCGGACCGTGGGGCGGGATCGACCGCCAGAAGCGGCTGGCCGACATCGTGGACGACCAGATCGACGCGATCGGCCGGACCTTCCTGGGCCTGACGCTCGCCTGCGCCCGCTGCCACGACCATAAGTTCGACCCGATCTCGACGGCCGACTATTACGGCCTGGCGGGCTTCTTCTTCAGCAGTCGCATTCTGCCGGACCAAGCTTACCTGTCGCACACCGCGCCCCGGCTGAAGGTCCCGCTGGCGTCGGCTGTCGAGGTCGAGGAGCACCGGCGACGGACGGCCCGAGTCCAGGAACTGGAGGACCGGCTCCAGGCGGCCGTCGATCGGCACTACGCGACGTTCTGCCCGCGGCCTGCTGCCCAGGGTCGCGGACTACTTGCTGGCCGCCGCGGGATTATCCGCAACCGGCCCGCCGGTCAGGCCAGGGTCTCCGCGGAGCAGTTCGCGCAACCGCCGCGGTCTGCAAGGGTTCGCCCTGCAACGCTGGATCGATTACCTGGCACGGCCCCGCGCGGGCGACTTCCATCGGCTGGATCAGCCCGTCCCCAACTTCGATGGCGAGCCGGGCATCGAGGCCTGGATGGCCAGCGCCGAACGCCCCTGGTGGGCGTATAACAGCACGGACCACGACGTGGCCATCGAGACGTTCCTGCTTCCGCCCGCATTCGGTCTCGGTGAACCCCGGCGTCGAGGGTGGCGCGGTCGGCTGGAAGAGCCCGATCGCGGGAACGGTCCGGATCAAGGGCCGGCTCGCGGATGGCGATCCCCACGACGGCGTCGGGGTCTCCTGGCGGATCGATCACGTGACGCGCCAGGGGCGGTGCGAGCTCGTCGTCGGGCCTGCTCCCGAACGGCGGCACGATGCGGCTCGATCAGGGCCGGTTGGCCAGTCGACTGGAATCGGTCCGGGTCGAGGCGGGCGATGTCATCCAGCTCCAGGCCGCCCTGGCTAGGGGGGATGCCCACTACGATATCACCAATATCGAGCTGACGATCTCCTTGCGCGATGGATCGGCTCGAGTTGGGACCTGGCGCGTGACGTCGGAGCGGATTTCCTCGCGGGCAACCCGCACGCCGACTCGCTCGGGCACGGCGCGGCGTGTGGCAGTTCGATGACATGGCCGGGAGCCACCGCGCCGGGCGGATGCCGGCGGTCGACCGCCTGCTGGCGGACTGGGACGCGGCCGTCGCGGAAGCCGCCGTCGCGGCGGATCGGCCACGGGTCGAGGAGGCCGCCCGCGGGTTTGCCAAGGCGGTGGCCGCGGCCGGCCCGGAGGATGCCCTCGTCCGGGAGCTTGACCGGCATCCAGAGCCCCTTCTGGGTCAAGGATCGGAACGATGGCCGCTACCTCGGCCCCGAGTCCCGCGCCGACATCCAGAAGCGGACCGGCGAGCTGGAGGCCGCGCGGGCACAGGTCCGGCCCCTGTCCTACTCCCTGGGAATCCAGGACGGAGGACTCCGATACGGCCCCTACCCCGGCATCCAGGACGTCCAGATCTACATCCGGGGGAGTTACTCCCAGCCCGGCCGTCGCGTCCGCCGACACTTCCCGGAGGTGCTCGCGGGCAATCAGCCGCCCACGATCGCCGAGGGGAGCGGCCGGACGGAGCTGGCGCGCTGGATCGCCCGGCCCGATAACCCGCTGCCGGCCCGGGTCATGGTCAACCGGATCTGGCAGCATCACTTCGGCGAGGGGCTCGTCCGCACGCCCAGCAACTTCGGCCGGCGGGGCGAGCCGCCGACCCATCCCGAGCTGCTCGACTGGCTCGCCCGTCGGTTCGTCGGATCGGGCTGGTCGGTCAAAGTCCATGCACCGGCGGATCATGCTCTCGGCCGCCTACCAGCGGTCGAGCCGGGCACCCGCCGCGCTCCTCGAGGCCGACCCGGAGAACCGCCTCTGGGGCCGGATGAACCGGCGCCGGCTCGAGGCCGAAGAGATCCATGACAGCCTGCTCGCCCTTGCCGGCCGGCTTGCAGGATCGGCCTGGCGGACCGGCCGAATCCAACCCCGCGAGCCCGCGCCGGCTGATCTACCTGGCCACGTCGCGCGCGGACCGCTCGGATTTCGGCTCGGTCTTCGATCGGGCCAATCCGGCGCTGCACGTGGAGCGGCGGACGATCTCGACCGTCGCGCCCCAGGCGCTTTACTTGATGAATCATCCCTGGATCATGGAACAGGCGCGCGGCCTGGCCCGCCGAGCCGACGTCGTCGCCGAGACCGATCCCGCGCGAGCGGATCGCGATCCTCCACCGCCTGATCTACGGCCGGCCGGCGACCGACGTAGAGACGGCGCTGGGACGCGCCTTCCTCGCCTCCGCGCCCAAGGGAACGGACCCCGAGGCCGCCTGGGACCTCTACGCACAAGCACTCCTTCTGACCAACGAATTCCTCTTCGTGGATTGATGAGTCACTCGAATGCCGGGGACACGCCTGCCGCCCTTCGATCGACCCAACCGCCGAGGACAGCCATGAGACCTTCTTCACCAGCCGGGTCTTCGGGCTTGAACCGCCGCCAGATGCTGGGCACGGTCGCCAACGGCTTCGGCCTTCTCGGCCTGGCCGGCCTCCTCACGGAGGCCCAGGCCGAGCGACCGGCAACCACTCGACCAACCCGATGGCCGCCAAGCCGGGCACCCCGCGGCCAGGGCCAGGCGCGCGATCTTCATCTTCCTGAACGGCGGTCCATCGCACGTCGACCTGCTCGACCCCAAGCCTCGGCTGACCGCCGATCACGGCAAGCCGCTCCCGTTCGAAAAGCCCAAGCTGGCGCGGACCACCACCGAGAACCTCATGGCGTCCCCCTACCGGTTCGCCCGGCACGGCCAGTCCGGCATCGCCGTCAGCGAGCTCCTGCCCAACCTCGGCCTCCTGCGTCGACGACCTCTGCGTGATCCGGTCGATGGTCGCGGACAACATCAACCACCCGAACGCCTGCCTCCAGATGTTCACGGGCGAGCAGATCTTCTCCCGGCCCAGCCTGGGCTCCTGGCTCCTCTACGGCCTGGGTAGCGAGAGCCAGGACCTGCCCGGATTCGTGGCGATCTGCCCGAGCGGCGGCGACCCCGCCCTCTGGGGCTCGAGCTTCTTGCCGGCCTCCTATCCAGGGGACCCGAGTCGCCGACCTCGCGCACCCCATCGCCAACCTGGGCAACGACCGATTGTCGGCCGACGCGCAGCGGCACCAGCTCGACCTCGTCAACCAGCTCAACCGCCAGCACCAGCTCGATCGGGAGGACGACAGCCGGCTCGACGCGCGAATCGAGTCCTTCGAGCTGGCGTTCCGGATGCAGGCCGCAGGCCCCCGAGGTCTTCGACATCGCCGCCGAGCCCGAATCGATCCGGCGATTGTACGGCCTCCACCAGCCGCACACGCAAGGCTTCGGCAGGCAATGCCTGATCGCCAGGCGCCTGGTCGAGCGGGGCGTGCGGTTCGTCCAGCTCCACACCCAATCCAACTGGGACCACCACACGGGCATTCGCACCGAGTTGCCGGCCTGCTGCGCGGGGATGGACTACCCGGTCGCCGGTCTGCTCAAGGACCTGAAGTCGCGCGGGCTGCTGGAGGAGACCCTGGTGATCTGGGGCGGCGAGTTCGGCCGCAGCCCGGTGGCCCAGAAGGGAGACGGCCGCGACCACCACCCCTACGGCTTCACGATGTGGCTGGCCGGCGGCGGCGTCAAGGGGGGAATCGTCCATGGCGCCACCGACGAGTTCGGCTGGTACGCGGTCGAGGACAAGGTCCACGTCCACGACCTCCATGCCACGATCCTCCACCTGATGGGTATCGACCACGAGAAGCTGACTTACCGATACGGCGGTCGCGACTATCGGCTGACGGATGTCTCGGGGAACACGATCAAGAGCATCATCACCTAGGAAAGTAGGGCGTCAGTCAAGAGTAGGGGCACGGGGATTGGATTCCAAATTACTGAGCGTTGCAGAGAAAACTTAGGTTCCTGATCGTCACCCAGTTTGGTGTAGTGCGAGGCTTCCTCCCGCGGCCTGAAGGGCCGCAGGAACCCAGCCCAGGGAGAATCCCTGGGTTCCGGCCACCGGCCACAACCCGCCGGCCTGGAGGGCCGGAGGAGCTCGGTCCCAGTCCTGGGCGAAGTTCCCAGCCGTCACCGGCGTCGCGACCGGGGCCAGTAGGTTCTTGCGGCCCTTCACGTCGCGGGTTCTTGAGTCGTTACCGTTGCCGGTTTTGCCGGGGAATAGGCCGATGGTCGGTCCAGAATTCACCGAACCGTCGAGGAATGCGGACGGCGCGTGGACGTTCGGGGGCTCAGAGACACCGGAACCTTCCGAGCCGTCTTTGGGTGTTCCCGACCGATGGGAACCAGAATGTAGATTTGGAGGAAACCCCAGTGGTAATCGACGCCCACGCCGTACTGATTAAGCCATTAGGCCCGGTTGTCCCTTCCGTCGCGAAGGGGGAAGGTCAACAATTCTCCTGTCGGTGCTGTGTGCGACACGGCCAACTCAGAATCCCCCTGGCACAAGACTCCAATAAGTAGCCTCAATGGGCTGAGACCTATTCTCGGTGCTCTGCCAGGAATCTAGCATGGCTCTCAAACCGGATCAAACCCGTTGCGTTTTCTCAACCAGAATGTCGTTCTTGGAACATTCCTTCTCGATCTTGCTGAATCGAGACAAGTGTTCCCTATGCCTATACAGGAGACCTTCGAGGCCCCCAGGGATGCTCCCTGGGCTCGGTTCCTGCGGCCCTTCAGGCCGCGGGTGATTGGGGCGTGGGACACCCCCAGGGATGCTCCCTGGGCTGGGTTCCTGCGGCCCTTCAGGCCGCGGGTGCTGGCGGTCCTTCGAGGCCCCCAGGCGATGCTCCCTGGGCTGGGTTCCTGCGGCCCTTCAGGCCGGAGCGCAAGACCCACCTCCCAAACTCGGTGACGATCCGGAGCCTTTCGATTCCATCGGGGGACACCACCGTCTCGTTACAGGCGGATTGGGTAGAAAGGGGCTCGCTCCGTCGTTATCTGGCTCAACGTCCGGGCTTAACTTTTCTCTGCAACGCACAGTAATATATCTAGCGACCAACAGTCGCGTTATTGGGTACTGTTACACCGAAAGCGTCGCCACCGGCAACCGGCTTGCTGCGTCACTCCGGTCTTCCAACGCGCATCGGACCGGGGCAGAATCAGGCACCGCTTGAAACCGGGGGGCGACCGGGAACCTTCTCCAGCGGACTGCCCTCATGACCGGATAAGATATTGCCGGCGATCTTTGTGGACCACCAACAGTTAGGGTAGGTGAGCGCCCGTTCGGCGCATACAGCGGCCCGCTTCGGATCGACTTGATTCAGGACGTGGAGATAGGCCGCCAACGCGACATCCCAGGGGTTCTCATTCCCTGGATCAGTCTCTCGGGCGGCTACCTGATCGAATCGCTCAGCGACGAGACCAAGGTCCATACCGGACTGTACGCTTGCCAGCCATTCTTGGACCTCGACCGCCGAGGAGAGCGCACGCACGAACTGCTTCAATCCACTGACCACATTCAACGTGGCGGAAAACGGATCGCTCTCAAGTTTTTCGAATAATTGTTCATGCATGCTACACACTCCTGATTCCCTCGGTAGGCGTTTTCCTGGAAGGATCCGGTTCTCCGCGCGGACCCAAATCGACATTGTGTCGATGAGAGATAACAGACCTCTCCGATCGAAGCAAGGCGTCGTCCGTCCAGGATGTCGTAGCCTGGCCCAGATTCCAGAGGGTTGTGCGACGGATCTTTGCGTAGTACCCTTCCCAGGAGCCGTGCGACGGCGGACACGATCACTCCGCATGGTCCTCTCCTGAAATCCATACGGCACGGCATTCGGCGCAGAAAGGACAGTCACCGTGACCAGAAACTTCTCCGGGGCAAGATCTCCGATCGTGACGCTCGCCGCGTGCGTCCTGCTCGGGAGCGCGACAATCTGCGGTCTTCCGGCACAGGCCACCGCTCAAGAGCATCCGCGGTTCGTCGACCTCTCGCTCCTGGTTTCGCCCGAGTACCCGTGCACCTGGCCGACGTTCCCGCGGTTCCAGCTCAACGCCGAGGAACGCATCGGGCCGCTCAGCCCTTATAATAGCGACATCATCATCATCGACGGCAACACCGGCACGCAGCTCGACGTCCCGCCGCACTCGGTCACGCCTCCCGACTCGGGGTTTTCCAACGCCGGTTCGTTCGGCCGGTCTTACACGGACGTGGTGCCCGCCTGGCAGTTCGGCGGCGAGGCATGCGTCATCGACTGCCGGGACCTGGTCGATGCCGCGTCGCCCGGCCGCAGCCCTTTGATCGGCAAGGAGCGAGTCATCGCCTGGGAGAAGGCGCACCGGCCGCTCGGCCCGGGCGACGTGGTGTTGTTCTTCAGCGGCTACAGCGACCGGTACTACAAGCCGATGCCGGAGGGGCGCCGCTATGGCGCCGACCCCCTCGAAGGCAAGTCACCCGCCTGGCCCGGCCCCGATCCCGACTGCATGGAATATCTCGCCAGCCGCAAGGTCATGACGCTCGGCATCGACAGCACCAGCATGGGGCCGATCCCCGACCTCGCCGAGCCGACCCACTTCGCCGGGCTCAAGCACGGCATGATCTGGGCCGAGAGCACCACGGGCCTCGGTCAGCTCCCGGCGACCGGCGCGTTCTACTGCATGCTCGGCCCCAAGTACGCCGGGGGCATCTACAGCGAGCTGCCGCGCCTTCGCCGTCGTCGGCGACCCGCTCGCAAAACGGCTGATCGACTCGGCCCGCAAGCGGAACGTCGTGGACCTCTCGGTCGTGCTGGCCGAGGACCGGCCCGTCTCGTGGCCGGGTCGGGGCGTGGGCAACCACCGCCAGCTCTTCACCACGATCCGATGGGGCATGAACCCGAATACCCGATTGCCCTTCGAAATGCACATGCTCGACGGCCAGTCGGGCACGCACCTGGTCCCACCCGCATACGCCTGCCGCCCTCGGGCTTCGACAATGCGACGTACTCGCCCGAAGTGAAGAGCTGGCTGGCCGAGTACGAGGCGAAGTACGGCCGACGCGGCACGAGCGACGTGACCACCGAGAAGGTGCCCATCTCCCAGACCTGCGGCCCGGCACGGGTCATCGACGTGAGCCACCTCCTCGGCACGACGGACAAAGCGAGCTGGCCGGCCTCGCCGGAGATCACCGCGGACCACATCCGGCGAGACGAAGCTCAGCACGGCGAGCTTCACCCGGGGGACATCGTCGTCTTCCGTAGCGGGTGGAGCGACCGATATTCCAAGCCGCTCCCCGCGGGCAAGGCCTGCCTGGACGACCCGCTCAACGGCCGCAGCGAAGGCTGGCCGGCGCCTGGTCCCGAGGCGATCGCCTACCTGGCGAACAAAGGGAATCCGTTGCGTGGCCACCGACGCCCCGACGCTGGGCGGCGTCGAGGCGAAGCGCGCGCTCATGACCTACTGGGCACTCGGCAGCCAGGGGATGGTCGGCGTGGAATACTTGACGAACGTGGATCGAATGCCGCAAGGGGCGTACTTCCTCTTCGCCGCGGTGAAGATCCACGGCGGCCACGGAGGCCATGGGCGAGCCATCGCGCTGTACTGACAGCACCAGAATCCGAAGACGCGTGACCAAAGTGATGCCGAAGTATCAAGTTGAAATCAACGGCCAAAACTTCCTGATCGACATGGAGGGCCAGATTGCCAGGTACGGTTTTTTCACCACACGCTTTGTCGAGGCAAGGGATACCGCCGATGCGGAGAACGTCGCTGTTCAGATGCTTCGAGAAACACAGAGGCTCCGTGATCTCGTCCGTAACGGCCCTGATGATCCCCCAATCATGGACGTTACCACGATCATCGAATTGGAATCCTTCGAGGGGATTGAGAACCTAGAACCGGGCTTCGCCTGGTACGTGGAAAGCCCGAAGCGTTGGTGGCAATTCTGGAGACGATAGCCTTCCCAAGCCACATCCCAATGTGATCGCACGGAGTCCATCCAATGTCCTGGGACCATGCCGACGCATTCCGCGAGAAGCTCCGCCGGGGGCAGCTCTGCCTGGGCACCGTCATCTCCTTGAAGGATCCGACGATCTCCGAGGCACTCGGTCCGTTGTTCGATTTCTTCTGGATCGACATGGAGCACAGCGTCCTGAGCCTGGAAGCGGTCCAGGCTCACGTCATGGCGACGCGGTCGACCGGCACGGCATCCCTGGTGCGCGTGCCCTGGAACGATCCGGTGCTGATCAAGCCGGTGCTGGACCTCGGCGCCGCGGGCGTGATCGTGCCGATGGTCCGCACGGCGGACGACGTCCGCCGCGCGGTGGCCGCTTGCCTCTATCCGCCCGAGGGAATCCGCGGGTTCGGACCACGGCGGCCTTCGCAATACGGACGCCTGGGCGGTCCCGAGTTCTGCCGCGCGGCCAACGCGAGCGTCCTGCCGGTCGTCCAGGTCGAACACATCGACGCCGTCGAGAACATCGATCAGATCCTCGCCGTGCCGGGGCTGGCGAGCATCGCCTTCGGCCCCAATGACCTGGCCGGCTCGATGGGCTTCACCGGCCAGCCACGGCACCCGGACGTGCTCTGCACGATTGACGCCGTGATCGCCCGATGCCGGCAGGCGGGCGTTCCGGTCGGGACCAGCGTCGGCGACGATCCCGAGATCCTGGCGGACTGGGTCGCGCGCGGTATAAACTGGCTCTCGATGGGCGGCGATCTCAGCCTGATGCTCCGGGCGGCGGCCCAGGTGGTCAGCCGCGTCCGCGAACAGGCCGCACCCGCTCGTCAGGAGGCGCCATGAAGATCATCCGGCTCGAGACCATTCGGCTCCCCGAGCACCCCCAGACGATCTGGGTGCAGATCCATACGTCCGATGGACTGGTCGGGCTGGGCGAGACCTATCACGTCCCCGGCGCGGTCGAGGCGGTCATCCACGATTACGTCGCGCCGCTGCTCCTGGGTCAATCGGCATTCGATCGCGAGCGGCACTGGCAGACCTTCTTCGCCTACGCCAACTTCTTCGGCCACGCCGGGGCCGAGATGCGCGGCGCTCTCGGCCCTGGATATCGCGCTCTGGGACCTCCTGGGCCAGCACCTGGGCCAGCCGATCTACAACCTGATCGGCGGCCGTTGCCGCGAGTCGATCCCGATCTACAACACCTGTGTCAATACCCCGAAGTACGCCGACCAGGACGCGTTCATCGAGCGGCCCGGCGAGTTGGCGCGATCTCTGCTGGAACAAGGCATCCGCCAGATGAAGGTCTGGCCGTGGGACCGGTTCGCCCCGCAGTTACGACTGGCCCACGATACCGGACCGGCCGGCTGGGCGGCCGTCGGTCCGCCTGGAAACAACCTCTCCCCCGAAGACCTGCACGCCGGCCTGTGGGTGGTCAAGGAGATCCGCAAGGCGGTGGGCGACCGGATGCAGATCGCCATCGAGGGCCACTCGCGCTGGGACCTGAATTGTGCCCTGCGGATCGCCCGCGCCTCGAGCCGTACGACGTGGTTTGGATGGAAGACATCATTCAGCCCGATAGCGCCGACGACCTGGCCCGCCTGGTGCGCGAGAGTCGGATCCCGCAGGCGGTGAGCGAGCGCCGGATGACACGATTCGCCTATCGCGAGATTCTCCAGCGGCAGGCCGCGCACATCGTCATGCTGGATGTGGTCTGGACCGGCGGAATCACCGAGGCGATCAAGATCGCCACCCTGGCCGATACGTATCACCTTTCCATCACCCCGCACGACTGCACGGGGCCGATCAACGTCTTCGCCGCCCTGCACCTCTTCGCCGCGGTCCCGAACGTCATGATCCAGGAAGCCGTTCGGGGCTTCTATGAGGGATATTACCTCGACCTGCTCACGCGACCGCTGCCGATCCGCGAGGGCCACGCCACCTTCGAATTGGGTCCGGGCCTCGGGGTGAAACTGCGGCCGGACGTCCTGTCCCGGCCGGATTTGATCCGGCGGGTTTCCGACGAATCGACTCGCGAGTACTCTTCGTAGTCCATCGCGAGAGCCAAGGTGGCGATCGGCTCTTCAACAGGCCCCGGCATCAGACAGGCGGCGAGCGGGTCTCATAGGTAATGAGCATAGGTGTGGAGGGGCAGATCATGTGGCAATTTCGGACACTGCTGGTAGGATCAATCGGATTCGGCCTCATGCCGATGATCGCGAGCCCCGTGCTCGCGAGCGAGACTTGGAATCAGGTTTCTTACATGCAGGTTCTCGAAGGACCGGAGAAGATCTGGGTGTTCGTTGAGGTCGAAAGAATCACGAGTTTCGATGAGGAAATCTTCGCTCACTTCATGTCCGCCCACCCGCGAAAAGAAGTGGTTTCTCGATCGGTGTTCGCTATCGATTCTCGTGGCAAGCCAACAGAGCAGGTCGTCTCCTCAAAGACAGGGCCCACCTTCCATTCGAACCTAAGCCGCATCTTCCGGCTGTCGGACGGGTTCTACCTGTACGGTTTCCCGGCGCAGATCATCCCGCTTCCCTTTATCAATGGCGTGAGGATCACTTCCGACGGCTAGCGGAAGATGAGTCTGATGAAGTCCGCAAGGCGATTGCACCGTTCGAGCGACTCGAACCTCAGCTTCGTGTCATCGAGGGCCTTGATGATCTGTCTGCGAAAAACGGCTGGCGATGCGTGACCGGTGATGCCTTCATGTTCAACAAAGACGCTCAACCTTTCGTATCAGCGAAGCAACGCATCAAGATCCGTGTCGAGTTGGGCAAGGCGCGTGCTGAGTCATTCCGACCATCAGAAGTCATCGCGGAATCGTCCTCAAAGGCGGATCCCTGGACCAAGACGCTGATCAAGGTCGATACACGGAGCGAGAAGAGGCGGCACCGATCGAAATGAATCGGCGGATTAACAGATCGCCGTTAATCGCTCCTCACGCCGGTGAGAAGCGAGGCCCGAATCGCGAACTGCAAGTGAAAACCAAACTTTCCTGGCCACCGGTCACTCTCGTCCCAGGAGACCACCCCACGATGAACTCCTCTCCCAACCCCGAAACGATCCGCCTGACCATGTCCCAGGCGGTTGTGAAGTACCTACAATCGCAGTACAGCGAGCGCGACGGGCGGACGCGACGCCTGATCCCCGCGATGTTCGGCATCTTCGGCCACGGCAACGTCTGCGGCATGGGGCAGGCACTCGAGGAATGCGGCCGGGACCTGCCGTATTACCAGCCGTGCAACGAGCAGTCGATGGTCCATACGGCCATCGGCTTCGCCAAGGCGAACCGTCGGCTCGCCACGCTGGCGTGCACGGCGTCGATCGGGCCCGGCTCGACCAACATGATCACCGGCGCGGCCGCGGCGACGATCAACCGCCTGCCGGTGCTGTTGTTTCCCTCCGACTACTACGCGACCCGGCATCAAGGGCCGGTGCTTGCAGCAGCTCGAGCACCCGGTCTCGGCGGATGTCAGCGTCAACGACTGCTTCCGGCCAGTCAGCCGGTTCTTCGACCGGATCAGCCGGCCCGAGCAGATTCTGACCGCCTTGCCGGAAGCGATGCGCGTGCTGACCGACCCGGCCGAGACGGGGACGGTCACCATCGCGCTGCCGCAGGACATCCAGGCGCACGCCTACGATTATCCCGCTCACTTCTTCCGCGAACGCCGGCTGGCGGATCGAACGCCGCCCGCCCGACCCTGAGCGGATTCGCGAGGCGATCGCGCTTGCTCGCCGAGTCCCAGCGGCCGGTGATCCTCGCCGGCGGCGGCGTGCATTACTCGGAAGCGTGGCGCGAGCTTCAGGAATTCGCCGAGGCGCTCGGCATCCCCGTGGGTGAGACCTTCGCCGGCAAGGGGGCAATGCGTGGACGCCTCGCCGATGGCCCTGGGCGGCCTCGGCCTGGAGGGGACGGGTGCTTCGGCCACGATCGTCGCGCAGGCCGACCTGGTGCTCTGCGTCGGCACACGATTGACCGACTTCATCACCGGCTCGCAGTCGTGCTTCCAGCACCCGAGCGTCCGGTTCATCAGCATCAACGTCTGCGGCCATGACGCATACAAGCAGGGGGCCTTGCCGATCCTCGCCGATGCCCGCGATGCCCTGCGGGCCCTGCACGAGGACGCCGAAGGCTGTCATGGAGCCGACGCATGCCGGCTTATCGCCAAGAGATCGCCACCGCCCGTCGAGCCTGGGACGAGAAGATGCAGAGCGAGGTCTACACGCACCACGCAAGGCGAGGCGATGAGCCAGGGCGAGTTGATCGGCGTACTCAACCAGGAAGCGCAGCCCGGCGACACCATCATCGCCGCCGCGGGTGCACCGCCGGAGACCTGCTCAAGCTCTGGGATCGCGACCGGCGGCCGGGCCTGCCACATCGAGTTCGGCTACTCGTGCATGGGCTACGAGATCCCGGCCGGACTGGGCGTCCGCCTGGCCCAGCCCGAGGGCGAGGTCTTCGTCCTCGATCGGCGACGGCACCTACCTGATGAACCCGACCGAGCTGGTGACCGCGGTGCAAGAGGGACTCAAGATCACCGTCGTCCTCGCCGAGAACCACGGGTATCAGTGCATCCGCCGGCTCCAGATGTGGCGGACCGGCGTCAGCTTCGGCAACGAGTTCCGCCACCGCGACCCCGAAACCAACCGGCTCGAAGGCGAGTACCTGCCAATCGATCTGGCCAGGAATGCCGAGAGCTTCGGCGCCCGGACCTGGCATGTGGAGACACTCGATCAGCTCCGCCAGGCCCTGCGCGAGGCCCGCGTGGAGAGCTCGGCGTGTGCGTGATCGTCGCCGAGATCCAAAAACATCGCTTCCTGCCTGGCGGCGGGTGCTGGTGGGACGTCGCTCCGGCCGAGGTCAGCCAGGACGCCAAGACCCGCGAGCTGCGGGCGGAGTACGAGCGCGATCGTGCCACGGTTGCAGCGGCTTCATTATTGAGATGTAAGTGGATCGATATCATGAACATCCGATTTGGCAGTGCACCGGACTCCTGGGGCGTCTGGTTTCCCAGCGATCCCAAGCAAACCCCCTGGCAGCGGTTCCTCGACGAGATCGCCGAGGCCGGCTACGAATGGACCGAGCTCGGGCCCTACGGCTACCTGCCGACGGACCTGGCGACCCTGCGCCGAGCTCGCCCGGCGCGGGCTCAAGGTGACCGCGGCTTTTACGATGGTCCACCTGGAAGACCCGGACGCCTGGCCCGAGCTGGAGAAGCAAATGCTCGGCGGCGGCGAGCTGGTCGCCTCGCTGGGCGGCCGGTTCATGGTGCTGATCGACGACACGTATTCCGACCTGTTCACGGGCAAGCCCACCCGGCCGATCGCGACTCGATGACGACGCCTGGAAACGGCTGATCGAGACCACCCATCGCGATGGCCGACCTGGCCGCGATCGCCTCGGTCTGCAACTGGTCTATCACCCGCATGCCGAGACGCACGTCGAATACGAGGACCAGATCGAAGCGTTCCTCGAGCAAACCGACCCGCAGCGGGTGTCGCTCTGCCTCGACACGGGCCATCACGCCTATCGCGGTGGCGATCCGGTGGCGTTCTTCCGCCGCCATCACGAGCGCATCCGCTACCTGCATTTGAAGAGCGTCGACCCGCAGAAACAAGAGTGGGTCGAGCGCGAGCACATCCCGTTCGCGATCGCCGTGGGCGAACGACATGTTTTGCGAGCCGGATCAAGGGCGCCGTCGACTTCATCGCCTTCCGCGATGCACTCCGCGAGGTCGACTACGACGGCTGGGCGACGGTCGAACAGGACATGTACCCGGCGCCCTTCGACAAGCCGTTGCCGATCGCCAAGCGAACCCTCGCCTATCTACGATCGATCGGCCTCGGATGAGACATTCGCGTGGTGCGGGCGATCGCACCGGCCGAATCCCGGCTGCCGAGGGACTTCTGTTCGGCGCGGTCTCCCGACCACTGCGGTGAACATCTTCGGGGTAGAGAAGCGGGCCTGCTCCCCAACGGAATGAATTCCGTTCTACGGGCAGGCGCCTCGCCGTAGAACGGAATTCATTCCGTTTCCAAGCCATCGCGAGACGACGCCCCCCGGAAGATGTTCACCACAGTGGTCGGGAGACCCGCGCCGACAAGGCCCTGTCAGGCTGGAAAGCCTGATCTACTTTGTGAGTAACACCATGAACGAGCCCACCGTCATCTCGGACCGGGACACCGCCGCGGAATCGGGGACCCGACCCGGCGCCGGCGAGCCGGGTGCGGTACCGGGTCCTGGCCCTCGCGTGCGCCCTGGCCGTGGTGACGTACATCCATCGGATCGGGTTCTCCGTCGGGGCGTCGGAGATCAAGCGAAGCCTGGGCCTGGACGAGGCGCAGATCGGGTACCTGATGTCGTCGTTCCTGGTGGCCTACGGGTGCTTCCAGGTACCGGGGGGATTGCTGGGCGACCGGCTGGGAGGGCGGCATGTCCTCACGATCCTTGTGCTCGTCTGGTCGCTGCTGACGGCTGCCGTGGCCCTCGCCGTACTGGTGCCGAATGTGGCGGCCCTGCCGTTTGTCTTCCTGCTGGTGCTTCGGTTCCTGTTCGGCATGGTCCAGGCTGGCGGCTTCCCCACGCTTGGGCCGCGTCATGGCCGACTGGATGCCCTTGACGGAGCGCGGCTCCGCACAGGGAGCCATCTGGATGTTCAGCCGATGGGGTGGCGCCTTGATCCCGTTCCTGATGGCCTGGCTGTTTCGGGTCTGCGGGAGCTGGCCGGTCCCGTTCGTACTGATCGCGGTCCTTGGCTTTGTGTGGTGCGGTGTGTTCTGGCCCTGGTTCCGCAACCGGCCGGAGGAGATGCATCAGGTCAACCGCGGCGAGCGAAAGCTCATCGAGGCCGGGACGGTCCACGGCTCCGGAGATGCCGGGCTCCGTGCCCTGGTCCCGGCTGGTGGGCTCGCTGAGCGTCTGGTCGTTGTGCCTGATGTATGGCTTCACCGGCTTCTCGGGCAACTTCTTCACCAGCATGTTGCCCCTCTACCTGAGCGAGCATCGCCATCTGCCTTCCGACGGCGCGGCCTGGCGATGGCTGTCCGCCCTGCCGCTGGCGGCCGGCTCGGTGGCCTGCATCCTGGGCGGCTCGGCGTCGGACTGGGCGATCCGGCGCTGGGGCAATCGCAAATGGGGCCGCCGTTACATCGGGATGCTGGGCCTGGGGATGGCCGGCCCGGCCTTCCTGGCCACCCTCTGGACCCAGAACGTCTGGATTCTCGGCCTGCTGTTGACCTTGACCTTCTTCGGCAACGACCTCTCCATGGGGCCGGCCTGGGCCTCTTGCGCCGACATCGGCGAGCGGTACACCGGGACGCTCTCCGGCGCCATGAACATGGTCAGTGCGCTGGCCGGCGCCTGCGGCACCGCCCTGGTGGGCTACCTTTTCAAGCAAGGACACCCCGAGCTGGTATTCATGATCTTCGCGGGGGTTTATGCGCTGGCCGCGCTCTGCTGGCTCGGTGTGGACGTCACCCGGCGGCTGTCCGCATAGGCGCAACTGAGCGTGCGAAACTTTTGAGCGGCCCACGAAGTGGGTTCGATCGGGCGGAGGCGCTGCGGTGTCCGGCGCGGCGTTTGGTCGCCTTTCGCTCCGCGAACGGACGCGGAGTCGGGGCCGGCTGCGGGCCAGTCGCCGGCGCGATCCGATGCCGTAGGGGCACGAGGGGAGGGACGCCCTTTCGCGGAGCGAAAGGCGACGGATTGTGAGCAAGCGATTGTCGTCGGCATCTAGGCGTACATCATCCCCTTTATCTACGCCTAGAGATCGTGGTAGGCTGACGACGATGGAGGCGCACGCAACCATGTCCGCTTCGGGACGGTGCCATGAGACAATTCCGGCTGAGCACGCTGATGCAGCTAATCGTGTTCACGGCCCTGGGCGTCGCCGTGGTGGTGCAACAGCAGCAGCGGGCGGATCGACGCGAGGCCGAACTCCGGGCCCAGCTCGCCCAGCCCTTGCCGGTGGTCCTCCCGCCGCAACAGCAAAAGACCCGGATGAGGATGCCTACAGATGATGAAAGAGATTTGATAAAACGATTGAATGAGCAGCTTAGCGGTAAGTGAAGTGATCGCGGAAGGAGACGGGAGGGGAGAGGGGACATTCCTAATTAATGCGGAAAAAATATGGCCTGCTCCCCATTTCCCTTTGCCTGGCCTTCAATCATCGTGACCGCGAAGGGCGGAGCTGTCTACCCGGCGCCGGGCGGTTTCCGCCGCTTGCGCAGGAGGAAGGACACTTCGGCGGTTCCACTCTCAGGGACGCTGATTCGCTGGATCGGCGGGAGCTCATACACTTCACGAGGGTCCCGGACTCTGATCTCGTACTCATGATCGGGCATGAGGCTCTGGCTGCGATAGCGGCCGTCCGGCTGTCGGACGAATTGACTTCCATAAATTGCGCCCCGATCGTGTAACGGGCCATGACCGAGAGATCCTCCGGAACGGCACCGTCCTCCGTCTTCACGGAGACCAGCACGGTCGGCGCCCGATATGCGATGATGGTTAACTGGCGGTCGCCTTCGACGACGCCCAGGCGCGCGGGCCGCATCGGCAGGAGCGGGCCATTGGGGTCAATCCGGTGCTTAAACGCCGTTGCCTCCTCCTCGGGCAGTACCATCACGTCCGCATCGTGCAGGCCCTGGGGCGCATAAAAGACAACGTTCCGTCGTCGCCGGACTGGTCCTGAACGCCCCAGGCGGAGGGCTCCCAGGGATCTTCTCGCTCGGGGGCATTCATCGCCGAGGTAGTTCCTTCCCTCTTGAGGTAGGCGGGGACGGGGAAGCGGCCGGGCGGGTGCTGGTATTCCGGGAGCAGACCCCAGAGCATCGTGGTACTCCCGCGGGTCGGTTTCCCCTTCGAATCGACGAAACGCAGCTCGACTCGGAAGGTTGGCATCTCGCGGAGTACGAGGGGTTCGGGGCTCGCCCCCTCCTTGAGATAGACGCGCCGGCCGGACGGCACGGATGGCTCGGGCGTGCGCTGCTGCATCAAGGTCCCAGTCGAAGTACGGGCTCTGTCCTTCTCCATAGATCAGATAATTCGCGGGGCGGAGCGGCCCCAGGGCGAAGGTGCCGTCGGCCTCGGTCGTGGTCGAATGCCGATCGCGGCCCTTCAGCGGATAGGCGATGATCCTCTGGCCGGCAATAGGCCGGTCTGCCGAGTCGACAAGCCGGCCCGAGAGTCGGATCCCGCGCGAGCACGATCCGGCCGAGGTCGGTCGGGGCCCAGACATCCGGTTGCCCGAGGGCGCATCGGTACCCCAGAAGTGCTGAGAGGGAGCGAAGGGGATTCGCGCCCGGGCGTTGCGCGGCGGTCCCACGTAAAGACCCAACGCGTGAGTTTTCGGCATTCGCCTGCGGATGCGGCCGTCGTCGTCCGTCTGCCCCTCGTAATCGTCCGTGATGATGGGTATGGAACGGCTGGTTCTGCTCGTCCTGTGTTCTAACGCGTACGGGATACCGGCCGCCGGCTTGCCCCCGGGCACCACAACCTGGCCGGAGTAGTCGAGTCCTCGCTCGAGCGCGATCGTCGTGAAAAAGGGCGACTCGCCCCTTGCTTGCTCGCGGATAAGGTCGGCGAGCGCAACCTGGCTCGATTTCCGGGAAATGAACTCGGGATGGCTGATCCGCAGCGCGATAAAAAGTCTCGGCTCGGCCACCTGTTCGGCCGGAAACTCGACGCGGAATCTCCCCTGAGCGTCGGTACGAACGAGGCTCGTGCCGGCCCGAGCCGGCGGCGTCCGCGCCCTGGAGCCACGGATCGAACGCTCCAGAAGGATCTCGGCGCCCCCGACCGGCTTGCCGGTCTCGCGCTCAATGACCTGGCCCGAGAATGCGACGTCTCCACCAGGACCGACGTCCGATGCCGTCGCGGCCGGGCTGGCGAACAGCAGGCCAGCCAGCACGACCGTCGCCCTCACGACACCGACGGCGGCCCGGCCAGACTCGGTTCGCAACGATTCATCAGCGCCGAGATCGCTCGGGCAGCCGGATTGGTGTGTCCCACATGGTCGATCTCCCGCAGTCGCCGGCTCAGAGTCCAGGCCAATATCGTACACGCTTCAAGGCGCTGCAACCACCCGCCAGAGCCGGCGGAGCATGGTGGGTTGCCATGCCCGGATCGGCATGTTTAGCCTCCCTAGACGACCCTGCACGATTCTGGGACTCCATGAGGGCCGACCGGAGGTAGCGGCGGCGGCTTAGTAGTACAGCGCAAGGAACTATCCGGTGTCCCGCAACCTTTGTTTCCTGGCCTTGGCGTGGCACTGCGCTGGCGATGCGGTTTCGCCGCTGCCGCCAATCGGAGATCCGGAGCATGCTTCACGATTGGGTTGGCATGCAATGACCGCAGGGATGTGCGGTCGTTCCCGCGGCCGAAGGGCCGCCGGAGCCCAGCCCGGGGTGAAACCCCGGGACTCCGTCGCAGGCTCCTGGCATTGCACCCTGAAAGGGTGCCGGAGACGGGCTCTGCCGAGTCCTGCGGCCTTTCAGGCCGCGGAGTCTCGTAACGTCGGCCAGTCCCCGGGGTTTCACCCCGGGCTGGGCTCCTTGCGGCCCTTCAGGCCGTCGGAAAGACCGCACACCACAACTGTGTCTCGCGCAGTCCGTTCGATCGTAAAATGCGCTCTAGACCGTCTTTCCGAAAGTGGCGGGCGACGGCTTCGATGTTGGTGATCTGGCCCGATCCTGACGGTGGTCAAACGGATCACGCCGCAACCGCTGAGGTGGTCCCCACTGGACTGAAAAAGTGGTGCCCTCTCTGACCGAAACCGACACATCAGCTCCACAGTTTTTCGAGGCGTTCCAAACTCCCCAGCCTGCGATGTAACCGATACCTCAGAAACGGGTTGCAGGAACGACCACGGTGCTCCGCCGACGGAAAACCGTGATATGCGGCAATTTTTATGCAACTGGGAACGAGCTTGGGCAGATCATTTTGGGTATAAAGCCACCGTGATGGGCACCGTCGGGCCGGTCGTCGCGACGTTGCGCCGATGACGACTCCGTTGCATCCACACCCGGGACACTCCACCATGAGCACGACTACGACTCCGATCGATCGGGCCGCGATCAACCGCCGCAACGCTCAGAAGAGCACCGGCCCCAGGACTCCCGAGGGCAAGGGCCGCTCCCGGTTCAACGCCGTCAAACACGGCATAACCGCCAAGACGCTGGTCTTGCCCGGCGAGGATGCCGACGTGCTTCAGCAGCGGATCGAGGCCTGGACCAGCGACCTTCAGCCCCAGAACGAGGTCGAGCAGTTCCTGGTCGAGCGGTCCGTGCAGTTCTCCTGGCAGCTCGAGCGGGCCGATCGCGCCGAGCTGGCCCGGCTGTCCAGCCTCATCCAGAGCGTGCCAGTGGTGGCGGCGAGCCGTCAGCAGGAAGAGGCCGCCGCCCTGGGCCGCCGGCTCTTGAGCGGTCGCAATGTGACTCAGGAGGCCAACCTTCAGAGCCAGCTCCTCAACGCCCTGGTCCCGGGGCTGAAGTCCCAGACGGGCTCCCAATCCGTCGCTGTCCTCGACCACCCCGAGGCCATCGTCCTGCGCCTCGAGTCCACGGCGGCCGGTTGCCGATGGATGCTCGACCGCTGGAGCGAGCTCCGCGCCCGACTCGACCAGGGCCACACCTGGTCGTCGGCCGAGAAGGTGAAAGCGATCCGCCTCTTGGGGAAACAGCCGCTGGATATGGATCCCGAGGAGTGGGAGGTCCACTGCGAGGCCGAGGAAGAAATCCCCGACGCGGAGAGCGACGCTTTCTTCGATCGGCAGCTCGACCGCCAGTTGGACGATCGGCTCCCGGAGAACGAAAACGCGACGATCGCCGGGCTCCGGAGCGTCGCGGAACGGGCGATCGCGCGGCCTGGAGCCGCTGGCCGCGGGGCATCGCGAGCGCGCCGAAGCCGAGGCGGCCCAGCAAGTGGCTCTCCTGTCGTTCGACCCCAGCAACGAGGGCGAACGGCTGCGGCGGTACCAGTCGTCGTGCAGCCGGTCGTTGTTTCGGACCTTCGACACGCTCATCAAGCTCCGACGGTCCTCTTCCTCGGGGAACGGAGAGCGGGGTGGAGAGACCGGGGAAATTGACCGCCGAGATCGATCCGAGGAGACCGAGAACGGTATCCCGAGATTCCTGGTCGAGACCGCGGAGGCAGAAACCGAGAGAGGAGTGGAAGGAAAGGAAGCCTTCGAGCCGGCCGTGCAGGTTGCCGGAATCGTCGCGACAACGACCGAAAACGAAGCGACGTCCGCGACCGGCGATCGCCGGAATCCGCGGAATAAACACACCCGGCGTTCAGATAGCCCGTCGGTCGATCACGGGAATCGGGAAAACGAACCCATGTCCTCGGCGAGCGATCACCCGAATCGGCAAAACGAACCCACGGCCCCGCCGGTCGCGGAGATCGCGCGTCCCCGGTTGCCACTTCAACGCGATGTAGTCTCTGCGATGATTCTCGTGGTTCTCTTCGTCGCGTGGCTGTGGACGATGCCGGCTTTGTTGTCCGCGAGCCCTGAGAAGGGCCCTCGCATCGAACCTGGGGGCAGCGCCGTCCGAACCGGCTCGACCCCAGCCACTCAGGTCTTGGGATGCAATACAAGTAGATATCTGCAAAACGAAGCCACGATTAAACGGCCTGGGCAAAATATGCGGAATTTGACGCGGAGACGAGTCTCATGTCACGATTGACAGTGGCCATGGTGGCGAACGACATGCCCCCCACACCCGACTGGGTTGCTCAGCGACTGGCCGAGCGGGGAATCGAACTGCACGAACGTGCCTGCGCTGACCCCGCCGAAGTCGCGGAGGCGGCCGGTGTTGCCGACGTCGTCTGGCTCATGGGCGGCTCGCGGGTGGTCACCGCGGAGGTCCTCCCGCATCTCCCTCATTGCCGGGTAATCCTGCGCACCGGGACCGGCACCGACAACATTCCGGTGGAGGCGGCCACCCGGCTCGGGATCGTCGTGGCCAACACGCCCGAGACCACAATGCACCAGGTGGCCGAGCACGCCATCGGCCTGCTGTTCGCCGTGATCCGGCAGATCGCCGCGCAGGACCGGCTCGTCCGCCAGGGGACGTGGGATCGGTACCGGGCCTGGCCCGATTGGCACCTGGTTGGCCAGACGCTCGGCCTGATCGGCTTCGGACGGATCGCCCGGCTCGTCGCCCGGAAGGTGTCCGGGCTCGAGCTGAGACTCATCGCCTGCGACCCCGTGGTCGAGGCCCCGATCATGGGCGAACACGGCGTCGAGAAGGTGAGCCTGGATGACCTGCTCGGCCGCTCGGACTTCGTCTCGGTCCACGTGCCGCTGTCGGAGAAATCCCGTCATCTGATCGGCGAGCGGCGAATTGCGGTTGATGAGACCTCGGGCCGTCTTGATCAACACCGCGCGGGGGAGATCATCGATCAGCCAGCACTCGTCCGCGCTCTGGCCGAACGCTGGATCGCCGCGGCCGGGCTGGACGTCCTGGAGTCAGAGCCGCCGGCCTCGGACGATCCGATCCTCAGCCTCGATAACGCGATCTTGACCCCGCACATCGCGGGCTACTCCGACCTCTTCCACGAGCGGTTCTGGACCCATTCGGTCGAGACCCTGGTCGCGTTCTCCGAGGCCGGCTGGCCGATCTGGGTCGTGAACCCGGGCGTCACGCCCTGGTGGCAGAAGTAGCGAGCCGGTGGCGACGGCCCAACCGTTCGGAGCTGGTGTTCGTCAGCTCGGTGGGAGATTATACTATGTCGGAGATCTGCTGGCTCGGCGTGGTGCTTAGCCGGCGATCGACCGCCAAGCCTTGAGGGGCGCACCCACCTCGGCGAGAGGAGACCTGTCCATGCGCCAGCGAACCATGATCGGGATCGCACTCGTAACCGTTGCTGTGATGGCTCAGGCGCGGGTTGTGATGGCCCAGGATGACCGGCTGAAGAAGATCGAGGCGCGGTTGAACGACCTGGAAGCACGCACCGCGCCTGCCAATGGGTCCTTCGAGCTCATCAAGACGTACTTCCCTGCCGCTTTCCCCCTCCTGGGAATCGGCTTGTTTTGCGGGCTCTGGGCGCGGAACTCCGGCGCGACTTCTGGCTCTGGTTCGTGTCCGGGCTCGTCTTCAGCCTCTTCGCGTTGATCTTCCTGGCGGAGGCGCACGAGAAGGATCAGAAAGCGATGCGGGCCTCCGCGAAGAAAGCCTCCCAAGAGCCGGTGGAGCTGTAGACGATCGGTGGGCCACGCGCCGCGGTACGGCGATCGACCCACCGGAGGAGGACCGTTGCCGACTCGGATCGTTTGTTGGGCGCGGTCGGGAGACCACTGCGGTGAACATCTTCGTCTCCACGGCACGAGCCTCTCATTTGACAAGTGTCATTGAATTCTGTCGCAGCCTCTGAGAAGATTGAGCTGAGAGTCTGTTCCGAAAGCCCCGTTGGGGCTGGATCGTATAGCTCGGGGCGTAAGCCCCGAGAAGAAGGAAACCACCCCTCATTCCCTCCTCTGCGCCGCTGCAAAGCCCGGCATCGCTGGGCTTTGCAGCGGCGCAGAGGAGGGAGGTTACTACGCCATCGGTACTCGGGGCTTACGCCCCGAGCTATACGATCCCGCCCCCATTCGGGGGCTCAGATGCCTTATGGAACAGACTCTGATGGGAAATCGGCCTGCCTGCTCAGCGAGGTTTTGCAATGTGGATATCCATCCAGCGTCAGTGGCTCATCGGCGCGGTCGCGTTGATGCTCGCCGTCCTGGCCTTAGCTCCCGGCCTGGAGCGATTGAGCGGCGCTTTCGCCAATGACAAGACAGCTCGCGCAGCCGTCGCCGAGAATCACACGGTCAGCTTCCTGAAAGAGGTCCGCCCGATCCTGGCGCAGCATTGCTTCCAGTGCCACGGGCCCGACGAGGCCGTGCGCAAGGGAAAGCTTCGCCTCGATCTGAAGGACAATGCCTTCGCCGTGCGCGAGGGCAAGCACGTGATCGCACCGGGCGACCTGGAGGGCTCGCTCGCCTGGGAGCGGATTACCACCGATGACGACAGCGAGCGGATGCCGCCCGAAGGGAAGGCGGAGCCGCTCACGGTCAAGCAGATCGCGACCTTGAAGACGTGGATCGAGCAGGGCGCCCACTGGGAAGATCACTGGTCGTTCCTCCCGCCGAGGAAGTCCGCACTCCCCAAGGTCTCCGACCCAGCCGTGGGTGCGCGATCCGCTCGACGCCTTCGTGCTCGCGCGGCTGGATCGCGAGCACCTCGAGCCGGAAGCGGAAGCGACTCGCGAAGCGTGGCTTCGCCGCGCGAGCTTTGACCTCACGGGACTTCCGCCAACCCCCGCGGAGATCGACGAGTTCCTGACGGACAAGCGTGCCGACGCCTACGAGACGCAGACGGATCGTCTCTTGAAGTCGCAACGCTATGGGGAGCGCCAGGCGCAGGAGTGGCTCGACCTCGCCCGGTACGCCGACACGAGCGGCTATCAGAGCGACATGCCCCGCGAGATCTGGAAATGGCGCGAGTGGGTCATCAACGCCTTCAACGCGAACATGCCGTTCGATCAGTTCACGATCGAGCAGCTCGCGGGCGACCTTCTCCCCAACGCGACGCTCGCGCAGAAGGTCGCTACCGGTTTCAACCGCAATCATCCCACCAACAGCGAGGCGGGCGAGGAGGAGGACGAGTACCGCTCCGCCTACGTGATGGACCGCGTGAACACGACCGCCACGGTTTTCATGGGTGTCACGCTCGCGTGCGCCCAGTGCCACGACCACAAGTACGACCCGATCAGCCAGCGGGATTACTACGCCTTCTATTCGTTCTTCAACAACATCAAGGAGCGCGACACCGACTACCTCAGCTACATGAACCCGCGGCCGTCGATTCCCGTCCCCAACCCCGATCAAGAGCCGAGGCTCGCCGATCTGAAAGCGCGCATCGACGCGCTGAAGCAGCGACTCGAGCGCGATGACTCTCTGACGGACGCGGCCCAGAAGGAATGGGAGCGCAAGACACTCGCCAGGCTTGGCAAACCGATCGAGTGGACGACGGCGCCGCTCTCGGGAATGCTCTCGCGCGGCGGGTCGCAGTTGAAGCCCCTCGACGACGGCTCAATCTTGTCGACCGGCCCGGCGCCGGTTAAAGACACCTACGACATCATGCTCCTGCCCGGGAAAAAACGCATCACGGCACTGCGGCTCGAGGTCTTGCCCGATGACAGCACCCCGGAAAAGGGATTGGGACGCGCGTCCGACGGCCGCTTCATCTTGTCGGCGATCGAGATTCGCAACACGACGTTCTCCGAGAGCCAGGAACCGCCGCTCGTCTACGTGTCGCGTGCCGAGGCCGACATCAACCAGAAGCTCAAGGAAGACCCCGCCGCGTTCGACATGATGCCGGGGACGATTGAATCGGCGATCGTCATCGAGCCCGTGGGCAGCGGGACGGAGGTCGATCGTTTGGCGGCTGGAGCATCGTCGATGACGAGCGCAAGAAGCCCCACGAAGCGATCTTCCTCCCACTCGAGCCGCTCGACACGAATGAGGCATCGGTGCTTCGCTTCTCGCTGCACCAGACGTCGGCCGCCAAGTTCAAGAGCCTGATCGGCCGCTTCCGCATCAGTTATACCCAGGACGATCGAATCCGCGAGCTGATGTTGTCCGCACAGACAAAGCTCTGGAGCTCGATTGGGCCATTTCCGGCACAGGACGTCACGAAGGCCTACGCGACGGCATTCGAGCCGGAGAAGGACATCAAAACCGAGCCGCTTGACCTGAAGAAGAGTTACACAAAGGTCGTGCTCCCGCCCGCCGAGCAAGGACGGCGCCGAGAAAGCCCCGCCGGCCGCCACGCCCGCGAAGCCGGCCGGGGACAAAACCCCTGCCAAGAAAGAAAGCCCGGCGCCCGATAAGGTCGCCACGCGACAGGCCGGCGGCGACAAAGTCGTTGCCGCTCCCGCAGCGGCCCCCAGCGATGGAAAAACCCCTTCCAAGACGGGTGCCGAGGTCGGCGGTGCGGCCGAGACGAAGCCCGCACAGGCGGGCAAGCCAGGCCCCGAAGGGGGCAAGGAGAGCAAGGGCAAGCGCCGTCGGGCCCGCGGAAAAGCCGGGTTCCGAAGCGACAAAAGAGAACAAGGAGGAGGCGAAGCCCGAAGCTGCGGCGGCCGAGAGCAAGACGGCACCCAAGGCCAACCCGGCCAAGCCGAAGCCCGAGAAAATCACCTGGGCCGAGCAACGTAAGTGGCGCGACGGCACTGCGGCACGCCTTCAGGGTGCCAACTCCGCGTACTACCTCACCCGCAAGATCGTATCAACGCGCCCGCGCACCGCGATCGTACAGATTGACGGACCGGCAGGTTTCCGGATGTGGGTCAACGGCGAGCTGGCGCAGACGTCGCTTCCGCCGCCGCCCGCGGCCCCCCCCAAGAAAGCAGACACCAAGGCCCCGGGCGCGGGAACGGGCCCGGACGCAAAGACCGACGAGAAGGCCGAAGACGACAAAGAGCAGCCAGTCGTTCCCGAAATCAACGACGCGACCTCTGATGAGGCGATGGGGCGCGGCCGCAACCATCCGGAGAAAAAGTTCCGCATCGGCCTCCGCCAGGGCGAAAACGAGATTGTCGTGAAGGCCGTGTTCGGAGACGCTGCGAGCCCTAACGGCGGTCGCGGTCCCTCCGCTGGCGGCAACATGGGCGGCGGCGGCTCGTTCACATTCAATATCACGCCGGAGGGCGACGACGTCCTGACTCATGAGGTCGCGACGGCACTTCGCCTCGAGGCCCTGCAACCCGCCGCGGGAGCGTGCCCCGGCCCCATTGCGTCCGCTTCTACTCCCAAGGCGTCGCTGTCCAGGACGACGAGCAACACCACCGCGGGGCAGGCGTCGGGATCCTCGGCGAGCCAGTCCGGGGATGAGGCCACCGCGTCGAGCACGGACGACCACGCAAAGACTTCCGCGAACCAAAGCGCGGCGATGATGAAAGTCAGCCTCGTCGGCGAGAAATCCGCCCCGCTCACGTCTTCCGAGGAGGAGAACAAGCTTTCGCCGTCGGAGCGCCGGAAGAAAGTGCTGCGCGAATACTACCGGTCTCACATCGACCCTATCGGTCGCATCATCGCCGAGGAACTCTCCAAGCTCAAGGATGAGGAGAAGCTCGTCAAACGGCGACTCCCCCAGACGCTCGTCATGGAGGAGCTCGAGAAGCCGCGCCAGGCGTACATCTTCAAGCGAGGCCTTTACAAGAATCGCGGCGAGAACGTCAATCCCGCGACCCCAGCCGTGCTGCCTCCGATGGCAAAGGGGGCGCCTCGCAACCGGCTTGGGCTCGCGACGTGGCTCGTTTCCAGCCAGCATCCGTTAACCGCGCGCGTCCTGGTCAACCGCATCTGGCAACAGTATTTCGGAGTCGGAATCGTCAAGACGGCCGAGGACTTCGGCACCCGGGGCGAGCTCCCCACGAACCCCGAGCTCCTCGATTATCTCGCCACTGAGCTGGTCGACGGCAAGTGGGACCTGAAGAAGCTCCACAAGCGAATCGTGTTATCAGCGACCTATCGCCAGGCATCAACGACTTCTAAGGTCAAGCTCGATCGCGACCCGGAAAACCGCCTCCTCGCCCGCGGTCCGCGGCTCCGCTTGACCGCCGAGATGGTTCGGGACAACGCGCTCGCTGTCTCGGGACTCCTCGTCGAAAAGATCGGCGGCCCGAGTGTCAAGCCGGTGCAGCCCAGGAACGCCTGGAAGACAGTCGGAGGGTTCATGGCCAACACTTATCGGCGTCACGGCGACGAGAGGCAGTACCGGCGCGCGCTCTACGTCTACTGGAAGCGCGGATCGCCCTATCCCTCCTTGCTCAACTTCGACGCGGCCAAGCGAGATAGCTGCACGGTGACGCGCGCCACCACGACGACCCCCGTTCAGGCGCTTACGCTGCTCAACGATCCGGCATACGTCGAGTGCGCGAAGATGCTCGGGCAGAGGATGCTCAAGGATCGGGAAGCACTCCGCCGCGCTCGCGATCTGAAGAAGCCCGAGGAAGACGCGAAGCGACTCGCCTACGGGTTCCGCCTCTGTACGTCACGTTACCCGAGCGACCAGGAGTCGCAGGTCCTGCGGAAGCTTCTCGACGACCAGCGCGCTCAGTTCCAGGCCGACGCCAGTACCGCGAAGAAGCTCCTTGGTGTGGGTGACTCGAAGATCGACGAAACGCTCGACGCCGCCGAGGCGGCGGCATGGGCGTGTGTCGGCAGCGCGCTGATCAATCTCGACGCCACGATCCACCGCTGATCGCAGGACGACGGACCGCCGCCGACGCGACAGGCCAAGGCCAAGAACGAAGCCTCCGGGACCCCAGGGTTGCAACCATGAACGAAACTCCCCTGAGCCACAAGATTGTTCCCAGCACCGACCTCTCGCGGCGCGCTTTCCTCGACACAAGCGTGCTGAGCCTGGGCTCCATTGCACTCTCGAGTCTGATGGCTCGACGCGGCTTGGCCAGTGCTGGCGGAGGATCCCCGCTCGCACTCGGCGAGGACACGCCGAGCTACAAGCTCGGGAGCGCGACCGCCACGCGCGTCATCATGATCTTCGCGGCGGGCGGTCTCTCGCAGCTCGACCTCTTCGACGAGAAACCGCTGCTCAACAAACGCCGAGGCGAGGAGCTCCCCGACTCGGTGCGCAAGGGTCAGCGCATCACCGGAGTAACCGAAAAGCAGGGAGCGCTTCCGGTAGTCGGCTCGTGTTTCCAGTTCAAGCCCTACGGCAAGAGCGGCCTCCGCATTTCCGAGCTCTTCCGGGAGATGGGTGCGTTCGCCGACGACATCTGCCTGGTGCGCTCCATGCAGACTGACCACGTGCTGCATGAGGCAGCGATGTCCATCCTGTTCACCGGAACGATGCAGCTCGGCCGGCCCTCGTGGGGCTCCTGGGTGACCTACGCCCTCGGGGCCGAGAACAAGGACCTCCCGGAGTTCGTGGTGATGCTCTCGGGAACGCGCGACGGCGGCTCGCCGCCGCACCCCCGCATGTGGCACAACGGCTACCTGCCCGGACGCTACCAGGGCTGCCCGTTCCGCAGCGGAAAGGAGCCGGTTTTCTTCGTCTCGAACCCGGAAGGAATCGACGCCCGGACGCGGCGGCGGATCCTCGACACCGTCAAGGCACTGAACGAGCGCGAGGCCACGACCAGCGGCGATCCGGAAGTGACCGCCCGCATTCAGGCGTATGAGATGGCGGCCCGCATGCAGACGAGCGTGCCCGAGCTAACGGACCTCTCGAAAGAGCCGGCCGATGTGCTCGAGCAATACGGCGCGGAGCCTGGCAAAGAGAGCTTCGCCAACAACTGCCTCCTGGCCCGGCGACTTGCCGAGCGCGGCGTCCGTTTCATTCAGCTCATGGATAGCGGTTGGGACCACCACAACAATATCCCCGTCGTTCTCAAGAAGAAGATGGAGGAGGTGGACAAGCCGATCGCAGCGCTCCTGGGCGACCTCAAGCAGAGCGGCCTGCTCGAAGACACGCTCGTGATCTTCTGCGGCGAATTCGGCCGCACGAGCTACTGCGAAGGCCCCATGTCCTTCGCGAACTACGGCCGCGACCACCAGCAGCTCTGCGGCGGGCTGATGCTCGCCGGGGGCGGTTTCCGCGGCGGCTTCGCCTACGGCGAGACCGACGAGTGGGGCTGGGACGTCGTGAAAGACCCGGTCCACGTTCACGACCTTCAAGCAACCGTACTTCATGCGCTCGGCCTCGATCACCTGCGGCTCGTGACCCGCTACCAGGGCCGCGACTTCCGCCTGACCGACGTGGCCGGAAACGTGCTGAAGCCCTTACTTGCGTAGCAACACGCTTGCGGGCAGTTATCGTGTCTCACGCCGAGTTTGTCTCGAACTGGACATATAAGCCGACTTAAACGCCGAGGAGGGAGCCGTGATAGTGCCCCGCTTCCGAGTCGCCTGGCTTATGGGACTCGTCGCTCTCCTCGCTCTCAATTTCGGGGCGATACGGGCATTGTCCGACTTCAAAATATCCAATAGCGCCAATTATCATGTTCATGCTACATAATCGATGCGCTGGGCACGGGGGCCATACCGATGGCGAACATCCTTGCGGTCGGCCTCCTGATGAGAGTACGGCGTGTCGGAAGCCGTCCGTTCCTCTCGGGGTTCGTGGCGTTCGGTGCGACGGCGCTGGCTCTCTACGTCGCCGGGGCGATTATCTTCACCGAGGAATTGGTGATACCCTACCTCCACTTGGCCCTCAATCCTCTCGCGAGAGCCATAGGAATTGGGCGGTCCTTGAGCACCCGCGACGTCCTCGCCATAGTCTCCGTCGCTGGGGTCATGCTTACCCTACCGCAAGTGGCCTTCGCCCTGATTGGCGGCTTCATCTTCCATAAGTTCAAAATCGCAGTACGGAAGGACTGAACTCGCTCTTGAGGGGGTGGTCGTCAGTGGCTTATTCCGGTTCTCTGTTCCATTCCACTCACGCTTTGTGTTCTGGCGACTTAGGCAAGATATTAGAGACCTGAAAATTACAGACATAGGTGATTAATGCCAAATCTACAGTTCTTATTTCTGCTCGTCTGTGCACTACCTGGAGCTCTCGATGACAATCCAGGAGCCTTCTTGCCCATCGAAAAGACGGCGGTCGCCTCGATCCACCTGGAAGGTTTTCCCGATTGGCTGGAGGTTGGCTTCGGTTCACTCTGGGTTTCCAACCCGGGGCTTGGGGCCGTTCAACGCATCGACCCGAATACTAACAAGGTCATCGCCGAGGTGAAGGTCAACAGCCCCTGCGCCGCGATGGCCGCCGGCTATGGTTCGTTGTGGGTCGCCAGTCGCAAAGACAAGTCGATCTACCGAATCGACGCGAACACCAACAAGGTGTCCGCAACGATCCCGGTTACGGTCGCCGATTCGGAAGCGAGTCTCGCGGCCGGCCAGGGCGGAATCTGGATCCTGACGGATCAGAAAGGCGTTCTCTCTCGGATCAACCCTGAGACGAATCAAGTCGCGGCTCAGATCAGCGTGAAACCTTATTCCTACGCGGCAATTGCGGGATATGGGGCGATCTGGGTCACCAATACGGGTAGACCTCGCTCGACGGAAAACGGGTCGGTCCAGCGGATTGACCCCAAGACAAATACCGTCGTTGCGACCATAACCGTCCACAGTCAACCACGATTTCTCGCCGTGGGCGAGGGTGCCGTGTGGGTCTTGAACCAAACGGACGGCACCGTCTCCAGGATCGACCCGACAACGAACGAAGTCGTGGCAACCATTGAAGTTGGCGTGCCGGGTCCGGGAGGCGACATCGCCGCTGGGGAAGGTGCGGTCTGGGTGCGAGCAACCAAGGTTCTCTTATCGGTTATTGACCCAAAGACGAACAAGGTGATCGAGCGTTTCGGGCCTGCGAAGGGGAGCGGTGCCGTAAGAGCCGGAGACGGAAAGGTGTGGGTTTCGGCGCATGACGTCAACAAGGTTTGGCGTCTGAATCCTCGGCCCTGACAAGAGCGGCCGGCCAGGAGCCGAAATCCGCCGAGGGCCGGGTCCGGACGCCACATAATGAAAGAGGCCACATCGACTGTCTGATGTGGTCCACGACATCAGAGTCGATGTTTAGACTCTTTGAATCTCGTTCCCACGCGGAGCGTGGGAACGAGGAGCCGCAAATTCCTTTCACATAAATGAGTCATAAACCGAAGAGAACGAATGTCTTGAATCTCGTTCCCACGCTCTGCGTGGGAATGCCGTCTTCGACGCTCTGCGTCGTCCGGGCGCAGTTCGTGGCCGGGAAACCGTCCAGGACGGCATTCCGACGCGGAGCGTGGGAACGAGGAGTCGCAAATCCCCTCCAGATTAACGGGTTAACGCTCAATCAACGGTTATGGAATTCAATCCAGGGACTTGATCGACACGTTGCGGAACTCCACGGGGTCGCTATGTCCGGCGAAGCCGAAGTAACCCGAAGTCCGATCCTTGCCGGGGTGGGGCGAGTTCGCCATGAACTCCTTGACCTGGCTCAGGTCGGTGTCGAGGATCACGGTGCCGTTGAGCTCGACCTTGATCTTCGAGCCCTTGACGGTGACCTCTTCGAAGTTCCACTGGCCGACTGGCCGCAAGTAGCCTTTCTTCGCGGGCACCATCCCATAGGCCGACCCGTGGGCCTGCCGGGCGTCGAGCGACCCGGCGTACCGCCGATCGCCGTCGTCGAGGATTTGGAGCTCGCACATGCCGAGGTAGGCGGCGTCTCCATGGCCGGGGTATCGGATCGCCAGGCCGTTGTTGCCTCCCGGCGGCAGTTTGAACTCGACCCGAGCCGCGAAGTCGCGGAGCTCCTGGTTGTAATAAATCACGCCCCCCTTGTGCGGCTTGCACTTCAGGACGCCGCCGGAGACCTCATAGTTCTCGATCGGCCCGGCCCAGCTTGCGAGGTTCTCGCCGTTGAAGATCGGGTGGAAACCCCCGGCCTCGTGCGCGGCGAGGACCTTGACGGCCTCGTCCGGCGAGATCTCGCGGACCGAGATGTTTCGCCAATAGGTCGGGTGGTCGTGCGTCTGGAGCTGGATCGGGCCGCGCGCGGCCATGGGCAGCTTGCGGTCCCAATAATTCTCCCAGCGAGCGTGATCGACGACCAGCTTATCGTTGAGATAGACCGTGGTCCGCTCGCCGACCATGATGATCCGAAGGCTGTTCCATTCGCCGATCGGCTTATCGGCCAGGACCATCGGGTCCTTGCCTGGCGCCCTCGGCCGTTGTTCCAGAGGGCGCCCGAGCCCTTGTTGGCCCCGTTGCGCGCATAGCTCTTCTCGGTGTAGTCCCAGATCTGGATCTGTGGCGTCCCACGGAGATAGACCCCGCTATCCCCCTTCGGCACGATCTTGAAGTCGACCTTCAGCTCAACGTCGCCGTAGTCCTTGTCTGTGGTCAGATAGGCCCCCTGGCCGTCGTTGACGATCACGCCGTCCTCGACCCGCCAGTGTTTCTTGACGTCCGCGGCGCCCTTATCGAGGGCTTTCAGCCGGTCTTGGGTGCTCATGGCCGCGAACTTGCGCGGGTCCATCGTCGCCACCCCGTGCCAGCCGGAGAGGTCCTTGCCGTTGAACAGGGTGACGAAGCCCCCGCCGGACAAGGAGTCCTGGCTCACTCGATCCGGCGCGGCACCTGTCGCGGCGACCACGGTCAATCCCGCGATCGCTACGCTGGAAAACCACCTGCACATGATGTCCATCTCTCATATCTTATAGGTTGGTCTGAGAATGCCTCGAGGCGGCGTCGGCCGCCCGGCCATCGACCACCATCATCGGCGGATTTCGGGCGCAGATCAACTCCCCGGTCAGGCAATCGCCTTTCCTTGGGGAGCGCCGACTCGGACTTGACCCCATCACGGCGAGCGGGGAGACGGTGCCGTCCTGGCCGCCGCGGGGAAGAGCTTGGGGTTCTCCAGCGCCTCGCGCACGGCCTCCCGATCATCTCCACCCAGGTTGTGCCCCACGATTCGCCCATCGGGACCGATCAGGAACGTTACGGGGATCCACCGTCGTTTCTCATTGGGACCAATCTTGTAAGCGTTCGGCATCGCCCGGACCTTGTAGCGGGTGGCGGCGACGGAGTCGAAGTCGCCGGCAAAGCCGTGCGTCCCGCCCAGGCCATTCTCCTTGATCGATTTCTCGGCCTGCCCGACATCCTTGCCGCAGGCGAGGCTGATCAGCACGAACCGCGGATCGCTGCCGAAGGACTCCTGGACTTCCTTCAGCACGGTCATGTCGTTCTGCCGGCCCCAGGGTTCCCAGAAGCTGAGCAAGACCAGCTTCCCTCGATAATCACTCAATCTGAGTCGTTGGCCCTTGTCCTTCCCACCGATCCTCGCGACATCGAAATCCGGCGCGAGGTCGCCGATCTGGATCGCCTCGAAGAGCTTGACGACGATCGTGCCCAGGTCAAGCCGTTCGTTCGACCGGCCGCCAGGCATCGCGGGGATGACGACCGACCTCTTCATCCTGGCGATGTTGCGTCCCGGGCCTGGGAACCGTGGGTCGGTCCCCCCATTGACCGCGAGCTCCAGCTCGTACTTGCCCGATGGCACGTCATCAATGCGGAACCGGCCGTCCTTCTCGACATGTGTCGCGAACAGGAGCGGGCCGAACTGAAGAATGCCGAACCGTTCTGGGTCCGATTTCTCGGGCGGCACGCCGAGCTTCAGCTCCTCGTTCTGGGTCCAGTCGACCGGCAATTCGGGCGTCCCATCCAGAACAAAGCGGCCGATCACCGGCCGGCCCTTGCCGCCGAGGGTCACCTGGACCGTCTGGTCCGGCTTGATCTCGACGGACTCCTGCCAGCAGGGGAGCTGGCGGAAGGGGCGGCCGGGAAACCGTTTCTCGACGACCCGCGCCATGATTCCGGGGCCAGGGGCCACCCGGTCGAATCGGAATCGGCCTCGCTCGTCGGTCGACGTCCGGTAGCCGTACTCATAGCCAGCGATCCCGGTTTCATCCTCGGGCCGGATCGGATCGAACACAACTTGCACGTTCGCCCCCACCCGGGCGCCGATCCGCACCCCGCCCTCGAGCCGTCCCCAGGCTCGCAGCACAAGCTTACCCGATTTGGCAAGCTCGTCGGCCGAGGCATCGGCATACCCGGCATCGCTCACGGCGATCAACACAAACTTATTGCGCGCGGGGGGAACGAGAACCGGCCATCGGAGTCCGTCAAGCTCTTCGGGAAATCCGCGATGGTATCGAAGTGGCCCGCCCGCAATCTCACTTGATTCTCCCGGGTGGACAGGGCGACCTTGACCCCCTCCGCGGGTTTTCCGTTGGGAAGCAGGACAATCCCCGAAATGCCCGCCTGCGCCGGAGCTTGAAGTCGAGAGTCTGTCGCCCCTCTTTCGGCTGGAAGGCCCGCGACTCAGCCATCTCGTAACCCGGGGCCTCGATCTTCACGAACAACGCTTCCCTCGGTTCATTGAATCCCACGGTATACTGTCCATTTGTGACGTCCAGGCCCATGTTCTCAGACCAGTGGATCGCGAACTGCCACTCCGACTGCCAGCCCTTGACGACGCGGAACTTCGGCACGGACCGGCTGGTCTCAGCATCGGTCACGCGGCCGGTGATGACCAGCTTCGGGTAGAGGATGACGGTCTGCTCGCGATCCGACGCCGTGAGCGCGACGTTCCGGCTCGCCATGTAGCCTTCCTTGCCGATGTCGTAGAGCACGACGTCCCTGGGTGCGTTTTTCCATTCGAACCGGCCGTCCTTGTCGGTATCAACCCGGAACTGGATCGAGCGGTGCCCGCGCCAGGTATCGGCGGCGAAGAAGGCACCGGCGACCGGTTTGCCCTGGACGTCCACGACCCGGCCGCGCAGCACGAAGCCCGGCTCGGTCATTCGGAATTCGACGGGTGCGGTCCGATCCTCGATGCGGACGTCCTGGATCCGGGCGCGAAGCCCTCGGCCTGGACCGTGATGATCGATGCGCCGGCGTCGCAATTCTCCAGGGTGAACTCGCCCCGCTCGTTCGTCGACGCAGTCGGGGGATTGGTCCCCCAGATAACATGACCGAGGATAACCCTGGCTCCCCGCACCGGCCCGCCCGCGGCGTTGACGACCCGACCGACAACCATCAGCCCCTTCTTGAGGACGACCACGCCGTCGAGCTTGCGCGACGCGACGACGTCGCTGCTCCGATAGTGCGGATGGCTGGTCCGGCCCCAGACCCCGGCCAGGTCTTTCGGCGCGACGTCCAGACGCCATCGGCCCTGGGCATCCGTCTTGGGGGATCCCAGGCTGAAGTAATGATTCGTCCCTTCGTACTCGGTCGCGGGCGCGGAGACGTCGACCGTGACACCTTCGACCGGATGGCCGGCCTCATCGTGCACGATGCCACCGATCGTGGTGCCCGGAGCAAACCGCAGTTCCTTCACTGCCGGCAATTCCACGGGGTGCCGCTCGTCGTTCCAGAGGATGAAGATCGGCACCAGATTCGGCTTCCGCGCAGTGATTCCCAGTCGATGGATCGTCGCCCCCGCGGGCCATTCGATCTTGGTGGTACCGTCTTCACCCGTCATGATAGTCGCCTGCTGACGCTGCTCGCCGATGAGGCCCCAATACTCGATGGACACGCCCTCGATCGGCTCATGGGTCTCCGCCGCGACGGCGCGGATCGTCAGTTTTCCAGCCGCTTTCTCGTCAGCGGGCTTGCGTGTCGGCGTGGCCTTCGTCTGCTCGGCACGCGTGAAACCGAATCCGCCGATGAGCACGAGAATCACACTTGCCACGAAGAGCGCGGGCATGACGCGCCTCCACGAGAGGGGGGTTTGGAAGACCTTTCGGTTCAAGGCATCGAGGCGTCGGCGGACGTCAGATGTCCGGGCCATGCCCAGCCCGTGGGCCGGCGACGGCCAGGCCGCACGCACGGCCAGCCGAGCGAGGGTCCGACTGTACGAGGCCACGTCGCCGAGCAGGCCGGCGGCGACGGCATCGCAGACGGCGTCACACGCCGCCGCATGCGCCCCGCCGATGCGCCAGGCCAGCGGGTGGAACCAGATCAGGATCGACGCGAGATGCGCCGCGCGGTTCCAGGCGAGGTCGTGATTCCGCGCATGCGCCAGCTCGTGGGCGAGGATCGCGCGCAGATCGTCGGGCCGCAGGTCTTCGCACTCCTGCTCGGGCAGGAGCAGCACCGGATGCCAGAGCCCGGCCAGGCAAGGCGTCGCGACGTCCGATGTCCGGCGCACGCGCGACAGCCCGATGACAGCCCAGGCGGTCGGCGATCGACCGGCATTCTCCAACGATCCCGTCAGGAACAGGAGACGACCGCCGGATGACCCGCGCCAGGCCCAGGCTCCCCACGATCAGCCGGGCCACCAGCACGAAGACGCCGGCCAGCCAGACTCGCCACAACCACGAGTCGAGTCGAGCTCCCCATCGGAATCCTTGGGCCTCGACAGAGGGCGGCGCAGGAGCCGGATCGTCGCGGCTCACCGTCACAACCGAGGAAGCAACGGCCGGCATGAGAGGGATCGGCGCCGTCGGCTCCCGCCTCAAGACGATCGCCGGAGCCCCGTGTCCCTCGAAGGCCGGCGGGGTCGAAACCGTTTGCGGGTAATCCACCGAAGGCTGGTCTCGAGGGACGAAACGATACGCCACGATCGGAGGGGCCATCGAGAGGACCGTCACCAGCGCGAGCCCGACGACAGCCGAGCGCCAGATCGCGACACGCCAACGTGGATTCCGGCCCGCCAGCATCCCGTGCGCCAGCCAGGCCAGGGTCAGCACGGCAGGCCACTTGACGATGAGGACCAGCCCGAGCGCGGCATCCGGCAAGCCTGCGGAGAACTCCGACCATGTCGCGTACAGGCTCATTTTTCGGCTCCTCGTTCGAGAGAGACATCGTCACCGGGAAGAGGGCGGCGGAGTGGTCCTGATCGCCGCGGGGAAGAGCTTGTCGTCCTCGAGGGCTTTGCGCACGGCTTCCTTCAGCTCGGCCCCGCGCAGGTTCTTCGCCAGGATCCGGCCGTTTGGACCGATCAAGAAAGTCGCCGGAATCGAGCGGACCTTGTAGCTAAGACCAACGCCCATCGCAAGGTCCCCGGCAAAACCATGTGTCCAGATCAGTCCGTTTTCCCGGATGTACTGCCTGGCCTCTTCGTCGTTCTTGTCGCAGGCCAGACTGATCAGGTTGAACCGCGGATCGGCGCCGAAGGTCTTCTGGATGTCCTTGAAAGCGGGCATCTCGACCAGGCACGGGCCGCACCACGTGGCCCAGAAGTCGACCAGAACCAGCTTGCCTCGATAGTCGGCCAGATGGATTTGATCGCCTTTGCCCTTGCCGGCGATCCGCGGAACAGCGAAGTTCGGCGCGAGGTCACCGACCTTGAGGTTCTCGAAGAGCTTGGCGGTGATCGTCCCCAGGTCGAGCGGCTCGTCCGACTGGCCCCCGGGGACCTCGGGCATCGTGACGCTCATCCGGAGCGAGCCGATGACATCTCCCCTGGCGAGGCGCTGGGAATCCGGCCTTGCGTTGACGGAGACCGTCAGCTCATAGGTGCCCGGCGTAACGTCGTCGAGCCGGAATCGCCCGTCCTTGTCGATGTTCGACCCCATTCCCACGTAGGCAGACGTGGCCTCATTTTCGTGTTTTGGGCGGCCCATGAGCGCGGGTGGATTCTGAGTCCAGTCGATCGGAGTGTCGGGCGTCCTGTCGAGCACGACCCGGCCGATCACGGGCCGGCCTTTGCCGCCGATCCGAACCTTGGTCGTCTGACCCGGCCGGATCTCGACCGCCTGGCCCCCGCACGACAATTGCTGCGAGAACTGGCCGAAGTTGGTGACGACCACGTGCGAGACCGAGCCGGGACCGGGGATGACCCGCTCGAATGTGAAACGACCGTGGTCGTCAGTACGGGTCGCATATTGGTAGAACAGGCGATTCGGTATTCCGCGACCGAACCGCCCGACGGGGTTGTAAGAGATCACTTCATTCGGCTTCGGGCCACGGCCGACCATCAGCTCACCATCGAGCCGTCCCCAGGGTTTCAGGACCAGCTTGTCCGACTTGGCGAACTCGTCGGGCGAGGCGTCGGTATAGCCAGCGTCGCCCAGGGCGACCAGGATAAACTTGTCCTTCGCCGCGGTGAATGCAAACCGGCCATCGGGACCAGTTTTGAATCGGGGTGCACTTGTCCGACTCTCAAAACGACCCCCGTCGAACAACACCATGTCGGCCTCAGACGCGAGGACTATGTCCACTCCTTCGGCCGGCTTACCGTCCGGAAGCAGGACGATCCCGGAGAGCATTGCGGCGCGTTCGAGGGCGGCGTCGAAACGCTGACGCCCTTCATCGGGGTGGAAGGCGCGCGACACGGCCGGTCTGTAGCCGAGGGCCTCGACCCGAACGTACATGGTGTCGTTCGGCTCGTCGAACGAGGCGGAGTACTCCCCTCCGGACACATCCACCGTCCTCCCGCGCAACCAGGAGATCTGAGCGTTGCCGACGAAACCGACGCCCTCGATGATGAGGCACTTCGGCAGGGGCTGGCCAGTCTCGGCGTCGGTCACGCGGCCGGTGATCACCAGCTTCGGATGCAAGATGACGACTTGCTCCCGCTCAGACGCGATCAACGGATAGGCTCGGCGTGCCATGAAACCCGTCTTGCCGATGTCATAGAGCACGGCGTCTCGCGGTGCACTACGCCATACGAAGCGGCCCTCAGTGTCCGTCTCCCCGCGTTTGTCGATCGAGTGGTATCCGCGCCAGGTCTGGGCGTAGACGAAGGCCCCGGCCACCGGCTTTCCCTGGCCGTCGATGACTCGAAAGCGGAGCACCGACGCGGGCTCCAGGTGGAATTCCAGGGGCTCGATTCGCTCGCCGACCCGGACCTCGCGGAGTTGAGGCGCGAGTCCCTCCGCCTTGACGGTCACGATGGTCGAGCCCTCGGCGCACCGCTCCAGGATGAAGTCGCCCTTCGCGTCCGTCGTGGTGGCCGGGAGCTTGCTGTCCCAGTAACTGCGGCCGATGACGACCTTGGCCCCCGGCACCGGTCGACCTGCTCACGTCGACGACGCGGCCCCTCACGGGATAACCTTTCTTGAGGACGAACACACTGTCGAGGTTGCGGGATACGGGACCGCCGCCGGTGTGGTAGTCCGGATGGACGACTTCAACAGAGACGTTCGCAAGATTGGCCGGGGCGTCGTCCATCCGCCATCGGCCGCGTTCATCGGTCTTCGGACCGTTGAAGAGCCACTCGACCCAGGACCCATCCCATTCCGTCAGTGGCATGGAACGAATGATGGTCGCGCCGGCGATCGGCTTGCCGGCTTCGTCCTTGACAAGCCCGCCGATCACCGTCCCGGGCTGGAGCCTCAGTTCCTTGGACGCCGGCAACCGGATCGACTGCCCCGAACGGTCCCAATGCATGAAAATCGGTACTCGTTTCGGCATATTGGCAGTGATGCCGAGACTCTTGACGCTCGAACTCGACGAGTAGTCGATCGTCGCCCTACCATCCTTGCCAGTCTGCGACGACCCCCTTCCGGGGCTTGTCGTCAAACACACCTTGATACGAGATCGACAACCCCTCGATCGGCTGACCGGTCTCCGCCGCAACCGCGCAACTGTGAGCTTCCCGGACTCCGCCGAGGATCTGGGAGGATTCTCGGACTTGTTGGCGTCGCGCGGCCTGCTCGGCGCGCGTGAAGCCGAAGCCGCCGATGAGCACAAGGAGCACGCTCCCGACGAAGAAGGCGGCATGATCAACCTCCAGGACAGCGGGGTTTGGAACACCTTCCGGTTCAAGGCGTCGAGGCGTCGGCGGACGTCGGATGTCCGGGCCATGGCCAGCCCGTGGACCGGCGACGGCCAGGCCGCCCGCACCGCCAGCCGCGCGAGGGTCCGACTGTACGAGGCCACGTCGCCGAGCAGGTCGGCGGCGACGGCATCGCAGACGGCGTCGCACGCCGCCGCATGCGCCGCGCGGATTCGCCAGGCCAGCGGGTGGAACCAGAGCAGGATCGAGGCGACGTGAGCCGCACGGTTCCAGGCAAGGTCGTGATTCCGCGCGTGCGTCAGCTCGTGGGCGAGGATCGCCCGCAGATCGTCGGGCCGCACCGCTTCGCACTCCCGCTCCGGCAGGAGCAAGACCGGACGCCAGAGCCCGGCCAGGCAGGGCGTCGCGATGTCCGACGTCCGGCGCACGCGCACCAGCCCGATGACAGCCCAGCCGCTCGGCGATCGTGCGGCATTGCCGAACGATCTCTTCAGAAACAACCGACGATCGCCGAACGAGCCTGGCCAGTCCCAGGCTCCCCACGATCAGCCGGACCGTCAGCACGAAGACGCCGGCCAGCCAGATCGACCACAACCACCAGACGAGTCGAGGTCCCCATCGGAATCCTTGCGCATCGGTAGAGGCCGGCGCGGGGGCCGGATCGGCGCGGCCAACCGTCACCACCGAGGAAACAACGGCCGGCACGGGACGGATCGGCTCCGGCTCGACGATGATCGCGGGAGCCCCTTGGCCCTCGACGGCGGCGCGTGGTCGGAACCGTTTGCCGCGCGTTCCATCGAAGCCTGATCTCGGGAGACCGACTGATACGCCACGATCGGAGGGGCCATCGAGAGGACCGTCACCAGCGCGAGCCCGACGACGGCCGATCGCCAGATCGCGACACGCCAACGCGGATTCCGGCCCGCCAGCATCCCGTGCGCCAGCCAGGCCAGGGTCAGCACGGCAGTCCATTTGACGATGAGGACCAGCCCGAGCGAGGCATCCGGCAAGCCCGCGGAGAACTCCGACCATGTCGCGTACAGGCTCATTTTTCGGCTCCTCGTCCGAGAGAGACATCGTCACCGGGAAGAGGGCGGCGGAGTGGTCCTGATCGCCGCGGGGAAGAGCTTGTCGTCCTCGAGGGCCTTGCGCACGGCCTCCTTCAGCTCGGCCCCGCGCAGGTTCTTCGCCAGGACGCGACCATCCGGGCCGATCAGGAACGTCGCCGGGATCGCCCGAACCTTGTAGCCTTGCTCGCATTCACTCCGGCGATGAGGTTGCCGGCAAATCCATGCGTCCAGATCAACCCATTCTCCTTGATGTACCGCTCGGCCACCTCGGCCGTCTCGTCGCAGGACATGCCGATGAGCTGGAACCGCGGATCGCCGCCGAAGGTCTTCTGGATGTCCTTGATCGCGGGCATCTCGGCGAGGCAAGGTCCACACCACGTCGCCCAGTAATCGAGGAGGACGAGCTTGCCCTGGTAATCGCTGAGCCTGAGCTGATCGCCTCGGCCTTTGCCGACGATCCGCGGGACGGTGAACTCGGGCGCCCGGTCGCCGACCTTGAGCGTCTCGAAGAGCTCGGCCGTGATCGTCCCCAGGTCGAGCGGGTCATCGGGCCGGCCGGCCGGGGCCTCGGGCACGGTGACGGTCATCTTCGCCCAGCCGATTACCGCCTCCGCGCCCGGACCTGGGGGTAGGACGCCGCGTTCACGGTGACTTCCAGCACATACTTGCCCGGCGGGACATCCTCGATGCGGAACCGGCCGTCCTTGTCGAAGTGCGAGCCGAAGTCGGCGCGAGTCCAGGGAATCCTTCAGCTCCTCGTGCGGGACGTGGATCACCACCGGCTGGTTCTTGCGTCCAGTCCACCGGCGGCTCCGGCGTGCCGTCGAGCACGACCCGGCCGATCACCGGCCGGCCCTTGCCGCCGATCCGCACCCGGGCCGTCTGGCCGGGCTTGACCTCGACGCGGCTCCTGCCAGCCCCACGCGTGAAACCCGAGTGGCGCAGGCGGCGTTCGGAACGACTCGCGAAACGGTCCCGGGGCCGGGGATCACCCGATCGAATGCGAATCGGCCTCGCTCGTCGGTCCGGTGGTGTAGCCGTAGGTGAAGGCGTACCGACCGCTCCCCGCGCTGGAACAGGCCGGGTCCGAACATCACCTCCTGGTTCGGCGCCGGCTGACCGCCGATCCGCACTTCGCCCTCGATCTTCCCCCACGGTTGCAACACCAGCTTGCCCGACTTCGCAAACTCCTCGGGCGAGGCGTCGGCATAGCCGGCATCGCTGACGGCGATCAGGAGGAACGGATCACCGGGCGGCGTGAATGTGAACCGGCCGTCGGGTCCGGCCGTGACCTTCGGGACATTCGCCTTGCGATCGAATCGCCCGGCCTGCATCAAGACAGCCCATCGTGCGCTGTGTCGATCACGACCTCGGCCCCCGGGGCGGGCTTGCCATCGGGAAGCAGGACGACGCCGGAGAGTTGCCCCTCGCCGCGCCGGAGGGCGAAGTCGAACGTCTGCCGCCCTTCGGTGGAGCCGGAAGGCGCGCGACTCGGCCGGCTTGTAACCCGGCGCCTCGACCCGGACGAAGAAGGCTTCGCACGGCATCGTCGAACCGGATCGTGTATCGACCGCCCGCGATCTCCACCGCTTCGTTCTCGGGCCAGTGGGTCTCTTGCCGCCCCTCAACCTTCCAGCCCCGGATCACGCGGACCTTCGGCAGCGGCCGGCCGGTCTCGGCGTCGGTCACGCGGCCGGCGATCACCAGTTCCGGGTGGAGACGTGATGACCTGCTCCCGATCCGACGCGGTCAACGGGACAAGGCGGCTCCGCATGTAATCCGCCTTGAAGATGTCGTAGAGCACGACGTCCTTGGGCGCGTCTTTCCATTCAAACCGGCCGTCCTTGTCGGTATCGACCCGGAACTGGATCGACCGGTGTCCGCGCCAGGTGTCGGCGGCGACGACCGCACCGGCGACCGGCTTGCCCTGGATGTCGACGACCTTGCCGCGGACGCACCGACCCCGGCTCCGTCAGTCGGAATTCAACGGGTGCGGTCCGGTCCTCGACCCGGACATCCTGGATCCGAGGCGCGAAGCCCTCGGCCTGGACCGTGATGATCGTCGGGCCGAGGTCGCAGTTTTCCAGGGTGAACTCGCCCCGCTCGTTCGTCGTCCCGGTCGGAGGATCGGGACCAGACTGTCGTGGCCGATGATGGCCCTGGCCCCCTTCACCGGCCGGCCCGCGGCGTCGACGACCCGACCGGTCACCGTCAGGCCCCTTCGTGAGGACGATCACACTGTCGAGGTCGCGCGAACACCATCGCCGGCATTCCTCCGATAGTGCGGATGCTTCGCGCTCATCCAGACTTCGCGAGGTTCCGCGGCGCGACGTCCAGACGCCATCGGCCCTGGGCGTCCGTCTTGAGTTCCCCGAGCGAGAAGACGTGGTGCGTCCCTTCGTACTCGGTCGGTGGCGCCGTGGACGTCGACCGTGGCCCCTTCGATCGGATGGCCGGCCTCGTCCCTGACGATCCCGCCGATCGTCGTGCCGGGCTCGAAGCGCAGCTCCTTCGTGGTCGGCAATTCCAACGGGTGCCGCTGGTCGTCCCAGAGGAGATGGATCGGCACGAGTTTCGGCTTGCGGGCGGTGATCTCGAAGATATCCGGTCTTGAGGCTCGGTGGATATTCGATCGTCGCCGTCCCGTCCTTGCCGGTCGTGACGGTGCCCGTCTCTGGTCCTTCCCGTCGGAGCGGCCCCTCGATAGGCGATGGACACGCCCTCGATCGGCTCGTTGGTCTCCGCCGCGACGGCGCGGAGCGTCAGTTTCCCTGCCATCGTTCGGTCCTCCGGTTGTCGCAACTGGCCTTGGGCGTCGAGCCGGCCTTCGCCGGCTCGGCGCGCGGAGCGGGGGCGGCCTGCTCGGCACGCGTGAAGCCGAAGCCGCCGATGAGCACCAGGAGCACGCTTCCCACGAAGAGCGCAGGCATGACACGCCTCCACGAGAGCGGGGTTCGGAACACCTTCCGGTTCAAGGCATCGAGGCGTCGGCGGACGTCCGACGTGCGGGCCATGGCCAGCCCGTGGGCCGGCGACGGCCAGGCCGCCCGCACGGCCAGCCGAGCGAGCGTCCGACTGTACGAGGCCACGTCGCCGAGCAGGTCGGCGGCCACGGCATCGCAGACGGCGTCGCACGCCGCCGCATGCGCCGCGCGGATTCGCCAGGCCAGCGGGTGGAACCAGAGCAGGATCGAAGCGACGTGAGCCGCGAGGTTCCAGGCGAGGTCGTGATTCCGCGCGTGCGTCAGCTCGTGGGCGAGGATCGCCCGCAGGTCGTCCGGTCCGCACCGCTTCGCACTCCCGCTCCGGCAGGAGCAAGACCGGACGCCAGAGCCCGGCCAGGCAAGGGGTCGCGACGTCCGACGTCCGACGCACCCGGACCGCCCGACGACAGCCCAGCCGCTCGGCGATCGCCGGCATTGCCGGACGATCTCTTCAGAAACCGCCGACGATCGCCGAACCAGCCTGGCCAGGCCCAGGCTCCCCACGATCAGCCGGGCCGTCAGCACGAAGACGCCGGCCAGCCAGATCGACCACAACCACGAGACGAGCCGAGGTCCCGATCGGAATCCTTGCGCTCGGTAGAGGCTCGCGCGGGAGCCGGTTCGGCGCGGCTCATCGTCCTACCGCAGAGGCTACGGCCGGCACGTGACGGATCGGCTCCGGCTTCCGAAGATGATCGCGGGCGTCCCTCGGCCCTCGACGGCCGGCGCGGTCGGAACCCAACGTTCGACTTCGACCACGTCTTGTTTCGCGGGGGCGAAACGATACGCCACGATCGGAGGGGCCGATGAGAGGACCACTACCAGGACCAGCCCGACGATGGCCGATCGCCAGAGCGCGACACGCCATCGCGGATTCCGCCCCGCTAGAATCCCATGCGCAGCCAGGCCAGGGCCAGGACGCCGGTCCATTTTCCGATCAGAAGGATCGAGGCATTCAGCAAGACCGAGGAGAACTCCGACCCTGTTGAGAACTGGCTCATTCTCGGCTCCTCTTAATTCTACAGCGGCAGGAGATTTCATGTACACGGGAAGCCACGGGCGGCCTGAAGGGCCGCAGGAACCCAGCCCAGGGAGAATCCCTGGGGGCGGCGAAGACCCCCAGGACCCGCGGCCTGAAGGGCCGCAGGAGCCCAGCCCGGGGTAAAACCCCGGGGACCGGGATGGCCGGCCCATCTCCGGTGCACCCTGAAGATGTACCGTTGAAAATCAAGAGCCGTCAAGAGTGATGACGGCAAGCGGCTGAGCCTTCCCGCGGCACTCGGATGAACGGCAGAGCGAACTACGGCCGGATCAGTCATTCTCGGCGCGCGGATCGAACACCCGGGCGAACCGCTGCCGGAATCCACCAGGCAGCCCACCGTTCCCCGCTTCCTCGGGAGCCTTCCCTGGGGGGCCCTCTCCCGGGCCCTCCCAGAGTCAGGTCATTATGATAGAATTTAATATGATATCTTTATCTAAATTCTAATCAATTATTGAGGTCCTCCTGTGTCACTGACGACGCCTCGAACGATGCCGCCCTCACCCGTCGCGACGGGTTCCTTTTACGGGTTCCTCTTCTCTATTCCGGGGCAGACCGAAGGTCCCGGCCAGATGCAAGGCGGCGTCGTACAGCGGCAGACGATGGACCGCCGCCCAGAGATCCAGCCGCGTTGCCTTGGGCTCCGCAATCCGCCTGGAAGCAGCGAAACACGCCCTTGTCCAGATGCACCGAGAAGGTCCGCTTCCGGTCCCCGGGATGGCTATGAATGGGGCAGGGACCGCGGCGCTGCGGACCGCGGCCATGCAACTGACCCAAGAGTCCCAGATGCTCGAGCATCTGTCTCAGGCTCACCTGCTGTCGCACGAATGCGAAGTCCACCAGGGGCCGTGCCCCCATCGGCGCGGGCGATGCCGGCTTGACAGGCAGCGGTATCGACTCTACGGTAGGGGGAGCCGGGGTGACCACTTTTCCCGCGGGCTCGTCCCGCTTGTGGCCCCCGGCTTGCGTGTTGATGGGGGATGGCGCACCGGGGTCATCCGCGGCGGCCGGCGGCGGCGCGGGGGCCGCTTGGGTAGGGAGCTTGCCGTCGAAGGGGCGATTGGTCTTCCAGACCGCGAAGACCTGATGGAGCAGCTTGCGCATGCAGTGGCCCATGGCGACATCACCCCGCTTGCCCTTGGCCCGTTCGCGGCGGTACAGGGCGCGCACCGCGGGATTGCAACGGATTGCGGTGCGGGCGGCATTCCAGAGATAGCTGCGGACCAGATCGTTCCCCTTGAACGACATGTGCATCGTGCCGGGTGGCAAGGGATTGCCCCACTTGTCGACCCCCGAGCGGTTCTCCTCGGGAAAGACGCCGAAATAGCCGACGACCTGATCGGGCGTCTTGAAGCGGTTGATGTCCACGAGCTTGGCGACCAGGACTGCGGCGGTGGCCGTGCCGATGCCGGGGATGGTGACGACCTGGACATGGGGCGAATCGGGGAGGTCGTCAAACGCCGTGGTCAGCAACTTCCGCAGGGCCGTCTCGGCGCCCTGGGTCTGACGGACTTGGGCCACGAGATTGCCGACGAGGGTCTCGGCCACGGCACCGCAGAGCGACGCGACCGATTGGTCGGCGGCCTGGTGCAGGGCCTGGGCTTGCGCGGCGGTCAGATGCGGGATCTTCTCCAGGGAAGCGCGGTGGGCCGCGGCGATGCGTTGGGCGGTCGGGTATTTCTCCAGCAGGTGCAAGACCCAGCCGGCGGCGATGTCGTCGGTCAAGGTGGCCAGCTCGGGGAAGGTGCGAGCCAGGAGGTTGTGCAGTCGGTTGACGGCCCGTGTGGTCTGCTGGACCTGGGCTTGCAAGCGGCCGGCGACCTCGCGCAACAGGATCATTTTCTGGGAGGGGGCCGGCGTGGCCGCGGGCGACTCGACGACGGCGAAGCGGGCCATGGCCTGGCTCTCGGTGTCGTCGGTGGTGCGCTGGGGAAATGCGCCTTCTGATAATCCTTGTTGCGCTTGGGCTCGCCGATGGACAGGGTCATGGGCAGGTCGAGGCCGCGGAGGAACTGCTCGAGGTTGGTGGCGTACTGGCCGGCGGCATCGATGCGCACATGGAAATAAGCATTTGGATGCTGTTCATGTAGTTTCATCAACTGATCTTTTAGAGACTGATAGCCAGCGTGGTTCTCCAGGACGGTGAGCGGCTTGGCGGCCTGCTGGCGATCGGGCCGGAGGAAGGCGACGCGATGACCGTCGCGCGCGGTATCAATGCCGACGCCGATGCGGTCGAGACAGGGGGTGGTGGTCATGAATGGGCTCCGGAGACAAGGCGCGTGGCGACCGGGTGTACGACGAGTGTCGGAGAAATAGGCGTGAGTCTCCTCCGGAGCTCTTGGGCGAGGTGATCCTTGTGATAAGCGGTCCAGGCCGCATGATGTACCAATACCTTGGAGCCCAAGCCGGAGGGAGCAATCTTCAGGAAGAGGTCAATGCCTCAGGGGGTGCAGAGCTCTCCTCACGACACTGGTGCCAGTATCGCAAACTGGCTGGAATCAAACATACAAGGGGTGCAGGAGCCGGTGCCACCTGCGGCCCTTCAGGCCGCGGCAGGATGGGGGCGGCCGTTGGTTCCCGGGGTTTCACCCCGGGCTCGGCTCCCGCGGCCCTTCAGGCCGCAGGAAGAGGGGTGGAGGTCGCTCAGTCTCGCTCTCCCGGGGATTCTCCCCGGGCTTTGCTCCCGCGGCCCTTCAGGCCGCCCGGAATCTCTGGTCAACACAAGAAATCCTTCCGCTGTAGAATTAAACGGGGACCCCATTTCTCGCGCGACTTCGATGGGGCTCAACGATTAGAATGCAGCCGGCCAAGACTGCCACGACCTAGATTCGAACCGAGCAACCGTCTTTTTCCGGCCAGCCGCGTCGAGCTGGAGGACCTCGGTCTCGGTCGTTACCCAGACCTGCCCGGTTGTCGGACTGATGGCGATGGCACGAGCCTTCACGGGCAGCGGAGGCAGCTCCTTGCCGTCCGCCGTGAAGCGCAGGATTCCGGCCCGAAGGGAGACGACCCAGGCGGTGCCCGACTCAGGCTCACAGGCGACGCCGAAGCCAGGTTTCTCGCCGAGGTCCCACGACTTGATCGTGGCCCCATTGTCGGCGAGATGCCAGAGCCGGTTGACGCTCCGCGCCACGTCGGGATGCCGCGCTCGGTGATCCACACGCTCCCATCTCGTGGATTCGCCGCGACCGAGACGCAGGCCCAGCCTTCGTGCGGCTTCTGAAAAAGGACCTTGCCCTCGCGGCTCAGCT
>CAWJGW010000027.1:0-167461 GCA_963842405.1 uncultured Isosphaeraceae bacterium | reverse complement strand
AAATGGGCTCGTGGGCTGAGATGGGTGGGCGCATCAGGATTCTTTCACAGCACCGGCCTCGCCCTGATGCTCTTGCTTGAGTCTCCAGATCAGATACACCAGGACGGCCAGGTTGACCAGGAGCACGATGATCCGCACCGCATCCACCTTGTGGGCGATCTCATAGCCTTCCGGGATGAAGAGCAGCACGGTCGCGATGATGGTCAGATAGCTGGCCCAGTGCCGCCGGAGGAGCAGGCCGATCCCCTCGGCCCCCTCAAGCAGCGAATACAAGAAAGTCCCCGCACCGATGGCCACTAGGTGAGAACGGTCAACGTTGCCCACTCGAGAAATCACCCCATGGATGAGCCTGTTCTCGGGGTCCAGATGCATCCGCAAGATGAAGTGCTCGACCACTTCACCCATGTTTTGATTCAAAATCCGGAAGGTCCCGAACCCGGCGGCCCCGAGCATCAGGGCACTGGCCAGCTTGAACGCACCGATGAGCCGCACGCCGAAGGCGCCTTGTCCCGTCGTGGATGACACCGAAATACCTCGTCTGGGTCTGTCGAACTGTGGTAGACTCTGTGGCCGATGATACCCGCAATGTCGCACGCGGCGTGCCATCGACATTTTTCTTGTCAGAAGCTTTACCAGGAACCGTGACGATGGCAGAGCCCCCACCGCCGACGCCCGGCTCGGCTTCCAGGGCCCGCTGGCCGAGGTCAGCTACCGGCGCAACCCCGATCGAGCCGAAGCACCGCCGACGCAATGGTCAGCCGAGCATGTTGGAAGCCGGCGAGCGTCCGAATTGTGGACGTCTGACAACCACATTGTGGACGTCTGACAACCACCAGATGGGCGACTTACAGACGTCTGATGTGTAAAGGGTGAATATCCCCATCGTATCGACGAAATCCGAGACAACGTGTAAGCCCTTAGATCAAAATCGCTGTGTCCAGCCTGGATTACTGAGTGTTGCAGAGAAAAGTTAAGACCGGGCGTTGAGCCAGAGAACGACGGAGCGAGCCCCTTTCTACACAATCTGCCCGTAACGAGACGGTTGTGTCCCCCCGATGGAATCGAAACGCTCCGGATCGTCACAGAGTTTGGGAGGTGGGTCTTGCGCTCCGGCCTGAAGGGCCGTAGGAACCCAGCCCAGGGAGAATCCCTGGGGGCGTCGAAGACCTCCAGCACCCGCGGCCTGAAGGGCCGCAGGAACCCAGCCCAGGGAGAATCCCTGGGGGTGTCCAACGCCCCCCCAATCATCCGCGGCCTGTCGGGCCGCAGGAGAGAATCCCTGGGGGCCTCGAAGGTCTCAAGCACCCGCGACGTGAAGGGCCGCCAGAACCCACTGGCCCCGGTCGCGACGCCGGTGACGGTTCGGAACTCCGCCCAGGACTGGGACCGACCACCTCCGGCCCTCCAGGCCGGCTGGTTGTGGCCGGTGGCAAGAACCCAGGGATTCTCCCTGGGCTGGGTTCCTGCGGCCCTTCAGGCCGCGGGAGGAAGCCGCGCGCTACTCCAAACTGGGTGACGATCAGGAACTTAAGTTTTCTATGCAACGCTCAGAGTTTGTGAAACAATCGGATAGCGGATTCCAAATTACGAATCGCGAATTCGTAAATGCTTTTGAAATCAGGCTTTATATCCATCCGCAATTCGTAATTCGTCATCTGGAATCGATTTCTTCACAGCCTCTCAGTAGTAATGACAGTTTCCAGGCGGGCGCGTGCCGCTGATTTGAAGCGTTCGGCGGGGCCGGCCTCGGATCGCCACGGCGACTCCTCGTTATCTTCAGCTAATGCCCGGCAATCCGGGCGACCGATCTAATCCGTTGGTTGTTCGACGGCGCCCGGAGGCGTCAAGAATAGTGATTACATCGAGTCTTCGTTTTACCGGGATGGCTTGTCATGGGCGAAACTGTCGCTGAGTCTCTGGCCCGGCGCGTCGAGAGGCTTGAGAAGGCGAATCGCCGCTGGCGGGGGCTCTGCTTGGCAGCGATGGGCGGGCTCGGCTTGATCCTCTCGGCGGGCGCGGGCCGGAATGAGCCGACGAGGTTGGAAATGCGGGAACTCGCCGTAGTGGACAGAGACGGGAAGGTCCGCCTCCGCCTTGGGACGGACGACGGAGGGGACCCGTACCTCTACTTTGCGACGAAGGAGGGGCTCCCGCGCCTCAATATGGGCCTCGGGGGCGGGCCTTTTGGAAATCACGACCCCTACCTTAACTTCAAGGATAGTGCCGGCATGCCCCGCCTTCTGATGGGTCTCGGCGGAGGCCCGGGCACCGAGCAGGACGCCTACCTCAATCTCCGCTCCAAAGAGCAGAAGATCATTTTCAGCGCGGAGAAGGATTGATGTGATCAGGGGGTGCCGGGGGCGAGTCGTACGCGCTGTGATCTCGGCTCGGAGGCGGGGTTACCAGTTGAGAAAAGGGGAAGTTGAAAAAAGGGGACATTCTTATTTCTAGACACAGTCTGGGGAATCTGGAGAAGTCCATCTTATCCAACACCAGCCGCGAACCCTCGAAGTTGAGCATCGCCAGACCGATCTGCTTGAGGTTGTTGATGCACGCGGCACGGTGCGCCGCTTCGCGAGCCGACTGCACGGCCGGCAACAGCAATGCGATCAACACGGCGATGATGGCGATGACGACCAGAAGTTCGATCAGCGTAAAGCCATGCGATGAACGCGAGAGGCGATGCTTGAGCACGTCGAAGTCCTCCAGGAACCAGAAGCGTAAGTTACGAGAGATTAGTGTATCCATGGGGGGTTGACGGACGACGAAACTGTGATGAAGATTGGAAGAGTTTTCAAAATACAGGCCAATTCACGGCCCGCCCGATCCGCCGAAGCCGCTTCGGCGTACCAGCTTGCGACTGTCGCCACTGACGGTTATCAGCCAGAGCAGCGTACCCGGCGACGACTTGGTGGAGCGTGCGGACGACTATTACATGCATTTGAAGCCGCCCGGCGCCAAAGATGCGGAGATCCTTCGCAAGGTGAAGTTCCCTGGGAAACCCCCTCTTTGGATTCCCATGCCTCCTCACTGAACTGTCTACAAACGGCGCGACTGACAGGATAAAGTCTCGATGAGAGGCCCCAAGATCGCCACGCGGCAATTCCAGGAGAAAACCGATGCCCAGAAGTGTGCGCGTCAATTCCGGACCGTCGCGATATGGCCAGATCATATCCGTTGGCCCTCACGTGCTTCAGGCGGACGAACCGAGCGATTACGGCGGCGATGATGCGGGCCCCAACCCGTATGAGTTGCTCCTGGCCGCGCTGGGAGCATGTACGAGTATGACGGTTCGAATGTATGCCGAGCGGAAACAGTGGCCTCTTCAGGGAGTGCAAGTCAGCCTGTCCTACGCGAGAGTCCATGCTGAGGATTGTGCTGAGTGCGAGACCAAGGTCGGGATGGTCGATCGTATTGAAGTGGGGATCTCCTTCACCGGGGACCTGTCCGAGGAGCAACAGAGCAAACTGTTGGAGATCGCCAACAAATGTCCGGTTCATCGCACGATGGTTTCCCGAGCCCAGATTGACACGAGACTGGAGTTGAATCATGCCTGAAGTCATCGCAGGAATCCGAATCCCCGACAGCAAGCTGGCCCGGGAGGCGACCGACCTGCTGCGGGAACACGGCACGCCGTTGCTGTTCGCCCATTCGCTGAGGGTTTACCTGTTCGGAGCGATCCGGGGCCGTCACCGTGGGCTGACGTTCGATCACGAGTTGCTGTACTTCGGGGCCGTATTCCACGACCTCGGGCTGACCGCGAAGTATCGCAGTCAGGACCACCGGTTCGAGATTGATAGTGCGAACGCGGCCCGAGAATTCCTGCGGGCCAACGGCATCGACGAAGCGACGGTCGGGGTCGTGTGGGACGCGATCGCCCTGCACACGACGCCGGAAATCCCCTGGCACAAGCGGCCGGAGATCGCGCTCGTCACAGGCGGGGTCGAGGCGGATGTCCTCGGCGATGGACTCGGCGAGATCCCGGCTGGCGACCGGGACGCCGTACTGGCCGCATACCCGCGAATCGACTTCAAGCGGGGGATCGTCCAGGCGTTCACCGACGGCTTCGCCCACAAGCCCGTGACGACTTTCGGGACGATGAACTCCGACGTGCTGGAACGGACGCTACCCGGCTACCGCCGGCCGAACTTCTGCGACCTGATCGCCGCCAACCCGCTGGGAGGCTGACCGGTGCCGTTCATCTTTTTCCAATGGAGGCGGTCCGATGCCGAATCCACGTAATCTCGTTACAGGAATCATCTCGGCTCTATTTGTAGGCGGACTCGCACTCTTTGTGCACTCCGCGGCGGGCGAGAACTCGACCACCCCGCCGTCGTTCTTGCGGCAACGGTGAGAGCGGCTGGCCTCGCGGTTACATCCGGTTACTTTTCTGCGCCTCCAGGCCCGAACCCCAGGTGTGCGTGTGGACGCTCTCTCTCCACCGGCCATGGAGCCAATCCGCCAACCGGGACCGATGGTGACCGACGAGACCAGCACGATCGCAACGAGGGCCACGAACCACCCGGTCCGCCACCAGGACGGCCAGCCCAGGACGGCATGCTCCGGCGCGAGCGCGATCGACAACCGGGGCAAGAACCACAGGACCAGCCCCAGGACGATCCCGCAGCCCGTGAGCGCCAGGCCCATCACAAATCCCGCCGGCTGGTAGGTGAACACGACCGTGTGGCTTCCCTGGGGTAGATACACGGCACGGAATGCGAGATAGGCGGGCCGGATCGGGGCCGGCCGGCCATCGATGGTCGCCGACCAGCCCGGGTCGAACGTATCCGAGACGACGAGATACGCGGGCATCCCCGCATCGGTATCGACCACGACCCTCTCGGGGAGGTCCTCGACGATCCGAGCGGTACCCGAGACGATCGCGTCTTCAGGGAGTGGGCGCGTGGGGTCCTCGACGACCACCCGGTTCCGGAGCTTCTCACCCAGGCGGAATACGGCTTCGGCCGCCTTCTGGAGGTCGTCGGCGTAAGCCGGATGACCCACCAGGCGCGCTCGCGGTAGTGCGCTGAGGTTGCGATGGATAAAGGCCGCCCCGACCGGCTCCGTGGGCAGATGACTATAGGCTGGGTTGAGTTTGCGGCCGGTGACGATGTGCGAGTCACTCTCGAGATCGTACCGCCACGGGTATTTTTCCGTGAGACGGGCGTAGAGCTCCAAACGACTGGAGATCATCGGCGTGCTCCCGCGCGACGTGGGCACGTGCCAGACCGGCGGCAGGCTCCAGTCCAGGGTGTCGCGGACCGGGAGGAAATTGACGCGTTCCGAGACATAACCCGGCTCCCCCGCGGACTTGTCGCCCCTGGCGAAAATGCGGATCAAGCTCGGGTCGTGCTTCAGTCGTCGCGCGGACTCGGGCGCTTCAGTCCAGTAGCCCGGTTCGATGGTCGGGACGTCCCTCCAATGCGCGCCGAGGAGATCGGCGATGACCAGCAGCGGCAGCAAGGCCGCCCACCTCGATCGGCGAGCCCGTACGGTCGACCGCGCGGCACTCCGTGCGATCAACCAGCCGAGCCCGGCGAGGATGCCGGTCCGGATCGTGGACAGGATGAGCTCGTGGCCGAGCCAGCGATACCGGTCGAGATGATACTTCTCGACCCACCGCTTCGGATCGTTCCAGACCGGATTATAAATATAGATCATGATGGGAATCGAGAGTAGGACCAGCACGCCGCCCAGGATCAGGCCGCCGCGGAGCGACACGGTGCCGGGCCGCCCCAGCCGCTCGACGCCGACGGCCGCCAGGCGCCGCAACCCCCAGCGCAACCCATAAGTGGAACCGCACAGGTTCACGCGAGCTGCCCAGGACCGGAATTTGATTGGCTCGGTCGAATAAGAACGTGAACTTGCCCAGCATTAGCACGATCCCGATTCCGACGAGCACCACCCAGAAATTCACCCAACGGTCGCGCTCCGCCATCCCACCGGCCCCGACGACCGCCAGGGCCATGGCGATCAAGCCCATATATGCATTCATCTCGTGATAAGGGTAGAAGCCGTCCAACCAGTCGGTATCGCGTGCGCGGGTGCCGTAGGCCTCGCGGACCACGAGGGTCGGCAACAGCTCGGGGCCCCACGATCCAAAGACCAACTCTCCCCAGGGCAGCCCCCCGGCGCGGGGGGACCGATCGAGCAGCTCCTTGGACGGGACCCACTGGACCGCCGAGACCAGTACGCCCACGACGACCAGGCTGACCGCCATGCCCAAAGCGATGAACCGGCCCCTCCAGACGCGCTCGGTAGCGGCGCGGTAGAGGCCATAGAAGCCAACCAGAACGACCATGAGGAGGGCGTCCTGAAGGTGGCCGGCAAACACTTGACAGGCCAAAGCTACGCCACCCAGCGCCACCCAGCGCCAGCGTCCCGACTCCCACGAGCACTCCAATCCCCAGATCACGAACGGGACGCTTGCCATCGCGTTGATCATACTGGTGTGAATCAAATGGCCCCACGTGAATCCACTCAGGCCGAAGACCGCGGCCCCGGTCAACGCCCCCGCGGGCCCACATGCCGGCGCAGCCAGAGATAGCCCCTGCTCCGGTCAACCAGATCGAGAGCACCGTGTCGAGGTTCAGCGCCTGCCAGGTCGCCAGCCAGGGGTAGAGCAGGTACTTGAACGGATGTAAATACCCCGCCTGGCTCTCGCTGAAGAGCGGCAGTCCGCAGTAGAGACCTGGGAACCACCGCGAGAACCGGCCCGCCTTGAGCTCCTCGGCGAAGAAGGCGCGATACGGGTAGTTGATCTCAGTGATGTCGAAATAGAAGAGGGCGCGCCTCAGCCCGACGACGTCCCAGAAATAGACGGCGATCGCAAGCGTCCAGACCAGGAGCGCCACCAGGTCGCCCCGGCCCCACGGCCGCCGCGGGAACAGCGCGAACGGACCCTCGCTCGATCCCGATCCTGTTTCCGATTCCCCTCTGGACACGATTCGCGCCTCGATGGCTGGAGTTACGGGACAATGACTTGAAGACGATCGATCTCGGCCGGATCGCGCCCGTCCGCTTTCCAGACCGTCGTGAAGGCCGGCCGCCAGTCGATCCGCCTCGCCGATCGGATGACCGGAGTTCGCCTTCCTGGCATCTCGGCAGCCGGCCGCGATCCCGACGTCGAATCCTCGCCGGGTCGCAGGATCAACAGTTTACCACGGCCCGGCTCGAGATCTTCAGACCAACCCGGGAAGCGGTTGGGATAGATCGGATAGGGGATGCCCATGACCCGCTTCCGCGACAAGAAGGCCAGCCGGTAGACGTCCCAGTAGCCACCAAAGACGTGGGTCACGTCCGAAGGAACCTCGAAGCGCAGCGACTTGTCGGATCGCGGCAACATGGACCCCAGAGGTCTCCACATCGCGGGCGTCCGGACGATCAGCTCCGACCAGGGCGGCGGCACGGCCCGCACGGGAATCCCCTGGTTGTCGAGATAATGGCGCGTGTCGCGGTACCAGTCGAACGTCGTCGCGGTCATCAGCTCAGCCAGGAGCCCGGCGACGACGCAGGCGGTCAATCGGCCAGGAACCCCCCGGCGGGCCAGATCCTCCATCACGAGCCCGAAACCGAGCGCCCAAGGGGTCAACAGGAAGATCAAGTAGCGATAATTGTCAGAATTAAAGATGTTGCGATTGATCGAGAACGCGGCCACGATCAGGAGTGCCGAGAGCGTTGTGCCGCGGCCGACCGCCTGCCGGGCCGGATCCCCCTTGCCCTGACGAAATCGACCAGGAGCCGGACGACGGCCGTCGCAAACCCGGCAAGTATCAGGAGAGACGCCCATTCCCTGGCCCGGGGCATCGTCCAGACGGTCCTGCCTCCCGACAGGAATACCAGGAACTCGCCGACGAGCGAGTCGGCCTCCTCGAAGTTGCTCGGAACCCATTCAGCTCGGAACCAGTGATCAGTCGCGGCAGGCAATTGAGGATCAACAAGCGAGTGTGTCCCACGACTGCCGACCGTTCGAAGGTCGCCGCGAACTGGGACGGATAAGCGTCATAAGGGTCAACCCACTGGCCGATCACGCGGGGCAGAACTCCGACGGTCATCCCGGCCAGGAACACCGAGGCCAGCACAATTCCCAGCCGCGGCCTCCCGCCGAAGAGCCAGGCGAGCATCGCCGCCGGGACCAGGCCGGCGAGCGTGAACAGGAACATGGCGTCGAGGTAAAGCCCGAGCCCGCACCAAACGCCCAGGCTTGCGGCGCGCTTCCAGCCGCCGCGGACCAGGCAAGAATATAGCCCCACGAAAGCCAACGTGTGCCAGACCAGCGTCAGAAGATGTCCCCCGGTGATCCGGCCCGACAGCCAGATCGTGCCCGTCGAACGAGAAGACCAGCGGCACGATCGCCCACCCGGCGACCGATGGCCCGAACGCCTGCCACGCCAGCCAGAAGGTCGAGACGACGACCAGTACCCAGATCACCGTCCCGCCGCTGACCAGAGAGATCGGGTTCGCCCCCCAGACCAGGGCCTGGGGATAGGAAGACAGCATGGGCAGGATGCCCATGTAAGGCGTCCCCGGATAGTGCCATCGCCAATGGCCGTGTACGGCGTCGAGCAAGGTCAGGCCGTTAACGGCCAGATCGCTATCGAGGTGATCCTCGGCGTTGAGGATCAGCAGAATACGGATCAGGATCGTCCAGACCAGACCCAGGCCCAGCATCACCCAGGGCCACCAGGGGCGTCGATCAGTCGCGGTCGCGGGGGGGAACGAAGTGCTCATGGAACGCGGATCTTGTCCTCCACCCGGACTCAGACGAAGAAAGCGGCCACGGGACAACGGAAGCCGGGCAGCTCGGGGAAGTTCTCCAGGAACTCGTCATCCTTGCAGTAGGTCGGCATCTCCTCATTGGGCCGATAGACCGCCACACGCCGCTGTCTCGGATAAACCACCCAGACTAGCAGAACGCCGACATCAAGGTATTCACCGACTTTCCTGAGGAGCGTACCCGGGCGATTCGTCGGCGAGACGACTTCGACGGCGAGATCGGGCGGTACAGGTGGCAGGCCATCGCCGATCTCCGACTCGGGCCAACGGGCGTGGCTATAGAAGCAGATGTCGGATCCGCGAACCGTATCGGGTCCGCGCTCGGTCGCCACGGCGGAGTCAGACAGACAGTAACCATATCCAGATTGCTGGCCGTACGACTCCAGGTCGAAGCTGATCTTAACACAAACACGTCCGTGAGTCGGCATCGGCGGCGGCACTGGAACAACTTCCCCTCGAACTAATTCAAATCTTCCTTCGCCGAGATCGGCCGCCATGAACTCCTCGGCGGTCAACAGTTTGAGCTGGGCCACGGTCGCCATGCGTCACCTCCCCAAGCTCCTCATGAATCTGGTATCCGCAATCCGCAATCCGCAATCAAACCGCCCCGGCCATGGCTTCGAGCTGCAAGACCGAGCGGGTCTGTTCCTTGGCAAGGTAGTCGCGGCCGTACTTGATCCGGATATGGTCCCAGGGGAGGACTTCCTCGATGGGCCGGTCGCGATGACTGTAGAACGGGACGTCGATGCCAAGCTCGGCGAAGGTATCCCACCAGAGTTGGGGGTGGAAGTGCTCGCACCAGGCGTCGAGCCGGGCGCCTCGGCGCAGGCGTCTTCCAGGGCGGGCGCGACGCGACGATCGCCGCGGGTCAGGATGCCTTCGAGCATGCTCCGCTCGATGTCGTGGCACTTGACCGTCACCGAGCGGAGCTTGACCTTGGACCGGAGGTACTTGTGTGCCCAGTGCAGATACTCGCGAGACTGGATGCCATTCCACTGGTAGGGCGTGTGCGGCTTGGGGATGAAGTTGGAGACGCTGGCGGTGACCTCGGCATATCGGCCGGTGACCTCCTTGCCGATCCGGGCGATGGTCTCGGCCATCGCGACGATCCCGTCGAGGTCGGCGGTCCGCTCGCCCGGCAGGCCGCACATGAAGTACAGCTTGACCTTGCGCCAGCCGCGGCGGAACGCCTCGGCGCAGCCGTCGTAGAGGTCCTTGTTGTCGATCGGCTTGCGGATCTGCTCGCGCATGTCGTCGCGCGGCGACCTCGGGCGCCAGCGTCAGGCCGCTCCGACGCCCTTCGGCCAGGAGCGCGGGGATCTTCTTGAGCGTCTCGGTGATCCGCAGGCTGGGGAGCGAGATCTTCACCCCGAGCGGCGTGAAGACCTCGCTCATCCGCGTCACCAGCTCCTCGAAATCCGGGTAGTCGCTCGTGGAGAGCGAGAGCAGGCTGATCTCGTCGTAGCCGGTGGCATTGTAGCTCTCCAGCGCGGCCTTGAGGATCGTCTCGACGGTGCGGTATCGGAGCGGTCGCTTGATGACCGTGCTCTGGCAGAACCGGCACTGCCAGGGGCATCCGCGCATGATCTCGATGGCGATCCGGTCGTGGGTCGTCTCGACGAACGGGACGATCGGCCGGGTCGGCAGCGGGATGTCGTTCAGGTCCCGGATGACGCAGGGCTTGATCTCCTCGGGGACGTCGTCGCGCGTCCGGCGGATCTCGAGGATCGTCCCGTCCTCGCCGTAGATCGGCTCGTAGAACCGCGGGACGTAGGCCCATTCGACCTGGCCGGCGATCCGCGCCAGCTTCTCGGCCCGCGACAGGCCCGAGTCCTCCATGCCCTTCCAGAGCTCGCAGACAACCGGCAGGCTGGGCTCGCCGTCGCCGATGACGAACAGGTCGATGTAGGCGCGAGCAACTCGGGGTTCTGCGGCGCCGGTCCGCCGGCGATGACCAGCGTATCGTCGGGGCCGCGGTCCTCGGCATGGAGCGGGATGCCGCCCAGGTCGAGCATCGTCAGGACGTTCGTATAGCAGATCTCGTACTGGAGCGAGAAGCCCAGGACGTCGAACTGGTTCAACGGCGTGAATGTCTCCAGGCTGTAGAGGGGCAGGCCGTGCCGCCGCAGGGCGTCCTCGAAATCGGGCAAGGGCGTGAACGCCCGCTCGCAGGCCCAGCCCTCGGCGTTCATCAAGCTGTAGAGCACCTGGAGTCCGTGGTGGCTCATGCCCAGCGCGTAGGTGTCGGGGAAGGCCAGGCAGACGGTCCCCCGCACGGTCCGGTGATCTTTCCGTACGCTGTTCAGCTCACCACCGACGTACTGGCCAGGGGTCTGGATCTTGGGCAAGATCCGCGAAACGACGAGGTCTTTCAATTCCTGGTTCAGCATGGCTTTCCGACTTTCGAGGCGGTAGACGATCGGCCCGATCCCGCGGCGTGTTTCGCCGACCGGTTCGCGAGTCGATCTCCAGGGTCCGGTTTTCGGGATGGTCAGGCGACCTGGGATATCCCCTGCATCTTAACCGGATGCCCGGATTCTGAATAGTTGGCCGCTGCGGGCGGTTGGTCCGATGGCCAAGCACGATTGTTCAAGGTGTCCGGCTCACGCCCACATCGCGGTTTATGCGGCCGCTCTTCCCTTCGAACCCAAACCGAGCTTGCGGATGGCAGGCATCGGCAGGAACAGATGACCGGGTTCATCGAGCAAGGGCATGAACCCGAACTTCAGGTAGAAATTGCGGGCGGCGTCATCGATCGCGTTGACTTCGACAGCCCGGATGCCGACCTCATCGGCCAAGAGTTCGATTCGTCGCAACGCATCCATCAAGAGGAGGCAGCCCAGCCCGCAGCCCTGGGCGCTCCGATCCACGGCGAGTCGTCCGAGGAGCACGACCGGGACGTCGATCCGCGGCAATCCCTTGGCCTGGTCATCCGGCAGGTCCTCGCGACGAACTCCGTGGGTTGAGATCGCGTAGTAACCCAGGACCTTCTGCTCTCCGCGCCGGACAGCCACATAGGTGTGCGCGAGGTCCCTCCGATCGAACTGACCGGCTCGCTGTCTCAGCCAGTCGTCAAGTACGGCATGGCCGCACTCGAACGATGACCGGTCGTGTCCGGGGTCGAGCCTGGCGATCAACCAGGGATTTTCCGGGACGCTATTCATATTTGCGGCTTGTACCTTCCGGCAGCGGCCTTCAGCGCCGCGTTCGGCTCGGCGGGTTCGTCGAGCAGGGCAAGGAAACGATCCCAATCCCGCGCGGTCAGGACGGTCACGCCACGATGTTCGATCACCTCGCGGGCGGTGTGCGCCAGGGCAGAAACCGCGAACTCGTCCACCGACTGACCGAGCTGGGCAGCCGCCTGCTTCACCGCTTCCTTCACCGTCGAGGGAAGCCGAAGGACAAGCGTCGCGTCGCTTCCGGTCTCCATCGCCATGACATTGCCCCGGGGTCGGCCGAATTTCCAATCTCACAACTTCGAACAGACTCAATCTACGCGCAAGGGTTCAGCCTGCCAATGAGAGACGGCAAACCGATCAGAACCGGCACCCCACAGACAATCACCAAGCGGTTGCGGAGAATCCATCTCAACGCGTGATCGATAGGAGTCTTGGCAGGACCTCCTCCTCGACGCGATCGGGGTTGACCGTGTGCAGCTCCCAGGTCTCGACATGCTCGACCGACTGGCCGGGCTCCAGCGTCTGGATCGGCCCGAGCGACTCCATCTCGAGCATGTCGCCGTTGGTGAAGGTCTCGTAGTTGACCCCGCCGTCGGGATACCGCTGGCCTTCGTGATATCCGAACGATTTGATGAAGAGTGTCTGGCCGTTCAAGTACCCGACGCCCCCCGTCCGATGGAGTATCCCGAGCTTGGTCGGCTCGGTCTTGGGCTTTTGCGTTAGGGTGACGAACCGGGCGCCCATCTTCCACCGAGGGTCGGAGAGGTCGGTATACGGCCAGAGGACCCAGTGTTGATTGGGGGCGAAGTCGGCCGGAGATCTGGCGTTCTTGGGGCTGCCGGGATGCGGCTTCTTCGGGGGCATCGGGATGATTTCCATCCCGCCCGCGCGCCATGACCGTCAGTGCCCAGGGCGCCAGCTCCGTCGCCCGGGAGCCGATGTTCCGTGATCCGATGGACCAGCTTGACCTGACTCCCCCGAGGGGCCAACGTCAGGTCGATCTCCTTACGGATCCCGTACTGAGTGTCGGGAGCCGAGACGAGCCGGATCCCATCGCCGACCTTCTCATAAGTGATCGGGGAATTATCGAGGGCATAGGTGCGCGTCGTGTCCTCGGGTGCGGTCCAAAGCCGGTGCCCGCCCCGGCCGATCCACTCCGACTCGCCCGATCGGCCCATCTGATCGTCGAACTCCTTGAAGACGTTCCGTCCGCCGATTCAACTTATAGCTGATGATCCTGGGCCCGACGTCCAGCGTGGCAATCAACTCGACCTCGCCGTTGCTGAGCTTGACGTTCCGCTTCCAGCCGCGGTATTCCACCTTCTCGATCCGGACCGGGCCGTCGCCTGCCATCGCCCTTCCCTCCATCGTCAGGATCACCAGGAAAACCAGTACGCAAATCGTTCTCGACGCGAAGGCTTGGTATGTCATCGGAAGATCGTCCATTCTGGACTCGGGGATGGATGTCGTTCCTCCCGGCGATCAGCCGGCCGTTCGGAATCGCATCCTCACAAGTTGCTCCAGGCGGTACAATAACCGGAGGGAGAACCGGACGAAAGCGGGCGTCGAACTGGAAGCGGTCATTCACGGCTTTTCCCGGGCGAGCTTCGGGTGGGCTGGCCGGTCTACTCAGGGATCCGATAAATTGGAGTTGAGCCCGATCGAGCATGGTCCTTTGCATTCCGAATTGATGCCAGGTGGAGATCTATAATGAGTCTTTCCATTGCCGAAGCTCTCGAACAGATCGAGCTAGAACCCGGCCACGTCTACAGTTGTCAGGTCAAAGGACATTGGATCGAGCTGAGAGTTCTCGAACCGGGTAAGGATCCGAGGTCGTCGCTGATCGAGGAATCCGAAATCATGCTCGACTCGTGGGTGGAGTTGCCTCGGCCGACGTCCGGGATCTACGTGCGACCGAGGCACGGCACTCTTCCATTGCCCGATGTCATCGAGATTACACGGGATAACATCATGCTCGACCCATGGGTCAACCTGCCTCGACCGACTCCTACAATGCGCGTGGTTGGCCGGTTTGAACCGATACCTCCGCCCGAAATCCCCCACGATTCCCCACGGACTGAGACGAATCTTGATCTATCCGCCGATAAGTTCAGCCGTATCGGGCTCCCCGAACCTTATGAGACGGATTGAATCACCGCATCTGACCCGGAGACTGCCTCATGAATGCACGAGCCAGCCTTGACCACCTGTTAGAGGGGCTGTCAGAAGACCGATTACGTCAGTTGGTCAACTTCGCCCGTTTCCTCGCAGAAGAGGACGAACAAGCAGCTTGGCAACGATTCGGACAAACTCAACTCGCGCGGGCCTACGGTCCCGATGAACCCGATTACACCGAAGCTGATCTCAAACCGAGTCACGAGGCATGAAAGCCGGCGATATCGTTCTCATTCCACTCTCCCAGTTCGCGGGAGGGCCTCCCAAACTCAGGCCAGCCTTACTTCTCGCAATGCTACCTGGTCCTTATCAAAACCATCTCGTCTGTGGGATCAGCACGCAGCTCCGTGGTCAGCAACCCGGCTGGGATGAGCTGATTCAGCCAGGCGACGGCGACTTCTCCCGAAGTGGCCTTCACCGGCCCTCGATCATTCGACCTAGCTACCTCCATGCCGCCGACCCGATTGAGATCGCAGGAGTCATTGGCGAGATCGACCAGAGTCGACTTGACCGAATCCTAACTCGGCTTGCCGATCACTTACGCCCCTGAATAGGCCTCACAACCCGAGGCAGAGCTATTTTCCGAAATACCCATGGAGCATCCAACAAAACACCCGCTGCTGGGCCTGACGATGGGCGATGTTGCGGGCATCGGTCCCGAGGTGATCGCCCGCGGCTGGCTCGACCCACGACTTCATGCCCTCGCCCGCCCGCTCGTGATCGGCGACCCGGCTGTGATGGCACGCGCCACTCGAACTGGTCGCACCCGGCGAGAGCGATCCGGGTCCAGGTCGTCACCGCGCCCGAAGACGCCGAGCCTTCCCGCCACATCATCCCCTGCCTGTCCGTCAAGGGCGAACATGGCGATCTCTCCCGCGTTGAGCCGGGCACGGTCGACCCGCGAGCCGGCCGCGCCGCGTTCGACTTCCTGACGACGGCCATCGACTTCGCACTGGCGGGCCGCATCGACGGCATCACGACGTTGCCCTTGAACAAGCAGGCCCTCCACCAGGGTGGTATCGACCATCCCGGCCACACCGAGATCCTAGCCGAACGCTGCGGCGTCCCCGATCACGCGATGATGCTTTACCTCGAGACCGATTCGGCCGATTCCGGCGGTCAAAGCTCGGGCCTGGGCGTGGTCCACGTGACGCTGCACGTCGCACTGCGGCGGGTGTTTGACTTGTTGAGCAAGGAGTCGATCCTGTCGAAGATCCGCCTGGCCGACCAGGCGATGCGTCCCCTGACCGGCGGCCTGTCGCCGCGAATCGCCGTGACGGCGCTCAATCCGCATGCCGGCGAGGACGGGCTCTTCGGCGACGAGGAGGAGACCCTCATCCACCCCGCCGTCATCGCGGCCCAGCGCGAGGGTCTCGACGCGGCCGGGCCGTTCCCCAATGACACCCTCTTCTACCACGCCCTGGCCGGCGCCTATGACGCCGTCGTGGCGATGTACCATGACCAGGGGCATATCGCGCTGAAGACCATCGGCTTTCAGAGGGCCGTCAACGTTACGCTGGGATTGCCGATCGTGCGGACCAGCGTCGCACACGGCACAGCCTTCGACATCGCCTGGAAAGGCCAGGCCGATGCCTCCAGCCTGATCGCCGCGGTGCGCGTCGCCTCCCGAATCATTTCGGGTGGTGGATGGTATTCGTAGAACGGAATTCATTCCGTTCCAGTCGAACGGAATGAATTCCGTTCTACGGACGTCCTCAACGCCGGATGATCTCGACGTCGACCCAGTTGGTTTCGGTCGCTCCGGGCCAGACGGATCGGACATCGGGATCGGCCCAGCCCAGGCCGGGATCGGCCGCGAGCCGCAGTCGTATCCGGCGGACTCCCGGCGCTCGATCACGCCGTCGGGCAACGGCGGCACTGGTCCGAGATCGAACCGGCGCACGATCGTCTCCGCGGCTTCCGGATTGAGCGGCGGTACGCCCTGACCACTCACGATGAGCGGCCGGCCCGGGAAGTGACCCGGGGTCCCGTCGAATTCGATCAAGATCGCATGAGCCAGGTCGCAAGGGAGTGGCGTCGTCACTGCCAGCCGTGGCGGATTACGAAGAATCCATTCGCCGCCAAGAGGCAGGTGGCCGGTCGGCTCGTCGCTCATGCTCATGCTCGAGCTCGACATCGGCTCGAGCCGGATGGCACGCGCGACCGCCTCGTCCCGGACCGCGTCGGGGAGGTTCAGGATGGCGTCGAGGCGGAGGACCGGGTCGAACTCGAATTGGAACGGGACGTGCGGAAGCTCGATCTCCCACGAGCTGGACAGTCCACACGGTCGGACCCGGCTCTGAAGAACGAGACGATGGGGGCCGTTGGTCGGAAAGTCGTCGGGAATGATCGAGAAGTTGACCCGGCCTGGCCCGGCCTTCCACGGGGAGAACTCCTCCATCGCGGCGCGTCGGGCGCCCAGGATGCGATGTGACCACTCCAGGTGATCCGCACCGACGTGGAACTCGTCATCGATGAGGAACGGGACCTCGATTGTCACGGCGATCGGAATCTCGACGTGGAGCGCGCGCGGATAGCGCCGACGGGCCCTCCAGGTCACGGAGTAGCCGCGACGGAGGATCGCCTGCTCCTCCTCGGCGACGAGCTGGTCGTCCCGCCAGAGCCGCGTCAGCGCCCGCCCGGCGGCCATCCGCCGTGGCTCGGATTCGGTCGAGCTGAAGATCCGGAGCAGCTCCCAGGCACCCGGACCGACCGAACTGCAGCGACGGCCTCGATCTGCTCCGGGGTGACGTCCGGCTCGCCGAGCCGAGCCACCGCCTTGCGAGCCCGCAAGGCCCAGCGCAGCCGGCGTCCACCCCCGATAATCACGACGGCGGCCAGGACCATCCAGACCGCCGACTTGGGTTCGGAGAACCAGTTCCGCCCTGGCTTCGTCCGGGAACCTCCGCCACGTGCCTCCGGCCGTCGCGGGGATTCGCCGGCCCCGACCGCTCCGGACGTTTCTCCCGCCTGCGCCGAGTCCGGGTCCGCCTTGCTCCGTTGCCGCATCATGATCTCAAAGATTAAACAGATCGCGTCAAAGCGGTCGGCCCGGGCCGACCAGGGGAACGCGCGTTGGGTTCGACCGCGGCGCCGGCACGAGGCCTTGTACGCCATTCGGTTTCTTCGCGGACTTCTCGGGCTTTTCCCGCGGATCCTCGTTCCTGGGCGTGGGCGTCCTCGGGCATCTCCTCGATGATCGTCGGCTTTCGCACCCGCGGCCCTTCCCCCTTCTCGACGGCCAGGTAGTCGGTCAAGTCGTCAACAGTATCCTGCAGGTCATGGAGCTCGCGGTGGATCGTTTGGAGCTCGGCAAAGACGCGGTCCAAGGGCTCCTCAGAACCATCGCGATCGGTAATGATGAGCAGGTTATCTTCGGCGACCACGTGATAGGTCAGCCTGACCTGATCCAGGAGGAGTTTCAGACCCGTTTTGAGCCGGACACCCTCGAGCTCGAGCTGGACGGTATCCTCCGGCTCGACTTCCTGACGCTCCAGCGCGGCGATGTCGAGTACGACCGGCACTTTGAGCGTCTGTTTGAGGTGGTTGCAGACTTGCAACAGTGACGTCGGGCGTGAAAACGTGAAGTGATAGGGTCGCACGAGAACATCATGGACCGTCGGGGAGCTCGACGGCCTCCGGCCGGGGGCGGATTCGTCGGTTGATCGACCACCCCGGCGGGGCTATCTATACGCTTCGACACTGGAAGGTCGTCTCCGGCAGGAGGCCCGCCCGGAGCCGCCCGCACGGGCTGCCGTTGGGCCTGAGCCCGCAGGATCAAGCGATTCGAGACGATCAGCCCGAAGGCTACGCCAACCAGGAACATCAGCCAGGGATACGACTTGCGGATCATGCCCCGGTCCTCTCGGGTCGAGACACGAACCGGCAGGGGAAAGGCCCGGCTTGGGACGAACGCCGACCGACCGGTCTCCCCTGACCCTCGTGCCGGTGTCATTGTACCGTTGTGAGCCAAGAGCCACCAGCGAGACTCTACGGACGAAGGGCGCTGCGCGTGCACGAAGTGCTGCGCACATAGGGTGCCGCGACGGCTTCTTTGGGCCGATCCCCCAAAAACCCCTCGGATTTCTCGCACTTTGCATTGCAAGGACGATTTTTTCACGATTTTTCGACCAGGTCGCGAACCTTGCGGGGATCTCTTGCGTAGTAGGTGCTATGGACTTCGTTTGGCTCAATTTACCTCGGAAATCCCAGGTCCCCTCCCACGATGATCCTCCACCCCGTCAAGCCGCTCTTCGATTGGGAATCGCTCGAAGACAGCCCCTCGCTCCAAACCATCAAGGATCTGCTCGCGGCCCTGCCCGATGCCAAGTTACTCGACTCGCTTCGCCAGGCCCGCGGCCACGGCCGCAACGACTACCCGGTGCATGTCCTCTGGGGCGTCGTCGTCTTGCGGATCGTCCTGCGGCACGTCACCACCGAGGCCGTGCTCGGCGAACTCCGCCGCAATGACGGCTTGCGTCGGCTGATTGGCATCGAGTCGGAAGCCCGCGTGCCCAAGCCCTGGAACATCTCGCGATTCGAGGAGGTGCTCGGCCAGGAGCCCCATCGCTCGCTCCTCAAAGAGATCTTCAATGTGTTGATTCAACGCTTGGGGCTGGCCGTCGCCGACCTGGGCAAGGACACCGCCGGTGACTCCACCGGCCTGTCGGCGCGGCGCAAGGACGAGGAGGTGCCCAGGAGGAGATCGCCGAGGGGTTGCCGCAGGCCAGCGGCGGCCGCAAGGAATACAAGGACGCCGAGGGGAAGGTGACCAAGGTGGTCGAGTGGTTCGGGTTCAAGCTGCACTTGCTGGTGGATGTGAAACACGAGGTCGTGCTGTCCTACGAGATTACCGACACCAAGGCGGGCGACGGCGAGACGCTGCCGATGATCCTGGAGCAGGGTGAGGCGAACTTGCCTGCGGACCGGATCGAGACCTTAGCTTATGATAAAGCGGCCGATAGCGACGATGTCCACAAGACCCTCTCCGGCAAAGGGATCACGCCCTTGATCGAGATGCGGGGCCTGTGGCAGACCGACCCCGAGCGGATGCTGCCGGGCCACGACGGCACCTCGAACGTGGTGTACACGGAAGACGGGACGATCTATTGTTATGATAAGGTGAGCGAACCACCGGTGCGACACAAGATGTCCTACATCGGGCACGAGCCGGAGCGCGAGACGCTGAAGTACCGTTGCCCGGCCAAGCACGAGGACTGGGAGTGCCCGATGTCGGAGATCTGCAACGCGGGCAAGTCGTACGGCAAGACGGTGCGGGTTCCGCGCGATGAGGACCCCAGGCGGTTTCCGGCGCTGCCGCGGGCGACCAAGAAGTTCGAGCGGAAATACAAGGGTCGGACGGCGGTGGAGCGAGTGAACGCCCGTTTGAAGGTGTTCTGGGGTGTGGATGATGGCAACCTGAAGGGTTCGCGGCGGTTCTTCGCGCAGGTGGGAGTGGTTCTGGCGGTGCACGCGGTGTTCGCGACCCTGTTGGCGTCGGCGCCGCGGCGTGAGGGTACGCTGGGCAAGATCAGCCTGAGTCCGATCGCCGAGGCGGTGCGGGCCGCGTCGCAAGCCGAAGCCGTTTCGGTCTGAGAAGGCGGTATCGTCTCGGGTGGGGCCGGTGTCGCGATCGCGGTGTCGCGCCGATCGACCGGGCCGACCGAGCGGAGCGGGGCACATCACGGATTCGGACCCGAACCGACGCAGAAATTGTGGTCTCAGGTGTCGGCGCAATGATGGATGCACCATGAAACTCCAAACTACAACGCAACCGCCTCGGCAACCGGCGACGTAACCAGCAGCAGTCTCTGACGGTGACGTCCAGTCAACCGATGTTACGGGCAAGGCTCGGTTCGAGCCCTTCCGGTTCAGGTCGGGCGAAGCTCAGCCCTGGCGCAGCTACGAACTCGCCACCAACGCAAAGGAGCAACTTGCCATGAATCCAGCGGATCGAGCGCTCATCGTGGTCCATCGGGTCGATAAGTGGGTCAGCGCAGGTACCGGGTCTCGATAGACGGCCGGCTGGCCGGCTATGTCGCACCTGGAAGATCGACCGAGTTCCCCGTCGACCCCGGGGTGCACATGGTGGAGGCATCCATCGACTGGGTCCACGCCCTGCCGTTGCGCCTCGAAGTCGCGACCGGATCGAGGACGAACCTGAGTATCGGAGCGCGGCCGAAGTCGCTTTTCAAGTCGGTCGCACCCGCGGTCATCGCCGTCAGCGTGGCAAATCTGTTCCAGAGTCTTCGGGGCGGGTGGGTTGGGCTCCTCATCTTCTTGTCCCTGGTTGTCGCCGCTATTCTGATCCCTCCGCTCCTGGTCAAGGACTACTGGGCCCTCTTGACGCTAGAACCGATGAGCGGGCCGGTCTCAGGGTCTCCTGCGCCCGCTACGGGGTAGTCCTCGAGGCGGCGGTCGCACGGAGAACGACGTCCGCAGGGCGCATCCGGATGAGACGCGAGAGGGCGTGGATTCCAGTCCCCAGATGCGGCACGAACGAGTCGGACCATCACAATTCGCCTCCGCCCCGAGAAAGCGAGGCGGCTTGCTGAGTGAGCAGCCCGGCCCGGTGAGGAGGTTGCCGCCTCCGCCGAACGGCTCGTCTCAAACGGCTTTCGGATATCGACAGGCGGCGGAACAGAGATGCCATCCGGCGTCTCCTCCTTCCGTCGGCGAGATGGGCCCCCGCGAGGTATCCACAGATCAGTGTGGCGAAGGAGCCCGACCCGATCTCGTAGTATTTGTCCGCGAATGCGGTGATCACCGCCAGGGCGAGCAAGAACGCACCGAACCACATCTGCTGATTCGATGAGAACTGAATCTTGGGCCAGGCTTCCACCGGCTCGTCCGCCAGCCAGGCTCGACATCCTCAGCCAGGGCCAGCGCCGTCGGGTAGCGGTCCTTCGGCTCGGCGCCGCGCCTTCAGGCAGACCGCCTCCAGCGGCCGCGGGATGCTTGGATTGAGCGATCGCGGCGACCGGATCGCGCCCCGACGCACCTGGTCCAGGGTCTCCTGGGTTGTCTTCCCCTCCACGGGCGGCTCGCCGGTCAGGAGTGCGAAGAGGATCGCCCCCAGGCCATAGACGTCCGTCGCCGGCCCGAGCGATTCCACCGCGCCGCGGCCTGCTCGGGGCTCATGTACGGCGGCGAGCCCAGCGTGCCCAGCGTCGGTGCGTGGCCGCTGCCGGAAGGTGGCACCAGTGTCGGCTCGCGGGAGTCGTCCGGGCCGACCGGCTCGGGGCGGTTGGTAGCCTTGGCCAGGCCCCAGTCGATCAAGAGCGTCTCGCCGAACCGACCCAGCATCACGTTGTGGGGCTTCAAATCGCGGTGCAACACCCCTTTGCTGTGCGCGAAAGCGATGGCCTCGCACACGTCCATGAACCGGCCCAGCAACCTGCGGAACTCGACGGCACTCGGGTCGGGCCGGGGGTGCTCCTTGTGGTACGACTCAATTGCTTCCTTGAGGCTGTCGCCTTCGACGAACCGCATGGCGTAGAACGGCCGGCCATCATCATAGGCGCCGAGACTATAGACCGGCACGATCCCCGGGTGCTCCAACCCGCCGTTGATCTCCGCCTCCAGGACGAACCGGCCGCGGAGGTCGCCCTCGGCAACCTTGTCGGGCCGGATCTCCTTGAGCGCGACCTCGCGGCCCAGTTCCTCGTCGTGAGCGACGTAAATCCGACCCAGGCCACCTTCGCGGTGGAAGCGGAGAATGCGAAAACGCTCGCCGGCGCGACGGAGCGAGGACGTGTCCGTCGCGGTCGCCCCAGCGGTGCCACTTGACCCGTCGGCCTGCGAGATCGTGGCCGCGAGGCTGACCTGGAGGTCGGCGTCGCCGAGCCGCTCCAGGCCCGCGCGCACCAAGCCCAGCGAGCTGACGGCCGTCAGGCTGGCTTCGGTGTCGCCACCGTGATGCTTGAGGTGCTCGGCGACCAGCGCCTCCAGCAGCATACGGCGGGCCTCGTCGAGGGCCCCGCGGTCCACCAGGAGCTTGGCCAGGGGTCGGGGCTTGTCAGCGACCCAGGCGGCGAAGGCGGACAGCAGGTCGTCGCGACCGATGAAGTTGTTCTGCAGGGCCAGGACGCCGAAGAGCAGGTTGCGCCCGGTGTCCCCCTGCGGTTGCGCGGCCGGTCCAGGGCGGGCCCCGAAGGAGGCGCGGACCACACCGGCGTGTCCCGGGAACCGGTGCAGATACTCCTCGGCCCCCGGGCGCTCGCCGCGTCGTCGCCGCAACTCCCGCTCCAGCGCCACCAGCTCGCGCAGCAGGGCCGCGCGATCCGCCTCGTCCGACGCGGCCAGGTAGTCCTCGATCCGAGGCGCCGGGCCCACACGCCAGGCGGCCTCGAACCGGTCGCACGCCTCGTCCACACGCTCCGACGGCCGCGGGGGACGGCCCCCCGGACCCGGCGACGTCAATCCGTCCATCACGATTCCCCCTGGAGCCAAGCCTCGCGGATCACATCGAGCTGCGCCTCACCGTGCGCTCGGCGCATCCTAACCGCTGGGCGATTTCCTCCCGCGTGTACCCCTCCAGCCGCAAGTCCAGCACCAGGCGCAGCTCATCGGTCCTCAGGCCGTCGCGCAGCCGGCGGTACTCGTCGACCACCATCGCCGCCAGCTCAGGGCCGGCCTCGTCCCCGGCGAGGCGGTCCAGGCCGGCGCCCTCGGCCGCGTCGGCGCCGATCAGGGCCGACTCGCCGGCCAGCCGGCCGCCGCCGCGCTTCCGCGCCCCTGTCGCTGCAACTGGCCGAGGGCCTTGCGGACGGTGATGACGACCAGCAGTCGCCAGAGGTCGTCGCGGTCGGCGAGCTGGGGGAACCGCCCCGCGGCGGTGCCGCGGCAGAAGCTGTCGAAGGCGCTCAGCGCCGCGTCCTCCTCGTCCTCGATCGCCCCGGCGGCGTGCCGAGCGGAGCCGGGCGCGGGCGAGGTTCACGAGGCGATCGAAGTAGCGCTCCCAGAGGTGCTGGGCGGCGGAATCGCCACCGGTCCTCAGTTCGCCGATCCAGCGCGTGACGGAGCCGTCGTCCTGGGGAGCCATGGGACGCCCTCTGCGGTGCCGTGGTGCACACCCGCGTGCGGCCTGATTGTATCCGGCCCAGGTCGCCTCGGGTAGGAGCCGGGCGCCGCGAGGACTTTTTTTCCCAGCTCCGGTCCGCCCCGCGAGGTGTTTCGCAAGATCCCATCCGCCCGCCATCCGACGAAATTGGAGTCCGCGCGGCCTCTCGCTCATGGCGAGAAAATCGATCGATCGATGGTCTCACCCCCGGCAGGCGTGATCAGGGCGCGGAGCCGTTCCGAGCCCAACCGAGTGCCTGGGACGCTCGAGACCGTGCCGTCGGCGAAGAGCAGCGAGACGCGGCCGGTTGGGAGGGAGCCCAGCCGCGGGAGCGGGCCCTCGGGCTTGACGACCAGATCGGAGGGCCTGGTCCAGGGAACGCTGTCGGCCGCTTCGGCGATCAGCAGGGTCGAAGCCAGCCCGTCGGTGATCCTGGAGGCCGGCAGCCCCTCGCGGGCATCGAACGCCGTCCCGGGTCCCACGAAGGCTTGTACATAGGTTTTCCCCGGGCCGGGCGGGTTGGGGCCTTCGCGAGTGTAGCAGGCCGGGACCTTCTCGATCAGCGTTCGGTTATGAGGGCTGTCCCAGGACTCGTTCAGGTGGAACTGATCGTACAGGTTCCTTCTGACCCAGGAACGGGAGAAGAGCCACGCGCCAGCTCAAGAGCGGTTTGCCGTCCGCCGAGTAGATTGCCGGGGGTGGCAAGGCCTTTCGGTCCGCCTGGAAGTCCTGAATCGCCCGGCCGAGGGCCTGGAGGCCGCGGACGGTCTGCTCGCGATCGATGGCGGCGGTTGACCTGGTGGCGGCCTGGGCCTCGTCGCGGACGCGGACCGCGTCGGCAACCGGAGCTCCGCTGGCTCCCATCAGCTCGCCCACGCGATCCAGCAGTGCCCCGGCTTCGGCGTGTCGGCCCAGGCGGGCCTGGGCGATGGCCTGGAAGGCCAGGTTGGTCGCCGTTGACGTCTTCGTCTCCGCCCGGATCAGGCTGTCGGCCCGGGTGAGGGTTTCCAGCGCCTCACGGTCGCGGCCGAGGCGGAGCTGGGCCACGCCGAGCCGATCCAGCACCTCCCCTGAGGTGGGGGTCAAGACCTGTGCCTCTTCGAGCCGGCGGAGCGCCAGCCCATATTCGGCGGGACTGTGGCCCGGCTCGCGGACCACGAGCCAGCTCCGATCGGAGAGCTCTTGCGGGTCTTCTTCCCGACGTGATGCGATGGCCAGGGCCAGCGTCCGGGTTGGACCATCCAGCTTGGGATCATGGCGCAGCCGAGCGAGGACTTCCGTCTTGAGCGGCTCAATCTCGAAGAGCTCGGTGACTCGAGCCAGGGCGGCACGCTCGGCCCCGGTCTCCTTGGGCACTCGAATCTCCACGTTGTCGAAGTAGACCGTATCGCCTCCCGTATCGGATGCGGCCCCAAAGCGGAGAAACGGCACGTCCATCTCGGTGACCGGTGCCATGGCGACCTCCTCGTCGTCGACGAAGATGGTCATTCGGCGCGGCTGGCGCAGCAGGCGGCAGCGGTGATGGGTGTCCTTCCTCAGAATAACTCGCGCGGATTGGATAGAACAGGAACGAACCTGCTGTCCACGATGACGCGGATCGATGTGGCCAGGTTGCCGGGGTCGCGGAGCGATCCGACGCCCATGAACAACAAGCCCACGGCGCTCCCGGTGCCGACCCGGTCGGTCTCGTGGAACCTGGCCTCGACGTGGATGTCCCGCGGGGACCAGCACTCGAAGCGGACGTCGGCCGTGGACGGCAAGCAAAGGTTCCTGGGCGCGATCGCAGCGGCCTGGTAACTGGGCGACGAGCCGGGCCTCGGTTCCAGCAGCCCGCGGGCCGCTCCGTTCTCGATCGACCAGCGGCCTCTCAAGATCTTCCAGCGATCGCCCAGGTCCGGCCGGTCGAATTCGTCGCGAACGACGACCGGCCAATCCTGGGTCGAGGGTGCGGCCGCCGGGCCCGCACTTCGAGCTCGCACTATCCGATCCAACCCCGCGGACGCGAGGAACCGGCCGTCCCGGCTGAACGCCAGGTCGTAGACCTCGCTGGAATGGTCGCGGAGCGTCAGCAGCTCATCACCCGAGTTGACGTCCCAGATCTTGACCGTGGCGTCGCGGCCGGTGGATGCCAGCCGCGTGCCGTCGGGGCTGAAGGCCAGCCGATAGACCTGGTCGGAGTGCCCCCGGAGCCGGCGCAGTTCCTTGCCGTCACGGGTCTGGTAGATCCGCACCGAGTAGTCCGAGTAGTCCGAGCCGCCGCCGGCGGCCAGCAATGAGTCGTCCGGGCTCCAGGCCAGTGCGCGGAAGAGGTCACCCGAATTCGACGGCTGGCCCAGGACGAGCTGCTCCTTGCCGCTTTCCGGGTCCCAGATCCGCACGCCACCGTCGAGGCCCGTCGTCGCCGCTCGCCGGCCATCGTGACTGAACGCCCCATCACGCACGGCGGCTTCGTGCCCCAGGTAGGACGTCAGTGGCGAACCGCTGGCCGGGTCGTACACCCCCACCGTGGGCTTCTCCCGCTTCGACACGTTACCGGTCGCCACGAGCAAGCGACGGCCATCGGGGCTGAAGTTCGACGGCGTTAACCAGTCCTCGCAGGACTTCGGTCTGGTGCAGGATGCGACCGGTTTCCGCATCGAGAATGTAAACGACATCCTTGTCCTCGGCGATCGTCCCCCAGGTGCCGACGGCCATGACCTTTCCGTCCGGGCCATACGCGACCGCGCCCAAGGCGACAAGTCGATTCGGCGAGGAAGCTCTGAACGTTGCAAGGAAGGACTCAACCAAGCCGCCCGCGGCGCGCGCGTCGGTGCCGGGCACCGCGATCGGCGGCCTGGTCTGCCCCGTCCTGAGGTCGTGGATCCGCAGCATGCCGTCCCAGCCGACGGAGGCCAGGCGCCGGCCATCGGGGTGGAACGCCAGGGCGGCGGCGACCCCACTCGTGCCGACCGAGAACGTCTGGTCGGGCGGTTCGGCCGACCGGCTCGCAAGGCTCGCGGTCGCCGTGGCACGGCGAGATGCCGCCGCGGAGTCGCCGCCACGGATTTCCCAGAGTTTGAGGGTTCCGTCATACGAGCCGGTCAGGAGCCGATGGCCATCGGGGCTGAACGCGACTTTCATGACCTCTCCAACATGACCCCGGAAAACCGCCAGCTCCTGGCCGCTCTCGACGTTCCAGAGCCGGGCCGTATGGTCTTGCCCGGCGGTGGCCAGTAACCGGCCGTCAGTGCTAAATGCGACGGCGCGAACGAACCACAGGTGGCCCCTCAGGACCCGCTCCAAGCGGCCGTCATTCACCCTCCAGACTTTGGTTGTCCCGTCCAGGTGAGCCGTGGCCAGCCGCTTGCCGTCGGGACTGAATGCCAGATGCTTGACGAAGGCGCCTGGAGCGAGTTGGTCGAGAAACCCGGGACGTTTCCGGCCGTTCTCGACCTCCCAGATCTCCACCGAACCGTCTTCCGAGAGCACGCCCAGCAGCCGGCCGTCGGGGCTGTAGGCCATCGCGCTGACCCGGTAATTAGGGCCTGGGAGCTGCTTGACCAGGTCGTCGCGGTCGAGGTCCCAGAGACGAACCTGGCCGTTTCGCGTACCCAGCGCAAGGACGCTTACCGTCGGGACTGAACGCACCGACGTCAGACGGCTCGGACCGCAAGCGAAGCGGTTTCGGAATGCTCGGTGGCGCTGTCGATGCCAGGTCCCAGAGCCGCACCCGGTCAGTCTGTATGCTGTTGACCGCGGCCAGGCGCAGCCGCGAGTTGTCGAATGCCAGGGCCACGGCATTTGACGCCATCGAGCCGCCGGACCTGGCCGGTCGCCGGGTCCCAGAGCTTGAAGGTCCCACGCTCATCGGCCGAAACAATGGTCCGACCGTCCGGCGTGAAACCGGCCATGGTGGGGATCGAGCTGGTGCGCAGAGTCAGGAGCTCGGCATGGCAAAGTCCCTTGAGGTAGCCCCATTCCCAGCCGCGGAGCGGGGATGGGCAGCCGGTAAGCAGCTCCTCGGCCCGGCCGACGTTGCCGCTGAGCCATTCCTGGTGCGCAGCGCGATGGTGGTCCTGTAAAGCTTCGCGACGCCCCGGTCCATTTCCTCCGAGAGCGCAACACGGGCGTGCTCGGCATCTCGAGTCTTCTGGTCGGCGACGTTGCGAGCCTGGACTGCCGCACGCCACTGCCAGAGCACAAGACTGAACCCGAGCGATGTCACCAACACGATCAACCCCAGAAGCGCGGCAATCGCCGGCCGTCGCCGCACCCACTTGACCGCACGCTCGAGGCGGGTTACGGGTCTGGCCAGAATCGGCTCATCCGCCAGGAATCGCCGCAAGTCCGCCGCCAGGTCCGACGCACTGGCGTACCGCTTTCCCGGATCCTTCTGGAGGCATTTCAGGCAGATGGTCTCGAGATCGATCGGGACCGAGATATTGAGCCGACGCGGCGGCACCGGCTCGTCGCCGATCACCTGGAGCACGGTGTCCATCGCCGTGGCCGCCTGGAAGGGCGGCCGGCCCGTCACCAGGGCATAAAGTGTCGCCCCCAACGCATACACATCGGCGGCCGGCCCGACCTCACCGCGCGGGCCTCCGGCCTGCTCCGGAGGCATGTAACTCGGCGTACCCATGATCTGGCCCGAGCCGGTCAGACCACTGTCAGCCTGCAACCGCTTGGCCAGCCCGAAGTCGGTCACCCGCGGATTGCCGTGGCTGTCGATCAGGATGTTGGCCGGCTTGAGGTCGCGGTGGATCACGCCGCGCCGGTGAGCGTATTCGATCGCCTCGGCGACCTTGACCATCAGCGCCGCCGCCGCGCGGGCGGCAGCGGACCATCGGCCAGGCGTTGGGAGAGGCTTTGCCCCTCGACGAACCCCATGGAGAAGTAATGCTGGCCCTCGTGATCGCCGATCTCGAAGATCGGGACGATCCCCGGATGGTCGAGGTTGGCGGCGGCCTCGGCCTCGGTGGTGAAGCGCTTGACGTCAGTTTCATCGGCAAGCTGGCCGGCCAGGATCATCTTGAGCGCGACGGGACGGTTGAGGCTCATCTGCCGGGCCTGGAAAACCACGCCCATTCCGCCCCGGGCGATCTCGCGGAGGACCTCGTAATCGCCGAAGTAGCGGATGCGAGTGGGTGAAACCGCATCGGGTTGGGCCGGGGTCGATTGGCCGGGCAGCACGGCGGTGTCAATCGCCTCGGGCATCCTGGCTGTGGTCATCTCGGTCACGGGCAGGATGACCGTGGCACGACTCGCCTGGTCGATCGGCTCGCTTGGCGGTTGAGTGGCCTCCTCGTGCACCGACGCGGAAGTCGCCTCCGGCAGAGGCCGCGTCGGGACTGTCGCCGGTGCGAAGCTCGGCGCCTCGGCGACGGTAGAGAGTCGCGTGGCCTCGGATCGCGGACCGGTCGGTTCCGACAGGCGCAGCTCGCGCTCCAGGGTCACCAACTCGCCCAGCAGCGCCGGGCGGTCGACCTCCTGGGCCTGGGCCAGGTAGTCCTCGATCCGAGGCGCCCGACCGGCCCGCCAGGCGGCCTCGAACCGGTCGCACATCTCGTCCACCCGCTCCGACGGCCGCGGAGGTCGGCCTCCCGGGTCTGGCGATATCGAACCGTCCATCACGATTCCCCCTTCAGCCATGCCTCGCGGATGACATCCGGCTTGCGATGCTGACAGAGCGGCTCGGCGGCGGAGTCGCCACCGGCACTGAAGTCGCCGTTCCCGCCCGTGACGGAGCCGTCGTCCCGTGATGTCATGGGACGCCCTCCACGGTGTCGCTGTGCACGCCCGCGTGCGGCCCCATTGTAACCGACGCGATGGCGCCGCGCGTAGGAACCAACCGGGGCGCCAGGTTTTTTTTCCACGGCACATCAGAGGTCGGATTCTTCGATGATCTGCTCCCAGGTCAGGCGGATGTTCTCGATCTTCCGCTCGACGGTCCGGACCGCGCACCCCAGGTTCTGGGCGATCTGGACATTAGGAACTCCCTCGATGCGCCACTCGGCGATCTGGCGATGGATCGCGTTGGGCAAAGAGTCGAGGAGTTCCTGGAGTTGCTCGCGGAGGATGGCCGCGACTTCCGGGGTCGGCTCCTTGTCGGCGATGAGGGCCAGGACGTCGGCGTCCGCATCGGCATTGGCAGCTCCATTGTCTCCGGTCGATGCCGGGCGCGGGCGACCTGGCCGCCGCGCTTCAGGCGGCCATGCCATCGCCGATGATGGAGCGCCCTTCTTCACGGTGATGGCGGCCAGGAGCCGCCAGAGCTCGGTGCGATCGCGGAGCCGATCGAACTGGCCCTGGGCCGCCCCGGCGAGAGGTCCTGGAACGCGCTCAGGGCCACGTCCTCGCCGTCCTCAACAACCTGGTGGGACGACGACTGGAGTCGTTGCCGCGCGACCGCGACGACCCGCTCGTAATAGCGCCGCCAGATCGCGTCGGCCGCGGCCGGCTGTCCGGCCTTGAGCCCGTCGAGCCATCGCGTGATCGAACCGGGATCGTCAGCCGACATCGTCGTCCCTCGGTCGAATCAAGAACGTCGGACGTTGCTTGGCAGGCACTGCGGATGCGCCACCCGCAACCGTACGCGGACATCTACTCGGACTTGTCACAGGCGGCGCAACCTTCAGCGCCGTTCGTTGCCTTGCCGTCCTTTTGGGTCGCGCCTACCTTTTCCTTCGGTTTCGCGCCGTCGCCATTCTTTGTGCGGGGGAGGTTGGGGACCAGGCTGGGATCGTAGGTCGAACCGGCCGACACCTGGATCACGGTGATGCGCATCTTGGTCGGGAAGAACTTCTCGTGGTCTTTGCGCTTGTGAGCGTGGCCTCCGCCACCGCTATCGTCCTTGATGACCAGGTCCATCTGCTTGATGCCCTCCGACCAGATGATCGAGTCGTTCTCCCAGAACTTCTTCATCGACACGTCACGCTCGTACACGCCTTTATCGCGGTAGAGCTGGGTGCCCGTGCAGCCGTAGCCGTTCCCCTTGCCTTTATTGGGGATGTAGCAGATGGTCCAGGTCGTGGGCTCGCCGCCCGCGGGCTTCTCGATGACCTCGGCGCGGATGTGGACGGTTCCGTTGCGGTAGTCCACCGGGGCCGTCCAGTCGCGCGGGCGATCCTTGTTGAGCATGTTGCCCTTGACGTAGAAGTGCGACTTGCTGGGCCTCGAGTTGTCCGCATCCTTCTTCGTATAAGTGAATGTGGCATCAAACAGGACGAATTGCTCCGCATGGATCGCGGACGGAGCGGCGACGAGGATGAGGACCAGGAACGTGACGGCTCGGCAGAATTCGGGCAAGAGCATGATTGGGCTCCGCGCATTGATCGTGGGTCGGGGATTCCATTGACCTGTTATTGTCGAGGGTACGCGCACGCGGTAGCGGGGTCAAGGAGGTGGGTCCAGTTGACAAGACTTGCACACCGGGGCGAACAAGCCTCATGTCAGCAACCATCCGCTGGCGGGGCGTTTGAGTGCCTCCATTCTCACGTCGCGATGGAGTCAGTATACTCCTGGTTATGTCCGAGATCACCCTCCTTCATCCTTCATCCTTCATCCTTCAGGAGGTCAGTATACTCCAGGTTATGTCCGAGATCACCCTCCTCCTCGACGCCGCCGCGGCCGGCGACCGCCAGGCGGCGGCCGAACTGCTCCCGCTCGTCTACGACGAGTTGCGGAAGCTCGCCGCCGCGCGGATGGCCGCGGAGAACCCCGGGCACACCCTCGACGCCACCGCGCTGGTGCATGAGGCCTACCTGCGGCTGGTCGGCGACCAGCACTTCGACGGCCGAGGGCACTTCTTCGCCGCCGCGGCCGAGGCGATGCGGCGAGTGCTGGTCAACCACGCCCGGGACCGCACCCGGCTGAAGCGGGGCGGCGGACGGAACCGGGTCGATCTTGACCGGCTCACCGGCCCGGCCGTCGCGACCGACGACGACCTCCTCGAACTGGACGACGCCCTCGACCGACTGGCGAACGAGTTTCCCGTAGCCGCCGAGCTGGTGAAGCTGCGGTTCTTCGCCGGGATGACGCTGGGCGACGCGGCCGACGCCCTGGGCATCCCCCGCCGGACCGCCGACCGGCACTGGGCGTTTGCCAGGGCCTGGCTCGCCGACGCGCTGGCCGGCGGGTAATCTGAGAATTCCTGATGCTTCTCGCCGAACGCCACCACCCAGACCCACTCCCCGTTGGGGCGAGGGCGATAAGTGGTTCTGGCTGCCCAGGTTAGCGGAAGACGGCGCTGTTTCACCTCGCCCCCCGGGGAGAGGTCGGCCGGAGGCCGGGTGAGGGGGTGACATGGACAATGACCGCACTGCACCGTCACGAGCTGGGTGGCGTTCAGCGAGAAGTCTCTGAATTTTTCGGATCCCTTGGCGCACCCCGGGCCGAACGGGGCATTGGGAGAGGAACCCAACCCCGGAGGTGAACCGATGCCCGACGCCGACCCCGGTCTGATGACCATCTTCGCCGAAGCCCTCGAACGGACCGACCCGGCCGCGCGGGCCGCCTACCTGGACGCCGCCTGTGGGGATGACGCCGCCCTCCGCCGGCGGGTCGAGGCGCTGCTCGCCGCCCACGACGGGGCCGGCCGGTTCCTGGAAGGCGACTCCGCGGCACGTCCGAACCGCCGTCACCCGAAACCCTGCAACGAACCCCAGCGTCCGTCCCGGAAACGCGTCTCCCGGCGGAACTGGCGACCGGGGAACACACGATCGGACATCACGATGTCGATCCGCGGGCGCCCGCGCGGCCGACCGCCCCGGCGGATCCGTCGCGGGTCAGGTCATCGCCGGCCGGTACACGCTGCTCGAAGTCCTCGGCGAGGGGGGGATGGGCACCGTCTACCGGGCCGATCAGACCGAACCGGTCAGGCGGCAGGTGGCATTGAAGCTGATCAAGATCGGCATGGACTCGCGTGCCGTGCTGGCCCGGTTCGACGCCGAGCGGCAGGCGCTGGCCCTGATGGACCACCCTAACATCGCCCGCGTCTACGACGGCGGCACCACCGCGACCGGCCAGCCGTTCTTCGTGATGGAGCTGGTGAGCGGGGTGCCGATCACCGAGTACTGCGACCGCCATCGGCTTTCGGTCCGGGCCCGGCTGGAGTTGTTCGTCGCCGTCTGCCAGGCGGTGCAACACGCCCACCAGAAGGGGATCATCCACCGCGACCTGAAGCCCGGCAACGTCCTGGTCACCGAGGTGGACGGCCGGCCCACCCCGAAGGTCATCGACTTCGGGGTCGCCAAGGCGACGGAGATTCAAGCTCACCGACCAGAGCCTCGCCGACACCGGGGCGATCGTCGGCACGCCGACGTACATGTCGCCGGAGCAGGCCGACCCGTCGTCGATGGACATCGACACCCGGACCGACGTCTATGCGCTGGGCGTGATCCTGTACGAGCTGCTGGCGGGTTCGCCGCCGCTCGAGGCGAAGCAGTTCAAGCGGGGGGCGATCCTGGAGATGCTGCGGATGGTGCGGGAGGTCGACCCGCCCAGGCCGAGCACCAAGGTGAGCACGGCGGAGGCCCTGCCGAGCATCGCGGCCAGCCGCGACATCGAGCCGGCGCAGTTGAAGCGGGCGTTGCGGGGGGACCTCGACTGGATCGTGATGAAGGCGCTGGAGAAGGACCGCACCCGGCGTTACGAGACGGCCAACGGGTTCGCGGCCGACGTCCTGCGGCACCTGGCGTACGAGCCGGTGCAGGCCGCCCCGCCGAGCCGGGCCTACCGGCTGCGGAAGTTCGTGCGGAAGCACCGCGGCGCGGTGGTCGCCGCCAGCCTGGTCGTCCTGGCGCTCCTGGCCGGCATCGCGGGGACCACCTGGGGGTTGTTCCGGGAGGCCGAGCGGGTCAAGGAACGCGATGAGGCATTCCGCAAGGCCGATGACGCCAGGCGAACCGCCGACGCTCGCGCCGAGGAGCTCAAGTACCGGCTGGGCGTCAGCGACTTCCTCCTGGCCAGTGCCGCCTACGACAATCGCGACGTGGTCCTGGCCGCCGAACGGCTGGACAACGTGCCCCCGGAGCAGCGCGGCTGGGAATGGCGCTACCTGAAGCGGCTGACGCGCGGCGGCCTGTTTACCTTGTATGGCCACACGGGCGCGGTGACGAGCGCGGCGTTCAGCCCCGACGGCGTCCCGCATCGTCACCGGGAGTTGGACCAGACGGCGAAGGTGTGGGACGCGCGGACCGGGCACGCCCCTGCTCGAACTCAAGGGCCACACGGCATGGTGACGAGCGCGGCGTTCAGCCCGGATGGCGCCCGCATCGTCACCGGGAGCTGGGACCGGACGGCGAAGGTGTGGGACGCGCGGACGGGCTCGCCACTGCTCGAACTCAAGGGCCACACGGGCACGGTGACGAGCGTGGCGTTCAGCCCGGATGGCTCGCGCATCGTCACCGGGAGTGCGGACCGGACGGCGAAGGTGTGGGACGCGCGGACGGGCTCGCCCTGCTCGAACTGAAGGGCCACACGAACGGGTGACGAGCGCGGCGTTCAGCCCGGACGGCTCGCGCATCGTCACCGGAAGTGCGACAGACGGCGAAGGTGTGGGACGCACGGGCTGGCACGCCTGCTCGAACTCAAGGGCCACACGGGCCAGGTGAGTAGCGCGGCGTTCAGCCCGGACGGGACCCGCATCGTCACCGGAGGTTGGACGGGACGGCGAGGGTGTGGGACGCGCGGACGGGCACGCCCCTCCTCGAACTCAAAGGGCACACGGACGCGGTGTTCAGCGTGGCGTTCAGCCCCGACGGGGCGCGGATCGTCACCGGCAGTGGGGACGGGACGGCGAGGGTGTGGGACGCGCGACCGGGCACGCCCCTCCTCGAACTCAAGGGCCACACGGGCGTGGTGACGAGCGTGGCGTTCAGCCCCGACGGGTCCCGCATCGTCACCGGGAGCTGGGACCGGACGGCGAAGGTGTGGGACGCGCGGATCGGGCACGCCCCTGCTCGAACTCAAGGGCCACACGGGCGGTAGTGTCGAGCGTGGCGTTCAGCCCGACGGGGCGCGCGATCGTCACCGGGAGCTGGGACAGGACGGCGAAGGTGTGGGACGCGCGGATCGGGCACGCCCTGCTCGAACTCAAGGGCCACACGCAGCGTGGTGAATAGTGCGGCGTTCAGCCCGGACGGGGCCCGCATCGTCACCGGGAGTTGGGACCGGACGGCGAAGGTGTGGGACGCGCGGACGGGCACGCCCCTGCTCGAACTCAAGGGCCACACGGACTGCGGTGAAGAGTGCGGCGTTCAGCCCGGACGGGACCCGGATCGTCACCGGCAGTGGGGACGGGACGGCGAAGGTGTGGGACGCGCGGACGGGCACGCCTCTGCTCGAACTCAAGGGCCACACGGGCGGGGTGTGGGCGCGGCGTTCAGCCCGATGGGACCCGGATCGTCACCGCGGGTGAGGACGGGACGAAGGTGTGGGACGCGCGCACGGGGCATGCCCTGCTCGAACTAAGGGCACACGGGCGAGGTGAGCAGCTGCGGCGTTCAGCCCGGATGGCACGCGGATCGTCACCGGCAGTGGGGACAGGACGGCGAAGGTGTGGGACGCGCGCACGGGCACGCCCCTCCTCGAACTCAAGGGCCACACGGGTGGGGTGTCGAGCGCGGCGTTCAGCCCGGACGGCGCCCGCATCGTCACCGGGAGTCAGGACCGGACGGCGAAGGTGTGGGACGCGCGCACGGGCACGCCTCTGCTCGACCTCAAGGGCCACACGGACTGGGATGACGAGCGTGGCGTTCAGCCCGGATGGGGCCCGCATCGTCACCGGAGAGATGGACGGGACGGCGAAGGTGTGGGACGCGCGGATCGGGTACGCCTCTTGCTCGAACTCAAGGGCCACACGGGCGGGGTGACGAGCGTGGCGTTCAGCCCGGACGGCACCCGCATCGTCACCGGGAGTCAGGACCGGACGGCGAAGGTGTGGGACGCGCGCACGGGCACGCCACTGCTCGAACTCAAGGGCCACACGGGCGAGGTGATCGAGCGCGGTGTTCAGCCCGGATGCGTCCCGCATCGTCACCGGCAGTGAGGACAGGACGGCGAAGGTGTGGGACGCGCGGACGGGCACGCCTCTGCTCGAACTCAAGGGCCACACGGACGGGGTGACAGCGCGGCGTTCAGCCCCGACGGCTCGCGCATCGTCACCGGCAGTCGGGACCAGACGGCGAAGGTGTGGGACGCGCGGATCGGGCACGCCTCTGCTCGAACTGAAGGGCCACACGGGCGGGGTGACGAGCGCGGCGTTCAGCCCCGACGGGACCCGGATCGTCACCGGAAATGGGACCGAGACGGCGAAGGTGTGGGACGCGCGGACGGGTGAGGAATTGAAGGGAGAGCCGATCCCACCTGCACCCCGATCGAGCCCGATCAGCCCGGACGGCCGCTTGATCGCTCACCCGGTCGGCAACCGCGTCGAACTGATCCCGTTGCAACCGGATGCGGAGGAGCTCGCCTATCGCCGGCTCCTGATGCAGCCGAACTTCCGGCTCTATCGGGAAGCCTACGACGCGGCGATCAAGGCCAACGACGAGTTCGCGGCCCGGTTCTACCTCAACCTCTTCCCGCCGCCCGAGCGGGCGCTCATCCGAGCCGAGCCGATCGTCGCGCCCCTGTTCGCCCGCTTGCTGCTCCGCGACGACGTGCTCGCCGCCCTCCAGGCCCAACCGGTGGCCGATCCGGAGATCCAGGCGGCCTGCCTGAAACTGGCCGGAACCTGGCCCGAATCCGCTTCGACGAGTGCAACGATGCCGGTTGGGCTCTGGTTCGCGACCCTGGGCGGCCGGAAGCGGATTACCAGCGCGGCCTGCGCCTGGCCAGGGCCGCCTGCCGGCTCGAGCCGGAGAATGGCGCTTTCCTCAATACCCTGGGCGTGGCCCAGTACCGCTGCGGGCTCATGGCCGAGGCGCTGGCAACCCTGACACGGACAAACGACCCTGAACAAGGAGAAAGAACCGTCCGACCTGGCCTTCCTGGCCCTGGCCCAGCACCGCCTGGGGCAGTCCGAGAAGGCCCGCGCCACCCTGGGTCGGCTGCGCGAGGTGATGAAGGATCCGCAGCGGGCCGGGGATCCGGAGGCGCAGGCCTTCCTGCGCGAGGCCGAGACGATCGAGCTCGACCAGGTCTTCCCGGCCGACCCGTTCGCACCGTGATCGACGCCGGACCAACCGAGCGACGGGGTTCCATCCGATTGGCTCCCCGCGTCGCCTCTTCTTGGTCATCTCCTCATCTCCCGAAGAGAGGACTTTTCGCGAGTCGCCGAGGGAAGTTAGAGTGGAGGATGTCGGGTGCCGAAAGCCGAGTGTCGGGCGACTCTCCTGGCCAAATCGGTCTCGAGACGCGCCGACCGGGAGGGCGAACATGGCGGGACCGTTTCCGGGGATGGACCCCTACCTCGAGTTGCAGGCGGCTTGGCCGGACTTTCATAACCGGCTGATCGCGGAGATCCGCAACGAACTCGGCGCGAGGCTTCCGGATTCCTATATCGCGCGCGTTGACGAGCGAATCGAAGTCGCGAACTGGGCGCTCGGAGCCGCCGAGTTCGTTCCGTCCGGATGTCTTGGTCGGCCGCTTCGTGAAGAGCAGCGGTGAGCCCCGGAGTCACCTTGGCGACCGCCCCGGCGGCCACGCTCGAACCGAAGCTGGTCGAGATTCTCGACCGCGACCCCGAGGAGCTTCGCATCACATGGGTCGAGATCCGCGCGTTGCCCGACCTGGAGTTGGTGACGGCCATCGAGGTCCTTTCCCCGATCAACAAGTCGGGGCAAGGGCGTCAGGCGTATCTGGACAAGCGAGACAAGCTTCATGAGTCGCGCGTGAACCTCGTGGAAATCGACCTGCTTCTCGGCGGCGCGCCCTTGCCGATGAAGGAGCGGATCGAACCGGGAGCCTATTACGCGATCGTCGCGCGTGGTGCGTCGGCTGCCGTTGGCGGAGGTGTATCGCTGGACCGTCCGTGACCCCTTACCCCGCTATACCCATCCCGCTTCGCGAGCCCGACGCGGACATCCTGATCGATCTCGCGGTCTTGGTGACCCGAGTCTACGACTTGGGCCGCTACGCACGCACGCTTCGACACGACGCGCCGCTCCCTGAAACCACGTCGCTGACGCCCGAGGACCGCGCCTGGGTTGTGTCCCAGTGTTGCCACTCCGAGCACCAAAATGACTGAAGCGTGGAGGCGGCCGCCATCGCATCGTCTCCACGGTTTGTCAAGCCGCCGGTGGTAGGCTCGCGAATTGGAATTAGGAGGATCAAAGGAGTCAGGGAACGATTCCAACATATTTACATGCGAGATTCCGCCAAGTGGCGAAAGGAGGTGGAGGCGAGCAAGCTCCAATCTCCACCGAAGTCGCGACCCATCACCCGTTCGGGTCATCGAGCAATTGCTGCAAGCGATCACCGAGCGGTGGCGGGAAGCGGGCGGGCCAGGTCGCGTCAATAAGGCCGACGCCGATCAAGTCGAGGATGTGAACTCTGTCTTTGTAGCCGATAGGAGGTCAACTTCATCAGCAAAAGTGCTTCGAGGTTGACGACCTGAAATTCGATGGCTCGTTCCGATTCGTCGATTTCGGGTAAATTGTAGTCGTCGTCCCGCCGAACTTTCTCACCGGCGTAGAGGAGATGGATTCCGCCGCTCGGTTTGCCTTGCGGCCCGTCGATGAAGGTATCGATGTCGAGGAGTTCGTAATAAATAAACCCGACCGCTTCAAGACAGGCTCTTGCCGCGGGAAAGTCAGGACGTCGGATCAGGATATCGACATCGCGCGTATTGCGGACGGCGTCCTCGTCAACCCGGGCGACCCACTCGGCGACGGCGTTGCCACCGACCACCGCGTAAGGGACGCCGGCCGCGTCGAGCGCGCGGGTCGCCCTGCGCAGCCGCTCCTTGACCTTTTCCGCCGCCATGAGCGCCCTTTCCCAACCGATGGGTTCGACTGCTGGCTTCTGCCATGACAAACGCTCCCTGTGACTTCTTCTATCGTAACCGAAATACACGAGGTGTGGCGACTCGCAATCGGCGGAGCGAAGCCGGAAGCGGATCCGGTGCCGACGCCCAGCCCGAACCGGGCATCAGGCACAGGCCGTGGGATTGCTTGCCGATTGACTCGAGCGAACCGCCGTAGAACGGAATTCATTCGTTTGCCGTCGAACGGGATCCTCCCGGCCCATTCCTTGGTCATCTTCGAGAGTCCACACGATCGGATCGATCATGTCATCGCGGGGACGATCCGCGTACGAAATCCCAATCTCTTTTGATACAATCTCGGAAATCGGCGATAATCACCGCTCATGAACCAGGCCGTAGCGGCGCGTTCGCCGTGCGCTCGGATCCGGTTGGCCTGCTCCACATCGCCGCAATCGGTGCAGCAGCGACGGAGCCGTCAGGGCCGGTTGGAGACCTGTCGCACGCCGATCCGAGATCCGACCATGGCCGCACCGGACTCCTTCGATGAACAGCTACTCCCGACCAGTCCGGCCGATGGCGAGGACTCGTTGTGTGCCGGTGCCTGCGGCGAGGCGGCGCCCGACCCGTCCGATTTTGACGACTTCATCATCCAGGCGGAATCCCCCGTCCACGGCGGACGCGACCACCGGCGACCTCGGAGCCGAACCCCAGCGCACCTTGGTAGCCCCGCTCTCCGGCGAGACGACGGCCGAACATGGACCGACGGCTCCTCGCGAGCGGCCCATTCCGGTCATCGACGGCTACGAGATCCTGGGCGAGCTGGGCCGCGGCGGCGTGGGGGTCGTCTACCGCGCCCGGCAGGTCCTGCTCAATCGCCCGTGCGTCCTCAAGATGATCCTGGCCGGTGCCCATGCCGACGCCCATGCCGATCGTCCGCTTCCTGGCCGAGGCCGAGGCCGTCGCCCGCTTGCAACATCCCAACGTCGTGCAGATCCACCACATCGGCGAGGCCGGCGGCCTGCCGTTCTTCGAGCTGGAGTACCTCGAGGGCGGCAGCCTGGACCGGCAGCTCGACGGCACGCCCTGGCCCGCGCGACGGGCCGCCGAGCTGATCGAAGCGCTGGCGCGCGGGGTCGCCGAGGCGCACCGGCTGGGCATCGTCCACCGCGACCTGAAGCCCGGCAACGTCCTGCTGGCGGCCGACGGCACGCCCAAGGTCGCCGATTTCGGCCTGGCCAAGTCGCAGGCCATGGAAAGCGGCCTGACGCGGACCGACTCGATCATGGGCTCGCCCCGGCTACATGGCCCCCGAACAGGCCAAGGGACACAACCGGGACGTCGGGCCCGCGGCCGACGTCTACGCCCTGGGAGCGATCCTCTATGAATTGCTGACGGGCCGGCCGCCGTTCCGAGCGGCCACCGTGCTCGAAACCCTCGAGCAAGTCAAGAATGCCGAGGCCGTCCCGCCGAGCAAGCTGCAACCCGGGCTGTCGCGCGACCTGGAGACGATCTGTCTGAAGTGCCTGCAGAAAGACCCGTCGCGGCGGTATGCCACGGCCAGGGAGCTGGCCGACGACCTGCACCGCTGGCTGGACGGCGCGTCGATCAGCGCCCGGCCGGTCCCCGGCTGGGAACGGGGCTGGAGATGGGCCAAACGTCGGCCCGCGGTGGCGGCCCTGCAGCGCCCTGATCCTGCTCATCAGCACGGTGAGCTTCGTGCTGGTCGCCTGGCTCTGGGCCCGCGCCGAGGAACGAGCCGACGCGGCGATCGTCGCCCGCGATCGCGCCGACCGGCTGGCCAGGGACGAGAGCGAAGCCCGGCTCGCGACCCAGCGGGAGCGTCAGAACGCGGTCGATAGCCTGTACCGTGCGCTCGTGCGCGAGGCCGCTGCCCTGCGGCTGGCGCAAGACGGGCTACCGCCTTCAGGTCCGGGACCTCATCAAGCAGGCCCTCGGTTCCGACGCGCGGACGCGGGATGTCGAGGAGCTTCGCCGCGAGGCCGTGGCCTGCATGGGCGATTTCGCGGGCTCGGAGCCGCTCCTCTGGGCAGACCTCCCGAAGGGCGTCGTCGTCTCGGCGATCGCCGCCCGCCCGGACTCCGTCGAGCGTGGCGCTGGGCCTGAGCGACGGGACGGTGTCGGTCCGGGCCCTGCCGCGCGGTGCCGAGATGCGCACGGCTCCGGGGACTCGATGCGGGGGTCTCCGACGTCGCCTTCGTGCCCGGAGGCCGCAGGCTGATCGCCGCCGATTCGAACGGGACCGTCGCGATCTGGGACGTCGAACGAGGGCGATAACTGGAGTCGGACCCGGACGATCGCGGCGGATCGGCCGCTCTCCCGGGCTACCGCGTCGGCCGACCGGTCTCGGTCGCGGTGACCCCGGACGGAAAGACCCTGGCCGTCTGCTCGGCCCTGACAACGTCGATCTCCCTCTGGGACCTCGCGAACGGGAACCCCGGCCGGACGGCTCTCCGTGCCGGGTCGCGAGCAGCTCACCTGCCTGCGCCGTGAGCCCCGACGGCAAGCGACTGGCCGCCGGCTATCGCGGACCGGACGGGCATGGGGCCCTGATCTGGGACCTCGCCACGCGGAAGGTCGAGCGCACCATCGCACCCGAGCTGGAGCTGGTCCTCGGGATCGCCTTCAGCCCGGGGGACGCTGGATCGCCTGCGCCTGCTCGGAGGGAGTGGCCCTGTTCGATGCGGGCGAGTTCCAGCGCCGGCTCTTCTTGCGGGGCGACATCCCGACCGGGGTCGCGTTCAGCCCGGACGACCAGGTCCTGGCGATCCCGGCCGAGAAGCTCGGGGCCCTGCGGCTCTGGGACGTCGCCGTCAACCGGGAGGTCGCCGTGCTGGATTGCCCGCACGCCGAACGGGGCGTTGACGTTCAGCCCGGACGGCCGTTATCTCGATCGCCTCGAATGGGACGCGGTGCGACTCTGGACCCCCTGGATGACGGACGAGAAACTCACGCTGCCGGGCCACCTCGGCGGCATCCCTGGCATCGCTGTCAACCGAGAGGGGACCCTGCTGGCTTCGGCGGGCAAGGACCGGACGGTCCGGATCTGGGATGCCGCGTCGGGGAGATTGCTGAAGACCCTGTCCGATTTCCGCGGCCCGGTGCAGGCCGTGGCGTTCGGCCCTGACGACGCACGACTGGTCACGGCCGAGTTCAATGGCGATCTTCGGATCTGGGACATCGCGACCGGGACGGTCCGAATCCCTTCCCGATCCGGGCCTGGGCCGACCGCTCTGGTCGATCGAGTTCACCGCCGGACGGCCGCCATTCTGGCGCAAGGGATCGCCCCAGGCCGCGATCTGGCGAGTCCGGGACAGCGGCGAGGCTCGCGGAGATCCGAGCCGCACCGACGCTGGAATTATCCCGCATCGTCCCGAATATCTTTGGCGGCTGCCTCAGCCCCGACGGGCATCGGCTCGCTTCCTCGACCAAGGGGCGGCTCGAAGTCTTCGATGTCCCGGAAATACGGTCGATCTTCTCCGTCCCTTATGCTTATCCGGGCGGTGCCCGCCATCTGGCGTTCGGCCCGGATGGACATCGACTGGTGAGCATCAATCGGCGATACGAGATCGAGGTCTGGGACACGGCCACGGGACAGAAAACCACGACCTTCGGCGGCGATCCGGCGAGGGCTTCCAACTCCACGATCGCGCTCGGCGCCGGCGGCGACTGGCTGGCGGAGGCGAACCGGGCCATCACGATCTGGGATCTGGCGCATGCCCGGCCGGCTTCCACCTGCCCGAGAGCCGCAACAGCATCTGGAGCCTGGCCTGGATCCCCGGACAGAACCGGCTGGCCGCCGGGACATCCGACGGCGAGCTGGTGATCTGGGACCTGGATCGCGTCCGTGCGACGCTCGTTGACCTGGGCCTCGATCGGTAGCGGCCTCCGAATCGGATAGGCTCGGCGGCTTTCGGCCGGGAGCGAAGGACGGTCGAGGACGAAAACCACTTCTCGCTGGCCTAACCCGACCATGGCTCGGCCAGGTTGCCGTTCCAAGGTACGAAAAGGAATCCTTGAGAGGCATCCTGGAGCGCACCCTGGACCTCCATGAGCGTGTTGATCTCATCCAGCGCTGCGTCCAGGTCATCGATATCGATCTCAAATCGGGCGTTACACTCCCGGATGCTGGTTTCATGCGGAGTGTCCTCGCCGATCTCGGCGGCTTCAGCCCGCACCCAATCGCCGGCCACGAGCCGGACGCGAAACTGAGGGCTACCAGTCCGGCCAACGGAGAGCTCGTCGCCATTTCGAGTGACGGTCAACCGGTACCCGGCAAGGGACCGGATGGCGGCGGCGAGGTCGCAAGTTCCCGATCGGAAGAAAACCATGCAGCTTTCCGACATGTGATATCTCCAGGTTGCCTTACGCAAGGACACGGCGGACCGACCTGCCGAGGCACGCTTCCGTCGGCGTGCAGCCAATTCGCGCCCTCATCACTTTTGGACCGGCTTCGACATTTGATTGAGGGTGGCCCGAGCCTGCTGAAATCTGACCTGAGCCTGTTGCAGCGCCGCCTCGGCCTGAGCCCGTTGCATCTCCGCCTCGGCCCGTTGCATCTCCGCCTAGCCCGGAGCAGTTGCTCCCTGATCGCCGCCCTTTGCAGGAGCACGCCCTGCACGATCACCGTCAGGATCAGGGCCAGGAAGGCGATGCCGATCATCACAGTCCGCAGCCGGAAGCGGGGAAGTCGCATGGCTTGGGCCTCCAGAACTCGTGTATCGACTCTCGTCAATCAACCAGGCGTGACCGCTTTCTCACGGTCGCCCGATGGTTTCCGACCCGGCGATGGCCACCCAAAGATCCGCGCCGAGAGACCCGTCGCAAAACTTGGTCGTGAGATGGCAGAATCGACTGGCCGGTTCCTTCCCACCTGTTGCGGATCACGATCTTTGCCGGCCTGTCGTCCCGGGTCTTCGCCTTGCCCTTGCAGAGCTTTCTCGACCGCTTCCAATTTCCGGGGAGTCGAGAATGGCTCCTCCAGCCCAGCCATCCGCAGCGATCACGGGCACGGGCCTTGAGAACAAGCGAATGGTCTTCGCGATGCTCGGGTCGCTCGGCGACCTGCACCCGTATCTTGCCATCGGCCTGGCTCTCAAGACGCGGAGCCACGAGGCGGTGCTGGCGACCTGCGAATGTTATCGTCGGAAGATCGAGCGGGCAGGGCTCGGCCTCCGGGCCGTGCGGCCCGACTGCGACTGGGTCTCCCATCCCCTGGCGGCCGGCCGCCAGGGAGGGCGGGCTGGGTTTGTGGGCGAGTCTAGCCTACGAACGAGTTCACCTGCCAGACCAAGCGGCAGGGACCCAGGGACCCAAGGCACGACCTGCGTTGACTCAACGCAATCGTGAAGCTTTAGCGAGTGGGCTTGGCGGGGGAGGTGCTTCCCCGAACCTGCGGCCCGGGCCGGTTCGCCGGGCATGAAGCGGTTACAGCCGCTGTTCCCGGAGACCCGCAGGAGAAACGGCTGAAGCTTCTCGTCGATGCAGAGCCCCAACGTCAGATTCTCGATGGCCGCATCGTGCTCGATTTGCCACCACTTGCAATCCTTGCAGAGTCCCATTCGCTCTGGCCATCGTTGTAACTCCCCGAGGTGTCGGCCGGATTTGAGACGGATCTGCGAACTGGCTTGGACTTCAGACATTCTACGCAGTCTTGCGCCGCGACATACGTCGAAAGCCTGATTCAGCCCTGACGGCTCCCGTATTGCCACGACCAGCTACGGGACATTGAAGATCTGGCACACGAGGACCGAAAAGGAAATCCTCTCCTACAAGCCGGACGGTCAGGAGGTCATGGGTCTGGCGTTCAGTCCTGATGGCACTCGCTTCGCCACGGTCGGCACGGGAACACGGAAAAGGTGTGGGACGCGGCGACCTGCAAGCCGCTGTTCGACCAAGGCCGCCGCATCAAAATGAAGATCTTCCGTCTTTCACCCCTTCCACTTATTCCTGGATTGGATGGGCCGGTGGACGGTCCCTCGCTGTGAACCTTGATTTGGATCGGGTCTCTTAAGAACACGGTCAAGCCGGAGCGGTTATCGGCCTGCGGTATCGGATGGCCCAGACGGCTTGGTCCTCTGAATCGTCCACAGTGACCATAACGTTGTAGTCTCCGAGTCCGAGACCGGGATAAGCCTTCTTGACCGCTGCATGTGTGAACCAGAAGGCCTGGATGTAGTCGGGCGGCGGCGGTTCCGGTTCGAGTGAAGGCACGGTCGATTGGCAGCGGCCTCGTATTTCATAGAGAGGTCGGCATGATAATCGGCTCCTGACGCCGTCAAGACCATTCCATCCTCCCCGTTCACGTCAGCGAAATACACGGTATGGATGGCCGAGGCGTATTCGGCGGCTCGCTGCCGGAAACGCTCGCTTCGGCGTTGCAAAGCCACCAGGATGCCCAGGACTACGGCCGTGGCCGCGACCAGCAGCAATAACCGTCGTATCGTGACTCGGGGAAGCCGCATCGCCTTCTTGCTCTTGTGAACCATGGATGCTTGACGGAGAGTCGTCTGTTGTAGCAAATCTCGTCTCGGATTCAGCCGTTCCAAGTCGCCGACTCATCTCGCGCTCTATCGTCAGCGCCAGTTATAGATCACCGCTTCCGCCCAACGGAACTCATTTCGGCTCGGCGGATCGGGCTCGACGGGGAGCCAGGGACGGCTCGCAGCCATCGCGTACTTCTCCTCCAGCCGACCATGGTAGTCATACAGTTCCCAGTATCGATCGGCACATGCTCCGGCTCGCGGGATCCCGTCACCACTCTCTCTCAGATGGACCCTCAGGCAACCCCAGGCTGCGTCAGCGTAGGTGAAGGCATCCTGGGCATGGGGTCGCGAGCGCTCGAACCATCGAGCCCGCCGCCATATGCCGACCATGGCACCGAGGACCAAGGCCAGGGCGGCGACCACCGCCATCCACCGCCGCGTCGTCATCCGGAGCAGTCGCATGGCCGGTGTCTTCTGGCAAGGATGATTACTGAATCACTTTTTGCTCCCCTTCGCCCGACGGGCTGGGTGGCAAGTCTCAACTATGATTCACCCTATGCCTGAAGGTGGAGGTAAGTCCATCCTTCTAGATCCCGCCCGAGCGAGGAACTTCCGACGTCGTCTTGCCTCTCTCCATCGCTCCCGGATGCGCCAGCCCGGTCTTACTGCGATATTCGCCGTCCAGGACTTCGACCTCGTAAAGCCCTTCCATGGCGCGCCCAGCGTTTCGGTTTTCCGGGTGACACCTTCACCCGCGTCGGGTTCGGAAGATGGAGATCCTCTTCGTCTCGGATGATGCTGACGACCTTCAACTCATTGACCAGGCTGACCTCTTCACCGGCTTTCGGCACGGGGAAATCCCGGGAGCGGTTCGCATTCGCTGATCTCCTCCGTGCCCGACCCCGAGCGCGGCACCTTGCGCCGGCGGACTCCAGGAACAGGCGAAGTGGTCCCGGCCACGGCTGGCCGAGAGGGAAGAACGTGTCCGGCGGAATGGGATCGAGCCGCCTTGGTTGCCGCGCCGGCCAGAACGCCACGATCATCAAGGCAATAAGGGTTCCAACGGCTAGCCCAACGAGCTTGAGCGGGCCGTTTCCGATCCTGCCTCTTCCATGCCCCGAACGCATCTCCGGGTTTTGCATCGACCACGCTCCTGGCTTCCCACTGTCGGGTTCGCCCTCCGTCGCCACGTCTAGCCTCCTCACCGTTCCGAGCCCACCTGTCCGGTCGACTATCGATCACCGTTTACGCTCGGTCTGCGTCTAGGGAAATCCGATCCCTTGGTTCGGGCCTTGTCACGCCTGTACAGAAGAGATAAGCACTTCGGGCATGTCACCGCATCGCGGTCCTCCGTTGCGATGCCTTCCATTTCAGCCCGATGGGCGGCTTCCTTGTCGCGTGGATTACAAAGCACCGCGTCGTCGTCGTTGAGCGCGTGCAAGTCACGGCTTGCTCTTGTGTCTCTGGACATCGGACGCACCCCTTCCGAACCTGGATCAGCAGTTCCAGGTCTCGACATCGTCTCGGGCCCGGATGTCCGGGCGAACTCGAGTTCAAGCTTTCCGCGCAAGGTCACGTTCGGACTCGATCAGACGCACCTTATGAAACTGCCGGCTGGCTTCTCGGCGTGGAAGTCGTATCCGTTCTCATCCAATGCATTGAATATTTCTAACCATCCTTTATCAACCTGTATTAGAATCCTTGTCCAGATTTCGACATCTCTTCCTTCGATCGACATTTCCCCTCGTCCAAGCAAGACAGATCTTACCGGGCTGCCGATGGCAGCATTGATCTTCTCGATGCGGTTATTAACCCACCTGATTGTCGATCCTTCGATCGAAAACGGCAGAGACAAATCGTCTGCTATCCAGAGATGATCGAAATTGGACCACGATATTGATATGAACTTGCTTGCGTTGTGTACAGCCGGATTGGGAGATCAGTCCAGCTATCCCAGGTGCCGTCATCAAGTAGTAGTTCCGCAGTCGCATACCGGATGATGTTCGCCCGACAACGCAGCGAAATGCGACCGGATGTCTTCAATCTTGCGGTCGATCATCACCGAGTGCTCGATTGGGTGTGGTAAATCTCGTTTCTAAACGAGGCTTTGCACCGGCAATTTGACGTAAGTCCTTAAACGACGTCTCGGATTTCGTCGATACGATGGGGATATTCACCCTTTACATATCGGAATTTTGCAAGTCGGCCATCTGGTGGTTGTCAGAAGTTCACTATTCGGATGCTCGCCAGCTTCTAAAGATCCGCCGCGACGTCCGTCGCACCAGGGTCGAAGGAGCGAACCGTCGCCGGTTCATGATTTGCTGCCCACGGCGGGGTCTCGGCCCCGCTGGGAAGGTCGTCATCGGCCTTCCGAGCCGAGCACGCGTCCTCCCGTCTCTACGGAATCGAACGACGGGGGCCGCGGGCCCGTGGTCATGGCCCAGAGCCACTTTCCATCTTACGAGGATTTCTTTGGGGGTGGACCGGGCGTGCGCTCTCCTCGCTCGTCTCCTCGACGCCGGCCTGTGAAGGAGTTCGGCGGCTAGCCCCGAAACCGAACCGGGCACAGTTTGCTCGAGCGGGACGATTTTTTTCTCGGTCTCAAACTTTGCTGACAGAACAACGACGGCCATTGCCGCCGTCTGATGCGGATAGAGCAAACGCTTCATCCTCTCGCGAAGCCAGACCAACAAACCAAACCTTGAGGAGCCTATCATGAATCGCTTTCTGTCGTCCTTGCGAATGGGCCGCACGACTTCCCCGAGTTCCGTCAGCTCACCGCGTCGTGTCCGGCGGGCTCGCCTGGGCGTTGAATCGCTAGAGGGGCGGCAACTGATGTCCGGGCTCGAGCCGGTGGGGTCCGGCCCGATTACCCAGGTCTACAACCCCCCGAAGTCCGCCCCGGCCGCCTACCCTGGCGGCAGCACCGACGCAGCTTATGACCTCAAGGCCGAGGCCATCTCGGGAACCCAGATCAATCTCTCCTGGTCCGGCGGCGGAGGCGAATCGGGCAATTACGTCTGCGGAGCTGATCTCCGGCAAGTGGATGGAAATCGGCTACACCAACGTCACGTCGAACACCTTCTCGGTAACGGGCCTGCAACCGAACACGAGCTACCAGTTCAAGGTCGGTGACTTGCCGATGTTTTACGCCCCGGATCTGCTCTACGGCAGCACGCTGACGGCCACGACGCTCGCCCCCCCTCCGGACAATCTCAATGCCACGGCGGTATCGTCGTCGCAAATCAACCTTCACTGGAGTTCGGTGGAAAATGCTACAGAGTACGTGGTCCAGCAAGAGAAATCTGGCAGTTGGGTCACGATCGCGACGGTCAGCGGCAACACCTTGACTGATGCGGTCCAGCACTTGGGCGCCGCGTTGACCAACACCTTCAGAGTCGCCACAGTCACCGCGGCCGGCACTGGGGCATTTCTTGAGCCCGCAAAGTGCACTGACCTGGCCAACTGCTCCGACGAACTTCATCGCCAAGGCGGTCTCGACTTCGCAGATCGACCTCTCCTGGAGTGCCGTGGGAGGCGTCGAGGGTTACTGGGTCTACTACAAGTGCACTACAAAAGCGCCTGGACATGGCTCAAAACGCTCGCTCCCGGCCAGACCAGCCTCGCGGTCACGGTCAGCCCCGGCGTCACCTACCAGTTCGAGGTCGGTGCTTACAACGTGTCGGGCTACACCTTCTGCAACCCGATCAGCGCCCGTCCGGGCTCGTCGCACGGCCTGCTGCCCCGACCAACATAGCGGTCTCGGCGATCTCGGCGGATGAAGCGCAGCCCCACCTGGACTGCCGTGTCCGGCGCGACACCAGCTACGAGATCTATTACTATAACGGCACGGCCTGGCAAGGGTTCGCGACCACGAGCAACACCTACATCGACATCTTGGTGACCCCAGGCAAGACTTACAGCTTCGATGTCGCCGCTATCAACTCGGCCGGCACGGGCCCCCTCGGGGCTTACCGGACCATTACCATGCCACTCTAGGCTGGATCGAGCCGGTCATCGATCCTGCTGGGACTTTCGCTCGATGCGACGGCTCTGACGAGGCCGCGGACTTCTCCGAGAAGCCCGCCGGCCTCTTTTCTTCTCTACCGCGCGGGAGCGACTCAGTTTTCTCCCAACTTTTCTGACAGACCTGCGGCCGCTGCCACCGTAGTCTCTTCGGGATGGGCGAAAGTCGCTCGTCCAGCAATCAGCAGACAACATTCGCTCAGGAGTCTCATCATGAACGGTCTTCTGTCGTCGTTGCTCTCGTCGTTCACCAAGTCTCCGAAGGACGTGGGGGGCACAGGTACCACGCCCACAAGCGGCAGGCTCGGCCGAGCGTTGAGTCCTCCAGGGGCGGCAACTCATGACCGCGAGCCTGGCGCCCCAGAGTCTGCTGATCTACTATGGCTATCCTTCCCTGATCAACGGCGCTAAAACAACCTGAACAAGGCCGCAAGCGCGCCGGCGCGTATTCCGACGTCGTTCTGGGAGAGATGCTCGTCGCTTTCAACGCACCCCGACCACGCCGACACCAAGTCAAATCCTCGCCAATCCAGCGATGGCCATACCGAGGTCTTTGGCTACGTCGATCTGGGCGTGTCACGGGACGCAGAACTCTTCGATTTCCCAGATGGAGACGGACATCTTTGACTGGAAGGCTATGGGCAGTCACAGGAATCTTCCTTGACGATTTCGGCTACGATTACGGCACGACCCGCGAGCTCGACAGAACACCATTGTCGAATATGCCCACAGCCAGGGACTCGATGTCATGGCGAATGCCTTGAACCCGGCCAGACGCGTTCGGCAACTTCAGCGAGCGAACAACCCCTCGGGAACGGAAACTGCCCTGAACGCCAACGATTTCTACCTTTACGAAAGCTATCAGGTCGAGCTGGCGGTCATGTTTCTGCCGCGGATTGGCAGGCGAAAGCCGACCAACTGGCGACTTATCAGTCTGCCATCGGGTTCAAAGTCGCAGCGGTGACCACGACAACAGCCGCCAATGCCTTCAACCAGGCCGAATTCAACTATGCGTGGTATTCCGCCGACGCAGGCGGGTTACGCGGCGGTTGGCTGGCGAGTTTTATTACGGCGGCCGACACCGACACGGCACGTCCATCGTGCCCTTGGTTTCTCCGCCCCCGGTTGCCGTCGGCACGACCTTTACCGGAGGTATCGTCGAGAACGCAGCGCCCTCGTTTACTCGCAATACCAATCTGGGACAGATCGAACTCAATTCCGCGTAACGATCGCTCATTACGCCGCTTCCGGGCGACTCCGACCTTCACGGCCAAGGCGGTCTCGGCGAAGCAGATCAACCTGTCCTGGAGCGCGGTCGGCAGTGCACCGGTTACGTAGTGGATGAATTGATTTCGGGCTCATGGAAGCAGATCGCAGATCTGGGCGAGAACAGCTTAACGACCCGGTCTGGGGCTCTCCAGCGGCACAGATTATTCATTCAAGGTTGCCGCGACGAACGTTGCTGGCTCGAGTTTTCGCGAGTCCCAAACGGTCGAGACGTTACCGCCGCCCCTACGCTGACGGCGAAGGCGGTTTCCACGACGCAGATCAACCTCGATTGGGACACGGTGTGACCGCGCTCAAGGGTTACGTGGTGGACGAGCTAATGGGCGGCGTGTGGAAGCCGATCAGGACGCTCACCGCGGCGGCACGGGTTTTTCGGTCATTGAGTTGAGTCCCGGGGGTGGCTGGGCCCTCCTTTCCAAGGTTGGCATGGACTCGGCTGGCACCGGATTGCTCAGAATTCCCAAGCCGCCACGACTTAAATGACGCGGACTGGGTAATTCGAGAGCCTTGAAAATGTTAAACAGGCTTTTAAAGTGGGTCCGAGGCTCGTATAGTGGATTGAAGGCCAGAGACCTGCATGCATTGGGCACCAAGGGGGTCGCGCTAGCCGCCACCTACGAGGATCGGGTCGATGGCCCGATCTTCGCCAGACCACGACAGCCTCACAGCATTCCAGCGAGCCCGAAGGTACCGACCGTTGGCTCGTTTCAGCAATTCCTACCAAATTTTCATGAGTCTCCGGTCTCGGACGAGGGACCAAGCTCGGCGTCGCATGTCGGCCGGGACGAGCGATGCCCCAGCCGCAAGGGCGTCGGCGAGTTACGAGTGACGTGAAGGGGGTAAGGCGATATGGCATCTCGTGCTTGTCTGCGAATCGCGATGGTGATCCTCTCCTGGGCGGTGCGGGGGCCTGACGGGACATGGGTTGCGAAAGGATCGCCCGACGAGACCACGGCCAGGTCGTGCCCGGTGACTTTGGCGGGATGTCCGGCCGATCCTCTTGGACATCTGCTTCGCCTGCCATGGGCCGGATAAGAAGGCGCAAGGCCGGGCTGCGGCTCGACACCAAGGAAGGGACGTTTGCCGAGAGCAAGGGAGGTGACCGGGCGGTTGTTCCGGGTAAGCCCGATGAAAGCGACCTGGTGTTCCGGATCGAGAGCGACGACCCTGAGCTGCACATGCCGCCGAGGAAGAACGGCAAGCCGTTGTCGGCCGATCAAGTCGCGATGATCCGTCGATGGGTCGAGCAGGAAGCGTCCTGGACCGAGCACTGGGCCTTCAAGCCGCCCAAACGGCCTACTTGCTGGCCGTCAAGAACGCCCGATGGCCGATCAACGCGATCGACCGGTTCGTCCTCGCGCGGCTCGAAGCCGAGGGACTCGCGCCCGAGCCGGAGGCCGAGCAAGACCGTACTGATCCGCCGCGTCACCCTCGACCTGACCGGCCTGCCGCCGACCCTCGCAGGAAGTCGACGCGTTCCTCAAAGACCGGTCCCGGACGGCCTACGAGACGGTCGTCGATCGGCTGCTGGCCTCGCCCCGATACGGCGAGCACCTGGCGAGGTTCTGGCTCGACGCCGCCCGATACGGCGACACCCACGGACTCCACCTGGACAACTACCGCGAGATGTGGCCCTATCGCGACTGGGTCATCCGGGCCTTCAATCGCAACATGCCCTACGACCGGTTCGTCACCGAGCAACTTGCCGGCGACCTGCTTCCGGACCCGACCCTCGACCAGATCGTCGCCACCGGATTCAACCGGTCCACGTCTCGACCAACGAGGGCGGCTCGATCCAGGAAGAAGTATACGTCCGCAACGTCGTCGACCGCGTCGATACCAATGGCACCGTCTTCATGGGCCTGTCGTCGGGCTGCGCCCGCTGCCACGACCACAAGTTCGACCCGATCCGGGCGAAGGATTATTACCGCTCTTCGCGTTCTTCAACACCATCGACGGCCCGGCCTGGACGGCAATTCGGCCAGTCGCCGCCGGTGGTCCCGGTGCCGACCTCCGCGCAGCGCAAGACGCTCGCGGCCCTGGACGGCGAGATCGCATCGCTCCGCAAGGAAATCGCCGCCGAAGCCGACCGAGCGGCTGCCGCCTATGACCCCAGGACCGACTCCGCGGCTGCTGGAAATCCGTGCGGCCCGACTTCGTCTGGATCGACGACGCCCTGCCGCCGGTTAGCCAGGCCGCGACGGCCATAGCCCCTGGGAGTTCGTCGGCAAGCCGGGGCAGCCCGTTCACAGCGGCCGGTTCTCCATCCGGGCACCGCCGAGGGCTCGATCAGCGCTTCTTCCAGACCGCCGGAGACAAGCTCAAGACCGGGGAGGGGGACACGCTGTTCGCCCATGTGTACCTCGATGAAGAATCGCCCAAGGAAGTGATGCTCCAGTGGCACACCAGGCGGGCTGGTCGCACCGCGCCTACTGGGGGGAGAACGCCATCGCCTGGGGCGGAGGCACGCCCGAGCGGCTGCGGATAGGCAGCCTGCCGGCGTCGGGCCAGTGGGTGCGGCTGGAGGTGCCGGTGGCCAGCCTGAGATTGGCGCCGGGGACGATGATTGACGGCTGGGCGTTCACGCAGCACGGGGGCACCGTCTACTGGGACAATGCCGGCATCACGACCCTGATCCCCGCAGGATGGTCAGCTCTACGACTCGCTGATGGCCTGGGCCGGGCCCAGAGCGGCGTCGAAGCCGCGGGTGCCGGAGAACCTCCGGGCGATCTTCCTGGCGCGATCGATCGCAATGGACCGAGGCCCAGGTCAAGGAGTTCGCGATACTTCGTCGAGAACGTCTACAGCAAGACGAAGGAGGTCTCCGCCCGTGCTATCGAAGCTGACGGAGGCCGAGCAGAAGCGGAAGGCGATCGAGCAGGAGTTCCCCCGACGATGGTCTTCCGCGAGATGCCGGCGAGCCCAAGCCGGCGTTCTTGCTCAAGCGGGGCGAGTACGACGAGCGGGGTGAGAAAGTGGGCCGGGGCGTGCCGGCCTTCCTGCCGCCGTTGCCGCCGGGCGCCCGTAACCGCCTGGGCCTGGCCCGTGGCTGGTCGCGCCGACATCCCCTGACCGCGCGCGTGGCGGTCAACCGCTTCTGGCAGCAGTTCTTCGGGACGGGGATCGTCAAAACGGCCGAGGACTTCGGCGTGCAGGGCGAGTCGCCCAGCCATCCCGAGCTGCTCGACTGGCTGGCGGTCACGTTCCGCGAGGACGGCTGGGACGTCAAGCGGTTCATGAAGCGGCTGGTGATGTCGGCCGCGTATCGGCAATCGTCGCGGGTCACGCCCGAGAAGCTGGCGAAGGACCCCGCCAACCGGCTGCTGCGCGCGGTCCGCGATATCGGCTCGACGCCGAGATGCTCCGCGACCAGGCGCTGTTCGCCAGCGGCCTGCTGGTCGAGCACTCGGCGGGCCGAGCGTCAAGCCGCCGCAGCCGCCGGGCTCTGGGAGGCCGTCGGTTACTCCGGGAGCAATACGGTCCACTTCAAGGCCGATGCCGGCGTCGAGAAAGTCCATCGCCGCAGCCTGTACACCTTCTGGAAGCGGACCTCGGCGCCGCCGCAGATGACCACCTTCGACGCCCCTCGCGCGAGTCGTGCACCGTGCGCCGCGAGCGGACCAATACCCCGCTCCAGGCGCTGTTGCTGATGAACGAGCCGCAGCTCGTCGAAGCCTCGCGGGCACTGGCCGAGCGAGCGCTGCGCGAGGCCGGCGACGACGCCTCGACCGAGGCTCGATTGACTTACCTGTTCCGCCTGGCCGCCGGACGAGCCCCGATGCTCGCGAGCTGGCCGAGCTCCAGCGGCCCTCAAGGATTTCCGAGCCGATTACGCCAGCAAGCCCGACGACGCCAGGCACTTGATCGCGATCGGCGAGACCAAGCCCGACGCCCGCCTCGAGCCGAGCGAGCTGGCCGCCTGGACCATGATCGGCAACGTTGTGCTGAACCTCGACGAAGTGATCACCAAGGGATATGGGCCTGAAGGTCCGACAGGTTCGACCCGAAGGGTCCGTGACCACCGCCGGGATATCGGGTCCGCACAGGCACTAACCGTGCAGTCATGCAGGTCACCAAGCTTTGATCGCGGGCCGACGCGCGGGTTACACTTCGCGTGTTCCTGTCTTCACTGCCGACTGACGACCGACTACTGCCCACTGCATGAAGGAGTGACCGCCATGGACCCGATTCGCGAGCAGATCGACGTGATGACTCGCCGGCACTTCTTCGGCCGGGCGGGCATCAGCCTGGGCAGCGCCGCGCTGGCCAGCCTGTTGGCCGGCGCGCGCGGCGCGGACCCATCGCCGACGGGTGGCCTGTCCCCGGCGGGCGCTGGGCGGACTGCCCGGCCTGCCCCATTTCGCCCCAAGGCCAAGCGGGCCATCTACCTGTTCATGAATGGCGGCCCGTCGCAGATGGACCTGTTCGACTACAAGCCGGAGATGAACGCGATGTTCGACAAGGACCTGCCGGACTCGATCCGCAAGGGCCAGCGGCTGACCACGATGACCAGCGGCCAGTCCCGGTTCCCGGTCGCGCCGTCGAAGTTCAAGTTCGCCCAGCACGGCAAGTCGGGGGCCTGGATCAGCGAGCTCTTGCCCTGGACGTCCAAGATCGTCGACGAGTTCGCGCTGATCCGGTCGGTCTGGACCGAGGCGATCAACCACGACCCGGCGGTCACTTATATCTGCACGGGCAACCAGCTTCCGGGCCGGCCCAGCCTGGGCTCGTGGCTGAGCTACGGGCTGGGCACGATGAACCAGGACCTGCCGGCGTTCGTGGTCATGACGGCGGCTGGACCGGTCGCAAGGAGGCGCAGGCGATCTACAACCGGCTCTGGGGCTCGGGCTTTTTGCCGAGCAAGCACCAGGGGGTGGCGTTGCGCTCCGGCGGCGACCCGGTGCTGTACCTGTCGAACCCCGCGGGGGTCGACGCCGCGACGCGACGCCGGTCGCTCGACGCGATCAGCCGGATCAACCAGGAGGAGTTCCGCCAGTTCGCCGACCCGGAGACCCAGACCCGGATCGCCCAGTACGAGATGGCCTTCCGCATGCAGACCTCGGTGCCCGAGCTGACCGATATCTCCAACGAGCCGAAGCACGTGCTGGACATGTACGGGCCCGACGTGCACAAGCCGGGCACGTTCGCCCGATGCTGCCTGCTGGCCCGCCGCCTGGCCGAGCGCGACGTCCGGTTCGTCCAGATCTTCCACCGCGGCTGGGACCAGCACGGCAACCTCCCCGGCGACCTGCCCAACCAGTGCCGCGACGTCGATCAGGCCTGCCATGCGCTGGTCACCGACCTGAAGCAGCGCGGGCTGCTCGACGACACGCTGGTCATCTGGGGCGGCGAGTTCGGCCGGACGATCTACTGCCAGGGCAAGCTGACCCGCGACAATTACGGCCGCGACCACCATCCCAAGTGCTTCACGATCTGGATGGCCGGCGGCGGCATCAAGCCCGGCATCGTCCATGGCGAGACCGACGACTTCAGCTACAACGTCGTCGCCAACCCGGTCCACATCCACGACCTGAACGCCACGATCCTCCACTGCCTGGGCATCGACCACCGCCGGTTGAGCTTCAAGTTCCAGGGGCTCGACGTGCGGCTCACTGGCGTCGAGGAGCACGGGCCGGTCAAGGGGATCCTGGCGTGAGGGGAAGGGCGATCGGGTTAGGATGGGAGTAAGAAAACCGGATCAACGGAGCCCATCATGAACGAGAAATCCGTCACCCTCGAACTCGTAACCGACCCGGTCGCGAACGAACGGGCCCGGGCCTACGACCGTCGGCTGAAACGCAATCTCGACTGGCTGAATGCCCGCTGGGACGACCTCTTGCCCGGGGATGGGAGGATACGTGGCGGTCGCCGGTCAGGAAGTGTTCCTCGCCGACACCTACCAGGAGGCCGAAGACCTGGCCAGAGCCGCGCACCCCGACGATGACGCCTTATGGGTGCAACACGTCCCGATGCGAACGAGAATCTCCTCATCTTCGATATCGAGACCGACCCGGAGCAACTCGCCCAGATCCATGCTCAGAACCGGCGGGCCAAGCGCAACAGCGACTGGCTGCAAGCCCATTGGGGCGACCTGTTGCCCCAGGCACGTGGGAAATTCTTGGCGGTCGCCGGACAGGAAGCGTTCGTCGCCGACACGCATGACGAGGCATGGGCCATGGCCAGGGCCGCCCACCCCGATGATGACGGTGCTTTGAGCCAGTACGTCTCCCTATGCACGAGGACCCAGGATCTTGCGAATCGTTGGGGAGTGGCTACGTCGCTGACGATGGCATTACGCGCCCCGTTGTTGAGGCCGATGTACGGGCCGCCGATGGTGGCTTGCAACGTGAGAGAATTCCTGATCGACTTCCGGCGCCGATCCGGACGGTCTTCAGCGAGACTCTTGCTGAGAAAACTCGGCTTCGCCGCGATCCGGCGCCGGCAGACAGATTTGAGGGGAGTCGGCGGCGAATCCGGTTCGTGGCTGGTCAGACCGTCATCGAATTGCCCTCCGACGTGGTCGGGTGGCCAATATGCGTGGCGAGTTCGCGGCCTTCACCGATCCCTCGGCGGCCGACCTGAGCATCCTCGGCCGCGACGTCCTCAACTGGTTCGACCTCATCCTGAGCTACCCACGCAAGGAAGTCTTGTTGCTGGCCGGCGACCATCACTATCGCGTCGATCCCGCCTGATACCAACTCGAGAAGCCGGGGCAGGCATCCGATGGCGACGATCCGAATCCCCTCATGGCGGTATCTCGGATGTCTCATCCCGGCGACCGGTGCTTTCGCCTTCGCGTGCTTCTTCGTGTATTCGATCGTCGTGAGCCAGCACCATCTTGAGTGGTATCGAGAAGTTGATTACCGAATCTTGAGGCTCTGCAGAGAAACGGCCCGAGGATCTCAGCCCGAAACGGTGGGCCTTCTGCATAGCACTGGACCTGGCAGCTCCACGGCAATTGCGGTAGCAACGGATACTTCGATCATGCGGAGCGAGACCGATTCCTCACGGAATTCGATCGACGACTGAATGGCCGAGTGGATCTTGGAACGATTGACTGGATCTGGGACCAGTACGTCGAGCATTCCACATGCGGGCGTCACTATTCGCGGAATTATCGCCCGACCGACCCGAACCGGCTGCGCGAGCTATCTGACGAGATGTCGGACGATTTCGACTTGCAGCAGTGGCTCGATCAGTTGAGCGAAATGAGGTCCGCCCAGGACCGAAGCGACTGAGTCATTCCCCCGCCAGCCCGTTGCGGCGGCCCCGCGCACGGGTTAGATTGGCCTCCGCCGCGATCGGCCGAGGGGGCTGCGTCGTGCCCGGTCTCCACTCCCCTCGCGGTCCCGGCGGGAGGAGTCGCGCATGATGAAACGTCGAGACGTCCTGGGCTGCCTGTCGGCCGGTGCCGCGGCCGGCTGCTTCGACCTACTCTCCGGACAGGCTCCCGCGGCCCAACCGAAGCCGGAATCGTCGTCGGCCCGCGGCCTGCCCCCGCTGAAGATCACCGACATCTCCACGATCCTCACCGCACCCAACCGGGTCCGGCTGGTGATCGTCAAGGTCTCGACCAGCGAGCCGGGCCTCTACGGCCTGGGCTGCGCGACGTTCACCCAGCGGGCCCGCGTCGTGCAGACGGCCGTCGAGAAATACTTGAAGCCCTTCCTGATCGGCCGCGACGTCGACCAGATCGAGGACATCTGGCAATCGTCTTACGTCAGCTCGTACTGGCGGAACGGCCCGGTGCTGTTCAACGCGATGAGCGGCGTGGACATGGCGCTCTGGGACATCAAGGGCAAGCGCGCGAACATGCCCGTCTATCAATTGCTGGGCGGCAAGTGCCGGTTCGCCGCCGCGCTTGTATGCCCATGTCAGCGGGCGCGACATCAAGCAGGTCGAGGACAACGCGCGGGCCGCGATGGCCAAGGGCTATCCGACATATCCGCGTCCAGGTCGGTATCCCCGGGATGGCGACCTACGGCGCCCGCCTCGCCAACGAGCCGACCAACCGCGAGGTCGTCGGGCCGACCGAGCCCCAGGAACATCTGGGAGCCCGGCGCCTACCTGCGCACCCTGCCCGAAGCTGTTCGAGCACCTGCGCACCACGCTCGGCGACGACATCGAGCTGCTCCACGACGTCCACGAGCGGATCGCGCCCAGCCAGGCGGTCCAGCCTCTGCAAGGAGCTGGAGAAGTACCACCTGTTCTTCCTGGAGGACCCGCTTCCGCCCGAGGAGAAGGACCATTTCCGGCTGATCCGTCAGCAGTCGAGCATCCCGCTGGCGATGGGGGAGCTCTTCAACACGCAACAGGAGTACCTGCCGCTGATCGCCGAGCGGCTGATCGACTTCATCCGCATCCACATCTCGCAGATCGGCGGCCTGAGCATGGCGCGCAAGGTGGCCGCGCTCTGCGAGTTCTTCGGCGTGAAGACCGCCTGGCACGGCCCCGGCGACGCCTCGCCGGTCGCCCACGCCGCCCAACTGGCCCTGGAACTGGCCAGCCATAACTTCGGCATCCACGAGGGCTCGCGTTTCCCGCCCGAGACCCGCGACGTCTTCCCCGGCTGCCCCGAGACGAAGGACGGCTACATGTACGCCCACGAGGCCCCCGGCCTGGGGATCGACATCGACGAGAAGCTGGCCGCCAGGTACCCGGTCTCCGACGACCCGCCCTTCGACTTCCGATGGGGCACGACCCGGCGCCGCGACGGCACGGTGATCCGGCCGTGAGACGCTCGTCCGCTCGCTCCAGTAGTCAGTAGTCAGTGGTCAGTAGTCAGTGGTCTGTGGCCAATAGTCAGAAGTCAGTGGTCCGAAGTCAATAGTCAGTGGTCAAACATTACTGACTGCGACTCGACTACTGACTACTCCTCAAGAGGAACCCCGCCCACGATGACCTGGTCGCAAGACTATGACCCGCTACACGCCTGGCCCTTGTCGACGCTCGTCTCGGCGCTGCCGGTGGTCACGCTCTTCTTCGCGCTGGTGGTGCTCAAGACGCGGGTCTGGGTCGCGGCCCTGGCCGGGCTGCTGATGGCCGTCGCGCTGGCCTTGATCGTCTTCGGCATGCCCGCGGCGATGGTCGCCGCGGCGGGGGCCCACGGCGTCATCTTCGGCCTGCTCCGGATCGCCTGGATCATCGTCGCCTCGATCTTCCTCTACAACATCGCCGTCGAGACGGGCCAGTTCCAGGTGATGAAGGAGTCGATCGCGGCGCTTTCGACCGACAAGCGGCTGCAACTGATCCTGATCGCGTTCTGCTTCGGGGCGTTCCTGGAGGGGACCGGCGGCGGCGGGGCCCCGGTGGCGATCGCGGGCTCGTTCCTGATCGGGCTCGGCTTCGAGCCGTTCCAGGCGGCGACGCTCTGCCTGATCGCCAACACCGCGCCCGTGGCCTGGGGAGGCGTCGGCAACCCGATCCGCATCCTGGCGGGCGTCACCGGGCTGCCCGAGCCGGCCCTCAGCGCCATGACCGGTCGGATCCTTCCGCCCCTCTCGGCGATCCTCCCGTTCTGGCTGGTCCGCACCATGGTCGGCTGGCGCGAGACCTTCGAGGTCTGGCCGGCCCTGGCCGTCAGCGGGCTCTCGTTCGCGGGGATGCAGTTCTACTGGTCCAACTACCAGGAATCCGGGCTCGTCGACATCATCGCCGCCCTGTTCTCGCTCCTGACGATGGTCGCGTTCCTGAAGATGTGGAAGCCGAGGACGATCCGCGAGAACCCCGTCGACCGCGAGCCACCGGCCCGAGCGACGAGATCGACACCCGCGTGGACACCACCCGCCGGCATTCGATCGGGACGGTACTCAAGGGATGGTCGCCGTTCCTGCTCGCCTCCGTGCTCATCTTCGTGTGGGCGCAGCCGAAGATCGCGCGCTACCTGACCTTCGACGGTTTGAAGCAGCCGATGCCGGGCTTGCATCAGATGGTCGTGCGCGTGCCGCCGGTGGTCCCGGAGCCCGCGCCCGAGGACGCGATCGCCGACCTGAATATCCTCTCGCTGCCCGGCACGGCCGTGTTTCTGGGCGCGGTCCTGGCGGCGCTGATCCTCGGCATGAGCCCGGCGCGGATCGCCCGGACCTTCGGCCGCACGGTGATCCACCTGATGCCGTCGCTGCTGGCGATCAGCTTCATGGTCGGCCTGGCTTATGTGACAAGATACTCGGGCATGGATACGGTCCTCGGCCTGAGCCTGACCCGGACCGGCCCTGCCTTCCCCTTCTTCGGCACCCTGCTCGGCTGGCTGGGCGTCGCCCTGACGGGCACCGACGCCGGCTCGAACGCGCTGTTCGGCAACCTCCAGAAAGTCACGGCCGAGCGGCTGGGCATCAGCCCGATCCTGATGGCGTCGGCCAATTCGAGCGGGGGCGTCATGGGCAAGATGATCGACTGCGCAGTCGATCGTCGTCTCGAGCACCGCGACCCGCCAGGTGGGCCGGGAAGCGGCGATCTTCCAGTTCGTCTTCAAGCACAGCATCGCGCTGGCCTGCCTGGTCGGCGCGATCGTGATGCTGTATGCCTTCGTGTTCCCCGAGATCATCCCCGCGGCGACGCCGGCCAGGTAGGGCGGTTAGAACGCATCCGTGCCGATGATCTCCTTGCCGGCGCGGGTCCCGATCGCCCACCAGGTCTGGAGGTTGACCGAATCCTTGACGAACTTCACCGAGCCGTCGCAGAAGGCGACGTTGACGCCGCCGGGATGGTTGCTCGTCGCCGTGATCGCCGCTCCGATCCCGCCCCAGGTCGAATTCGAGATATAGGTGGACGGATCCGGAGTGCCGGTGCAGGAGATGCCGTTGGGCGGCATGACAGTGGGTGTAGGCGTTATTCGCGGTCGCGAAGTCCGCACTCAAGAGCCACTGGGCTCCGAAACTGCCGTCAAACGTCGCATGCGTCGTCCCCGGCACGCCCTTGCAGGCGGTCGACGAAGGCTTGAGCGTCGTTCGTGGCTCCTTGATCGAGCACCATGTTGAACGCGACCTGAAACAGCCCGCGCTTGCCCAGTGGTGCCCCCCGGCGTAACGGTGGCGGACATCGGGGACTGGAAACTGTTGTTCGCCAGCAGGTGCTCGCTCAGGAGTGCCGTCGTCGAGGTCCCGTCGATGATCATCTGGATCCGGACCGGGCCGCCGGTCAACGGTGGCGTCCCGCCGGACTTCGCGATCAGATTGAAGACCAGGTTGTTCGTCACCTTGTTGGGGACGATGGCGCCGCTGCAACTCTTGATCATGGCGGGGCCACCGTAGTTGCACGCGTAGTTGCTCACCGCGAATTGCCCCGTGTAGCCGCTCGTGCTCGGCGGCAACCGCGAAGTTCGACGGCCGTTGCAGGCTCTCGGACGGGCAAAGCAACGTACTGATCGGCATCAGCCCGACGGTCGTGTTGGCGCCGGAAAGCGGCGCGGCCATCTCCAGCATGGGGAGCTGGAAGTTCAACGCGTTGTACATCGGTTGCTGCTCGATATGCGGCAGCAGGCTCGCCGTCCACGACGTCCACCACTGGACGCTGGCCGTCCCGCCTTTCGTCAAGACCGAGGTGTTCTCCGTCGTCTGCGCCGGCAAGATGCCATGCTGCGTCAGGTAGCTCTGCACGGCCAAGCCCAACTGCTTCAGGTTGTTGATGCACTGCGTCCGCCTCGCGGACTCCCGCGCCGACTGCACGGCCGGCAACAGCAGCGCGATCAAGACCCCGATGATCGCAATGACCACCAAGAGCTCGATCAACGTGAACCCCCGGCGCAAGTCGCATTGAGCGAATCATCGTATCATCCTCTCGTTCGCTGGGATGGAAATGATTGCAGAAGAACTTGATTCTAGTATTCGGGCGCGACTGGCGGGCGACAAGGGTGGGATGGGAGGCCGATCGGCTGGGTAAGGGAGTGAGAAGGTTGCCATCATTCGTGGCTCATTACTTGCCACCCGCCCATCACTGCCTCAAGGCGGATACAGGGCATATCCCGAGACGGCCAGGGGGACCTTCCAGACGGTCTTGCCCGCCGTGACGTAGAGGGTCTTGCGGCCCGGCCCGCCGAAGGCCAGGTTGGTGCAGAGGTCTTCCGTGATCGGGATCCGGCCCAGTAATTCGCCGCCGGGCGTGATGACGTAGACACCGGACGGGACGTCGGCCGTCTCGCCGGCGTGGCGGGGGAACAGGACCCCGGCCGCCACCCAGAGGTTGCCCTGCACGTCGAGGCGCATGCCGTCTCCACCCCGGCCCCGGCCGAAGTCGAAGACCAGGCGACGGCCGCTCAGCCGGCCATCCTCGGCGACATCGAACGCCCAGACCTTGCGATTCCCGCCCGGGCGGGTATGGCTGTCGATGACGTAGAGCGTCCGGGCGTCGGGCGCGATCGCCAGCCCGTTGGGCCGCTCGACCAGGGGTTGCGACAGCACCCGCATGACGTTACCGGCCGGATCGATCCGGTAGACGGCCTCGACGTCCATCTCCAGCGCCGAGCGATCGTCGCCGTAGAACGGATCGGTGAACCAGATGCAGCCGTGGATGTCAACGATCACGTCGTTGGGGCTATTGTATCGCTTCCCTTCAAAGCGATCGGTCAAGACCTCGACCTGGCCGGTCTTCATGTCGGTGCGGACCACGCGACGCCGCCCGCCCGTCCCTTGCTCCGCGCCTTCACAACTAATCAGCCGTCCCGTGGCGTCGAAGGTGTTGCCGTTGGTCCGGCCGCTGTCGGCCCGGAAAACCGTGAGGACACCCTCCGGGGTCAGGCGATAGATGCGGTTGCCGAAGATGTCGCTGAAAAACAAGTTGTCGTCCGCGTTGACGGCCGGTCCTTCGAGCAGGCCAGTCCGTGCGGCGATGGTTGCGCCAGCCTGGGGTGCGAGCAGGGCCGCGGGGAGCGGGGTCCGGGTCAGGTCCGTCGGCTTCTCCATTGGAGGATGACTCCTGCCTTGAGGGGATCCGTGCTTGATCCATTATTATTGATTGGAACGGGAGACGCAAGGGCCATCCCGCTGGATTCTACTCCAGAAGTCGCTCAAGAGAGCAGGGCGTCGAGGAATTGATGGTGCTCGTTGAAGAGCCTGCGGTAGCTGAGCAGGACGACCGAGACGGTCCCCAGGGCCGTTCCCGAGGCGATCAGGAACATGATCACGACCTGATACTTGACCGCCTCGACCGGGCTGGTCCCGGCCAGGAGCTGGCCGGTCATCATCCCGGGCAGACTGACGATGCCGACGACCATCATCGCGTTGATGGTCGGGATCAGGCCGGTCCGCACGGCCTGCTGGATCGGCCGGTGCGCGGCCTCCCACCGCGTGGCCCCGAGCGCCAGCAGGGCCTCGACCTGGTCGCGCTTCCCGGATAGCTCGCCTGCCCAGCCGATCGAGGCCCAGCGAGACCCCGTTGAGCGTGTTCCCCAGGATCATCCCCAGCAGGGGGATGGCGTATTGCGGCGTGTACCACGGGCGGACCCGCACGATCGCGCCCAGCGCCACCGCGGCCATCAGCCAGGAGCTGACCCACGTCGCGGCGAGGCTCCGCTGCCAGATGCCCGGGTAACGGACCTGGGTGCGCCGGATGGCCGCCACCCCCGCGACCAGCGTCATCAGCGACATCATGGCCACCACCACGTACCATCGGTCGACCCGGAAGACCCACTCGAGCACCAGCCCGATCAGCGAGCAGTTGGGTCACGGTGCAAGCGGCGGCGACCAGGAGCCGGCGCTCCAGGTCAAGCTTCAGCAGGATCGAGATCGCCCCGTTGATCAGGATCAGCAGCGCGGCCAGCGCGACCTGTCCGTACGAGAGCTCGATGTAGGACCTTGCTCATGTCAGTCGCTCTCCTCGGGTTCGAGCCGTCCGGCCCGCAGGAACAGTCGCCGCATCCGTCATGCGGTGCGCCTGGTCGCGATCGTGGCTGACCCAGACGAGGGCGCGCCCGGTGGGCTCGGCGGTCAGCCAGCCGTCGAGCAACCCCTCGACGGCCTGGGCCGTGGCCGGGTCCAGCGAGGCGGTCGGCTCGTCCAGCAGGAGCACGGCCGGGTCGAGCTGGAGGGCGCGGAGCAGCCCGACGATCTGCGCTTCGCCGCCCGAGAGGTCGCGGCTCGGCTTCTCCAGGAACGAGCGATCGCGGCCCAGGCGTCCCAGCAGGTCGATGACGCGTTCCGGATCGAACCGCCGTTCGCGGTGGGCCTTGAGCGTGAACGGCAGCCGCAGGTTGTCTTCCACGCTCCCCTCGAGCAGGGCGGGCCGCTGGTGCAGGTAGATCACCTGCCTGCGGTAAGACGGCACCGCCTCGCCTGCGACGAGCTGGCCCTGCCAGCGGATCGAGCCGGCGTCGAGCGGGTCGAGCATGGCCATGGCCCTGAGCAGCACGGTCTTCCCCGCGCCGAGGGACCGAGCACGCCCAGCCGATCGCCCAGGTTGAGGGTCAAGCTCACGTCGCGGATCAGCCAGCCGTCGGCCTTCGGGTTGCGCCGGCCGATGCCGGCGGCCTCGATCGCAGGAATCATTCCATCGCCCGGGTTCCCCGATGGCCGTTGGGGTATCGCATCGACGTCTGCAATTTCATCCGCTCGCACGCATGACCCCCACTCGTCGGCGACGCCTGACATTCAGGCTGCGACAGCCGCTTCCTCCGCCGGGACGACCCGCATCGGCTGGAGCCGCCAGTAGGTCAGCGACCGCCACAGCCATTCGGCCGGGCCGAACCGGAAATACTTCAGCCAGATCGGGCTGACGACAAGCTGGAAGATCCAGATCGTCAGGACGATCGCGGCCAGCCCGGTGCGATTGATCGTACCGAAGAGGTTGAAGCCGTAGCCATAGAAGAGCGTCGTGCAGACGATCGAGTGCGTCAAGTAGTTGCTCAGGGCCATGCGGCCGACCGCGGCCAGCCGGCGGGTGAGCCAGCCCAGTACGCCCGATTGCACGATCAGCATGAGCAGTCCCACATGCCCCAGGGCCACGACCAGGCTGCCGAATGCGTTGTAGAAGATACCGCCGTGCAACATGTAGTCCGCGGAGAAACCATGGCCGATCAATTCCATCCCGTCGAAGACCATGAGCGGCAGGCCGATGCCGTATCCCAGGCCGACCATCCACAGGTAAACCGCCGGGACCGCACCCCGGAGAAGACCCCCAGCTTCATCAGGCCCATGCCGATGAGCATCCGGCCTCCCGCCATGAAGCCGCTGCCCAGCAGGAAGACGATGGTCTGGACCCAGATGAGCTGGCCGGCCCGATGCTTGACGATCCCGAAGTAACCGCCGCGATAGATCGCCATCTCCTTGTCCCAATCCTTGGCCTGCTGCTCGGGAGTGGGTAGAGAGGTGCTCCTCGATATTCTTGGTCCAGATGTCCGCGAGCTTCTTGTCCTTCGGATCGGGCGTCTGACCGGCCGCCTCCTGGGCCTTGACCCGGGCCGCCGCGGCCTTCATGTAGTCGAGCCCCGCGGTGAATCCCAGCAGGATCGGCACGAGGAGCAACAAGAATGACAAACCCACGATGATCAGCGTTTTCGGGGCGTCCTGTTCCGGAAGAGGTAGAGGAACAGCCCGCACTCGGCGTAGAGGACCAGGATGTCTCCGCTCCAGATCAGGTAAGAATGGACCAGGCCGATCACGAGCAGCCAGAGGACCCGTCGATAATAGACCCCGCGGATCGAGGCCTTGCGCGACGTGGCCCGCTGATCCATCAGCACCAGCCCCGCACCGAAGAGCATGGAGAAGATCGTCATCATCTTGCCTTCAAACACCAGGTGGTTGAAGAACCAGATGACGCGATCGCTCCCCTCGAAGCCGCCGCCTCGCAGCGGATTGCTATAGGCCACACCCGGCCAGCCGAAATCGACGATGTTCATCGCCAGGATGCCCAGCAGCGCGAAGCCGCGGAGCGCGTCCACCGCGAAGAATCGCTCGGCAGCCTTGACCGGCTCGGCGCTCGGTTTCACCGCGTCGAGCTCGGCGTCATAAACACCGTCCGGTTCCGGGGTTGTTGCCTCCGCTGAGCCCGGCTCGGTATCCAGCATCGTCGGTTCCAGCTCCGGCTGACTGGCTTGCACGTCGAGCGACATCGCAGATCCTCGCGAAAGTGTGGACGGACGAGATGGGTCGATCCTTCATTGGCCTCGATCGCGACAACGATCGAGGCGGCGGTGAGTTTATCAAGGTTTTCGGCGTCGGACTAGATTTATTGGAAACGTCTCACTTTACCGCGGCAGTCAGATTTCATGATTCAGCGCATCAGGACATCGGCCGCAGCGGCCGCGCTTGACGACCAGGACGCAGCTCGTAATCGCGGCGGCGTTGAGAGTAAAGAAGATGAGAAAGACGCCCATGCCGCCGACCTGCGCGGCGTGGCGGTGGGCGTCGTAGAAGGTCGCGGCGTCGATGGCGGCCAGACGGCGCGCTTCACGGACGACGAGGGCGCCGACGATCGTCAGGACGGCGCCGGCGGAGAGAATCGCGAGCCGGCGGCCGTTCAGGTCCGACCCGGATTTGACGGTCAGCCAGCCGGCGGCCTGGATGCCGATGCCGGCCAGCGCGAGGATTCCGTAGGGGAGCGCCAGGTTGCCGAGGATCGCCCTCCGCACCGGCGGGCCGAGCCAAAGTAACCAGAGCCAGGCCTCGGTCGCCGAGGTCGCCAGGCCCAGGATCGCCAGGGCGCGGAGCCGGCGCGCGGCCAGGTCCAGGTCGACCGGGTCGTGGAGGCGGCGGCCCCAGTGGAGTTGCCAGGCCAGCATGGTCGCCAGCGTCGGGAACGACGCGGTCATCCAGTAGCCGAGCCGCGGCCAGACCTCCGCGTTGCGAAAAAACCAGCGGCCCGACGCGTAGTGCTCGTTCCAAACTTCGCTGTGCAGGCTCAGGACGTGGTTCGCCGTCCACGCCCAGGCTGTGTAGAAGAAGCAGGCCAGCACCAGCGACGTCAGGGCCGCGCGCGCCACCGGGCCCCGGTCGGCCAGTGGCCGGCTCTTGATCAGGTAGAGCATGTAATAGGCGGCGATCAGGGCCGGCAAGAGCAGCATGAAACTGTGGAACAAGAGCAGGTTGGCCGTATAGAACGGGCGGCGGTAGAGCACCTGAAGGAACAACAGCGGCGCGACCCCGGCGGTGATCGCCAGGCTGAGCATCGCCGGCAACCAGTCGCGCAAAACTGTCACGATCAAGCCCAGCCCCGACCGGACTGGACGCTCGCCCAGTCGCCGACGCGCCCCAGGCACGATCGAGCCCGCCAGCAGCACGAGCCCGCCGCCCAGTACATATTGCATGAAGACCACGTAGATCGTCGCCGTGACCACGAATAGGGTCAAGTACATCGCGGTCGGCCAGGGGAACCCGAAGGGGAACAAACGATCCATCGGCGCCTCGCGTGAGTGGTCCCGGTAGTTTGCGGATTGCGGATTGCGGATCCAATAATTTAATATTTGATGATATTCACTAATTAAAATCTGATTTCTGATATTTCGCAATCTGCAATCCGCAATCCGCAATCCGCAATCCGCAATCCCATTATGGCAAAGCGGCTTCAGCGCGTCCTCATCAGCTCGATGCCGGGCGTGGTGCCGACCTCATCGAGCCATGCCTGGATCCGCCCGGTCGTGGCCGGGTCGGCCGAGACGGGCCAGCTCGGCGGTGTGCCCGCGTGCCACCAGGCCAGGAGCTGCACCAACGCCTCCAATTCCGCGGCGGTCCCTGCGAACGGCGGCATGAACGGCTTGGTTCGCTGTAACTGGGCAATGTTCAGCCGCTTCTGATCGATGGTCCAGCTCCCAGTTAGCTCGAGCAGGCCGTTGGCACCGTCGCGGGTGTGGCAAACGCTGCACTGGAACCGGAAGACCTTGGCGCCCAGCCGGAGCTGGTCGCTGGGGTATCGATCGGCATCGCGCAACAGGTAAGGGTCGTTCGTGACCGAGCCAGCCGCGCGCAGGCTCGCGAGCTCATCCGGCCGGAGTGAGTTGGAGAACAACATGCGACGGATCGAATACGGCTTGCGGACGCCCTCCCGGACGAACTCGCCCCCAGCCGTCGCCACCAGCGCCAGGGCGCAGAGCAGCACCGCCGTGAATCCGTTGATGTAGAGCTTGCGGTACCAAAGCCCCCCCAGGGCATAGACGCCGATCAGGAGCGACGCGCCGACACCCATCCCCATGAACATCGTCATGGTGATGTTGCCCCCCATGGCCCACGACCGGCTGTCGGGCGGCATGGTCGCCAGGAACCAGCCGCCCAGGAACGGCATCGCGACCATTGGCACCAGGAACAGCGCGGCCTGGCCGATGAGCTCTTGCTTCGCCTCGCGCTCGGGCGGCCCCGAGACATCGATCACCAGGCAGGCCGCCAGCGCCGCGATCGCCATGGCCGCGACCGTCCGGTACAGCAGCGACGGCCAGAAGCTCGCATTGAAGAAGCCCGACCAGACCGAATGCGTCTCGGGCCAGCGCCCGGGTGTGAGCTGGAACGAGAGAATTCCGTTGATCCAGAACAGGCTGAACCAGGCCGCTGCCGAGTAGGCCGCCAGCAGGATCATCCGGCCCTTGCCGCTGAGCCGGTCCTTGTATCTCAGGAACGCATAGCCCGAGACCACCTCCAGCGCGAAGAACGTCCACTCGGTGGCCCAGATCCAGTGGAACTCCTGGACCATCACCCCGATCGTCCGCGGGCTGACCTGGATCGCGGTAAACCACATCGCCACGCCGGTCAGGGCACCCAGTACGAAGCTGACCAGCACCAGTGCCTGGAAATACCCGTCGATGAACCGCGCCGCGAATCGAGCCCGTCCACGCCGCCGCAGCCACTCGAAGTAGCACAGGATCATCCCGCCGCCGATGGCCATCTGGGCCAGGAAGACGTGGAGGATCCCCAGCCCGCCGATGGTCATTCCCTTCATCACAGGACCGTAATCCTGGATGGGATAGTATTCAATGTTCATGAGTGGCTTTGGTTCGTGAAGAGTGGGATCGGGACGGCGATCACGGCCGATGCCCTGCGTCATCAGTGGCCGTCGGCCGTCGATGGCTGGCTAAGAGCCGGTGAGCCCTTGCTTGAGCCTCGCGATGCCGTCGGCGGGACCGCCGAGGGCCTTGAAGATCGCCGAGCCGGCGACCAGCACCTGCGCGCCGGCCGCGACGACCCGGGGCGCCGTGTGCGGCTCGATCCCGCCGTCGACCTCCAGCTCGCAGTCGGGTCGGACCCGGTCGATCATCTGCCGGACTCGCGCGATCTTGGGCAGCGTGCCGGCCAGGAACTCCTGGCCGCCGAAGCCCGGGTTGACGGTCATCACCAGGACCAACTCGAGGTCCGGCAGGACCTCCTCGATCATCGCGGCGGGGGTCGCCGGGTTGATCGCCACTCCGGCGCGCTTGCCCAGCGCGTGGATTGCCTGGATGGTGCGGTTCAGGTGGATCGACCCCTCCTGGTGCACGATCAGGGTGTCGGCCCCGGCCTCGGCGAATGCCTCGAGGTATCGGTCCGGCTCCGAGATCATCAGGTGCACTTCCAGAGGGATCGATACGACCGGTCGGAGCCAACGGACCACCACGGGTCCGAAGGTGATGTTGGGCACGAAGTGGCCGTCCATCACGTCGACGTGGATCCGATCCGCGCCGGCCGCCACGACCTGCGACGCCTGGTCGCCCAGGTGGGCCATGTCCGCGGCCAGGATCGACGGGGCGAGCTTGATGTCTTGTCGATTATTCATGACATTCATCATCACCTTCTACTGAATGTGATGGCCTTCTGTTGTGATCATCCCGAGATACAGGAATCCGGCCCGGCCTGCCGGCACCTTGAGGGCAAAGGTCCCCCGTTGGGGCCGTCTTGTCGGAGCCCCCTCATTTCACTGAGTTGGGCAGACTTTTCCAAGGGGAGTATGTGGAAATCCCTCTCCGAAGATCAGAAACTGTCCGAGAACGGCGTTTGACCTTTGCAGGGTGGGTGGGTACGACCGACGATTCAGGTGGACCGAAATCAGTGGCGTTCGGAAAATCGTCCCCGACTGCCAATCAGTCCTCGGGCACCCAGAGGGAGGGGATGATGTGGCAGCGGAGACCAACAATGTTCGAAGAGTTGTCACTTGGGACGGCTTGGAGGTTGTTCCGGGGCTCGATGACCGTGATAGCCTGCCAAGCGTTGATCCTCTGCCCTTGCGGCTTCGCACCTGGGTGGGCTAACGGATGGGCTGGCATCTCGAAGCACACTGTCTTCGCCGGATTTATGGCCGGGATGCTCCTGCTGGTCCAAATTGCCGTCGCTACCGGATTATTCGCTCTCCTCTCTGCGGGATTGGAGCGGTTAGTAAAGAAGAAATACGTAGGCTGGTCGTCATTTATGATATTTATGACCATTAATTTTATTAATGGCCTTTATGTCTGCTTCAGAGCATACCCGGCGATCCGGGCTTCTATTGCTAGAGAATGGCCCTGATCTGGAAGGGGCCCTGTCCATCGTCCTCCCTGTTAAGGCGACCGGCAGGAATTCTCTTCCCCGCAATGCGATCGGGGCCACGCCAGCCCGAAGCGCCAGCGAGTGCATGGTCTACTGATACGAGCCCGAAGCGCCAGCGAGTGCGTTCCGGAGGACACCAGCCACTCACTCGCTGGCGCTTTGGGCTGGTATCGTCGATCTCCGCGCAGCCAGTGTTTCCGGGTGAGTTTGCACCCGCCGGTCGTTTAAGCGGATGTCTTGGCTTTCTCCGCCAATGGACGGTCGGCCTTGCATCAATCGACGGTCACATCCACTCTCTTCCGACTACTGGCCACTCTCCCCGAGCTGGGCGACGAGCAGGGTGCGATCGTCAGCGGGGGGCTGACCGCCGGTGAACTGGTCGACGGCTTCGACCACGGCGCGGACGATCCCTTGCGCATCGAGGTCGCATCGGCCGAGGACCGCGTCGAGTCGATCGACGCCGAACTGGACGCCGCGTTCGTCCATGGCTTCGGTGATGCCGTCGGTGTAAAAGGCCAGGGTGTCGTCGGCCTCGAGTGTCAGGGTCGCCTCGTCGTACTCGAGATCGTCGATGAGGCCCAGCGGGGGGCCTCCGATCTCGTCGAGGGAATGGACGAAATCCTCACCGCATCGCTTCAGCCGCGGTGGGTTGTGTCCGGCACAGGCGTACGTCAGCGTTCGAAGGGTCGGGTCGAAGACGCCGTAGAACGCCGTGACGAATCCCTCGTTGCTGGCATTGTAGCGCCGGCACAGGTGCCGGTTGACGTGCCCGAGCAGCGAGGCCGGCGGCTCGGGGTGGCCGGGCAGGCCATGGGCCAGGCTGTGCGTGATCGCCATCAGCACGGCCGCGGGCGTCCCGTGGCCGCTGACGTCCGCGATCAAGATCCCCCACCGGTCACCCGGCAGTGGAAAGAAGTCGTAATAATCGCCGCCGGCCCACCGCGACGTCTGGTAGTACGCACCCAGCTCCAGCCCGGGGACCTTCGGCAAGACCTGGGGCAGGAGCGACCGCTGGATGTCGGCGACCACCTTCAGCTCGTGCTCGACGATCTCATAGGCACGGCTCAGCTCGTCCCTCAGGACGAGGTAGTGCGTCAGCCGGCCGAACAGGCTGCTGACCCAGAACCACTCCGGGAACTTCTCAGGGTCGAAAGCCGACGGCTCCTGCTCCAGGAGGATGACCATGTTGAGCGTCACCCCCCGCTCATAGTGCGGGATCGCCATCAAGGAGCAGAAGCCCGTGAGGTAATCGCGGGCCGGATCTTCCTCGGCCAGCAGCGGCGTGATGTCCTCGATCAGCCGGGGCTCGTCCCCGTAGATGAGCTCGGCCAGCAAGCCCCCCTCCAGCAGCGGCAGCCGGTCCGTCTGCTTCCACGGGTTGATTTCCTCGCTCCAGGTGCTCGACCGTGTGATCCGGTACCACGGTCGCTCCAGTCCCCGACGGCTCAACGACATCCATCGGCCCGCCGGAATCATCTTGCGAATCCGAGAGCCGTACGACCGAACCATCGCCTGCGGATCATCCTGCGAGCTCAATTCGCGCATCACCGAGTCGATGAACGCCAACCGCTCCCGCCAATCCCCCTCCAGGAATCCGACGCCCCGGTGGTCACTCTGCGTCGCTGTTGCTGTCGATGCACTCATGTCCGCAATCATCCTCGGGATCTCAACAGTGTTGTGGAACTGGAGTATTGTACCCTCGATGTCGAGGCCGAGACGATGCGGTTGGCGGGGCCTGGGAGAGGGCGGCTACGGTCGATCACGGCGCGAGATCCGGCGGATGAGGGTAGAATACGGCGCTTCACGGTTGGCTTGCGCAGCACTTCGTGCACCGGTCGCGCTACAAGCCCGAAGCGCCAGCGCAGTGGATTCCGGCGGGGACCAGCCACTCACGAGCGGACGCTTCGGGCTGGTATGAGAAACGCCCCTACAAGCCCGACGCGCCACGCGCGTGGATTCCGGCGGGGTGGGGGTGGCAGACCGATGCCCGGGATACCAAGGTCGCCGGGGGGCGTCCCGGCGGCGATCCGTTCGGCGGCTCGGCGGTAAAGCGCCGCCTTGATCAGCCGTTCCGTGGGGTCATAACGGCAGTAGGCGGTGATCTTGTAGAACGTGGCTACCTTCGAGCAAACCTCGGCCCAGGCCTTGTCGTCGATCCCGAAGTGCGAGGCGCACTCGGCCGGATCGATCGACGGGGCTGCGCCGTGAGACCAGCCGAAGGCTGCGTCGGCGCGGAGCTCGCGGAGCACCGCCTCGGCCAGGGCGATGTGGCCCTGGAGCGAGGGATGGTGCCCGTCATTGATCAGGTGATCGTCGAGGATGCCGTGGGGGCTCAGCGCGGAGCTCCGCGGGGCCATCGATCACGATGCAGCCGTGCCTGCGCCGCGATGCGGCGGTACGTATCCTGGAACGGCGACGGGCAACGCTGGGGAAACCCGTCCAGGTCCCGGGCCAGGCGGTATTGCACGCCGGCCTCGGTAAACCGCCCCGACCGCTCCAGCAGCCGGCCCAGGCGGAAATGGGCCTCGGCGAATCCGGGCTGCCTGGCGATCAGCACGCGGTATCGGGCCATGGCCGTCGCCGAGTCGGACCCGGACTCGGCAGCGGGCCGCAAGCCAGTCGTGGGCGAACGACCGCCGCTCTTCCGGGGAGATCGACTCGGGCAAGACGGAGCGGTTGGGCTCGAAGCCGGCCTCATTGTCGGCCGGGATCACGAGGACCGGCATGGCCCCGATCCGCTCACACCAGGAGACGATGGCGTCGATCCGCTGGCCGAATTCGTGTCGAAGCCGATCGGTCTCGGCGCGTCGCGACGATCGGCCGCTCGATCGGTCCGCGGTGGACCATCCGCGGGGGCGCCATCAGCCGATACTTGCTCGACGCCTCGGAGACCATCCGGAACAAGGGCGAGCCGAGGCCGTCTTCCATCACGACCTTCAGCACGTACGGCAACAGGCCGTCGGCCACGTCGCCGTCCTGGTCCCAAGCGAACCGGGCCTGGTACTCGTTGTGGCCGGCGAAGAGGATCAACACGTCGGGCCTGCGCTGGATCCGCTCCAGCTTCTGGTGCATCTCCTCCAGCGTCGCCCCCTCGCGGGCCAGCACGTCGGCGACCACCCGGCGGCCGGGCAGCTCGGACTGGAGCTTCCAGGCGACGATCGGGCCGATCGAGAGCCAGTCCTGGTAAGGCTGCCCCCGAGCACTCGACCCCCCGATCACCGCGATGTGGAGCTCATCGCCCGTGTCGAGGCGAGGAATCGGGTCGGCAAGGCGGGGAATCGGTGCGCCCACGCCAGCCAGACCGCGCTGCCGGTCTCCAGGATGCCCACGCCGAGCAGGATCGACGCGCAGAACAGCAGGAGGCGGGCCGTGGTCGGCCGCCTCGCCCCGGTGCGACGGGCCCGGACCATGAGGACGGTCAGAATGGCCCCGCCGACGACAGCCGGGATGAGCGCGGCCCAGTAAAGGACCAGCACCGTCCAGAGGAACCGCTCGACGACCGCTTCCTGGGCGGCCTGGGGAAGGACCAGGAACAGCGTGGGGAGGACCGCCGACACCGCGAACCACGCCATCACGGCCGCCGCCAGTCCGATCGGCTTCGCAAGACGGCGCAGGTCGCATTAGACTCCAGGTTGCCATTTCATCCCGGTGCTCCTTCTTAAGAGCGTGTTATGAACTGCGAGCCCGAGATCTACGGGGTTTCCCGAGATTCCGGGTCTTTGGATGATCGGATTGGGTCCACTTTGGCCCCCATCGTGGCGTAAACCCCTGGAAACAAGCGGGTAGAGTTGATAACACGCTCTAAGGGTATCGACCCCGCATTATACCGGTCTGAATTCCAGAGGGTACCACAAGAATCCATTCGGAGTGGCGTGCAGTCGATCCGTTCGATCGGCGATCTGATACAATTGGCCACAGGGGGAGACCAGCGTCAACCGTAGCCCGTCCGGGCCTGATCTTGCCGAGGTGGAACATGGACCAAAGCCAGCTCCCGAGCGGTAAGTTCGTGGTCCAGAAACATCGGGCCAGGACGTTGCATTACGACTTCCGGCTCGAAAAGAGACGGCGTCCTCAAGAGCTGGGCCGTGCCCAAGGGAATCCCGGATACCGTCGGACCGCGGCGACTGGCCGTGCAAGTGCCCGACCATCCGCTCGCCTACGGATCGTTCGAGGGCACTATCCCGGAAGGCCAGTACGGCGCGGGGACCGTCGAGATCTGGGATGAGGGCACCTACGATTTGCTCGAATGGACCGACGTGTCGATCCAGTTCATCCTGCATGGCCAGCGGGTCCAGGGCAGGTATTCCCTGATCCGCTTCCAGAACAAGGGCCCTCGGGATTGGCTCTTATTTCGCCGACGCGACGCGATCGCACCTCCACATTCCCAGAATTCTCGGGAACCGGGCGGCGCGGAGCCTCGGAAGTTCCTATAATCATGGATGTCGGGTCGAACCGGCGACGTTCGGGGTGCGCAAGCGAGTTTTGGTCCTTTGTTCGGTGGAATGCGAAGCCGAATGCGAATCTCGCAAAACGAACCCAACCTCGTGGTCTCGTGGACGCGAATCTCGCAAAACGAACCCAACCGCCGGGTCACACGACCGCGAAACGCAGCGAACGAAGCCACGGTTGGACCTCTTGGGTAAGATATTCTGAATGTGCCGGCGCGGGGCCGGGATGTGTTGGGCGCGGGTCTCCTGACCCCGCCCGAGTACTCGACCGGAGGTCTCCCTCCTTCGGAGTGTGCTCGTAAACCCAAAGGCATTGGAAACCAGGGCCTACGATCAGCGCCGGAGACCTTCGGTCAGGCACTCCGGCGGGGTCGGGAGACCATTGCGGTGAACATCTTCCGAGGGTCGTCGTCTCGCGATGGCTTGGGGGAAACGGAATGAATTCCGTTCTACGTCGAAGAGTCTGCCCGTAGAACGGAATTCATTCCGTTGGGCCGCAGGCCCGCTTCTCTACTCCCGAAGATGTTCACCGCAGTGGTCGGGAGACCCGCGCCAAACAGACAAGGTTGGACCTCTTGGGTAAGATATTCTGAATGTGCCGGCACGGTGCCTGGATTCGTGTCTCGTGAGAGTCGCAGACTAAGGTTGGCTGCCGGCATGGCGGCAGATTGTGGCAAGGACCGGCCATCAAAACACGCAAAACGAAGCCATCTGCCAGAAAGGCAGGATCCGTTGGCTGGCCAAGAAACGAGCAGAACGAAGCCATCTGCCAGAATGGCACGTAGATCCAACCCGAGTTCAATCTCGAATGTGATGCGGAATTCGCTCGGATCTTGCGGCCAGGCGATGAATTTCCTGATTCCTCTGAAACGAACCCAATTTAATCGGGAGAAGGCCGACCGACGCCGGTCGGTTCGTGGCTCGACGAGGAATCGTGGTCGGGTCGGTTTCCGTTCCGGCCGTCGTGACGGATGGGGGCACTCTCATGATGAATCCAGCGGTCAGCCGGCTCCGGACGGAGGTGGTCGAGCCGCTCAAGCGGCGGTTCGTCGGTCGCGATGAAGTCGTCGACCTGATCGCGCTGGCGGTGACGGCCGGTGAGCACCTGTTCCTGCACGGTCCGCCGGGGACCGCCAAGTCGGCCTTGATCCGGCAGTTCGCCGATGGCCGTGCGCGGGACCTATTTCGAATATCTGCTGACCCGGTTCTCCGAGCCGAACGAGGTCTTCGGCCCGATCGACCTGGTCCGGCTCCGCGAGGGGACCGTCGCCACGGTGACCACCGGCATGCTTCCCGAGGCGGAATTCATCTTCCTCGACGAGCTGTTCAACGCCAACAGCGCGATCTTGAACAACCTGCTCACCGTGCTCAACGAGCGGATCTACCGTCGGGGTGCCGAGACTCACCAACTGCCGCTGTTGTCGCTGTTCGCCGCGTCGAACCACCTGCCCGAGGACGAGGCGCCTGCAGCCCTGTTCGACCGATTCCTGCTCCGTTGCCACGTGGAGAACCTCCGTCGCGAGGAGATGCCGCGCCTGCTGGCGGCGGGCTGGGAGCTGGAGCGGGCCGTCCCGCTGGAGTCCTCGGTCTCGGCGGCCGACCTCCGAGCCCTGGCGAGCGAGGTGTACCGGGTCGAGCTGGGAGGGATCGTCGAGCGATACGCCGAGGTCGTCTCCAAGGTGCGCGACCTGGGCGTGGCCCTGACCGACCGACGCGCCGTCAAGGTGCTGAAGCTGGTGGCCGCCTCGGCCGTGCTCTGCGGCCGGTCCGACGCGCAGGTCTCGGACTTCTGGGTGCTCCGCTATGTCTGGGACCGGGAGGAACAGGTGGCGCCGCTGGCCGCGCTGGTGGCCGGCGTGATCGCGCCGCATGCCGGCCAGCCCGATGCTCACCCCCTGGCCACGGTCCCCGACCGCGTCGACGCCGAGGAGCTCGCCCGCCGGCTCGATGCGGTCGCCGCCGAGGTCCAGTCCCGTTCGCTGAGCCTGGCGGCCGTGGCTCGCGTCCGCGAGCAACTCGCCGAGCTGTCCGATCGCGTCGCCTGGGTCGCCGACGACGCGGCCCGCAAACACCTGGCCAACCGCGTCGCCGACCTGCTGAAATGGATCGGTTAGCCAGCACGCTTCGCGCGGGCCGTCTTCTCATTCGCCTGCGTGTGCCTCCTCGACGACTTTCCTGGATGACGAGATGGCGATGACCCCACGATGGAAGGACATCTGCTGTGCGAGCATTCCGGTCCATGACTTGCCGGTCCTGGCCGACCTGCGCCGGCTACCGGAGATCCGGGTGTCGATCCTGGAGGACCGGGCCTGGATCTGCTGGGAGGCGGAATCGGAGTCGACCCGTCAGGTGCTGGTCGAACGGCTGTTGCCGCTGTCGGGAGTCGAGATGTTCGCCAGGCGCGGTGGGCACTGGTATCGGCCGGGCGAGTCCCTGCCGGCGTTCCGCGTGCCGATCGGCGACGGGTCCGGAGGCGTCCCGCTGGAACGGGTCATGTTCCCCAGGCCGATGACGGCCTCCGTGCCCGCGAACGGTCGCGCCGGAACCGATCGCGCTCCGACTGGTGCGCGACGGGCGGAGTCGGCCCCGGCCGGCCGCCGCGGTGTGCTGCCGGCTCGATCGGCTGGCCGAGTGGGCCGAGCGGGAGACCTCGGCTCGGATTGCGTCGCTGACGGGGACCTGGATCGCCGACCCGGACGGCGGGCCGGAGTCAGGCCGAGGTGCTGGTGCTCGGCGAGGCCGGGATGCTCCCGGCATCGCTGGGCGGATCGCGGTTCTGGGGCGTGGACGTGATGATCCCGCTCGGCTTCCGGGCCGACCCGGAGCTCTCCGAGGCGGCGCTGCGACGCCTCGTCGGGGCGGGACCGGACGACCTGGTGGTCCTGGACGCCAACGGGTATGAGCGGATCCCCCGAGGGTCGTTCCGGCCCCTGAGCCGCGCCGGCATCCGACTGGCCAGTGCGGGCATCGCGTCCGGACGACACGCAGGGAGGGCGCCGGCCATGAATCATCGTCGAGCGGCGCTCTATCTCCAGATCCCGGACGCGTACTGCCGATCGTTCGGCGGGCTCCGATCGGCGCAGTGCGGTGAGGCGGTCGAGTTCCTCGGACGGGCCGGACGCGGGCCGGACGTTCGCCTTCGCGGCCGAGATCGCCCAGTTCCTCGAGGGGCTGCTGACTCCGGGGCAATCGTTCCTCGCCTTCGGCTGCGTGCTGCACATCCTTTACCTGATCGGGCTGGGCGAGCGTGCCCAGGGGCATGGTGCGATCCATCGCCTGCGCCGGATCAACGAACCGTTCCGGGACTTGCGGAGTCCACTCCGCAATGCGGGGGCGCTGTGCGCCTGGCTCTGCCGCGAGATTCCGGGCGTCGCCGATCCGCCCGAGCTGCTCCAGTGTCCAGGACCTCCTGAACGGCGGGAGCTGGATTCCCCAGATGGTCCTCAGCCATCCGATGCTCGGGGCCATGGATTACGCCGAGCAGCCCGCGCTGGAGCCGCACCGAATTCCAGGCCCGGATCGCTGAGCGAGCTGGACAAGCTCTCGGACGAGGCGATCCGGCACTGGCTCAAGCACGGCCGGGGCCCGGTCGAATCGATCGACGATCGGCTGGTCCCGTTTCCGCCCGGCGGCCTGGCCGGTTCGCTGTCCGAGGTCGAGCGGAGGCCGCGGCTCGCCGGCGTGACCCGCGTGTCGAGCCGGCTCGAAGGCGCGCTGAGCCTGCCCCCGCGCCGGCTCGACCGGTCCGAGCTGCAGACCGACGGCTACTCGGACCTCACGACCCGAGGGATCGCCCGAGCAGATCCTGCCGATCCAGTTCGCGCTGGAGGACGAGGAATTCCTCCGCCGGTTCGCCGAGCGCGAGCTCCTGTATTTCCACCGCGAAACGCCGCGACAGCCGGCCGTCGAGGAGATGGTCCTGCTGCTCGATCAGGGCGTGCGGACCTGGGGCGACGTCCGGCTCGTCCTGGCCGGCGCCGCGATGGCCCTGGCCCGTCAGGCCGATCGGCGTCGGATCCCCATCAAGCTGCTTGACCACCGGCGAGGTCGGCGAGCCGGTCGACCTGGCGCGTCTGGATCGCGAGGCCCTGGCCGAGCTCCTGGAGGCCAGCGACCTGTCGCCGCACCCGGCCCTGATGCTGGCCCGGCTGCTCTTCTGGTCCGAGGCGCGCGCCTGCCGCGATGTGGTGCTCCTGACCCACCCGCGCAGCCTGGCCGAACCCGAGGTTGCCGACGCCGCTCGCCGGATCGCTGACGGCGCAGGGTACCCGGCTGTTCGCCGTGTCGGTCGACTCCAGCGGCGAGGTCGAGCTGACCGAGCTGAGGCGCGGCTGGCCCGTCAAACTGGGCCGGAGCCGGGTCGACCTGGGGACGCTCGCCGAACCGTCGCGGTCCGTGCCGGCCCTGGCACGCCTCGTGCAGCCGAAGCCCTGGGCCGGGGACCTCGACCCGATCCCCTTCCCGTTCCGAATCCGGGATCCTGGATCGCATCAGCACGCTTCATGGTGAGTTGTGCCGTCACATCGATTTCGACGAGTCCGGGAGGCGAATCCTCGTCGCGGGCCGTCACGGCCTGCTGTTCACCTCGGGGATCGACGGGGACGAAGTCGAGGTCCTTCCCCGGCCGATCATCGACGGCGAAGTGATGCGGCCGGTGACGGACCGTCATCGGAGTGGCCGGCGGTTTCGTCCTGGTGGGTAACCGCAAGGGGTGTCCGGTGCTCGCCCATTACGACTTCCCGACCAGGACGTGCACCTCCACCGACTCGATCAGTTGGAGTTCGGCGATCTCCTGGTTCTACTACGCGGACCTGCATGCGATCGCCGGGCTTCCCGGAGAGGCCGGGCCGGCCTTGCGTGGGCATTGATCTGGCCGGTGGCATCGCTGGCGGACGCGGCGGTGCGTCGGACACGTCGAGGGCCGTGCGCGCCGCCGAGCGCGCCCGCGCGGGGCTCTCGCCCTATCCCTTGCCCGCGGCCCAGTTGTTGACGTCCCCCAGCGACCCCTGGGCCGATCTGAGCTGTCGCGCCGTCCGGCTCGACGCGAAGACCGGGACCCTGGAGTACCGTCAGGGATCGGGCCAGCTCAAGTCGTTGACGCCGCTCTCGGACGGACGTCCCGCCCTGAAGGGGGCGCGGATCGCCTGCACGCGGCAGGGGGGCGATGTCCTGGCGATCCGGCTCCAGGGCGTGCCGGCCTCGGCCATTGTGTTCGTCTCGATCTCTCGTGCGGCCGTGGTGCTGGGCACGCTCCTGGACGAGGGACGACCCGCCGACCGACAGCTCGTTCGCCCTGTCCCGCGATGGACGCCGATTCGCCCGGCGACTCAACGATCAACAGGTCGAGGTGCGCGAAGTCCCCGGCGATCGGCCGCCGGTGTTTGTCACGCCCAGGGAAGACGTCTGGATCCATTTCGCCTCGCTGGGCCGGTCGTGCTTGCTGGTTCGCGAGTTCGACCTCGGCGGACCGCAGGCGCCCGCATTCGATGTGTCTGATCCGATGGGACCGAGGACGACTCGAGGTGGATCACCGAAACCCCGCCCAGATCTTCCAGGAGCTCGGCGGAGTCGTCGCGGAATCGAGGAGCCTGCCGCCGCTGCAGAGCGGCTCTTCATCACGATTGCGTCCGGTTCCTCCAGGTTGTGGAGCATCGCGGAGCTGCGGATCCTGATCGACCAGTATAATCACCTGGCGGTCCTGGGCACGGGACGGCGAGCTGATCGGCATGTTCTACGTGTCGGGGAACGAATTCGCCGCCTGGATGCCGGACGGGACGCGTCTGGGTTCGAGCCGGCTGATCGGGCTCCGAGCCGACGCCCGGGGCCGCCGAGCGGATGGCCGCGGTGCTGCGGTCGGCCGAACGGGGAGGAGGGGGAGCCCATGACGGTCCAGGTCGCATTCGCAGCTCCGCAACGGCGCCACCATCGGGCCGGCGGCCGCCCTGTTCATCCCCACGCGCGATGTGTCCGCGCTGCTGGCCGTCTGCACGCGACTGGGCCTCGACCCGTCGGGCCAGGTCCACGACGTTGCCGGTGGCTTCCTGCTCAAGCTCGACGCGGCCGCTGGCCGAGCCGATCCCGGCGCGACCCGCCTCCGCGAGCTGGCCCCGGACTTCTACCTGCCCGTCGACGCCGCAGCTCGTCCCGGCCCTCCTGGACGATGAGGCGGCCGGCCTGGTGCGCGACGGGGGACTGGTCTTCCTGCCGGGCGGCCGCATCCTCCGGTTCGATCGCCGCGCCGCGATGGATCTCGGTAAGCTCCTGATCGCGGAGCCGCGGCCCCGTCGCGCGTGGGTACCCTTGCCGGAACCCCGACGGCTGGCCGAGCGGGTCGTCGCGATCGGTTGGGAACAGCCCGAGGTCCCTCCCGAGGCACTCTACCGGGAATTCGAGCAGGACCTCCGCCGACCCGGCTCGCGCGGCGGTTCGGGCAAGCCCGGCGCGGGCGATGGCGGCCGGACGAGGCGGCCCGATGGTTCCGACGAAGCGGGCGACCAAGGTCCGTCGACCGCGGAGACGGAGGGGGAAGGGCAGGCCGGCGGCGCGTCGGCCGGGGGCCTGATCGTCCGGCGTTCAGGGACTCGCCGCCTCGCTCCGAGGGCTGATGGGCCAGGCCGGCGCGGGCTTCTCGGCACTCCGGGAGAAGCTTCAGTGGGAGTGGGTCGATCACTCCTCGCTGGTCCGGAAGCTGCTCCACGAGTTCCGCGAGGGCGACCCGTCGCGGGCCTTGCGGCATGCCTTCTCGATGGCGCCGGCCGACCCGCGGCACCGGCGGGTCGGCTGGGGCAATCGGCTGCCGTGGAGCCGTGCCGATCTATAGCCTCCTGGAGCTCTTGAGCGGGCCGGCGCGCGGCCAGCCGGTCGGCGTCTGGCGCGCCCGGCCGGACCTGGTGGACGAGCTGACCCGGGAATATCGCAAGGCCGCCGAGCAGTCCATCCGGCAGGGCGACTTCCGCCGTGCGGCGTACATCTACGGCAAGCTCCTGGGCGACGACCGCATGGCCGCCCACGCCTTGCAGCGCGGCGGTCTGCACCGCGACGCGGCGATCCTCTACTTGAAGAAGCTCAACGACCCGGTCGCGGCCGCCAAGGCCTTCGAGGCCGCCGGCGCGGCCGATCGCGCGATCGAGCTTTATCGCCAGCACGGCCAGCACGAGGCGGCCGGCGACCTGCTCCGCCGGATCGGCGAGGAGGACGCCGCAGTCGCCGAGTACCTGCGGGCCGCCGAGCGCGCGGCGGCGGCGGTCCCCCCCGACTATCATGCGTCCGGCATGATCCTCAAGCTTCATGCGCGGCGTCCGGACCTGGCGATCGAGCACTTTCGCAAGGGTTGGGACCGGCGGCCCGCCCACAATGCCACGCTCTGTGCCCTGGAGCTGGCGATCATCCACGGCGGACGCGGCGAGATCGGATTGATCCGGAGGCCTGCTCGACGAGGCCGACGCGTTCTTCCGATCGGTCGGCTCCGACCGCGACGCCGATACCTTCTATAACACGACGACGCTGATGGCCAGGGCGACGCCGGCCATGGCGCCGTACGCCGAGGAGGTGCGCGACCGGGCACTCCTGACCCTGGCCTGGCGGCTCCAGACGGACGTGGAGACCGGCCGCTCGGTCCCGCCGGCGATCTCCACACTCTTCGGTGCGGCGTCGCTCTGGCCGCCCGCCCTGGTCCGGGACGCCGACTTCGCCGCGAGCACCGCGCAGAAACAGTCCCGCGTTCCGAGATCGGGATCCGTCGACGGGACGCGTTGCCAGCATTCCAGCTCGTCCAGCTCGGCCACGGGACGGTCACCGCCGTGAGCCAGGCGCCGGTCACGCGCGACGTTGTTCCTCGGATTCGACGATGGCAAGGTGGTCAGCTTCCGGCCGGGTCGCAACCAGGTCGTCCCTGTCGCCAAGAGTCCCGGAGTTGTCTCCGCCCTGGCGGTTGACGCCGACGGCCAGGCGGTCGTCGCCCTTCGCCAGACGGAGCACGCGTCCATCCTGTCCTGCTCCCTCCGGCGGCCCGACGGCACGTTCCGGACCGGCCCCGATGGCCATTTCCCGGCGACTCCTGGCCAGTTGGTTGACCCCGATCCTGCCCTGGGGGCCGGACTGGCTGGTCGGCCTGGGCCACGGCCGTGACCTCCTCATCGTCGACGCGGCCTCCTGGATGTCCCGGTCCGTGCCTGTCGATCGCCCCGGCCGGAGGCAGAGCCCCCCACGACCGCACTCCTGATCCCCGCCGGCCCGCCGAGCGGTCCGTCCCGACGACCGATTGCTCGTGCTCACGCACGACGGTCCGTGCTGGGTCCTGTTCGACTCGGGCGGCCGAGAACTCGACCGGACCGAATCCGATGATGGTGTCCCGCGGCCCCGGCGCCCCGACCCGCTGCGATGCGTCCCGGTCACCTGGACCCCGGGCTCACCGTTCGTGGAGCTCATCGGCCTGGACAAGGACGGCGCGGTGTACGTTTCCGAGTTCCGCGTCGAGGACGGTCGGCTCGACGTCTCCTCGGTCGCGCGCGTCCAGGACGGAGCAGACCTACCTGGCGGCCACCCGGTTCGGGTCCGGGTCCAACACGGTCGTCGCCGTGTCGCGGACGCGGATCGACTGGCTCAGCTTGAGGACCGACCGGTTCCAGCCGGCCCGCTCGCTGCCGAGCCCGAGCCTCTCCACGGCCGTCGCCTGCTACTACTCGAACTCACCCGAGGAGATCCTGGTGGTCTTCGTCCGATGGGACGGTCGCACGCATCGACTCACCCCGGCGGCGGAGGTTGGCCATCGGCGGACGGATGACGCAGGCCGCGGTCGAGCCGGAGAGTCGCAGTCGAGGATCCGCATGCCGCCATCCATCGGAAGGTCGGACCGGCCGAACCGGCGACGGGTCCGACGGAGCGGATCGTAGGGGGATTGCAATCGTCGGCGTCTTCGCCTATGCTGAATCCCTTAAAGTGGAAGTGATGTTTCATCAATTCGGCCTCGACGAGAGGGCCGGTGGCATTGGGGCGTGAGATGGCGATCACGAAGGAGAAAAAGTCGGAGATCATCGGCACCTTTGGCCGGGATGGACAGGATACGGGGTCGCCCGAAGTGCAAGTCGCCTTGCTGACGGCCCGGATCAACCACCTGACCGAGCACTTCAAGACGCACGCCAAGGACCATGCGAGCCGCCGCGGGCTGTTGATGATGGTCTCCAAGAGATCGAGCCTGCTGAAGTATCTGCGGCTCCACGACCGTAAGAAGTACCTTGAAGTGATCAACCGCCTGGGAATCCGCAAGTGACGGCCTGGCGGCGGGTCTTGGCCTGCGGCCAATCCCCGTCGTACTGTCGCCCCATCGAGGGTTGCTGCCGGTTGGTTGGTCCGAACGGCCCAGAAAGCCGGAGGCTTCCCAGCTAGTTCGGGTTTCCAGCCGAGGTTCTCCCTGACTTGACTCATTCGTGAAATCTTCGATCCTGCCCGTACCCGCTCGCTTACCTGGCACCTCCCGGTCGCGAAACCGCGATTCGCTCGATTTCGATCGGATCCGGTCCTCGCCGGGGGAAGCCTGTTGAGCGGCCGGTGGCATCGGAGCTGAAGGATCGATGGCCGGGAAGTCGTCCGGTCCGATCGGACCTCGCTCTTCCTCTCAATCATCCCATTCCACCCACGCGGCCTCGTCGGGCGGGTGCTCGTCGAGCACCATTTCCCCCAGGTAGGGTCCATGTCCAGCACCTTGTTATCCCGCAAGCTTGTCGAACGAACCATCGGCGGCAAGCACATCAGTATTGAAACCGGTCATCTTGCCAAACAGGCCCACGGTTCGGTGGTCGTGCGCATCGGCGACACCATGACGTTGGTCGCCGTCGTCGCCGCACCCGGCCGGGAAGGACTCGACTTCTTCCCGCTGACCGTCGATTACCGCGAGAAGACCTATGCCGCCGGCAAGTTCCCCGGCGGCTTCATCAAGCGCGAGGGTCGGCCGACCACCAAGGAGATCCTGACTTCGCGACTGATCGACCGGCCGATCCGGCCGCTGTTCCCCGATACGTATCGCGACGAGGTCCAGATCCAGGCGGGCCCGATCTCCGCCGACCGCTCCAACGACGCGGATGTGCTGTCGATCATCGGTGCATCGGCCGCCCTGGTGCTGGCGCGGGTGCCGTTCAACGGCCCCATCGGGGCCATCCGGGTGGGACGGGTCGAGGGTCAGCTCGTCGCGTTCCCGACCGCGGAGGAACTGGAGAACAGCGACCTCGACCTGATCGTCGCCAGCACGGAAAAAGCCGTCGTCATGATCGAGGGATTCGGCGAGGAGTTGCCCGAGGATGAGATGGGCGACGCCATCATGGCCGCTCACCAGTTGAATCAGGAAGTCATCGCACTCCAGAAGGAGCTGGTCGAAGCCCTGGGCTACCCTCCGATCGAGCATCCCACGTCCCAGCCCGACCCGCTCCGCCAGACGATCTATGCACGCTACGGCGAGCAACTCCGGCAGAACAAGCAGATCGTGATGAAGGCGGAGCGGAACAGCGCCACCAAGTCGCTCCTGGAGACGATCATCAAGGAGCTCGTGCCGGTCGAAAGCGCGTCGCTGGCGTCTCCGGCGTCACCCGCACCCGGTGCCGAGTCCGAGCCCGACGAAGCGCGGGCGAGCACCCGAGCGGTGAGGCGGCCCCGAGCCCTGTCCCGGCGGACACGCCGGTCACCCCCGCCCGGATCAAGGCGGCCTTCAGCGCGGTCGAGGAGCGGGTCGTCCGCGAGCTGATCCTCGACGGCAAGCGGCCCGATGGCCGCGGGCCCAAAGACCTGCGATCGATCAAGTTGCGAGGTCGGCTTGCTGCCCCGTGCACACGGCTCGGCGCTGTTCCAGCGAGGCGAGACTCAGGCCCTGGTCACCACCGTGCTGGGCACGACCGCCGACGAGCAGCGGATCGACGGGATCATGGACGAGTACAAGAAGAAGTTCATGCTCGACTACAACATGCCGCACTTCGCCGTCGGCGAGGTGCGTCCGATCCGCGGCCCGGGCCGTCGCGAGATCGGGCACGGCGCCCTGGCCGAGCGCTCGGTCGCCCCGATCCTGCCCCCGCCCGCCCGATTCCCGTATACCATCCGCGTCGTCTCGGACATCCTCGAGTCCAACGGCTCCAGCTCGATGGCCTCGGTCTGCGGCGCGACGCTCAGCTTGATGGATGCCGGCGTACCGATCAGCGACCCGGTCGGCGGGATCTCGATCGGACTGGTCCAGGACGAGGAGGCCGGCCGCCACATCCTCCTGACCGACATCATCGGCGATGAGGACCATTTCGGCGACATGGACTTCAAGGTCGCCGGCACCCAGCGCGGCGTCACCGGCATCCAGCTCGATCTCAAGAACCAGGGGATCACCGAGGAGATCATCCGCGAGACGCTCGATCAGGCTCGCGAGGCCCGGCTGGAGATCCTCCGCGCCATGCTCCGCTCGATCAAGCGGCCGCGCGAGGAGATCTCACCCAACGCCCCGCGGCTGATCCAGATCCAGATCAACCCCGAGAAGATCGGCCTGCTCATCGGGCCCGGCGGCAAGACCATCCGCCGGCTCCAGGAGGAGACCGGGGCCAAGATCGACATCGATGACGACGGTGTCGTGACGCTCTCCAGCCTGGAAGCCGCCGGCGCCGAGGCCGCACGCGACAAGATCGTGGCGATGACCGAGGGCGTGCAGCTCGGCCGGATCTACGAGGGCCGCGTCACGTCGATCAAGGAGTTCGGCGCGTTCGTCGAGATCCTGCCCGGCAAGGACGGCCTGGTGCATATCAGCGAGCTCTCCGACGGGTATGTCTCCAGCGTGTCCGACGTCTGCCGGGTCGGCGACGTCATGCTGGTCAAGGCGATCGCGATCGATGACCAGGACCGGGTGAAGCTCTCGCGGAAGGCCGCCCTGGCCGAGCGCGGCCAGCCCGACGAGCTGGCCAGCCGCACCCGGCCTCCTGGCCGGTGGCGGCGGTGGCGGCGACCCGCGCGGGCCGGCCGGCGGCGGCCCGCCTCCGCCTCGGCGTCCCAGCGGTCCTCCGGATCGCGATCGCGACCGGGGCGGCTACGGCGGCGATCGGGGCGGCCCGCGGCCCCTCGCGACCCTGACCTGCTCGGGCGACCGGCCGATCCGCGTGCCCTCGAGTCGGCGCGGATACACCGATTCGGCCTGTCTCGGCCAACGTCCGGCTACCGGCGAGATCTCCCATGGCGAACCTCTTGTCGAGCACCGTCTCGGAAGTTCCGATCAAGGCCCCGAGGACCTCAACCCCATCCGAGGCCGACGGGCCCACCGCGCCCGGGGAATCCGCCTCGGGCCTATCGGGTAAGGAACGGCTGGGTGAGGCGGCACCGTCCCCGCACCGGTCGAGGCCGGTGACGAGGCGGAAGTCACGCGTCGGCTCCGAGCCCAGTATGCTGAGATCTCCCTGCTCGCCGGCGGACTGGCCCACGAGATCCGCAATCCGCTCTCCACGGTCCAGATGAATCTCGACCTGATGGCCGAGGATTTCCAGGATTCCGAGACTCCGCGTGACCGTCGTGCGTTCGAGCGCGTCCAGCGGCTCCGCCAGCGAAGTCCACCGGCTCCATGGCATTCTCGAGAACTTCCTCCGCTTTGCGTGCGTTCAGGACTTGAAGCTGGAGGCCGTCGACCTCAACGAGATCGTCGAGGAGATCTGCGACTTCTACGAGCACTCATGCCGCGACGAAGTCGATCGTCATGCGGACCCAGCTTGCGGCCGATCTCCCTCCGATCCAGCTTGATGTTGACCTGTTCAAGCAGGCCCTGTTGAACCTGGTGCTCAACGCCGAACATGCCATGCCCTCCGGCGGCGAGCTGATCCTCAAGACCCGGCGCGAGGGGCGCTGGATCGTCCTCGACGTGACCGATACGGGAGTCGGGATGACCGAGGAGGTCCGCGCCCGGATCTTCGAGGCCTTCTTCTCCACGCGAGCGGCCGGTAGCGGCCTGGGGCTGCCGACCACCCGCAAGATCGTCGAGGCCCACGGCGGGACGATCCACGTGCAGAGCGAGCCCGGAAAGGGATCACAATTCACCATCCGCCTCCCCGCCGGCCGCCGTCTCGCCGGCGGACGGCCTTGCCATCCACGACGGTCCGACATCCCCGCGACCTTCCGGGCAGGGCTGAGCGGATGTGAAGAAATCGATTCCAGATGACAGATTCCGAATTGCGAATGGGTATAAAGCCTGATTTCAAAGGCATTTATGAATTCGCAATTCGCAATTCGCAATTCGTAATTCGCAATTTGGAATCTGCTATCCGATTCTTTCACAAGCTCTGAGCAAGCTTCCCTCATCGATCGCGAGAAAGGGCCGATGGACCAGCAGATCCGCGTCCTGGTGGTCGACGACGATGAACCCCACGCGCACGCGGTGGCGGAGAGCCTCGAGCGCGTCGGGTACGACTGCGTTGTGGCGACCAGCGGCAGCGAAGGGCTCCGGCTCATCGAGGAGCAGGTCTTCGACATCGTCATCACCGACCTCATCATGGACGGCGTCGGCGGGATGGAGGTCCTGGCCAAGGCCAAGCATGAGCTCCCCGACGCCGAGGTCGTGATCCTCACCGGCCACAGCACGATCAAGGCGGCCGTCACCGCCATGCAGGCCGGTGCCTCGACCTATCTCACCAAGCCGCTGGATATCAGTGAGCTGAGGACCAAGGCCGACAAGGCGTCGCAGTCGCAGCGGCTCCAGCGCTCCAACCTCGAGCTCCAGAGGCAGCTCAACGAGAAGTTCGGCTTCGAAGGGGTTGTCGGCAGCTCGCCCGCGATGCACAGCGTCATCGCCAAGCTCCGCCAGATCGCGCCGACCTCGGCCTCGGTCTTGATCACCGGCGAGAGCGGCACGGGCAAGGAGCTGGTCGCCAAGGCCCTCCACATCAACAGCCCTCGCAAGAACAAGCCGTTCGTCCCCCTGAACTGCGCCGAGCTGAGCGAGAACGTGCTGGAGAGCGAGTTGTTCGGCCACGTCAAAGGGGCGTTCACCGGCGCCGACCGCGACCGGATCGGCCGGTTCCAGTACGCCAACGGGGGCACGCTGTTCCTCGACGAGATCGGCGACATGCCCATCTCGATCCAGGTGAAGCTGCTCCGCGTGCTCGAGACCGGCGAGATCGTCCGGGTCGGGACCAACGATCCGACCAAGGTCAACGTCCGGCTGATCTCGGCGACCAACTGCGACCTGGCCGACGCCATCGCCGATGGCAAGTTCCGTCAGGACCTCTTCCATCGCCTCAAGGTCGTCAGCGTGAAACTCCCGCCGCTGCGCGAGCGTCGCGACGACATCCCGCTGCTGATCGACTACTTCCTCAAGGAGTTCTCCACGTCGCACGGCAAGATGATTGCCACGCTGACGCCGGCCGTTCGCAAGGTCCTGATGGGCTACTCCTGGCCGGGCAATGTTCGCGAGCTGCGAAACGTCATCGAGAGCATGGTCGTGATGGACGCCGACGGCCTGCTCGACGTCGACGACCTGACCGAAGACCTCCAGCAGGTCGCCTCCAGCGGCAAGAGCGACGGCCATGGCGGCGTCGATGCCCTGGTCGGCAAGTCGCTCGAGGAGATCGAGCGGCACTACATCGTCGAGACCCTCCGGCTCACCAACGGCAACCGCGAGGAGGCGGCGCGACTGCTCGGCATCGGCGAGCGGACCCTCTATCGCAAGCTCAAGGAATACGGGATCGGCTGAGGCGAGGCTGCCACTTTTCCTCTTGCGGGGACCTACTGAGATGGCTCCGGTCTCGCCGTGATCTTCACGTCGCCGACGTCCCGGACCTCGCCCGGCTTGATGCCGGCGTTTCGAAGGAGATCGTTGATGGAGAGGTAAGAGACGGGACGAACCGAATTCTCGATATTGAGGGTGGATCGGACCCCCGGCTTGAGCCCGTCGACCTGGAACCGGCCATCGCCGCCGCTGACGAAGATCTCGCCGTCGGGCCAGAGGCAATAGGACCCCCCATGGTTGGCACCCGGCGGGAGGTTGCGGCCATCGAGGTCCCAGGTCAGGACCGCGATTCGGGCACCGGCCAGGGGCAGGCCGTCCTCGTCGACCAGCCGGCCCTTGATCGAGCCGGCCGGCTCGAGGCGGACGACCATCGTCGCGTCGGCTTTGAGGTTGTCCTTGTTGATGACGACCGAGCCCACCAGCCGGCGCGCCTGGTGCGCGAAGATGACCAGCCGGGGCCGACCGGACTCCAGCCCGAAGACCTCGAAGGTGTCGTCGGCAAGAGTCTTCAAGTATCCCCAGGATGGAATCACACCGTAGCACCGTGCACCGATGACTGGCTGGCCGTCGGGGCCGACCAGCTTCCCTTTGCGCGTGAGCCCTCGCGTGAGTTCCAGGTCGGCCGTGAACGACTCGACGTCGGCGGGGACATTGACGATCCGGTACGTGTGGCCGCTCGAATAGTACCTGGCGAATGCTTCCTCACCACCGAGCTTCTCCTTATCGGCCGGCCTGAGCTGGGCTCGGGCATAGGGGGTCTCCCAGCCTCGTGCACTGGCTCGGATCACCCCCTCGCCGGGCGGAACGGTGATCTGGAAAGCCGGGTCGGTCGTGCCGCTGCGGCCCGACGCGGTCTCCCCTCCGTTCCGGTTGCCGGAGAGTGGGTTGTACTGCATCCCGATGACCCGCACGGCTCGGCCCGTCGCCGTGTCGATCAGCCGTCCGGTGACGACCACCCCTCGGGGCAACTCGAAAGTCGTCGCGATCGGCTCGAGACCGGCCGTGTCGGTGAGCGTGATCGTGGCGCCGAGGAAGTGATCGACTCCCGACCGCGGTGCGGCACGAACCACGTACGACTGGGCCTTGGGCAGGCCCAGGAGGCGGAAGCGGCCCTCGGCGTCGGTCGTTGTCTCGGCCCGTGCCGAGGTCGTCAACTCGTACCCCAGGATCCGGACGCCCGCCAGTGGCTTGCCGGTCCCTTTCAGCCGGACCACGCCGGCGATCGGCTTGCACGGACCGAGGATGTGCTCGAACGTCGCGGCGACGAGCCGAGGGGCCGGGAAACGGAGGATCGCCTGGGAGCCTCGGCTCGGCCGCGGCCGCGGTTTGATCGGTGCCTGGGCTGGGCGGCCCATCGCGCACAGCGTGGCGTGCTCCAGGGTGGGACTGCCGAACTCCAGGCCGGCGATCCGGTCGCGACCGATCCCGACGATCTCGAAACGACCGTCGGCGTCGGTCGTCCAGGTCCCTTGCCGGCCCAGCCAGGTTGGATTGAAAAACCAACGGCTTCCGACCACGTCGTTATCGACCTCACCGGAGGCGAGCATCTTGTCGAGGTCGGCCCCATCGCGGGCCGCGCCGATCTTCTCAACGCGGACAGTCACCCCGGCCGCGGGCCGGCCCTGCGAGTCGAGCACGCGGCCGCGGATCGGTACGTCGTCGCGCACCAGCCGCAGGGTGGCCTCGTCTCCCGATGAGCAGCGTCTCAACCTTGATCCAGGCCGGCCCGAATCCCGGCGCCACGGCCGCGACCTGCGCGTTGTGCCAGGCGGGATCGTTGCCGGAACGATCGTCGCTGGCCGCCTTGTCGAGCTCGAACCGGAAGCGGCCGTCGGCGCCGCTGGTCGTCACGCGGCCGGGCTGGCGAACGCGGGCGAATTCGTTCAGCGGACGCTCCCAGTCGATTTCGTGCCGGACGTAAATCTCGGCATTTGCGACCGGCTTGCCATCCGGATCGAGCACGCGGCCGTGCGACCGGAAACGTGCCGACCTCATCGAGCGGGTCGGGCTCGGGGGCTGGCTGAGGCGCGGGGGCCTGGACCGCTCGCGGTGCGACGGCGGCCGGCGCCACTTTCCGGGGTTCGTCCCCCCGCAGGATCAGGGCGGCCGAAGCCGCCCAGGCGATCAGCCCGACGCTCAACATGGCGGCCGAGGCCAGTTTCAGCTTCTGCAACAGCATGATCTTGAGCACCTCGCGAGTGAGCGACCCAGCCGCCGCCGAGACCACCCCGGCGGTGATCGTGTGATTGACCAGATCCATCGCCGCGTCAACGGTCGCCTTGCTCCAGGCCGGCGGCACGGCGGCGCGTGCCTCGCGGAGGAACACGGCTCCCAGCATCGCGCCATCGGGCGCCAGGCCGAGGCGGGCGAGTCGGCGCCTTGAGTCGAGCGCGGCCTTCGACCAGCCGGTTGCGGAGCGTCCGCTCGCTCCAGTGTAATTGCCGGGCGGCCTGCGTCTGGGTCATGCCTTCGAGGTCGCAGAGGACAATCGCGAGACGGTACTTCTCGGGCAGCCGGGCGATCTCTTCGTGGAGTGCCGGCAGTAATTCGTCCGGGGTGACCGGCCTGGACGTCGAGGTCGCGACGGCCATCTCTCCCGCCTGCCTTTCGTGGGTGCGCCGCCGGGCCGCGGCGGCATTGGCCTGGATCGCCACGCGGTGCGCCACCTGGTGCAGCCAGCCCCCCAGGGCGTCTCGCCCCCGGATCGTGCCGGCCTTCTTCACCAGGACCAGGAAGGTAGCCTGGAAGGCGTCCTCGACGTCGCGGGAGTCGCGCAACACGCCCCGGCAGACGCTCAAAACCATTGGCCCGTGCCGCGCCACCAGAGCCTCGAACGCCTCGGCGTCTCGATGGCCGAGGAACCGATCGAGGAGCTGCGCGTCGGAGTGTCCCGTAACGGCCCCGTCGGCGAACAGGCGGTTGATCTGCCGCAGCGCGGCACCCAGTGTCTCGATGGCCATGTGTCGGAGTTCCCCTCAAGCCGTGGCTTTACCATTAATGAGAGTCCGACACCGAGAGACCGGCAAGGTTTTTTCGAGACTTGTCGGCGAGGACCGTCTCGCAGGTCCCCTCATCCCAACCCTCTCTCCGTAGGGACGAGAGCGATAAGCGGCTCTCGTGTCCCTGCTGAGCAGGTAGCGCGGTCTTCTTCACCTCGCCCCCCGGGGAGAGGTCGGCCGAAGGCCGGGTGAGGGGGACGAAGGCCACGCGCAAACCGAGACCGCTCCTGTTCACGCCGATGCGTTCGAGTTCTCTCGGCGATACGAACTCGGCCGCTACTCAGGATAGGGCGGATCGTCCTCCATAGGCTCCCAGGGATGATCGGCCGCGTGGAGGTACTTCTCCTTCAATTGAGCGTGGTAGGCAGCGCGCCGGGTGCTATAGGCCCTCCACCTCTGAAGATCTGCAATCGCATCTGCCGAATCCTCACGTTTCCATTTCAGGAACTCGATCAGGACTTCTTGCAAGCTGGCAGACTTTCTTATCGTCATCGTGTGCCTTGATCTCCTGTTCGGCGTGGTACTCCGCCATACGTCGGTGCGAATACGCTTGTAATTGGTATTGGAACTGGCGTTGCATCCTCCGTTCCTGGGCTGCGGCCGCCAGTAACAGAGCCGCAACGGCCACCACGACCATCCCTTGCCGTATCGTGATCCGGGGCCGTTGCATCACAGGGCGTGTCTCTGCCCCCGCAACCCCAGGAGCAGTTCGTGGCCCTAGGTAGAGGCGGCTCCCCGGTTTGTAGAACGCTTTCCACATTTGGATCACCATCCCGACGATGGCAAGCCCCGTGGCGGCGGCGCCCGTGAGAGGTAGGCGCAATTGGATGGTCAGCAGCGGAGTTGCCATCAACACCAGCGAAATGACCTGGAGTCCGTATATCTGTCCTTTGCGATATCCGCATTCGAGCGTGGCCCGATCCCCGGGCGACATGGATAGTTCCAAGGTCTCCGATCTCATGCCATAGCTCTTGACCTTCACTCTGCGAACGCCCGCGGCCACCGGGAACGACCACGCGTCTTGTCTTTCAGGAAGCCGACACGCTCGCCATCGATGAAGACGCGAATCCACGGAACGTTCCAGGTCCAACCGACGAACTGGATCTCGATCACGGGCTGACTATCCGGGACGTCCTCCACGTTTATCTCCATTCCGTCCGAATCCGATGTGACCGCTCCTGTTCTTGCCGGCGCAGTTCGAATTCTCCTGGCGATACGAACTCGGCCGCTACTCCGGATATGGCGGGTCATCCTCCACAGGTTCCCAGGGATGATCGGCCGCGTAAAGGTACTTCTCCTTCAATTGAGCGTGGTAGGCTGCTCGTCGCTGGTCGTCACGGGTCTTCCAGTTAATTTCAGATCTGGCATGCTCCATCGCTTGATCCCGGAACTGAATCGCTTGTATTAGGTACTGGCTCTGCCGTTGCATCCGCAGTTCCTGGGCTGCGACCGCCAGCAACACTGCCGCAATGGCCACCACGACCATCCCTTGCCGTATCGTGATCCGGGGCCGTGGCAGCAGAGGGGCCATCTCTGTCGCTGGGACCGTCTGAGCGGTTCGTGGCCTCAGGTAGAGGACGTTCCCAGGTTTGTGGAGCGACCTCCCCGTGATTACCATCCCGACGAGGGCGAGTCCCAAGGCTGCGGCGCTCGTGAGATTCAAGTGCAGTCGGCTCGTCACCAACCCGACTGCCGTCAGCACCAGCGTCATGACAGAGAGTCCGGATGCCTGTACCCGGTGAAAGCCGCATTCGAGCGTGGCCCGATCCCCGGGCGACAGGGACACGTACCAGGTCTCCGAGCTGAAGACGTGGCTCACGACCTTCACTTTGCGAATACCTGGACCCACTGGGAACGACCGCGTGCTCTGGCCGGTCAGCACACCGACACACTCATCGTCGTCGATGAACACGCGAAGTCTTGGAGAACCGGTCCAGGTTCCACCGACCTGGATCTCGGCCATGGGCTGACTGTCCGGGACGTCTTCCACGGTTTATCTCCATTCCGTCCGAACCCGATGTGGCCGCGCGGTTCGTGACCGCTCCTGGTCTTGCCGATGCGTTCGGATTGCTCCTGGTGATGCGAAATCAGCCGCTAGTCGGGATCTGGCGGATCGTCCTCCACAGGCTCGCAGGGATGATCGGCCGCGTAAAGGTACTTCTTCTTCAATTGAGCGTGGTAGGCTGCGCGTCGCTGGTCGTTACGGGTCTTCCAGTTGATTTCATATAGGGCATGCTGCTGCACTTGACCCTGGAATAGAATCGATTGCATTCGGTACCGTCGCTGGCGTTCCAACCGCAGATCCTGGGCTGCGAACGTCAGCAACAGTGCCGCAAGGGCCACCACGAACATCCCTTGCCGTATCGTGATCCGGGGCCGTTGCATCACAGGGAGTATCTCTGTCGCCGGAACCGCGGGAGTGGTTCGTGGTCTCAGATAGAAGTAGCTCCCAGGCTTGTTGGTCTCGACAAGCATCATGACCGTGAAAAGCACCATGGCCGCGCAGGTCGTGAGATCCAGGCCCAGTAGCATAGTCACCAACGGAACTGCTCCCAGCACTAATATCAGGATCTTGAATCCGGACATCTGTGCCTTGCGAACGCCGCATTCGAGCGCAGCCCGATCCCCGGGCGCCAAGGATAGGTCCAGGGTCTCCGATCTCGTGCCGTAGCTCGCGACTTTCACTTTGTGAACGCCCGGGGCCACGGGGAACGACCGGCACTCTTGTCAGTCAGCACACCGACACGCGCACCATCGATGACCATGCGAATCTTCGGAGAAATGGTCCAGGTCCAACCGACGACCTGGATCTCGATCATGGGCTGACTGTCCGAGATGTCTTCCACGGATTCTCTCCATTCCGTCCGAACCCGATGTGGCCGCGCGTTTCGTGACCGCTCCTTGACTTGCCGATGCGTTCGGATTGCTCCTGGTGATGCTAACTCGGCCGCTACTTGGAATACGGCGGATCGTCCTCCACAGGCTCCCAGGGATGATCGGCCGCGTAAAGGTACTTCTCCTTCAATTGAGCGTGGTAGGCTGCTCGCCGCTGGTCAATCTTCTTCCAAATGATTTCCAACGAGGCATGCCCCGCCGCGTGACCCTGGTACCCAGCCGCCCGGATTCGATACTGGGCCTGGCGTTGCATCCGCAGGTCCTGGGCCGCGGCCGTCAGCAACAGTGCCGCAATGGCCACCACGACCATCCCTTGCCGTATCGTGATCCGGGGCCGTTGCATCACAGGGAGTATCTCTGTCGCCGGAACCGTGGGAGTGGTTCGTGGCCTCAGATAGAAGTACTTCCCAGGCTTGAAGGGCTCAACAAGTATCATGACCATGAAGAGCCCCTGCGCCGCGAAGGTCGTGAGGAACAGGCCCAGTAGCATGGTCACCAACAGAACTGCTCCCGGCACCAGTGTCATGACCTTGAATCCGGACATCTGCGCCTTGTAAACGCCGCATTCGAGCGCAATCCGATCCCCGGTCGACAAGGATAGGTCCAGGGTCTCCGATCTGTGGACGTAGCTCGCGACTCTCACTTTGTGAACGCCCGGGGCCACCGGGAACGACCGCGTGCTCTTGTCAGTCAGCACATCGACACACTCACCATCGATGAACACGCGAATTCTTCGGAGAAATGGTCCAGGTCCAACCGACGACCTGGATCTCGATCACGGGCTGACTGTCCGAAACCTCTTCCACGACTCATCCCCCTTCGGTGGCCGCCCGACGAACGATCCTCGACCCACTTACTCACGGCTTTGCCTTCGACGCTTCCATACCTTTCAGGAGTGTCTCCACGCTCGCGTCCAGGCTCGGGCCTCGGAGGTCACTTGAATCGAATGGTCCCGGTGCCGTCCAGCACGTAGACGGAGGGAAACGACGAGACATTCCATTCCTTGCAGATCGGTCCTTCCATGCTGCCGTCCCACCAGCATCGCCAGGTGATCTCGCCGTCCTTGATCGACTTCCGGAGCGTCTCCCGGTCCGAGTCGGTGTTGACGCTCAGCAAGGCGAAGGGCTTATCCTTGAGTCGCTTCACCAGCTCGCGCTCGTCGGGGTACATCCCCACGCACGGGCCGCACCAGTTGCCCGAGAAGGTCAGGACGACGACCTTGCCTCGGTAGTCGCTCAGTTTGAACGCGCCGCCCTCGACATCCTTCCCCTGGATCTCGGGCGCGATCCGGCCCACCGACAGGTCGCGCAGCTCGTGGAGGTCCGCTCGGGCGATCTCGGCAAAGGGCAGACCGCGTCGCGGCGATTTGAGGTCGCCGAACTCCGCGATGGTGCGTTCGAAACAGCCGCTCGGCCTCCTGGTAGATCGCCTGGGGGTCGGCGTTGTGAATGTACTGAAAGAAGCTCGGATCGAGTCTTCCGTTGCTGTACTTGTCGAAGGGGGTCTTGGCCGGTCGGTCGAACCACGGGATCCTGGGCGACGCTCCGCTTGGTCGCCAGGTACTGGGCCAGGCCCAGGCAGGCGTAGCCCTGCAATTTCCGATTGGGAGCGGCCGCCAGCACGGTGCGCAGGAACCGCTCCGCCGGCACGGAGAGGTCGTGCGCCACGTTCAACAGGCAGAGTTCCTCCAGGCGCTCGTCCTGGAGCAAGTCCCGCGCAGGATTTCCAGGCGCACGCCATACTGGGGCAGGAGGGCCCGATCGTTCTCGCCGACAGCCTGATCCAGGTGGACGACCCAGAGCAACGCGTCGACGGCCGCCGGGTCGCCTGGATGGGCTTCGGCCAGGGCGAAGAACCGCGGGACGAACGACCAGGCCGGCCAGGCTTGATGGCGCTTCACCGGATCGGCGCGCCCGGTGCCGTCGTCGTAGACCTTCGACCACGTCTCGCTCGCCGACTCGTACTCCTTGAGCAAGGCTTCATACTGCTGCTTGGCCGTCCGATTCGGCTCCTGTCCGGCCGCCAGCGACGCCGACAAGACGATCAATCCCAGCAAGATCACGCTGCGCATCGTATTATCCCCCGCGACCATGGTCAGCACGGACCTCCCAGCCCTCGTCGCAATCGTATCACAATTGTCAGATGTCGGACAACCGGATCCGAGTGCATTGAGAAACGTCCGGGATTCCTCTTGTGTACTGGCGTCCACTATGATAGGATCTCTCTCGTGGCATCCGACTCCGGCCCCGCCCGAGGAGATCGTCATGGTCCCGTCATTCTGCCGATCCGGCATCCCGATCAATTGCTCGCCCCTCGACCCCGGCGGCGGGCTGCGATTGCCGGCTGCGACCGATCCGGTCGCGTACTCTGACGGTGAGACGGATATCGGCATGGTCGTCTTCCTGACCCACAAGAAGACGCAGGCCGAGGCGATCCTGGACCTGGAAGGAAAGTGGCGCTGTCCCAAACTGCCGGTACTGGACCGGGTGCTCAACGCTCTCCACGAGCCGAAACGGGACGCAGGGGCGACATGCCGTTCGGGTATGCCGAGTTGATCCGGGTCGCCGCCTGGTTCAAGGGCGAGGTCCGGTTTCATCGCTCCTGGCGTGACGACCATGGGCGGTCGGATGGGCGAGGCCGTCCCGCGAGGGCAAATGCATCCCGCGGCGGTGCGACAAACCTGATGCTCGCAGCCCCGGGCCCGGATACAATGGATTCGGTGCCGAGACGTGTCCGGGGAGTCAGGACAATGGTCGCCGATCCCGATTTCTCTCATGATCCGATGACGAAGGCCGGCCCGGGCCGCCGATGGTCAGGGACCAGGCGCACTTTGCTCGTCCTCTTCATTCTCTCCGCCTTGCACATGCTCGGGACCGGCTCGCCGATCCCGCTGTGGCACATCGAACGCCTGGAGAACCCGGTCGCCGTCACCACCATTGACAGCGATGCCCTCGTGCTGGCCGACGGCAGGCGGGTCCGGTTGCCGTTCATCACGAAGATCCCCAAGGATGATCCGGCGTTCGCACGGGTCCTGAGTCACGGGGTCGAGGTCGGAGACCAGGGCGAGGTCTTCGGACTCATCGATCCGCCCAGGATGTGCGGGAACGATCCGGTCGTGTTCTACCGCAAGCGGATCGACCTGAGCGAGTTTGCCGGATTACTCGACCCCGACGGGATCGATGACACGATCGTCCTTCCCGAAGAGATCCAGGAATACAAGGAGAATTATTACAGCCGGTCTCGCGATCGCCGCGGGATGCCGTTAAGCATCATGTTGCGAGTGCCCATCTTGCGGCGTATCTACGAATCCGCCAGGTACAGGCTCGAGAAGGAGCGATTGGACTCCTCCGGCCACCAGAGCCAGGGTCGAGAGGTGTCAAGAGAGCTACTTGACGGTCGGACATCTGCGTTGGTTGAGAGTGTTGCGACTCTCAGCACCATCCTGGCACGGCGTCCCAACGATCCCACCGGACTATAACGAGAAGGCCGAAGGTGGCCGGGGAGGGACTTCGATCGTGGAGAAGCGATTGATCCGGGTTAGCAAGTTCCTGGCGAAGTACCTCCGTCACGCCCCCGACGAGCTGGGCCTGACCCTCCAACCGGGCGGGTGGGTGCCGGTGGACGACCTGCTGGCCGCCGCGGGGAGGCAGGGTTTCCCCATCACCTACGACGAGCTGGTCGATTGCGTCGAGACGAACGACAAGAAGCGGTTCTCGTTCGATGAGAGCGGCGACCTGATCCGTGCCAACCAGGGGCACAGCGTCGATGTGGACCTGCAACTGGAGGAGCGGGAGCCGCCCGACGTGCTGTACCATGGGACGGTCGAGCGGTTCCTGCCGTCGATCCTGGCCGAGGGCCTGAACAAGGGGAACCGGCATCACGTCCACCTGTCAAGGGACCGGGAGACGGCCAGAAAGGTCGGGGCCAGGCGGGGCCGGCCAGTGATCCTCGAGGTCGATTCCGAGGGAATGCACCGGGACGGTCACAAGTTCTTCCTGTCGGCCAACGGAGTGTGGCTGGCGGATTCCGTTCTCCCCGCTTACCTGTCCATGCCGTAAGCGTCGGGCGACACGACCGCTTGCTGGAGCCGATGAGCAAGCGGCCCCCCGATGAAACACTTGGGGGCACTGCAATCCGCAATCTGCAATCCGCAATCCGCAATCCCTTTTGGCTGTGGCCGCAGGCCGCGTTAGAATAGTGGCCTGGAATGGCAATCGGGTACGACCTAGGATCGTCGGCCGGTTCGCCCGGCGGAGTTGGCGATGGTATCGTATCGTCCCGCAAGAGACCTTGGACGGGGCACCTATTCATGCAGAAGAACTTTGTCCTGACCCTGACCGGCCCGGACCGCATCGGCATCGTGGACCGGATGACCGGGCTGCTGCTCGACCGGGGCGGCAACGTTGAGACCAGCCGCATGGCCCGCCTTGGCGGCGAGTTCGCCATTCTGATGCTCGTCTCCATGCCCGAGGACCGGCTCGCCGGCCTGGACGCCGACCTGGAGGGCCTGGCCGCCCAGGGCTACAAGGTGACGACGACTCCGACCGAGCGGACCTACGCCGAGGCCCACCCCGGCTGGCGATCCTACCGGATCGAGGTCCGGGGGGCCGACCACGAGGGGATCATCCACGAGGTCGCCCACTACCTCTCGGGACGAGGGATCAACATCGAGACGGTGGACTCGGAGACGACCGCGGCACCGATCAGCGGCTCGCCCCTGTTCGCCATGACGGCGCAGGTCGTCGTGCCGCCGAGCCTGGCCGGGAGCGGCTGGGAGGCCGGGCTCGAGGAGATCGGCGATCGCCTGAACCTGGAGATCCGCGTGGCCGTATCGTAAGATCAGCGCAAGGTCATTTGACGTTCGACGTGAAGATCATCGCATCTCGCCCGCAAGCAACAAGGAGCAGGCCATGAAGACAGTCGCTGGATTCCTGCGTCGCGACCCCGCCGAGGTCGAGCCCTGGGCCGAGACCTGCGGCCAGATCCGCCCGCTCATCGAGGAGGCCGACGAGGCGGCCGGCGAGGTGCACCACGTCGAGATCCACGACGCCAAGCTGCACTACCACGCGAAGACCGACGAGTTCTACTACGTGATCGACGGCGAGGGCACGATGGTCCTCGACGACGAGGAGATCGAGCTTCACAAGGGCGTGGTCGTCTACGTGCCGAGGGGCGTGAAGCACAAGGCCGTCGGCAAGCTGACGGTCCTGACGGTCTGCATCCCCCGGGGCGTCCTGCACGACGTGCACGAGCTGGAGTGACGAGGACGATGCGACCGTGCCCCCTACCGGGTCGGCCTGAGGGTACAACCAGAGTCTGTTCCATAAGATCTCTCAGCCCCCGGATGGGGACGTCAGGGTGTAAACGAGATGGAAAGGCACACGACGCCCTGCTGCATTCTGATCGTCGGTTGCGTGCTCGTCTCTGGCTGCCAACAACGCGTTCACCAGGAACCTCCACGATTGCCCCAGAAGGAGCCAGTCGTCGCAATCGGCTGCCATCGACGATGTGATGCCGAAAGACGATGGTCCCAAGGCAGCGGCCGCTCCTATCGTAAAATCGGAACCCGTGCTTGCGAAGAAGGAATCCGACCGAGTGGGTGCGGAGGTCGCCGGGAACAGCGACTCGCAAGTCGGCCTCGCTGTGCGGATCGAGCTGGATGGGGCCGATGACCCACGGACTTTGAATTTCGAGGAGCCATTCCGCGTCATCCTGGTAAACAATTCCGATCGGGCGATTGGAATCTGGAATCCGGAAACGGAAAAAGGCTATTACCAGTTCTCGTTCCATTTCAGGAATTTGCGGTCCGGCGAAACGTATGTGGTGCGCAAGCGACGCATTGATGACAAGAAATACTGGAAGTTGCTCGAAGACGAGATTGAACCGGAATCAGCAACGCTCGAGATCGCTCCGAAAAACAGTCTGACCACACAAGTCGAATTCAGTGATTTCGCCTGGGGCGATAGACAAGTGGGAAGGCCTGCCCTGTCCCAATTCCAGCGATCGCTTTGAGGTTTCCACTCAATTCGAATTGATGATCCTGGCAGATGCTTCCCGCAATAGAGTGTGGACCGGCAAGATTCAGAGCATCCCCATAACCGCCCGGCTCATCGCTCCAAACCTCAAGACGCCGCACGACTATCTCCAGAACGGATTTTCGGGCGCGGCGATCGCAATGATGATGGCTGATCCTAAGTGGATTTCTGCTAAGGATGGGTATTCCTGCACGCCACTGCATCTGGCCGCATCGTATGGGCACACGGACGCGGTCAAATGGCTGCTCGACCACGGAGCCGACGTCAATGCGATCGCCTACAACGGCTCTACACCGTTGCACCTGACGGAAGATGGAGGAGTGATCGAGCTGATCCTGCAAAAGCACCCCGACTTGACCATTCGTGGTGGTGGTCAGGATAAAACGCCTCTGCAAAACGCCGCAGCCAAACTTGTTCATGCACAACAATTGAACGAGCAGGAAAAATGGCGTCGCATTGTGAAACTCTACTTGGACAGCGGGGCCGAGTACGACATTCTGACGGCAATCCATCTGGACGATCTTGAGCGCGTTAAAGAGATTGTCAAGAAATCGCCTGCGTACGCGAATGAGTTCCAGCGTCAAAGTCCGCTGAGGACCGCCGCGCTGCTGGGACGCCTGGAGATCTGCCGTTACCTGATCGATAAACACCACGTCGATGTAGACGACTTTGAACGGGGTATGGGCTATCCCATTATCAAAGGAGCCCTGGCGCATCCCCGGGTCGTGGAATTGCTCATCAAGAGCGGAGCAAACTTGAAGACCAGAATCACCTGGCGTGGTGGTAGAAGTGGACCCTGGATCATTGGCGATGATGCCACCGCTCTCCATTACGCGGCCGCTGACGGCGTGCCGGAAACGATCACGTTACTGCTCGATAACGGAGTCGACATCTTCGCGACGGCACACGAACCATTCGACACAAACAGGCAGCAGACCGCACTCGACCTCGCAGCGTTGTTTGGCAAGGTTGACAACGCGATTGCGATTGTCAGCCATCCCAATTTCGATCGGGCCGACCGTCAATTACGGCAAAGATCGCTGGACAAGAGCCTTTGCATCGGAGCACTTAATTGAACAACAGCCCAAACTTATCAAGGTCTTGCTCGATAAAGGTGCCAATCCCAACGCCACCGACAAAGGTGTCACGGCGATGCGAAGCACTGCTCGTCGAATGCAGCCGGATGCCGAAGAGGAAAACTCAGCGATCAAGCAGGTCGTCGCTCTCCTGAGGGAACACGGTGCCATTGTTGATCTCTTTTCCGCAGTTGCCATCGGCGATGAGGAAGAAGTGCGACGATTGCTCAAGAATGACCCCAGAGTGGCAAACTCCCGTGACTCCGATGGCTATCCAGCACTGCACTTCGCCGTCGGCATGAATTACAAGAACATCGTTGCAGCGTTGTTGAACGCAGGGGGCGAAGTCGACATCCGCAACAAGAGCGAGTCTACCGGGTACGTTGGTGAGACGGCTCTACACTGCGCTGCGTTCTGGGGGCGTTACGAGATTGCCAGACTGTTGATCGACGCGGGAGCCGACGTCAACGCATTGACCGACCGGAAAAGCACACCGTTGCACGACGCCGGCGTATGACAAACGTGAAAATGGTTCGATTGCTACTCGAGAAGGGTGCGAAGCCCGACGCACGCGACCAGGATAACAAAACGCCTTTGGATTGGTGCCACGACGAGTCGAAAGGGCAGAACGCCGCGGAAATTGAGAAGCTCTTCCGCGAATATCATGCACAGAATCACAAAACCAACTAGCCGGTATGCACAGCGAGTTGGACACGAAAACGGTTCGGCGACCAGAACATGCACTTGCGGGCTCTTCTCTCTCCAACATCGAGTAGGCGGCTCTGGGTGCGGGGTCTTGGTGTCTGTCACACCCGTTGTGGAGAATGTCGTCTGTGGAGAGTAAGGAGACCCGCCGATCGGTCCTCTCCACTCCCGCACTCGAAAGGTCCATACGGTAGTGCGAGCGCAGAATTCTTTTTTCCCCTGGAATTTTTATCTGCCGTGGTGGTCGAGAGTTCAGGACGCCAGAGATGCAAATTCGCTCTGGTAGCGTTAACGAAATTCTAAATCTGTGGTATACTATATATAGGTGATAGTGCGCAACCACTTCCCGCAGGGGTCGGGGTTCAGTGACAATTGAGTTCAGGAATACAATAGGGCCGGGCGGGGCATACTGGCCACGGGAGTCAACGACGGGGCCGTGCCACCTGCGGGCTGCTCGGTCCGACTCGTTCGCGGGCTTGGCGTAACACCTTCTGCTACTGGAGATCGGCGATGGCGACCTCCAGCCGAAAGAGTGCTAAAAAGTGCCACTCATTGCCAACCCACGCCACGAACCGTGGTGGGAGATGTTACGTTCAGTGCCGACGGGCCACGAGCCAACGCCGTCCGGGATCGTCCCCAATTCTACAGTTGTCGTAGTAGAACGGAATTCATTCCGTTTTCCGCCTATTCGAGCAAATTCGAACAAAACGGAATGAATTCCGTTCTACAGCTCATGGCGAGGGCAACGCGTCGAAATCTACCCATTGAGTGCCAACCGGTGCCCCGAACCGCGGTGGGCGATTCGGCCCATTGGCTGAGAGGGATTTCTGAGGAGGAGCATCCAGGCTCATGGAATCGCTTTCACGACGCAATCTGTTGATCCAATCCGGCGTGATGGGTGGTGCATTCGCGATCGGCCCGTCGTCGGCGACCGCCGGTGCGACGCAGTCGCAGGCCGTCCAGCCGCGAGGGGAGAAAAGGCGGCTCAAGGTGATCGTCACCGGCGGGCACCCCGGCGATCCCGAGTATGGCTGCGGCGGCACCGTGGCCCGATACACGGACCTCGGGCACGAGGTCGTCCTCCTCTACCTGAACAAAGGCGAGTGGCCGCCGAAGGCCGGAAGGCGCCGACCGCGTCGCGGAGGCCAGGAAGGCGTGCGAGATCCTCAAGGCACGCCCCTTGTTCGCCGGGCAGATCGACGGCCAGGCGGTCGTGGACGCGGCCCATTACGAGGCCTTCCGCAAGATCCTGGAGGCCGAGCAGCCCGACGCCGTCTTCACCCACTGGCCGATCGACAACCACGCCGACCATCGCGCCATCTCGATGCTGGTCTATGATGCCTGGCTGAGGATGAAGAAGCGGTTCGCCCTCTATTACTACGAGGTCTCCAGCGGCGAGGACACCGTGCAGTTCGCGCCGACCCACTACGTCGATATCACGGCGACCCGAGCCGCGAAAGCGCCTGGCCTGCTACGCGCACGCCAGCCAGTCGCCCGACCGGTATTATGCACTCCAGGAGCAGGTCACCCGGATGCGCGGGATCGAGAGCGGCCATCGCCAGGCCGAAGCCTACATTCGCCACATCCAGAGCCCCGACTTCACGCTGCCGCTGGCCTCATCGTCGGACGCTTGACGGTGGAGTCTCCGGTTGCCGGCGGTCAGTGGCCCGCGGCGCTCACGATGTCGGATTCAGCGAATGAGGTTATACTGGGGCCGGTTTGAAGTCCAAGGGGTTGTGGCTACAAGCGACTTCTCGGAGCACTCGGAGATCTGTCGAGGACGGCAGTTCATGACGGCGTCAAACGGCGAAAGAGGCACGATTCGCATCGGCACCCGCGGCAGCCACCTGGCGCGCTGGCAGTCCGAGTGGGTGGCCGACCGTCTGCGCTGCGCTCCATCCGGGTCTGATCGTCGAGCTGGTCGAGATCAAGACGCATGGGGACCGGGACCGCAACTCGCCGCTGGCCGCCATCGGCGGGGTGGGGCTCTTCACCAAGGAGATTCAGCGGGCGGTGCGGGACGGGTCGGTCGACGTGGCCGTGCATAGCCTCAAGGACCTGCCCACGCAGGGGCCGGCCGAGCTGGTCCTGGCCGCGGTGCCGCCTCGCGAGGACGTCGCCGACGCCCTGATCGCGCCCGGGCACCGCACGATCGACGCCTTGCCCCCGGGCGCGCGGGTCGGCACCGGCTCGCCGAGGCGTCGGGCGCAGTTGCTCTTCCGACGGCCGGACCTGGAGGTCGTGACGATCCGGGGCAACGTCGAGACCCGGCTGAACCAGGCCCTTCAGGGCCGGCTCGACGCCGTCGTGCTGGCCTGGGCCGGGTTGAAGCGGCTGGGGCTGGAATCCCACGTGACCCAGCGGATGGCGCCGCCGGACTTCCTGCCGGCGGTCGGGCAGGGGGCGCTGGGGATCGAGTGCCGTCGCGATGATGCGGTCCGTCCGGAACGCTGCTGGCACCACTCGACGACCCGGCCGCCCATCGCGCCGTGCGGGCCGAGCGCGCCGCGCTGGCCGAGCTCGAAGGCGGTTGCATCATCCCGATGGCCGCCTGGGCCCGGGACGTTGAGGGCGATGAGAACGAGCCGGATCGCTCAGGCGCATGGCGATCGATGCCGTCGTGTTCGATCCCGACGGCCGCGACCGTGCGATCGTCGCGATCCGGGCCCGCGATACCCCGAGCGGCCCGGCGGCGATGACTCCCGACGGCCTCGGTCGAAGGACGCGAGCGGCCCGGGCATTGTTCGCGCGATCGCAGGGTGCCGAGTCGGCCGTCCTGAAGCGGGAGCGGGACCGAAGGTCTCCTCATCGGAGTGGCTCGTGGCACCAACGCTTTGGAAATCCGGGCCGACCCGAACACGGGAGACCTTCGGCGGCCTACGGCGGGATCGGAACACGAATCGGCGGGTCATGGCCCTGAAAAAATGCGTATGCGAAGAAGCTCGCGAGGAGCCCTTCTTATTGGGTAGAGGACCGCCGAATCCCCAGGGAGCCCGGGCCATGCCCAAGGTCTTGCAGACTTCCGCCATGAGGCAGATCCAGCGTGTCTTCATCCAGGGGACGGCCACCGGGCTATCGGATGCGCAGCTCCTGGAGCGGTTCGCCGCCGATCGGGATGAAGCCGTCGTTCGAGATGCTGGTGGCGCGGCACGGCCCGATGGTGCTGGGCGTCTGCCGGGGCGTGCTCCACGACCCGCACGACGCCGAGGATGCCTTCCAGGCCACCTTCCTGGTGCTGGCTCGCAAGGCGGGCTCGCTCTGGGTCAAAGGGTCGCTGGCGAGCTGGCTGTACCAGATCGCGCTGCGGATCGCCGTCCAGTCCAAGGCCGACGCCGACCGTCGTCGCCGGCACGAGCGGCAAGCGGCCGATAGTCCGGAAGCACCAGGACGGAGCAACGGGCGCCTCGAGCCCGACCTCATCCCGATGCTCTGCCAGGAGATCGACCGGCTCCCCGAGAAGTACCGCGCACCGGTGGTCCTGTGCCACATCGAGGAGCTGACGCACGAGGCCGCGGCGCAGGTGCTGCACTGCCCGATCGGCACGGTGCACGGCCGCCTGTCGCGGGCCCGGGAGTTGCTCCGGCGCCGGCTCGACCCGTCGCGGGGTGACGCTGCCCCTGGGGATGGCCGCGATCCTGGCTGGAGGCGAGTCGATGGCCGCGGCGGTCCCGGAACCGTTGCGATGCGCGACGCTCCGCGCGGCGCTCAATCTGGCGGCCGGGCAGGGGGTCTCCGCCGCGGTCGGCTCGGCGACGGCCGGCACCCTGCTCGCGGCGACCCTGCGGTCCATGAGCGTCCGGACGCTCGAGACGGTCGCCGCGATCGCGTTGACGATCGGCGTCGCCGTTTGCGCGTCGGTGCTCGCCGCCAAGGGACCGGCCGGGATGTTCGCGACGGCCGACGAACCTCAACGACTGGTCAACGGCCAGCGGCCCAGGCCTCGTAGCGATGCCGAAGCCATCCAGGGGACCTGGGCGGTCACCGCGATCGAGCAGGTCAGCCATCAGTCGAGTGAAGATGAGAAAGCCTTCTTCAAGACGGGCCAGTTCACCATCACGATCACGGCCGACCGGCTCACCTTCGACATCGATCAGAGCGGGGGGAGTTACCGGCTGGACCCTTCGAAGTCGCCCAAGCTGATGATCCTGACCATCCCCGATAGCCCGATCGCGCTGGAAGATTCAACCCGCCATCTATTCGCTGGAGGGGGACGACCTGAAGATCTGCCTCGGACGGGGAGACCCGGATCTGCCGCCGCAGCCGCCCCACGGCTTCGACATCAAGGCGGCCCCGCAGGGCACGTCTCCCACCCTGTTTGTGATGAAGCGCATGCCCGTGAAGTTCGACAAGGAGTTATCCAGCCGGATCGTGCCCGGGGGCAAGGATGAGCCGATGTTCGTCGACCTCGACACGGGGCATTTCCTGAGTCCGCCGTTCGCCCTGGAGCCGGTCGATCGCAGCCGTCCCCTGGCGATCTCCAACCTGGCGTTCCCGGAACCGCTCAAGGACTGGGTCAGGCGCCAGGGTATCGATGCGGTCGTCCAGACCGACGGCCGGACCATCACCCTGCTCGGCCTGGACATGAAGGACGGCCAGCCCGTGCCGAACCCGAACGCCTGGCCGAGACTGACACCCGCCGATGTCCTCAAGCTGTTCAAGCCACTCCCGGGTCAGCCCTGGACGTGCCCGTTGCCGGCGAATGGCCACGGTTTGTCCGCAAGTTCTCGCCGGAAGACCCGCCGGTCGTCTTGCCGTTCCTCACCCGCGAGGGAAGTCTCGGCCTTCTGAGCCTGAGGACGGATCGCGCCGACCCGAAGGATGCTGAGGGCATCCGGCTGACCTACCAGATCGGCCGCGGGCCGGTTCCCAAGTGGCCAAGGTCGACCGGTTCCCGGCCGCCGGCCCAGGCGCTGCTGGATGATCTCGCGGGACCTGTCCATCTACAAACCTGGAAGGGCGGCATCGTCCTGACGCGTCCGGGTGCCCGGAGTGGATCGAGATCGATCAGGGCAAGGTCGTCGTGAAGGTGAATCGGGCCGGTCTCAGCGGGCCCGGCCGATGCCCCCGAGACCTTGATCGAAGCCTCAAGGCTGGTGACCGACGTGATGGATCTCGATGGCCGTCGCTTGCGGGTGACCGTCATGGGTTCCAGCAAGGCGGATGACCTGTCGTCGCGTCCGCGACCGGCTCGAGATCGGCGAGGATATGGTTCCCGCGCAGAAGTCGCAAGCCGGATTCTGTCATCTCCTGCGATCGGATCACCCTGGATCTGCCGAACTTCGAGAACCTCTCGAAAGATCCCAGGGTCGATGCGATCCGGATTCCGGAAGCGGTAGCTCTGGCTTGACGTTTTCTTCAGTGAAGATCGTGGTGACGGCGGATCTTTTCGAGGCCACCTTACTCTCTACGAAATCATAAACAGGCATGCTAGCGACGTTCGCGTATGATGGTTTCCGAGAGCGGCTCTCCCTCGATCTCGATCGGCTCGAAGTCTTCCCACTGTGAGGGATCAAGAGGGGTAGGAAGGCTGCTCATCAGGCCAATGTTCACCAGATGTTGCTTGAATTCCGCCTCGGTCATGGGCCTCTTTGTTGATGGTTGAATCGGCTCGGCTTGCTCCTGTGTTCGACAACCGGAGCAGCCGCACGGCTTCGGTGATTGCCTCCTCTTCGGAAGCAAAGCGGCCATGCAGAACTTCCGTACGGATGAAACGTTCCAGGCCATCAGGCAGGTGGATGATCATCACGGCATATCCTTGATTTCTCCGTCTAAAACAAACCATCTAAACCTTCAAGGCACAATGACCTCCGACGAATTCGCGCATGACGCTTAGCTTTATGAGCTCAGCCGACGAGTCGCATTCGGGATCGAGTGCCTTCCCCACGGCTTCCACGACGTCCACGGCTTCATCTCGTGTCAAACCAAAATTACCGAGATAAGTGATGATAGCCTCTTTTTTGGAACGAAGATCCTGTTCTCGTGGAGTGCCCAGAAAGGCACAGTGGTCCCATCACCAATCAGACCTCGGCCGGCCTCGAAGGTATGAGTGACCTTGCCGCGTGGGCTGAACGTGAGCCAGGCCCTCGGCTGGTTTTGCTCTGGCCCTCCCTGTGAATTACTGGCCAGAATACTTACCAGGCCCCCTTGCTTCAGGTATTGCAAGACATCCGTCTTGTCGGGCACGGCTTTCTCCATCTCATCCTCCGGCATCTCGAAGGCGATCGGCTCGGTCGATTCTTGGTCAAGGCGGATGCGGTAGAGACGGCGTCGATTCACGCCCAGTGGTCCCCGGTCCTCGATGATTTGTGCGAAGGCCGGCTTGGCACCAAATTGAAATGTGACCCAGTCGCCCAATCGAAACTTGGGTCGCTCTGTCTTCGCTGTACTCACGGCTTGTCCTCCCACTACCAAGGCGTTGACCCGGTCAACGTTTGCAGGTGAATCCGCATCACCTCGTCAAGTCGCAAGGGCAAGACGCTTACAGGCACCCCGCCACCGCCGGACTCGCTCTAGTCGAAGTATTGTCGTGCCGCCGAGCTTCTTCAGGTCAGTGAAGTCTTGATGCGCAATTGCGTTCCGCCAATGGTTCAATCCTTCGAGAAGCTTCATTCTCGCAGCGTTCTGAGCGTCATTGGATTCGAATTCTTCCCCAAGATCGATTCCGAAACGACCGAAGTCGGCACCGAGGCTTCCGGGCTGGGCATTGCCGCGGTCCAATTTACGGTCACGCGTGAATTCGATCCGCACCAAAGGTCGAATTGCGGAAGGCGAGGGAATGGCTCCTACAAGGTGATCCACGCATTCGGAATGAAGGTCTCGGCAGAACCCCTGGAACTGCGCCGCGAGTAGCATGGCATATGCCTGATTGAGTTGCTGGGTGTTGAACCGACGACCGCGCCCAGTTCCGCTGACGGCAGCGTGGCTCTGTGCGATTTCGTCCAGGCTCCTTGGCCCGCGACGATTTCCATTTCCCGTATGCGGTTGAGCGCATCCCTGCCGCTCCATTCCGGGACCTCGTCCCTCAATTAAGCTATGAGGCTTCCTCTGTTCGACCTCAACTAATATCCAGCTTAAGTCAATAGGACCGGATCGACAAGTCTGTCGCTCGACGCACACTTCTCGGGCCGCCTCGTGAGTCGCCGGGTCAATCACTCCGGAAACCCCGAGACGCACGCCCGGACCATCTTCTCGGGGGCGCGGATGCCTTGCTCGGCCATCCAGGCGTCGGAGCGGGCGATCAGGGCTTGTCCCTCGTCGCCGCCGATCAACTGGCCGAGCTTGTCGTCGGGCGGCCGCGGCATAGAGGAAGAGGCCGACCTCGTCGAGACCGTCGATCGCCTCGCGGAGGCGGGCCACCGCCATCGATTCGTCGCCCCGGGTCGACGCGATGCCGCCACGCACCAGCGAGGCAAACGCCCGTGCCCAGCGCAGACCCTGCCGATCGAGTTTGCGAGCGGCCCGATTCGCGTGCACCAGCAGCGGCTCGGCCTCGATCGATGACTGCACCTGTCGGGCCGCGGCGAGGGCGACCCGACCGCTGTATTGCAGGAAATCAATGTAAACGTGCTGGATCTTCAAGAGCAGCGACGACTCGAGGTCGGGCAGGGTCGACATGAATCGACGCCAGGCTGCGCTGACCGTCTCCTTTATACAAGTCCGTGAGCATCTGGCCATAGAAGGACGTGAGATGTTGGACGTGGAAACCCTGCTGCGTCCATTTCGAGATCGATTCGAGCGCGTGGTGCCGGCCCTGATCGGGGTCGTCGTCGGCGAGCAGGGTGACGACGCGGGGGAACTGGTTCACGGTGGTCTCGAGGTATCGGTCGCCGCGTTCGCGGGCCTCCTTGGCCATGCGCGGGCATCGGACGCGCAGCTCGTTGATGTCGCCGCAATAGAAGAGGCACCAGGCGGCGAAGATCTGCGAGGTGTCGAGCTCCCAGACGGCGCCGGGGCATCGCTCGCGGATGATGGCGGTCGCCTCGTCGCTGATCGTGACGCCCGATCGGAATCGCGAGGAGAGGAACTCGGCCGCGCCGTGGCCAAGCTTCGCCATGCCGAGGGCATGCGGGTCGCCGAGGCGTTCCGAGAGGGCGCCGGCCTTCTGGATGAGCCGCTGCGTGCGACGCCAGGCGGGCTTGCCGCCGCAGGCCGACGGCACGACCTCCCATCCCATCGACAGGCGCGATCCGCAGCGGCTCGCCGGCGCAGGGCCATCGAGCAGGCTGCGCGACTGGAAGCTCGACCCGCGGATCCAGTCCACGACGGTCATCCCCAGCGCGACCGCCTGCGCCGTGTCCACGCGTTCGAGCACCGCCGGCGGGATCTCCGACGCCGGTCGCTCGCGGAACCCCAGCCCGCGGAACCAGAGGATCACCCGGGTGACGATCATCTCGTAGAAGGCCTGCTTGGGCGTTGCCGGCATGCGCAGTCCGAAGGTGGGCCAGCACGTCGCGATAGACCGCCAGCCCTTCGTCGATCCGGCCGCTCATGAGCAGTTGGAAGGCCAGTGCCCGGCGCAGCTCCTGGAGCTCGGCCGGTGCGGCGTCCTCGCAGGTGCGGAGATACTCCTCGGCCGCCTCGTGCGATCGCCCGGCTTGCGCCAGGGCGTCGGCGAGCTTGCGCCTCAGCGCGTGCTCCTGCTCGGTGCCGGCGGCCAGCTCGAGGGCCCTGCGGAAGAGCGTTCGACGCGCGATCGAACGCCAGGGCGTCGGTCGCCTCCTTGCGCGGCCTTGATGTAGTACGGACCGGCCTTCGCCGGCTGCTCGGCGGCGTCGAAGTGGATCGCGAGCGTCTCGGCATCGGTTCGACCCGGAGGCCTCCAGCTCGGCCGCGAGCCGCTCGTGCCAGCACTTCAGTCGTTCGGGCGAGAGGCGACGCACGACGGTCTCGCGGATCCGATCGTGGTAGGTCTCGACGTCGTCGAGCGCCCCGGCGCCGGTACCGCGGACCAGGTGGTCGGATCGGAGCGAGGCCAGCGCGGTGAACCCCGACGGCCCGAGGCCCGTCGCGCGGGTCGCGTCGGCCTGCCGGAGCGGCTGGCCGGCGACGGCGAGCACCTCGAGCAGGTCCCGGGCATTCTCGGGCAGGCGCTGGATCCGCGCCCACAGGACATCGTCGAGCGAGATGGAGCCGGTGAACTGCGAACGATCCTCGAGCTCGCCGCCGGCGTTCAGGTGCTCCACCAGCTCGTAGACGAAGTAAGGGCTTCCGCCGGACTCCCGCGCGATCATCCGCGCCTGCTTCTGCGCGAGCTCGTCGTCGTGGCCGAGCAGCTTGAGCGCCAGCTCGCGCGATCTCGTCGCGGCTGAGCGCGTCGACGGCGATCTCGCGACGGCGGTCCGGCGGCAGGCCGGAGACCGCGGGATCGAGCAGCATCCGCAGACAGGGGCTGTGCGTCGCATACTCGCTCCGGTAGGCACAGACCAGCAGCAGGAGCGGCGGGTCCGGGGGCTGGAGCAGCTCGCAGAGCAGGGCCGCACTGTCGACGTCGCCCCATTGCAGGTCGTCGATGGCGAGGACCAGCGGCTTGCGGTCGCCGATCCGCGCGAGGAGCTCGCGCAGGGCACCGAAAGCCCGGCGGCGAAGCTCCTGCGGGTCCTGGATGTCGGTCGAGCGCTTGGGCGATTCGGCCACGGCGTCAACCCGGCGCAGCACGGGGAACACCCGCGCCAGCGCCGCCACGTCGCGGGGCATCAGGCCCTCGGCTTCGTGCCGATGCAGCCGGCGCAGGAAGCGTGTGAGCGAGTCGATCAGCGTGTCGATCGCCTTGTAGGCGACCGACTCCTGCTCGTAGCATCGGCCGCCCAGCACGACCGCCTCGCCGCGCTCGACCAGTCCATCGAGGAATCGCTGGAGGAGCGTGCTCTTGCCGGCCCCCGACCGGCCATGGACGAAGACGGCGCTGGTCTGGCCGCGCCGGACGGCCGTGAACGATTCGGCGAGCTGGGCGAGCTGTTGCTCGCGGCCGACGAAGAGCCGCGATCGCGAGCCGGATCCGGCCGCGGTCGAAGACGAGGGGCCGCCGCCCGGACCGCCGAGCCGTTGCAAGACCTCCTCGCCGGTCGGACGATCCCCCGGGTCTCGCTTCAACAGGTCCACGCAGAGGTCATTCAGCTCGTCCGGCACCGCCGGGTTGATCGCCCGGGGCTCCGGCGGGTCGGAGAGCTGCTTCTTCATCATCACGTCGAGCGACTTGCCCGACGAATGGCAGCCTCCCCGTGAGGGCTCGATAGAGCATGACCCCGACGCTGTACCAGTCGCTCGCCGGAGAGAGCGGGTCGCCGCCCGCCTGCTCCGGCGCCATGTAAGCCGCCGTACCCACGACATGTCCGTGGGTGGTCGACTGGTGGTCCTCGCGCCCTTCCATCTCGGTCGAGAGGCCGAAATCGAGCAGGACCACCCGCCCCCGCCGCGTGACCAGCACGTTCGACGGCTTGATGTCGCGATGCAGCTTGCCCATCGCGTGCAGGGTATTCAGGGCCTCGCTGAGCTGGCGCAGGGCGGCGCGAAGCCGGACGCCATGGAACGACGGCGGCGCGGTCGATGGGGATTCCTGGGGAATCCGTGGCGGAGTCCGCCCGCGTCGCCGGATGAATCCGCACGGCGGGACAGGTGCGTTCTGCGGTCGACACGTTGTCATTCCATCGAGAGAGCCGTCGTCGACCGGGCCGCCGTGGATGCGCTGTCGCCGCCGGCCTCGCACGTCGATTCGACGCTCGCCCTTCGAGCCCTTCCGCGACCGCGACGGATCGATGTCCGTCGAGACATCCCCCGAACCGGGATCGCCGGTCAGGTGCGTCGTGTCGAGCATGACGTACGACTCGGCCGTATCGCTCAGGGGATCCTCCGGCGACAATGGATTCGTCGGGCAGACGAACCGGATGAAGTCCACCCCCTCGATGAACTCCATCGTGTAAAAACACTGATTCTCTCGTGGAGAATCAACTCGTAGAGCTTGACGAGATTGGGATGAGACACATCCGACAGCGATCGGAATTCTTTCTTGAATCGGTAGAGCAGCGATGCGTCGACGTTGAGGATCGTCTTGATCGCGACGCGCATGTCGCGATCGCGGTCGTAGGCCTCATAAACGACGCCCATTCCCCCGGCGCCAACGCGCCGACGGACGTCGAACCGATCGGTACCGCGGAAATCGTCGCCGTTTCGAGATTCCATCAGGTTCCCTGTGCCGCCGTTCATGGGACTTCGCCAATGCAATCATCGGCCTCAACTCGCAACTCAGCCAAGGATTAAGGATAACGGACAGAGTGCGAACCGGGGAGTGGGAAGTGGGGAGAGAGCCTGACGGTCGATGCGGAGAGAACGGCCAAGGCGGGGTCGCGAGACCCGCGCCCGGCGTCGAGCTATTTCGTCTTCAGGTATTCCAGGAGGGCGTCGCGATCGGCCTCGGAGAGGTCGGTGCCGTACTCATGCCCCGTGTTGTGATTGCCGGTCAAGGTCGTGTCGAAGACGAACGCGGGCTGGCCGACGGGAGGCTCCACGTAGCCGATCTTCACGGGATCGAAGAGCCGGCCGCCGCGACGGAACTTCACCGGGCGCCGGGCGGCCGGCAGGAGCAAGTCGTAGAGCGTGGGTACGGAGTCATTGTGGAGATAGGGCGCGGCGGCCCAGACCGCGGTGAGGGGTCGGCCGGCGTATTTCCCGGTGGGCGCCAGGTCTCGGTGCGATCGCCCTGCAATCGCCTGGCCTCCCCCGGGCCGATCTGGTTCTGGTAGTAGAGCCGCCTTCTGGAGCAGCGCGAGCCCCTTATCCAGGGGCGCGCCGGCCGAAGCATTCGGCAGGTCCACGACGAAGTTCATGGCACGGTTCGGGTCAGTTCCGACATTCCGCATGGGATTCACTGCGGCCCTTGCGTTCGCGACGGGTGCGGATCGTAGAGCAAGTCGGGGAGCCAGTTGGGCAACGTCTCGGAAGGAGGGGTGGCGTCGGGCTCGACGTGGCAGGTGACGCATAGCCGCTGATAGATCGCGGCACCGCGGTCGGCCCTCGCTTGATCGAAACCGTAAGGCCACCTTGGTGGCAAGACCTTCGAGCCGATGACCTCGAGACGGTAGACGTCCCTGGGAGGGATCGATGTCTTTCCTCGCTCGCGGTCGAACGCCGCGCCGATCGCGATGGCCGTCGCGATGTTGCGCTGCATGGTGGAATCGGCGTTCGCATCCCATCCCAGCCACTTCACGCGGTTGGTCCCCCAGAGGGTGGGGATGCTCGTGGGCGAGGTGGCGGGCAGGGCGAGCGGCAGCTCGTTGACGATCAGGTTCCGCGCCAGCCGGAAGTCGTCAACCCGGCCCGGCCCCGCAGGCGTACTCCCGGGGATGTTTCGAAGCTGGTCCTGCTTCAACATCAAGCCCGATGCCTGCTTCAAGTACCAGAGGGTATCCACGAAGTGATCGACGAGTTGCTGGGTGAGCGCGGCCTGCTGCGTCAACGCGGCCAGCGGATCGGGATTCAGGGCGCCCAGTGGTGCCCCGTCGCCGGAGTTCGCCTTGACGAACGCGGCGAACGCGGCACTCGCCTCCTGCCGAATCGCATTCAAGGGCGCCGCGAACTCCGGCCTCACCGGCGCGTTCAGGAGCGGCATCCCCGAGATATCCCCGACCAGCGGCCAACTCGACGTCCTGGGCTGGAATACGACTTTCAGGGTAGCCTTCAGCGCGTCTGCGCATCTGGTTCGCCGTATTCGATGCGTCCCAGTTCGCAAGGCCTTCGAGGGCCTTCAAGGCCGTGGGACGAAGCTTCTGCAACCGCGTCTTTTCCTCCGGTGAGAGAATCACCCGAAGCTGGAACGCCGCGAATTCGCCCGGGTCGTTGGCGATCTGCGTGACCGACTGGGCCAGGTCGGCATTGAACCTCACCAGGTCCATCAGGACGTTCGGCGCACCTTCGATCCGGTACCCGACCAGGTAGGTGACGTGGCAGGCCGCGCAATTCATACCGAGCATCGTGGTGGGCGGATCGAGCTTCGCCCGAGCAGCAGTGAGCCCGATCGGCAAGCCCTCGGGACCGTCGGGATCATCGAGAAAACCGAATCGGTCGAGTCCTTTCAAGAACGGCTCCTGGGTCGCCTTGCTGTGAAGGGCCTTTGCCCATGATAGCGGGAAGAGCTCGCTCCCGAGCGAGAGGTGATAGAAGTTCCGCTTTTCTTGAGCGTCCAGCCTTGCTCGTTCGGTTCCTGGGCTCTTCCCTCCGACGGGATCGTCAGCGGAGCGACCAGTATCAAGGTCACGAGGACGACGCGGATCGCGCCGATGCGAGAATCTCGCAGTTCTCGCCCAACAGTCTTCCGGGGTGGCATGGTCGTCGTCCTTCGATAGTATCGGCCAGTTCGATCAGAGCGTCTTGAGGTATTCCAGGAGGTCGTAGCGTCCGGCGGCCGACAGGTTTATCCCGTACTCGTGCCCGGCATTGGAATTCCCGCTCATCGTCGTGTTGATCTCGAAGAGCAGGGGGTATTGACCGGGCGGAATCGCTTTCAGGTCGACCGCGTGTCCGAGCTTCACGGGATCATACTCGCGCTGACCGACCGGGAAGAGTTTGGGCCGATCCTTTGCGGGGAGCAGCAAGTCGTAGAGCGTGGGCACGGAGCCGTTGTGCAAGTAGGGGGCCGTTGCCCAGACCGAGACCAGCGGCCGCGCGACGTAACAGCGCGTGGTCTGCCAGCGGACCATCTCGCGCGGCCAATCGAACGTCGACCGCTCGATCGGGGGAATGAAGAGATCGTTGTAGGATTGATTGCTGTAATTCCACGCCGCGTCGCCGACGGCCACGGCGAAGTCGGTCCCGCCCGTGAGCTGCGGGGGCTGCCGGCCGATGTTCGTCGTGAAGTTCAAGGCGCGTGCGGGGTCGGTGCCGACCTGATCCATCGGGATGAGCTTCTCGAGCGGCGGTGGGATGGCCGGCGGAGGCCCGCGCTGGTCGGCCGGCAGACGGCTCCAGGCCTGGGCTTTCAGGATCACGTCAAACACGTCGCGGCCGGTCCGAGAGGCAACCACATGACACTCGACGCAATGCTTCTGATAGAGGGCCTTCCCGCGTGCGGCCTTGGCCCCATCGATCGGGCCGAACATTTCGGCCGGCCATTCGGGTGGGCTCATCTTCCGTATGGTCATCTCGAGGGCGTGGAGGTTCGTGGGTTGCACCGACGAATGGAACGTTTTCTGTGCCGGCTGCTCGAAAGCCGCCCCCTGGCCCAGGGCCTGGCCGACGTTGCGTTCTATGACCGAGTTCGTATTGCCGTCCCAGTGTAGCCAGTACGTTTGATTCACGATCCAGAGAGCCGGGTAGCTGACCGGGGAGTTCACGGCGAGCGAGTCGGAGCTTGGGAACACGAGGTCGCGGATGCCGTTGAAGGCATCGATCCGGCCCGGTCCGGGGGTCGGATGCTGGACCTCGTGCAAGGCGGCCAGATCCTTGAAGAGACGGATTCGCGCCCGGAACAGCGATAACTGGACGAGGAACTCGCGGATGCTGGCACTGAGGAGGTCGTTGCCTTTAGTCGCTACGAGGATTGAACCCTCGGGCTCGCTGTCGGACAGGATCAGGGCGACTAGGCCGAGCACATCTTTCTCGATCAGGCTCGAGACCTTCTGCTCCATCGCCTTCTTGAACTGCTGGAGGGCCGCGGCATCCGGCGGCTTGCCATTGGCCCTGGCCTTCGCCATCACTTCGGCAACGAGCGTCTGGACGATCTGGAGCAGCCGCAACTGGAACAAACGCCCGGAGTCCTTCACCTGGGCATCGCTGAGCTTGCTCACGACGGCCACGCTCGTCAGGAGCTGTTGTGTGAGGATCGCGAACTCGAGGTCGCCCTGTTTCGCGAGGGCCTCCGTGAATTCCAGCCGGGCCCCGTCGTCCAGGACCGCGGCCGCCAGCGACTTGATCAGCTCCTGGTAGAATGCGTTCAGGTCGAACATGTTGGTGCGCCGAGCAGCCGGTAGGGGGGATTACTCTTGTAAGTCACGAGGCTGACGTGGCAGGCCTCGCAATTGACTCCCACCATCGGCCCGAGCACTTCGGCCCCGCGCGAGGGAGCGGCCGTGAGGCCGATCGGCAAGCCGGCCGCGTCCTCGGGGTCGGGGATGAAACCGAACCGTTCGGGAAGCTCGAGGAATGGGCGACTCGTCCGGATACTCTTCATGGCCTTGACCCAGGCGAGCGGGACCAATTCGCTCCCCTCGGCCCAGTGAAAGAGGATGGCCCGGTCGTCCTTCGTCAGTCCCTGCTCCAGGGCCGGCCCCGAGGTTTCAACCCAGCCTTCGCCCTCTGCGGCACCGCTCCGCTCGGACGCGAACAGCAGGCACGAAACAATCAGCGCCAGCCGACCATCCAGGTGACTTCATGGAACTCCAGTCCTCAATGCACGAGCGATGCCCAATCTCAATCGCATGGCGAGCGACGATGCCACAGATTGTCAACCATCAACGAATTGTGAAATCGTTCGATTTCGATAAAATACCGTCGATTCCTCGACGGAGAACAACGTAATCGGGCCGCGGGTCGAACGCAAACAAAAACCGGCGCGGGACGGGATTTTCAGATCATGGCGGTTCGACCGGGGACGGCGGAGCCGTATCTTACGCATGATCGTGCCCGGTGTCCTTCGCCCGACGCTGGCTTCTCTGGACGGGTGACATTAACATGGGCGGTGTCGCCCCATCTGCGGGGGACCTTCGGACGGACGATCGATGGCGACCCTTCGGGTACCCGGAGACCCGTGCCGGGCGCTGCTTTTCTGACCCTCGATCGTGGAAGCGGGCGTCGAGATTCCGGGGGCGGTCGATGTATCTGAGAGAAGTCCACATCAAAAATATTCGATCACTCAAGGAAATCCAATGGGAGGTGCCCAAGAATAAGGCCGCCGGATGGCACGTGATCATCGGCGACAACGGCTCGGGCAAGTCGTCCTTCCTCCGCTCGATCGCGCTGGCCTTGATCGGGCCGAGGGACGCGATGAGCCTGAGATTGTCCTGGGACGATTGGCTTCGCAAGGATCAGAGCTGAGGGTTCGATCGTGCTCGCGATTGATCGGGATGACCAGTTCGATCGATTCGCGGACGACGTGCCGATCCAGAGGCAATCCCCATTGTCCTTGGGTGTCATGTTTAGGAAGCCTTCGGCGGAAGTTCTAGACCTGATGAATCAGCTAACAGTAGTTTTAAATGTCATGTCCGCAGTCCAACTGACTGCCTTGCATACCGAGGTCGAGCCCGATCGTCACGTTTGGGGACTTGTGGAGGGCTGGTTCTGCGCCGGCTATGGCCCGTTCCGGCGGCTCACGGGCGGTGATCTGGAGTATGCCCGAATCTCCCGGACGCTACCCAAACTAGCCCGCTACTTGTCGATCTTCGACGAGCGGGTCGCACTGACCGATTGTCTCGAATGGCTCCAGTTTCTCAAGTTCCAGCAATTGGAGGGAAATTGAGGCCGGAGAGCAAGCAATCCGGCCGCGAACGTGCTCCCCGCCATCTTCAAGTTCATCAACCAGCCGGACTTCCTACCTCACCAGGCACAGCTCAAGGAGATCACGTTCGACTTCGGTCCTGTTCCTCGACGGCAACCAGATGAAGATCCGGATCGAGGATCTGAGCGATGGCTATCGTTCGATCCTGAGCATGACATTCGAGCTCATCCGGCAGCTCGTGGCCGCGTATGGGCCGGATCGCGTTTTCGATCCGGTCGACCCGACGAAGGTCATCTGCCCCGGAGTCGTCCTGATTGACGAGATCGACGTCCATCTGCATCCGTCATGGCAGCGTCGTGTCGGGGTCTGGTTCCGAAAGCATTTCCCCAATATCCAGTTCATTGTCTCGACACACAGCCCGTTGATCTGCCAGGCGGCTGATGTCGGCACGGTCTTCCTGCTGCCCCGACCCGGTTCGGATGACGTCGGCGGGATGCTGCGAGGAGCCAGGCTCAAGCGACTACTCTACGGAAATGTGCTTGACGCCTACGGCACCGAGGTCTTTGGCCGCGATGTCTCCCGCTCCGACAAGGCCAAGGAGAAGAGGAGGCGACTCGCCCAGCTCAACGTGAAGGAGGGCCGCCAGGGATTGACAGACGGCGAACGATGCGAACAGGAGGAACTCCGCGGTGCGATGCCGACGGCGGCGCTCTCTCTGGAGCCGATCGATGATCAGGATTCGTAGCCGATCGCTACCCCGAGAAGCCCGTGATGGGCTGGCGGGTTATCAGGCGGAGATCGATGCCATCGCCAGCTATCCCCCGAAAGTCGAACGTGCCAAAGCCCGTTTCTCGGCGCGCAACAAGTCCAGCAACCTTGTCTTTCGTGTCGTCCGGGAGACGTTGGATTTGATGTGCCGCGGCCCTCGTCGATACATGTACTGCGAGGATGCACCGGCCGACGAGATCGAGCACTTCCAGCCCAAAGACCTCTACCCGGAATTAGTATTCATCTGGAAGAATTATCTCTATGCGTGCGGGCCGTGCAACGGGCCGAAGAACAATCAGTTCGCCATCATCCGGCCCGGGAGTCTTCACCATCTCGTCGTGACCCGGAAGCATGGGGACCCGGTCGTCGCACCGCCGCGCGGCAGACCCGCCTTGATCAACCCGCGGGTCGAGGATCCACTTCAGTTCTTCGAGCTCGACCTCCGGGACACCTTCGAGTTCGTCTCCATCGCCCCGGCTGGCTCCGAAGAATACGAGCGGGCGGAATATACACTCCGCGTCCTCCGGCTCAACGAGCGTGATTACCTGATCGAGGCACGACAATCTGCATATGAGGCATTCGCGTCCCACTTGAAGGCATACATCAGCGACCGCGACCGCGGTGCATCGCAGCACTGCCCTCGCCCGCATCCCGAATGCCATCCGCCGCTCGCATCATCAGACCGTCTGGTACGAGATGAAGCGGCAGCACGCGAGGATCTCTCAGATACGGCCCCTGTTCGCAGCCGCGCCCGAAGCCTTGGCATTGGTAGCGGATGACGATCGACACCACGCGGAGCCCGCAGGCTCGCGGAACAAAGGGACTTGACCATGAGCTACAACATTCGCCTGCTGATCGACTGCCCCGATCACAGGGGCATCATCGCGGCGGTCTCCAGCTTCATCGCGCTTGCATCAAGGGAACATCCTCAGCGCCGACCAGCATGTGAGCGATCCGCCGAACGCCAAGTTCTTCATGAGGATGGAGATCGAGAGCCAGGGCTTCGGCCTGGGCCGGGACGAGTTCGACGCCGCGTTCGCCCCGCTAGCGCGCCAGCACGGGATGAACTGGCGCGTCGGCTTCACCGACCGCCCCAAGCGCATGGCCATCCTGGTCTCGAAGTACGGGCATTGCTTGCTCGACCTGCTCTGGCGGTGGGAGGCCGGCGAGCTGGATGCCGAGATCCCGCTGGTGATCTCCAATCATGCCGATCTGCACGACAAAGTGCAGGCCCACGGCATCCCCTTCCATCACCTGCCTGTGACCAAGGGTGCCAAGGCCGAGCAGGAGGCGCAGGTCGATCAAGCTCTTGAAGCGAGCACGCGATCGACGTGGTGGTGCTCGCCCGCTACATGCAGATCCTCTCGCCCGAGTTCCTGGAGTCCTACCGACGGCCGATCATCAACATCCATCACTCGTTCCTGCCCGCCTTCATCGGCGCGAGCCCGTACCACCAGGCCTACGCCCGAGGGGTGAAGATCATCGGGGCGACGGCCCATTACGTCACGGCGGAGCTCGACGCCGGGCCGATCCTCCACCAGGGCGTCGCACACATCTCGCACCGGGATGGCGTCGAGGACATGATCCGGATCGGCCGGGAGGTCGAGCGCCGCGTCCTGGCCCAGGGCGTGCGCTGGCATCTGGAGGATCGCGTCCTGGTGGATGGCATCCGTACCGTCGTGTTCGAGTGACCGGATTCCGGGTCCGGTCTCTTTTGCCTTTTCGAGTGGCTGGGCCAACTGATAAAGGGACCATCATGAAGCGTTTGCCGATTTGGATGCTGCTTGGTGTCATGGGCCTGGCCTCGGCTGACGGAAGTGAGAACAGAGGTCCCGCCGCATTCACCGCCTCGACCCGGGCGAGTGACAATCCGGTTAAGCCCGCGGGCTGCCCCCGCGAAGAAGAGGCGGGCGGAGTGCCCCACGGTCTTGGGAATCGACCGCGCCCGCTTCACGATCAACGGCAAGCCGACCTTTCTGCTGGGAATCAGCTACTACGGTGCCCTGGGTGCGTCCGAAGACTTCCTGCGACGCGACCTCGACGATTTGCAGCGCCTCGGGTTCAACTGGCTGCGGTCTGGGCGACCTGCGGACTTTTTGACCAGGACATTTCCGTAGTGGATGCCAGGGGTCGCCCGCGAACAGTTCCTGGACAAACTCAAACGGATCGTGGCCGAATGCGATCAACGTGGACTGGTGGTCGATGTGACTCTCACACGTGCCAAAGTGACACCCGGCTGGGGGTTGCCGAACCTCGAAGCGCACCAACGTGCCGTGGAGGCGGTGGTTATCGCGTGAAGGAGCATCGAAACTGGTATCTTGACCTGGCCAACGAACGCGACGTCCGCGATGAACGGTACGTGCCAACAGCCGAACTCAAGATACTTCGGGAACTGGTCCGTCGGGTTGATCCGCCGCGATTGGTCACCGCTTCGCTCGGCGGCCACGACCTCGTTGAGGAGGACCTGCGTGATTCCCTACAAACCGCCCGCCTCGATTTCCTTACGCCACATCGACCGAGGGATCCCGAATCACCGGCTCAAACCGATGCCAAGACTCGCGAGTGTCTGGCCATGATGAAGAAGATGGGTCGGCTCGTGCCAGTACATTATCAGGAACCTCTTCGACGGGGCTATGTCCAGTGGGATCCGTCGTCGGCTGACATACTGGCCGATCTGCGCGGCGCACTCAACGGGAAGGCCGCCGGCTGGTGTTTCCATAACGGGCCCCAGCGCGGCACACCGGAGAACCGTCCGCGTCGCTCGTTCGATCTTCGCGTTCAACGGTTATTTGACCAATTGGACGAGGAAGAACGTATCGTCGTTCGCGAAGCCTCGCTCGAGGTGAAACGCTGGCTTGAGGCCGAAGGTCGCCCCAAACCAGCGTCTCGTTGAGACCAGATCCAACTTCACAGCAAGTTACGTCGCGGCGGAGCTCGACGCCGGGCCGATCCTCCACCAGGACGTCGCGCACCGAAGATGACGCTCCGCCGCGCCCTCTTCGTCCTCACCCCTGGCCCTTTGCGGCTTTGGGCTCGTGGAGGTATCGGACAACGTGAACGTCCTCGATAACGATGAGGCCACCCCCGATCATCTCGTCGAGGACCGGCAGAAGCCGATCGATCTCCTCCGGCCTGTCCACGATCTCGATCTTCTCCGGGAGGTCGTCGGAGAGGCCCAGAAAGTGGGCCTTGTGAATGACGGAATGCTTGCCGAAGCCCATGATTCCCCGCGAGACCGTGGCACCCGCCATTCCCATCGCGCGGCACCGTTCGATGATCGCGATGGCCAGATTGCGTCCGCCCCAGAGATCGGAGCTGCCGACATAGACCGTTACCCGCTTTCCCTCGCCTTCGATCTTCATGGGAATGGTTCCCTCCTCTTCGGTGACTCGCCTCGCGTGCGAGAGTGGCCCCGTCGGGAACCTCGGCGGGCCAGCCTCATCACGCTCAGCCGCGTGGGAATAGCGGAGCACCTGGGCCGAGCTGATGACAATGAGGCCCTCGCCCACCATCGTCTCCAGGTCTCCCAGCAGCGCCATGACTCGCTCGGCGGCATCGACGACCTCAACCACGATCGGAATGTCGAAAGATGAATACTCGCTTGCGGCGTCGTGGAGCTGGCGGTGCGCACCGTAGCCCAGCTCGACGGGGAAGACCGAGGCACCGGCCAGCTTGCGTTGCCGTGCCGCCTCGACGACCGCGAGGTAGAGCGGCGCCCCGTGCCACTTCTCACTGGCATTGGAGTAGAGTCGAAGGAGACTCGCCTCGCGAGGGATCATTGTTGGCTCCCGTCGTCGGTGTCCTTATGGTTGGCTCCTCTTCGAAATGCATTCTCCCTCACGGAGAGCGGCTCCCCGCCTCCTTCCGGGGTGGGATGGAGAAGCCCGACTGCCCTCGTCTCGACGCCTCGCGAGTCGACTGCGGATCGCTCGATCGCGGGCTTGGACAGTCCGCGGGCGAGGGCCGTCCCCAACAGGACCGCCCCGAAACCGGCCGTCACGCTCCCGACCAGGTTCGCTGCCATCAGTATACCCTCCCCGCGCTCCCACAACGTCAACGCGTCGTTCTCGAATGTGGAGAACGTCGTGTAGCCGCCCAGGAACCCGGTGATCACCAGGAGCCGGACATTCGGATGGGGTATCCACCGAGTCAAGGCAACTGTCAGGAAGCCGATGGCGAACGACCCCGAGACGTTGATGGTGACGGTCGCCCAGGGAAACTGTGGGCTGGTCCACCGGTTCACCCAGACGCCCAGCCAGTACCGAGCATTCACACCCAGACTTCCGCCGATCGACAACGCGATGACCTTGAACCACGTCTCCACCGGCAAACCCCCTCCCTTGGTACGATTCCCCGCAATTCTGCTCGCGACGGAATTCTCTCGTGCCCGACCCGTGCGGTCACTTGACGATCAAGACAGAACAATGGCAGTGCTCACTGACCCGGTCGCTGGTACTTCCGAGAAAGAACCGAGCAATCCGCGAGTGTCCGTGCGGGTCGATGACGACCAGGGCTACGTTCAGGTTGAATCGGATGGAGATGAAGCCGGCCAGCAGTGCCATCCCCATCCACACGGTGGCGATTCCGCAACTGTTCTCCTTCATCGCTTCCAGTCCTCCGCATCGCGAACCGATCCAAACACCAGACCACTCCCTTCAGACCGGCCGACTTCGGTCCCAGAATCGCTCGGCGGCCATCGCCACCAGATCCACGGCGGTTGGTCCAAGCCGTCCACTATTGACCGTCATGTCATATCCCAGTGGATCGGACCAGTCGGTCTCGAAGTAGTCCTGGTAGAAGCGGCGTCGCCGGTCATCGCTCTCGGCGATTAGTTTCCGAGCGGGGGCCTCGGCCAGCCATCGGTATTCCATCACTCGGCGCAACCGGATGGGCATCGGAGCGACCAGTCGCACGTGGAAGGCACCGGGGCGGTCACGAAGGAAGCAACTGCCGCCACGGCCAACGAGGAGCACGTCGCCGTGTGCCGCCAGCTCGTTCATGAGCTGCCCCAGGATCTCAAAGTAGCGGTGGTGGATGCTGCTGGGCCGGAAGCGCTCGAAGACGCTGGCGGAATTCTCATCCATCTGCTCCGCCTCGATCTCGAGCACGCCGAGTCGGACGGCCTCATGTTCGAGCAGCGCGCGATCGTAACAGCGTAAGCCCAGCCGGTCTGCCAGCGTCGGCGCGAACCCGGTCTCGCCAGCCCCCAGCTCGCGGCCAGGGTCAAGATCCGCCCGCCGGTCGTCCCTGCGGCCGCGCTGGAGACCGATCCGTTGCGGACCAGGGCCACCACCAGGTCGACGACCTGGTCGATCGGTACCCGCCCTGTGTTCACGATCAGGTCGTACTGCCATGGCTGGGTTGCCGCCGAGCCGAAGAAGAATCGCGTGAATCGTTCGCGGGTTTGATCCAGCTTGCGACAGCGAGCCTCGGCTTGCTCGGAGGACAGGCCCTCACTTGCCGCCAGCCGCCGAACCCTCCAGTCCCGCAGGGCGACCAGCCATAGGTGGAATGCATCGGGGGTCTCGCCCACAAGTTCGCGCGTGCCCCGACCGACCAGGATGACATTCCCCTGCGCCGCCGCCTGGCGAGCGGCCTCGGTGAGCCCGTGGATGTAACGCTGGTGCGAGGGATGCAGCCGGAATCGGTCGGTCAGGCTGATGGCTTGCTCGTCGACCGCCTCCAGCTCGGCGTAGGGGAGATGTTCGAGCTGTGCGGCCCGGTGCAGCAACTCGTGATCGAGCAAGTCCCAGCCGAGCGCCCTGCTGAGCTTGCCCGCAACCTCGCGGCCACCGGCACGGTACTCGCGGGAGATCGTGATCAGCCTCATGACCTGCACTCCGATCGTGGAGAGGAAGCCACTCCGTGGTAAGCCGCTTTCCACGGAGGGTCCCACGATCGCGAGCAGTCCCCTCCGAAGTCGATCGACTCGGTAGGGGTCATCAGCCGCAGCCGTATGGGCAGCCGCAGCGGTTCATGGCGAACCCCATCGCCATATCTGAGTCTATCTCGCTCTCAGGGAATGTCAACGCCAGGCAACGCCTGACCATGTCGGAATACCACTGGCTGACGGCGAGTGACCGACTCTAAACTCTCGTCGCATGACCCACGCCCGGCTGCTCCGAAGCGGCTTCGCCATCAGCCTCAACCCCTCGGAGTTCTCTCAGGTCCGCCTCCGGATCACCTTCACCGACGGCCGTGACGGCGTCGGCCGATTCAACGGCAAGGCACTGATCTGCTCGCGAAAGGCCCCGGCCTGCATCTCGTAGAGGTCGATCAGGCGTGCGAGTTTCGCCTTCACCAACGATTCCAGTTGTCGGTCGTAGAATTCCACCGCCTCTTTCATGGCCTTGCCATTTCGCTCGCCGATGCCACGCTCGGTCACTCGTACAGCAATGGGAGGGGCGAGCCCGGCCCACCATGGCCGACGTAGGGACGTCTCCTCACGCACTCCATCGAGATTGATGGCGGGAAGTCCGCCCACGTGGAAGCCACGAATGGAGGACGGATCGGCGTGCGCCAACGGTGCCACGCTGGAGAGTTTTTCGAGCGTCCGCGCCAGGGTATCCTGGAGTCCGGCGATGAGATCATGAGCCGCCCGGCCTCTTCGGAGCAGCGTCCTTTCGATCACTGTGGCAAAATTGCTCTCATCCACCGGTCCCTGCGCCGACACCAAGTCCTCCGCTACGAGCCGGGGGATTTTCTCCACGAAAGTTCGCCTGTCCTCCCACCAATTCGAGGAGAACTTCCGGGTGCGACGGATCGCCTCATCGGCCTCATCCAATAGCTGCTGGACCGTGGTTAGGGACTGTTAAAAAATAACTTGAACAATCAGTGTCTCACACTTTCGGTGCTATAGTGTAATTCCATTCGCCATGGAAGGATGCCTTCTCCAGTAGGATTGTAGCGAATTCTTCATCGGAGACCTTACGGCCCGTCCTATAGGCGTTGGTATCCAGTTCCGCTTGGATTTGAAACCCTGCCTTTGTCGTCGTGTTGCTTATTTCTACTGTATCCTCAGGTTCTAAGTTGGTTCTTCAAAGGTGGCAGGATGTTACGCGAACGATATTGATAAAAGCGCGCCTGCTCGTTGCGTCGTAACCAGCGCGTACTGCGGCGGCAGAGCGACGCGGGAACGCTGGTCCCGAGGTACGCGTCAATCACTCCTCCAATCAGTTGGCGGAGTTGGGGCAACGTCAGGGCGGGGGTCAATGTTTTTCCCCGGCGCGTCTCCTGGTTCAGGAACCACACCGCCAGCAGCGCCAACGTGAGGTGATGATGCCAGGCTTTCCAGTTCCTCACCTGGTAGTCCCCCAGACCGGCTTCGCCTTTGGCTCGCTTCAGGCACTCTTCGATGCGATGAGCCGCCTTGGCCACCCGGGCGAATTCGGTCAGCGGCACATCCGCCGACGCATTCGACAAATAATAATCAGATTTGTATGTCTGATCCGCTTGCCGTTCCCGAGTCACAAACAGCATCTCTTCCGGCCCAGAACCACCCCTGTCGGTCCGCCTGGACCCGACGCTTCACCGCCTCGATCACCAGCGGTCCTTTCTCCCCATCCCGCACATCGATGGTGGTCCAAGCTCCTTCCGGAAGCATCGAACACCAGTCATCGACTCGCGTGAATGGATTTTTGGGATAACGACCTCGCCCCGAGTACTCCGGTGGTGGTGTGTCGCGGTCACGGATCAGGGTGTTCGAGGGGACTCCCAGCAGATAACGTTCGCCCCGGGCACGCAAATCCCGCCGAAAATTGCTGGGACGGCCCATCTCGTCGTCGCCCGCGATCCAGGTGTGCGGCAAGATTCCACCGCACTCGTCCAACATCTCCAACGCCAATTGCTGGCGCGTCTGAAACCGGATCGTTTTGGGGACTCCCGCGGCCTGGCATCGCGCCCGGTCCTTGGTCCACTCTTCAGGAAGATAAAGACGTGCATTAACGAGGGTATGTTCGGTCCTTGTCACGTAACCCAGAAAGACGCCGACCTGGCAGTTGTCGACTTTCCCCAGCCGGCCGCACCACTGTCGGGCGACGCCCACAGATTGGGTCCCCTTCTTGGGAAACGCCGAGGGATCGAACACGATCACACCATCGACTTGGCCCAACTCCTGGCCGACTTGTCGGGCCAAGGTGGTGAGCATCGGTTGGTGAGCCCACGGCAGGTGTCCGATGAACTTCTGGATGCCTTGGCGTTGCTGATCGTGGAGGTAGGCGATCCCTTCGCCGGTCTTGCGCTCCAGTTTGGAAACCAAACCCATGATGTACTCGGCGGCGTGGCGGATTTGCTCAGGCCCCAAGAGGTTCTTGACGAAGGGTTGGACGAACTGATTGAGCCGGGGCAACAGGTCCCGAAGCAGCTCGGGGGAGACCTCGGCCTGATCCATCATCTCATCCAACCGCGCTGTGAATCGATGGTCCATGACATCCTCCTGCGTGATAAAGCTTCGCGACGGAAGAGAGTGTCACAAAACCGGTTGAGTGAGGTCAACCCCCGGGATACAGTAGAATTATCAAGTTCACGACGATAGCCCGCGAGCGTAGCGGCTTGCCGCGCCAGTTCTGGGTGATGTGGCAGAACATCCGGTGCTCGATCTTGTTCCACTTGCTCGTCCCGGGCGGGAAATGGCAGACCGAGATCCGCAGGTTCAATTCGGACGCCAGGCGCTGCAACGCCACTTTCCAGAGCCGTGACCGATAGCCGTTGCTGCCCCCGGCATCTGCGGTGATCAGGAGCCGACGCGCCCGGGGATAGGCCCTCGACCCCATCTCCTGCCACCAGGCGCTGGATGCTCGCCCCGGCGAAGTCGGCGGTATCGTGGTCAACGCCGACGCTCACCCACCCCTCATTCCGCCTGAAGTCATAGACCCCCTCGGGTATGGCCTTGCCCAGTTGCTTGTCCGGGAAGTCCTTGGCGCGGACCTCTTCCGGGTGGCCACGGCGATGCCATTCCCGCCCGGGATTGGGGAAATCCCCGATCAATTCCTTCTTTTTCGCATCGACCGAGACGACCGGTTGGCCGTCCCGTTGGAAGGCATGGACTTGCCGATTGATATACTCGAACTGAGCGTCGCGATCGGGATCGTCCTCCCCCTCCTTGGTCTTGCGGTTGGCTTGCAAACTGTACCCCCAGTCATCGAGCAGGGCGGCGACGGTCGGGTAGGTCACCGGATGACCTTGGGCGGACAGCTCCTCGGCCAGTTTTCGCGTGCTCTTGGAGGTCCAGAACAAAGGCGATTGAGGATCCCCCCTCGTGGACGATTCGACGAGGTCACGCAAGGCGGTGAGCAGGGTCGGGTCATCTTGCTCGACGAGATGGCGACCGCCGCCGGGTGCCCGGACTCGTTCGGGCGTCAGGTCCATCTCAGGCTGGTCCAGCCGTCGCCGCAGCTCGCGTCGGCCAGCCCAGATCGTGGTGCGGGACAGTCCCGTGGCTTCGGCCACGAGGCTCACGCCACCGCGACCCAACGACTCCGCTTCACACGCGGCCCATTGACGGCGCAGTGCACTCGGTCATGAGCGGCTGTAGCAACAGATATTTCGCCCGCACCGCTTCCATAGTACCGGTCTTACTCATACAATAATCGAGGTGCAAGATGCGGCCGACACACAACGAAATTGTTCAAGTTATTTTTTAACAGTCCCTTATCTCAGCGCAGGTTCGATCATCGGCCCGACTCCCTCGTTGCTTCGCGAGGATCGTCTCCAGGACTGCGATCACCGATTCCCGAACGAGTGCAATCTCCGTTTGAGGGATGCCTCCGCAAGGCTCCGGTGACGATCGAGCAGGGGGGGCAGGTTCTTCTCGAACCACGCTGTGAGGAGCGACTCATCCGCCCCCGCCGTACTGACCGGATAGACGGGAAGGTCCAGCCCGAAGCGCACGCCGGATCTGGCCCCGGACGTATTCCGTCATCCGCACCCGGTCGCCAGGCGTAAGCAGGTCGGCCTTGCTGAGGAGCACACAAACCGGAATCCCCGAACCGTAGAGGGCTCGAAGGAGCGTGAGGTCTTCTGAATCGAGTGTGGATACCGAGTCCACGAGGACCATGCCCAGGTCGCACCGCGGAAGATAGGCGTTGGTCTCGGCCCCGCCCGCCAGGGCGAGCGAGCCGACGCCCGGCGTGTCAACGAAGACAACGTCCTCCTTCAAGCGCGGGGAGGGCAGCTTCACCAGGATGCTGGTGACGTGCTTTTCGTTCCCGGGATTCCCTCCTTCCGAGGCATATTCCCAGAGGTGGTCAAGCCCGACGGACTTCGACTGAGATTCCGCAAACGATACGGTCACGTTCGGCGGATCCCCGGAAGCCAACCGAGTCGGGACGGCCGTGACGGGAGTCACACCGACCGGAAGGGCATTGACGCCTGCAATATGGTTCAGGAGGGAAGACTTGCCCGAGCTCACCCATCCGAAGACCGCGATCTCAAAAGTGGGGGACTCCAGACGACTGACAATCATCTCGAGTGCTGGCCGGAACTCCACGAGTTGCCACCGCTCGACAATCTTTTCCAGTCGAGAGATCGTTCGAATCCCTACTGGGGCGTTATCGAGGCGAGAGAGACGTTCCTGCAAATCGCGCCCGATTCCCTGGCGGAGGTACGCAGCCACTCGGTCAAGGAGTCGTCCCAGATCCTCGTTAATCTTGGTGCACTGCACAGATGCCTCTTGCCCCAGTTCTCCGTAACCGCGCAGTTTCGACGGCCGCAGCTCATCGACGGTATTGCCGATAAAGCTGATGCCAGTCTGGAGGGACCAACGGAGACTCTCCCGATGGATATCGAGGGGGATGTCGAGATTCCTTGAGGTGTCCGAGCATCGCGGTCCGGATCCGGGCGAAGTAATCCTGGACGACCTTGGCCTCGGTCGGGGAGAGATCGTTCACGTATTCGGAGAACGAGGATGGCCGTTCGTCCGGGGAGATGCGTGCCTCCAACTCGGCCATCCGACGATGGACGTCCAGGAAGCCGCAGAGGATGGCCCGACTTTGGGGCTCGTTCAGGACAGCCATGGGTTGTGGCATTCCCAGCCGGTTACGGACGAGGATCAAGGTGCCGGCGAAAAAGAAAGCCCCCGAGGGAATCCCCGGGGGGTTTGATCGACTCGGCACGCCGCGGAGGAAGATCCTTCCGGTAGGAGTTATCAGCCGCCGTGGCGGCAATTCGTGGCGAACCCCATCGCCGCTCATCATCAGCAATGAATTCTCGGGTGCTCCGGGTGGCGAAGTCAAGCGGATCGAGAAAACGCATTGCCGACCGCCACGACGCCAACCCGTGTCTCTGCGCCCTGGGATTCAGCACGAAAGCATGAACGGACGAAGACACGAAAAGAAAGCCGCCGTGGCCCGTCCCCAAATTGCCCATTCGCGAGAGAATGCTAAAAGCCTCCCCATTCCGGCCCACGCGGTGGCGACCGCCCAGGGAAGCCGCGGAGGTCGGCATGATGCCGCGAGTTCTTGCGCAGGAATCCCGACCACAAAATCGCTAAAGTCAACTCTCTGGCGGACCGATAATAGATGATGTCCACAGCATGCGGCCAGACCGAGCCGGGGGTGATGGAGTTCGCCCCAACGTTGAACCACCCCTGACGGGGGTTAATAACTCCTACCTTGAGGGATCGATGTCCCCTCGGTAGGGGTTTTTTTTTGCGCACTCATGAAGCTACGACTCAATGGTGCGGATTTCGGTCCTATGGGAGATTACATGACAGGACGCATCGGCCGAGGATGGATCAGCCGATGGTTGCCGATGTTGCTCGGCTCGCTGGGACTCGGCCTCGGCGTATCCTGCCGCGCGTCGGCGCAGTCACCTGCCAGCGCCTGCATCGTCGGTTCCCGCAGCGCCGGCGATTCCCGGCGATCTCCGACACACGCACGGCTCACGAGGCCGAGCTGGAGGAGCGGCTCCGCCAGATGGAGGCCCTCATCAAGAAGATGCCCGATCCGGAGCAGGTGCGGCGCCTTGAGGAGCGGCTGCGCACGCTGCCTGATCCGGAGCATGTGCGCCAGCTCGAATCGACGGTCCGTCAGCTCTCGACGCAGGTCGATCAGCTCTCAACGCGGTTGCGCCAGGCAGAGGCGCGCCGGCCAGCGAGCCCGAACGGCACCAGTGTCGGTCCCGGCATGGGCTCCGGCCCCGCCGGGACCTCGGGGCTTCCGGCCGCGGGGGCCATCGGCCTGGGCACTGAGCCCGGCGGAACTGTCGCCGAGGAGGTGGGCTTCGGCGCTACGGCCGCGGGATTCGGGCCGGCGGCCGAGTTGCCGTCATCCCGCTTCGACATGCCCGCGGTACTGCCCAATGTCCCTGCCATTTCGCGGTGGGGACCTGGGTTCCAGATGCGGACGGCCGACGACGAATTCGACATCCAGTTCCACGACTTGACCGAGCTCGACGGGCGGTTCTACGGCATCCCCAACCAGAACCCCGTGTCCGACACCTTCGACATCGCACGCAATGGTTCGTCTTCAACGGGCACCTGACGCGCCCCTATGAATACTATGTCTCCTTTAACAATGCCTTCGACACGTTCGCCGCCCTGGACGTCTTCTTGAACGTCAATTACGACAAGCGGATCCAGTTCCGGTTCGGCCGGTTCAAGTCGCCGTTTACTTATGAGTTCTACGCCCAGCCGACCGAGGCGCTCGCCAGTGGCGAGTGGTCGGTGTTCTTCAACAACTTCGGCATGAACCGCGACGTGGGGACGATGCTCTGGGGCGAGTCGGTGGCCGGGCGGATCGACTACGCCGCGGGAATCTTCAACAGCACCCCCAACGGTCAGTTCGACCTGAGCAACCCCAAGAGTCTGATCGCTTTCCTCAACTTCGCCCCGTTCCGGCCCGCGACCAACTCGCCGCTGGAGAACTTCAACATCGGCGGCTCGCTGGTCGCGGGGGACCAAAACCACGTACCCGTGCCGCAGGAGCTGCGCACGATCGTGCCAACGAGCGGCAGCAACGTGATCGGCGTCCCGTTCCTGACTTTCAACAACAATGTGGTGGCCTCCGGCCCGCGCAACCTCTGGTCGCTGCATACGGCGTATTTCTATCGGAGCTTGATGATCCTCGCCGAATGGGAGAGCGGGTTCCAGGATTATGCCCTGGCGAACCACACGGACAACCGGGTGCACCTGCCGATCGAGAGCTTCTATGTGCAAACATCGTACTTCCTGACCGGCGAGCGCATGGCGAGTCGAGGGCGGGTCACGCCACTCCGGCCGTTCGACCTCCGACCCGGCCGGTTCGGCCCGGGTGCGTGGGAGCCGTTCTTCCGATTCAGCGACTTGAGCATCGGCAAGCAGGTCTTCACCGCGGGCCTGGCCGATCCCAACGAATGGACCAATCGCCTCTTCACCACCGATGTGGGGATCAACTGGTACTGGAATTCATACCTCCACGTCATGTTCGACTGGCAGCATGCCGGGTTCGGCAGCCCGGTTGTCTACCGCCCCGGCGGCCTCGCCCGCACCAGCGACCTGTTCATGCTCCGGTTCGAGATCTGGTTCTAGCGCCTCCGCCCGAGGGAGCCATGCTCGGCGCAACCCGGGAGGCGCCGGGCATCGTCCGGATTTCCTTGGAGTTCTCGTAGGTCCGCCTCCATGCCGGCGTTGGCCGGTTCTGTCGCCAGGCGCCGGACCTGCTTGCGAAAGGCCCCGGCCTGCATCTCGTAGAGTTCGACCAGACGCGAGTTTCGCCTTCACCCACGCTTCCAGTTGCCGGTCGTAGAGCTCCACGGCGTCGTTCATGGCCTTGCCATACCGCTCCCCGATGATGCGCTCTGTTGCCCGGACGGCAAGCGGAGGGGCGAGCCCGGCCCACCACGGCCGAAGCCCGGACTTCTCCCCACGGGCCCATCAAGATTGACAGCGGGAATGCCGCCTGTGTGGAAGCCTCGGATGGAGGACGGATCGGCGTGCGCCAGCGGTGCCACCCTGGAGAGTCGTTCGAGCGTCCGCGACAGGGTATCCTGGAGTCCGGCGATGAGATCATGGGCCGCTCGCCCTCGCCGGAGCAGTACCTCTTCAATGACTCCGGCAAAGTTGCTTTCACCCGCCGCATCCTGCGCCGACACCACGCCGTTCGCAACGAGATGGGGAACCGTTTCGGCGAGGGCTCGCCTGTCCTCCCACCAATTCAAAGAACGCTCCCGGGTGCATCGGATCGCCCCCAGAAGGCAGCACACCGGCAAGAGAACCGCACTCAACGCTCAACTCGGCGGTCCGTTCCGGCCGATATCAGAAGGAGGGAGACGATGCGTCGCTTGCGAGCGGCCTTGTTTTCCCTTGGCGATGATTTCGACCCCGGAGCCGGCTGGCTGGTTAGACCGATGGGGTAATCTCGGCGGTATTGACCGGCGGAGACGGCTCGGCGAGCGGCAAGCAGGACGGCCCTCCTTGATCGCGACGTCGCACAAACCGAACACACGGTCAGTGCCCGGGGCCAGATGGCCTCGCGACGGTTTCCACCACCATTCGGGTTCGGCTCTTCGGGCTGTCGTTCGACGGGCGACGGCTCCGGACCATCCTGGTGGGGCTGGGACTCGCTGCGCTGACGGGCCTGACCACGTGGGCGGTGGCCTCGGTCTCGATCTGGCTGGTGCCGGCTTATCTGTTGCTCATGGTCCTGATCTTCGCCATGCCCCGGGCTGAGCGTGCTGCGTCGCCAGCCACGGAACCGAGGGCGGGCACTTCTGGTGCGGACGCCGACGAGCCCGGTCAGAGCCCGGGAGCGGATCGTGCGGATGGGATGGGCGAACCCCGTCCCGACGCCGAGCCGGTCCCGGAGCATCCCGGCCAGCGAAGCGGCCGAGGCGCCGACGCCCCACCCCGATCCGGCTGGTATCACCGACCGTCAAGCCCCGACGGAGCCGGTCCCGGTCCCGCAAGACGGCCAGAACGGCCGTTGAGCCGGTCCCGGACGCGAGCCCCGTCACCTGGATTCGGGTCGGCCCCGGCAAATTCGTCCGGGCCGACGCCGGTGTCCAGGGTCCCTCCCAGGCCCAGGCCGAGGAGGTCGCCCCGGCAGCGGATCCGGCAACGGTTCGGCGCGCAGACCCGCCGGAGATCGCGACGGACATCCATCCGGAGACGGATGGGCCCGAATCCGCGATCGCGGCGGATGCGAGTCCGGTGATCGACGCTCTCGAAGCCGTCGCACTGGTTCCATCGCTGCCGGTATCTTTCGAGGTACCGGCGGAGCCAGGTCCCCTCGATCGCGATGGAGTCCACTCCCGACGGCGAGGAGACGGTTCCGTCATCCGTCGAGGAAGTCTCGGGATCGGTCGCCGAAGAGTACGGCATCGCGCCCTCTGCATTCGGCTCCGAAACCCCGGAGTTCCCCGCGGCTGAAAGCCTGGATCATGGTGTTTTCGGGAAGCTCGTCCACCCGCAGGCCGATCCGGTCTGCATCGCCGAGCCCGATGGTCTTCCGCCGGGTGGTGATGCGCAGTTCGGGTCAGCTCGGGTCGCGACGGCAACGATCGTGGGTGCGAACGGCCTTCCTCCCCGGGGGATTGCCAACGCCTCCCAGGGCCGAGGTTCGGATCCGTCGTCCTTGCGACGCCGTGTCCAGTCCCGACCCGGGCTCGCGGACCGCCGTCAGGTGTTCGTCCCCATTGGACGCTCCGCCTGCGACAAGCGGCCCGTCGTGCCTTCGGTCGAACCCACCACGTCCAGCGCGCCTGGCGCCCCCGATCGCCACCGGGCCGATCGGCTTGAGCGGAAATCGAGGAACTACCTCGAGGGGCGGCACCGCAAGGGCCGCCCTTTTCGTTTTTCGAGATGGGACTTTCCCGGATCGATTCCGTCACCGCGGCCGACGGTCCCTGGCGATTTCCGCGATCGCCCGATCCAGGACGCGGAGCCGTCGTGCTTCTTTCCGGGATGCGAAGGTTGAGACGGACCATCTTGCGTCCCCACCCAATGAGGACGCCGAAGATTCAGGCGGGATGATCGAGGAGGGCTCACCCAGGGCCGCGGGGATTGCCGTCGTCCGCGACACGGAGTTGACTTTCAGGAGTTCGTCGAGCCGTGGGAAATCGTCGGGACGACACCGGCCGGTCGCACAGTCCCCATCCGGCCGGCGAAGCTGAACCGGTCGGAACAGGCTGAAGAGTCTCGAGATTGGATTATGTCTCATGGCTTTCTCGGGGTGTTTCCCGCGGCGATGTCGGGTAATGACGGTCGACCGCCGCGAGGACCGTTGCAGGGGCGCGGCCTTCGCGGGAGTCGGGCCGGGCACCTGTACGAGTTCCGCTCGCAGAATCGGCATGTCCTTCGGTGCCTCGATGGCAATCCGGACATGTTGGCCGCGGATCAAAGTCAGGGTAATGCGAATGTCTTCACCGATGTTGATCGTCTCGTTGACCTTCCTGCTCAGGACCAGCATCGAAGCTCCTCCGTGGTGTAGGATTGATTGACCGAATGTCCAAGAGGCCGAGTGCTCTGTCCGGACCGAGCCGAAGGCCCGAAAGTCAAATCCGGAGGCGTTGACTGGATGGATCGCCGCTGACCGGAGGAGAGAGTCCCGTCCATGCGGTAGGCCGGTCGCTCTGAAGAGATACACGCAACAGGCAGACTCTTCCGAGCGCGGAAATCCTGGGCATTTACCAAACCCACGAATTTGGTTCGCTTGAGGGATGGCATGAAGTGATGGAGATCGGGCTTCGATCCCGATCTCACGGGCTGTATTCCTATCGGGGTCAGAGGATCAGCATCGCATCGCCGTAGCTGAAGAACCGGTATCGGTTCTTGACCGCGTCGGCGTAGGCGGCCCGGATCAGGTTGACCCCGGCCAGGGCGCCGATCAGCACGAGCAGGCTGCTGCGCGGAGGTGGAAGTTGGTGATCAGGGCATCGAGGCCGCGGAAGACATGTCCGGGCCGGATGAACAGGGCGGTCTCGCCGACGAACGGGCTGCAAGGTCCCCGAGGCGGCCGCGGTCTCCAGGGTGCGTGCCGAGGTGGTGCCGACGGCCACGATCCGCCCACCCTGGCGTCGACGTTCCTCCAGCCGGGCGACGGCTCGCCGAGGACAGTTCGGCCCACTCGGCGTGCATGACGTGGTCCTCCAGCCGATCGGCCTCGATGGGGCGGAACGTCCCCAGGCCGACGTGGAGCGTCAGGTTGACGCAGGCGATCCCGCGATCGGCCAGCCGGTCGAAGACCTCGGGGGTGAAGTGGAGTCCGGCCGTCGGCGCGGCGGCCGAGCCGGGCTGTCGGGCGTAGACGGTCTGATAAGCGAGCCGATCGCCGGGCCCCTCGAGGCCGCGGCGGATATAAGGGGGCAGGGGGGTCTGGCCGTGCCGCTCCAGGAGTGCCAGGGCGGTCGCCGAGTGCATCGTTCGAATCCGGTTCGGGCTGCGGACGGACGATCCATCGGCCGGCCTCGCCGCGGGACTCCAGCATCAGGCGAAGTCCCTGGCCGACGACCACCTGCTCGCCGGTCGCGGGCCGGCCTCGTGTCTTCGCCAGGATCTCCCAGGTCCCGCCGGGACCTTCTCGCAGGAACAGGCCCTCCCAGCGGCCGCCGGTCGCCTCGCGGTGGCCGACCAGCCGCGCCGGCACCACTCGGGTATCGTTCCGCACCAGGATGTCGCGCGGGTCCAGCAGCTCGGGCAGCTCGGCGAAGACCCGGTGCTCCCAGGTCCCCCGATGCCGGTCGACCACCATCAGCCGCGACTGATCGCGCGGCTCGGCTGGGTGCTGAGCGATCAGCTCCGCGGGCAAGTCGAAATCGAATTCCGAGGCGAGCACGCCGGCCTCCCAGCGATCGGTCGTCAGTCGTCCGTCACGGATCGGATTTCTCGCGGAGACGCGAAGCTTCCACGCGAACCTGGAAAGGAAGAAGATCTTTGAATGTACGAATAGCCCTCCGCGGTGGTGCCGCGGCTGTCACGAGCGAGTCCTTTCCGCGTCCAACTCGCGCAGCAGACACCGCGGCCGCGGCGTATGCCCGATCGGGCGACCATCAGGGGTAGGTCTGGTCGGCGACGAACGACACCGCCACTTCCACCTCGCGAACGTCCGCTTCGACTTCCGCGCTCCGTATCTGATCGTCCAGGGCGGCCAGATGCTCGCGAATCGCGTCGCGGATGTTCTCGAGTGCCTCGTCTTCGGTATCCCCCTCGGACCAGCAGCCAGGTAAGCCCGGCACCGAAACGCTGATCCCCTCCTCGGTCCGATGCAGTAAGACTTTATAACGCATCGACATCTTCCCCCTTGACGCTGTTGCCCCCTCCGAGAGACCACTGACGACAACTCAAGCCCCCAGCCAGGTAGGCACGGCGCCCAGGGCCGGGAGCTTGATGACGCTGACGCTCAGGATGTCGGGGTGTCCCTGGACGGCCTCGAGGGCTTTGGCCGTGGGGGCGCTGTCGAGGTTGACGACGCCGATGGCCTCGCCCCCTTGCTCCTCGCGGCCGACGTTCATCTGGGCGATGTTGACCCCCTCGTCGCCGAGGGTCCGGCCGATGAAACCGATCAGGCCGGGGCGGTCCATGTGGGTGAAGACCAGAAGCGTCCCGTCGATGTGGGCGTCGAGCAGGTAGGAGCCCAGCCGGACCAGGCGGAGGAACTGCTTGCCGAACAGGGTCCCGGAGGCGACATATGTCTTGCGCTCGGTGGAGACCTCGGTCTGGACCAGGGTGCCGAAGTCGCCGGGCGCCTCGGCCGCGCCGCTCCTCGATGATGATCCCGCGCTCGCGGGCCAGGGCCATCGCGTTGACCAGGTTGACCTGCTCCTCGAGGGCCGATTCCATCAGCCCGGCGGCGAAGGCGGCGGTGATCAGCCTGGTGTTCTTGTGCGCGACCTCGCCGCGGTAGATGACCCGGGCGCTCTTGAGCGTCCCCCGGTCCATCTGGGCGTGGAGCATGCCCAGCCGCCAGGCGAGGTTGAGATACAGCCGCAGGTCCTCGAGCTCGGCGCGGTCGAGGGTCGGCATGTTGACGGAGAACCGCACCTGGCCGCGCCCGAAGAACTCGCAGAGGAGCCGGGCCGCCTCGACGGCGACGGAGACCTGGGCCTCCTCGGTCGAGGCCCCGAGGTGGGGCGTGACCAGCACCAGGGGATGGCCGACCAGGGGATGGCCGGCCGGCGGCGGCTCGGGGTCGAAGACGTCGATCGCCGCGCCGGCGACCTTGCCCGAGTCGAGCGCCTCGGCCAGCGCGGCCTCGTCGATCAGGCCGCCCCGCGCGCAGTTGATGATCCGCACCGAGGGCTTCATCTGGGCGATCTCCGCCGCGCCGATCAGGTTGCGGGTTTCGGCCGTCATTGGCGTGTGAAGGGTCAAGAAATCGCAGCGAGGCCAGATGTCGTCGAGCCGGGCGACGCTCTCGATGCCCAGCTCCAGCGCCCGCTCGGCGGCCAGGAACGGGTCGAAGCCCAGGACCGTCATCCCGAACCCCTGCGCCCGACGGGCCACCGCCAGGCCCACCCGACCCAGGCCGATCACGCCCAGCGTCTTCCCTTCGAGTTGTGTTCCTGTGAACTTGTTACGATCCCACTTGCCCGACTTCAAGCTCGCGTCCGCCTTGGCCACGTTCCGCGCCAGGGCGAGCAACAGTGCCATGGTGTGCTCGGCCGTGGAGATCGTGTTCCCCCCCGGCGTGTTCATCACCACGATGCCCCGTCGCGTCGCCGCGGTCACGTCGATGTTGTCCACGCCCACCCCGGCGCGGCACGATCGCCTTGAGCCGCGATTGACCCTCCAGCACCTCCGCGGTCAACTGCGTCCCCGACCGGATCACGATCCCGTCGGCCTCCGCCAGCGCCCGACGGAGCGCGGCCACGTCCTGCGCCAGCTTCGTGTTCGACCACCACCTCGATCCCCGGCTCGGCCCGGAGCTGCGCCAACCCTTCCTCAGCCAGCTTGTCGGTCACCAGTACGCGATGCGCCACGATCTCAGACTCCCTCTATTACTCAGGCGAGGAAGAAAGGTACATACAAGCCCGACTGCGCTAGCGAGTGGATTCCGGCGGGGACGATCCATTCACTCGCAGCGCTTCGGGCTTGTATGATTCACTTTCTTGCCGAGGTAATACCATGGATCAACAAAGTTGCGAGTACCTTGTGGCAAGGTCTCCTGACCTTGCCACTGAGCCGACCGAAGGTCTCCAGTGCCGGATGGGAGACCTACGGTCCGGCACGCGGCGGCGACCCTTCGGGTGCCCGGAGATCCGCGCCGAACCAGTCTTTCCGGCCTCACCGGACCGGACGTCAGGTTGGAAAACCTGACCGACATTCTTGCATCTCGGCCCGCGATCATTCAACCGCGGCTGAGCACGCTTCCCTGTCCGATCAGCACTTGCTGGGCGGCGGTGACGGCTCGGCCGGGCTCGACGTCGAGGCCGAGGTCGGCGAGGGTCATCTCCAGGGCGGCGAGGGTGGCGATGACGTCGAGCTCGTCGGTGTAGCCCATGTGGCCGATCCGGACGATCTGGCCCTTGAGCTTGTCCTGGCCGCCGACGGTGGTGATGCCGAACCGCTCGGTGAGTGCGTTGCGGATCTGGCTATCCTTGAGTCCCTCGGGGACGCGGAAGGCGGTCAGGCCCTCGGCGGGCCGGGTGCTGAAGAGCTCCAGGCCGAGCGCCTGGACGCCGGCCTGGCAGGCTTCGCTCATCCGCCGATGGCGCTGCCAGACGTTCTCGATGCCTTCGTCCTTGATCCGCCGCAGGGCCGTGCGCAGGGCGAGGATCAGGGTGTGCGCCGGGGTGTACGGCGTGTCGAACTCCTTCATCTTCTTGCGGGCGGCCTTGAGATTGAAGTAGTAGCTGGGCGAGTCGAAGGCGTCGATCCTGGCCCAGGCCTTGGGGCTGACCGCCACGAACGCCAGGCCGGGCGGGATCATCAGGGCCTTTTGCGAGCCGACGCAGAGCAGGTCGATGCCCCACTCGTCGGTCCGGCACTCCATGGCGCCGACGCCCGAGATGCCGTTGACGGCGAAGAGGGCGGGCGTCTCGGCGACGACCCGGCCGATCGCCTCGACCGGGTGACCGGTCCCCGTGGAGGTCTCGCTCAGGGTGCCCAGGACGCAGGCCGTATCGGGGTGTTGCCGCAGGGCCTCGGCCACCCGATCGGGGTTGACCGGCTGGCCCCATTCGGTATCGAGCGAGACCACGTTCACCCCGAACGCCTTGCAGATGCTGCCCCAGCGCGCCGCGAAGACGCCCGCGTTCAGCACCAGGGCCTTGCCGCCGGCTGGCACCGCGTTGACCACGGCCGCTTCCATCGCCCCGGTACCCGACGCCGTGAGGATCAGGACGTCGTTCTGGGTCAGGAAGACTTCCTTCAACCCGGCCACAACCTCCGTGATCACCGCTTTCGCCTCGTTCGAGCGGTGGTGGATCACCGGCCGGGCCAGTTCGAGCAACACGTCTTCGGGGACCATCGCGGGACCAGGTGTCATCAATCGGGGCTTGTGCATTTCCTGTTTCCTTCAAAAAACGCTTTGGTGTTAATCTCGATGGTGAGATGCCGTTCGATCGCGCCACGGGGCAACAGGGTGACCTCGGCACCTGTGTCCAATATTAGGCGACAGGCGGATGGAAACGGATCGTCCCCATACCAGCCCGAAGCGTCCGCGAGGGTCTTCCGCCGTAAGGACGTACAGCGAGCGGCTGCTTCGGGCTTGTATCCGATTCTAAACTTTCTTGCCGAGGTACTTCTACGGCATCCCCTGACCAGCTGGCGGCTTGTGGGCCGAGAGACTGCGGTGAACCCCGGCATGGCCGCGATCCCGCGGGTAAACCGCAGATTCCTGCCGGTCGCCTTACCCCTTCGAGGACGGAAGGCCGACTATCGAGCCCGATTCGCGCCTGGGGTGGACTCCGGCGGGGACGAGCGTCTATTCTTACGAGCGCGACGCCTTCGGCGAGCTCTCGGCAGAAACGATTCACCCGATTCTCGCCGACGGCGGTACATCCATCAGACGGGCGATCTTTGTCGATTCCTGTCTTCAGGCTGCACTGCCTCCTGACTGTTCCGCGGGTCGAACAGGGTCACCGTGACAACAGGTGCTGGCGGATCGAAGTGCGATGCGTCATAGCTCGGCATCTGGCGGCACCTCGAGAACCTGCTTGGCGAAGTAAGCAACTTGCTCGGGATGAGCCAGGCGCGGACTGTAGATGCGCACCGGCCGTGCACTTTCCATGGTGGGTATCACCACGTAGACTTTGGCGTGCTCGGGCAGGGCCACTTCGTCGGGCAGCCGGACCTGCCCGTTTTCGACGACGCCTTCGAGTGTCAGGATAGCCATCTTGTATCTCCAGATCACTTTGCAGAGACAGATCCAGTCTACTCACCCAGGGAGGATCTCGCGAGGCCGGTTCGCGGGCGTGATGGTTCGTGGCCTCATCCCGCGGCCAATCCCGACGAGACGTCAGTAGCGCGAACCGCGTGCAGGTTCGCCGGAAGCCACGTGGCGGCCGGCCAACCCAGGCGTCTGCCGCGACTCCATCCGACAGCCCCAACCGGGGAACGGCTCCGGTCCTGGGCCCTGGTGGCGAGTGGATTGAATCAATCGTGGGACCTCCTCACTCCGCCAGCTTCCCGCGCGAGCCACGCGGAAACCGTTGGTGTTCGGCGGATCATCTCGAATTTGCGGATCGTCTGGTTTTCATCGGATTCGTTTGCCGTGCTGGGTTCGTTCGTCGCGTCTCGCGGTCGAGCGACCCGGAGGCTGGGTTCGTTTTGCGAGATTCGCGTCCGCGAGCCGCCGAGGTTGGGTTCGTTTTGCGAGATTCGCGTCCGTGAGCCCCCGAACTTGGGTTCGTTTTGCGAGATTCGCGTTCGTTTTCGCATCCCATCGGACAAAGGACCAAGAACTTCGCCACCCCGAACATCACCGGGACGCCCCGATATCCTTGATTATAGAAACTTCTGAGGGCTTCGGGACGCTCGGCTCCCGAAAATCCCTGTAACGAACTGTCATGCAACTTTGGTCGCACCCAACCCCATGAACATGGCGGCCTGCGCTTGCATGATCGCGTTTGGCAGGCCCTATTTTCAGAGGAAACGGACCGTCCGAGACGTCGATCGATCCCGATCGGCGGGAGGGCGTCGATCAAGATCGGCCACGGATGCCACCGGTGAACGTGAGTCACGTTGGACACGGCCTGACAGACCTCCTGCTTATCATGGGGTGATGGGACAGGATCGAAGCGGAGTACCGAGGACGATTTCACGGCCGGCCGGATCCGCGCGGCGGCTCGATCGGAACACGATCCGTCCCGTGAGCCTGACATCCAAGATCACAAAATGTCTCGAGGCTCTTGACTGGACAAACAAACAGATTTAACGTGGGGACCGGTGGGAGGGGCCGAGGTGATGGAGTCCTCAGCTCGGGTGTAAGCCAGGGTCGGCTGGCCGTCAGGGATGCCGCAGGTCAAGGGCACGTTGTCGTGTCGTCGGGAGAATTCCCATGCAACTGGTGATCAACACTTTCGGCGCGAGCCTGCGCCGACAGGGGGATCGCTTCGTCGTGCGGGCCGGTCCGAAGCGTCAGGCGGACGCGGCGGCGAAGGTTCGTAGCATCCTGGCGACGACGGCCGTGCACATGACGTCTGACGCGATCGTCCTGGCCATCCAGCACAACATTGACGTGGTGTTCGTGGACAAGACGGTGAGCCGATCGCACGAGTTTGGCCGCCGCGGATGGGCTCGACGGCGGCGATCCGGCGCCGGCAACTCGAGGTCGCCTCGGGTCCCGAGGGGCTGTCCATCGCCCGGGAGTGGGTGGCATCCAAGCTCCGCCACCAGTCGGAATTCCTCGAAGAGCTGGGACAGCGTCGGCCAGGCCAGGGTGCGGTTTTCGATAGCCCCATCGCGACGATTCGATCGAGCCTGGCGCAGCTCGAAGAACTCGACGGCACAATCGAAGACCGGCGCGGGCGGCTGATGGGCCTGGAGGGCAGCGCCGGGCGGGCATACTTCGCCTGCCTGGGCAAGCTGGTCCCGGAAGGATTCCGGTTCGACGGCCGGAGCCGCCAACCCGCCCGCGACGGCTTCAACGCCATGCTGAATTACTCGTACGGCGTGCTCTATTCGCTCGTCGATCGCGCCTGCATTCTGCGCCGGGCTCGACCCGTTTCTGGGGTTCTTACATACGGATAATTACAATAAACCATCGCTCGTTTATGACATGATCGAACCGTTCCGCATCCTGGCTGAGCGGGCGACACTGCTCCTGTTCACGGGACGTCGTGCGCGCACGGAATTCTTCGAGGCCGTGCCCGGCGGGGTGGCGCTGAGCAAGGACGGCCGCGCGGAGTTCCTCCCTTACTTCAATGAGCGGCTCGAACGCGCGGTGAAGTACCCCGTCCAGTCGAAGCCGGGGAAGTATCGCAAGATCAAGCGGCGGGACACGATCGCTCACGAAGCCCATGCCCTGGCCAATCGGCTGCTGGGCCGCGACGACATGCCCCACGTCGTCGAGACCCGCCGGCTCTGGGACGAGTCCAAGGGCCCGTCGCCGTCCGTCGACGACGCGATTGATGAACCGACTGAACCGACATCACCCCCGACCCGCGGATTGAACGCGTGCCACGAGGCGTTGGGGATTGGGTGTCGGGAAGACCTATCACGAAGGCACCAGGCGGTCGAACCCCACGTTTCCGGTGCAACCGACGGGGACGAAGTCCGCGCGGAGCTCTGGTATCTGGAATCGGGAAGCCTGGAAGGGAAAGCCGAGGCCGAGCCATGCTGACCTGGGTCGTTTACGACATCTCGAAGGACCGCACCCGAACCAAGATCGCGGCGCGCTGTCTCGATTTCGGCCTCCAGCGGGTCCAGAAGAGCGTGTTCCTGGGCGAGATCCCACCCAACCGGGTCGATGAGATCATCCAGTTCAGCCTTGAGCTACTCAATCTCGAAACCGACGCGGTCTACGTTTTCCCGATGTGCCGCGACGATTTCGATAAGGTTCGCATCGTTGGACAGGGGTTCGATAAGAAGCTTGTGGCGGACGAAGTTCTGACGCAAGGTGATTTGAAATTCTGTTGGGGATTGTTCCGCTTTCCTTGCCGGATAGGGGTAATGATATGGTAGATTCGCCTTACTGGTAATTGTAGAGGGATGTACTATGTCCACCCAAGATACAACCTCCCGTCGTCTCGGAGTCAACGTGGCGGAGACTTCTCGAATTGCTAAGACGAGACGCAACCCTATACGCCAAAACACGTAGAGGAGACAAGTCCCGAATTCTTGAGCAACAAGTCGAGGGCTGGTTCAGGAATTCTTGGTGAGGAAGCTACGGCGTACGAAATGGATCAGGTTTTGTGCATGGGTGCAGTCGTGCTTTCGCTCGTCGTCATTTACCATCGAGACTTCGGATCGACTTCCGATCTTTCCTGTCCAAGAAGTTGAGGCGGGCGTGGAGCGAGATCAATTCTTCCGGATTACATCATTCGTTCGACGAAAGCCCTGACGATCACGAGTGTCCGGATGCCGCTGACGATCATTTTGACGAGTTGCGTCAACGGTTGAACCGGATTTTGGAGGATATCCAGTCCCGAGACGGTTCATCACGGATTCTGGAGATTGTGCGACTCCGGCAGTGTTCGAGGGCTTTCAGGAGCATTGCCACCGAGTTAGGGGTCTCTGAAAAGACCATACGTAATCACTTTAAAAGATTGAAAATCCAGGCAAATAATAATAAAAATTAATCAATGAGCCACCCCGTGGACTCGACCCAGAGAGTTCTTCCACCAAAACAAGGATCGAAACCTGGTAACTGTCGAGGGTTGTACGTCCACGGGCTTTTGATTTCGGTTCCCCTTCGAGGACAATCGTGGAGGTTCGGCGCCAATGGAACTTAGCTCATCGACTGTCAAGAGTGATCGCGTTGACCTCGTTGAACTCTCGCTCAGGTTCCCGCGTGTGCTCTCCCCAGGTGAAGCAACCCACCTTCGCGGGTTCTTCGGCCAGGAGTTTTCGGACGAGGTGTTGCTCCATCAGCATGAGGCGGAGGGGAAGCTTCGTTACGCCTATCCGAAGGTGCAGTTCAAGGTCATCGATCGGACGGCCCACGTCCTCGGACTGGCCGAGGGTGCCGCGTTGGTAACCCGTCTTTGGTCTGAGGTTGACCAGGCCCAGATCGGCACGGAGGTGCTCCCCGTGCTGGAAGCGAGTCTGATCCGGCGGCGCGAGACACTTGGAGAAACGGAAACCGCCTTGCTCTATCGATTCCGCACTCCTTGGCTCGGCTTGAACCAGGGTAACCACGTGCGGTATGAGGCGATGTCGGACCGAGAGTTTCGTCGGGCACTCCTCGAACGGACGATGGTCGGCAACTGCCTGTCGCTGGCCAAGGGGTTTGAGCACAGGGTGCAAGCGAGGGTCACGGCCGATTGCCGGGAATTGCGCGCTCCATCCAGGCCGGACTCAAGGGGGTCGCTATGATCGGGTTTGTCGGCACGTTTCGGATCAATTTTCACATCCCCGACCACGCCGGCCTCGGCAAGTCGGTCTCGCGAGGGTTCGGCACGGTCGAGCGGATCGGGGAATCCACGAGGCCGCACGAAAGGAGCGCCGCATGCTGATCGACGATTTGATCCGGCAGGGCCGGCCGCTGCTGGACTCGGGAGATTTCGAGCCCGAGGACGTGCTGCGCCTGGTTACGGGGGTCGAGGATGTTCGGGTGAAGAATTTCTATCAGCATGTCTTCGTGGTCGAGGTACCGACCGAGGAGAGCCAATCCCCCCGGGTTCTGCTGATGCAGCGATTCGGAGAATCTCGTCCGCGAGAATGGGAAGGAGGATTTTCGGGTCGCCGATGAAGCAGGCCGTGGGAGCACCGATCGCGATCCCTTCCGGCGGCAACCCGCTCCAGCCGCAGGGCCGGTATCTGCCGATTTATCCCTGTTACGACCCACACCTTCAGGCGTTTCGCGAGTCGGCTGAAGGGGTGAAGCAGTTCCTCACCGGCCGGCTGGAGCGGACCGTGGGTTTCTCCATTTCGGAGGCCATGGTTGACGCGATAGCCTCGGCCGTGCATGAGGCCGTGAAATGCACCAACTTCGGCGACGAGAAGAAGGTGCTCGGCGTCCTGATCCTGGCACGTTGCGAGCCCGGCGGATACTTCACCGTTGAGCCGGGACATTCGGCCCAACGAATCGGCACGACCGCCGACGGCTCGAGCAGCATCGTCCCGAACTTCCGGCAGATTCTCGACGAATTCTGGGCGGCGAGGCTGGAGGAGGGGAAGGGAGCGGGCTCGCGGGTCGGTGCGTGCAGCTTCTCGGGGACCGAGGGGGAAGTCGTCTCCGCCTACTGCAAGGCGTGGTCCTGGGCGTTCCCGACCTGGACCTGCCCCCTGCCCAACGGTGGAGACGAGCGGATGATGGTCGAGAGCATCGCCCTGTCTCCAGAGACCTACCGCGCACTGACGCTTGGGGCTTGCGTATTCAACCGGCTCACCCAGCCCGTCGATCGGCTGATCGTCGTTCCGGAGCTCTTCTCACCCGCCGATAACCGCGCCGGCAAGGATCAGGCCAAGCGTCGCAAAGACCTCGAGCCGATCTACGGCTCGGCGTTCCTCCTGCCCATCCAGGACGAGACTCTGACCGATCCAGGCTTGCGCGATGACTTCGTTCGAGGGATTCGCGGCATGCTGAAGGCGAGCCGGAATGATCCCACGATGGCGGACCGCTACCTGACGGCCGTGACCGGCTTCGACATGATGCTGCCCCGGAAGTGGAAAAACGAAGGACTTCCGGCTCACGCTCGTCTATTTCTCCGGAGACGTCAGCCGGGGCGAGTATCCATCTCCGGGCCTACATCCAGGATGTGATCCCCAGCACGCTCAATCGTCTGCGCAATCTTGGCCCGGGACGAGGCCAAGCGTGAGCGATGGAATTGCTGCGGAGCACTGGCGAAATGTCGGACAAGCAGTTGCCGCGTATCACAGGCTCGTTACCGATCGGTCCCTTACCTGCTGGCGCGGGCCTATGGCGGGGCCTACCTCTGGCAGCAGTTGGAGGCCGTCCTGCACCACAAGCGGCTGGATTCGCGCCGGGTGATCGCCAACGCTTCTCGCCGGATGCAGAGCCTGGCCCCGCAGTGGCCCGACAGCCGCTTCGACCTGTACGAGGAAGTCGGTTTTTATCTTTCCTTCCTCCAAGTCCTGGGCCGAGTCAACCGCGAACTGGCCCACCAGAACGAGGACCCTCCCATGCGCCCTGGAAAGAGCTACTCGACACGATCGACAAGAAGCCCGTCGCCGAGCTGCAACTCACCGATCCCGCGGAGATCGGGTTCGCCTGCGGGGCTCTCATCAAGCGATTCAGCGGCCGCTACTACAAGGCGAAGAAGTCGCGAAAGGCCAACGCGGACTTTCTCCGCGACCGTGTGCTCACGTTCGGCACCGATCTGCGCGTACAGGCCGTCCTCGATAAGGGCTTGAAGTCGATTCTCGAGTTGCCCTTCCGGCTGAAGCTGAATCGCAGACGCGACCTGGAAGAGCGAACGGGCGCCATGATCGCCGCGTTCCAGGAGAACCGCGGGGCGATCGAAAGTCACAAAGACGAGTTTCTCGCGGCGTTCTGGGCTGGCTATGCGCTCGAGGGCCACGACCGGCCTCCCAAACCGAAGACCTGCCCGCATTGCGGAAAGCCCGATCGAACGTCCGGGCCGCCGGCCCGGCCTGACCACACACGAAACCCATGAATCCACCTCGCCCGTTCTGACCCCTGAGGAGTGACCCCATGTCCGTGAGAACCGGTGAGATCCTTTTCGTGAAATGCGTGAAGAACGGCATCCCCAACCGCGACCCGCTCCGCGACAGCGACGCGCGGCGGCTCTTCGGCGAGGATGACGGCCGCATCTCGCTGTCGGACGTCAGCATCAAGCGCGACGTGCGCGATTATGTGCTGGCACGATTCCCCGAAGGAAGCGATCAAGAAGACCTGACGCGGATGGTCTTCGTCCAGAAGAAATTCGGAGAGGACGGCAAGACCCTGCTCGGCCGCGACGGGCTCGCCAACGCGATCCTGGAGCGGGTCCGCCCGGCGAAAGGGACGGCGGGGAGCGAGGCCGCGACGCCGGCGAAGCCGAAGAAGAAGGTCAAGGGCGCCGAGGCCGACGCCGACAGCGATCGCGAGCTGCTCCTGGCCGCCGCCTTCGACATGCGCGTCTTCGGCGCGGTGTTCAGCGTGACGGGGAAGAGCTTCAACCAGACCGGACCGGTCCAGTTCGGCTGGGCGCATTCGCTCCACCCCGTGGAGACGCAAGTACACCCAGGGAACCGTGGTTATGCCCTCGAAGGATCAGAAGGCTCCCGCCGAGGCCGAGACGGGCGAGAAGAAGGAGAAGGAAGAGGACAAGGGGAAGACCCAGGGCACCATCTGGACTCAGTACCAGCTTCCGTTTGCCGTGTTCGCGATGCCGGGGGTCATCAACGCGACGATCGCCGGCCAGACCGGGATGAGCGACGCCGACGTCGACCTGCTCGCTGGCCGGTCTCTGGAAAGGGACGCTTGCACCGCCAGGCCCGCGGCCGGGGTCTCCAGCAGCCACTCTTCTTGTTGCACGTCGAGTACGCGGACCCGTTCTTCCGAATCGGATTTCTCGAAGAGGGCCTCCGGCTCGACACCAAGCCGGACGGAGCGAGTCGCACCGGCGCCGAGCGCTGGCAAGGTGGCAGCCCGCCGACGGAACTGTCGCGACGTCATCTTGAACGTCGAGAAACTCGCCGAACGACTGAACGGCAATCGCGACCAGATCGCCCGCGCGCGGGTCTGGATCGATCCCCAGCTTCGAGTTCCAGGGCGAGCTCACCGCCCAGCCCGGCACTTGGCCGGAGGGGGTTTGAGTGGACCGCATCGTCGTCTTCGAGCTGCGCGGGTCGATGGCCCATTATCGGAGGCCCGACACCCTCGGCACCCACGCCAGCTACCCGTTCATCCCGCGCACGACCTTACGCGGGTTGATCGCCGCGATCCTGGGCCTGGAGCGAGGAGCCGATCGCGACCCATTGCCCGTGGCGGCCCGTGTGCGGTCTTCGGATCGCTCCAGCCGGTCCGCACCGTCAGCCAGCAATTAAGCCTCCACGGCAAGCAATGGATCGGATCGGGCGGCAACGACTCGTTCCATCGTCCCACGACCATCGAGTTCGTGGTCAAGCCCCACTATCGGGTCTATTACACGGGCCCACTTGCCGACGACCTGGCCGATCGGCGTGCAAAACGGACGGAGTCGGTTCCCAACCTACCTGGGCAGCGCGTTCTGCCTGACGTTCCCCGAGTGGGGAGATGTCAAGCCAGCCGAACCGATTCCCAGCGATGCCGAGTGGATCACCTGCACGACTGTTGTTCCGAGTGCGGCGGTCGGGCGATTGGATGTCGAAACCGACCGCCAGTATGCCCGCGTCGGCGGTTTGCTCCGCGAGCACATCGGCGGCAGGCGGTTCCGCGGGACGCTCAGCGTGATTTACGAGGTCTCCGGACGTCCAATCCACTTCACGCCGACGGCAATCGGGGCCCGACGCATTCTGGCAGTTCCTCCAGGTTCCCGGGGAAGGGACGATCTGCTTATGGTAATGCCCTTGTGCGATTGCATCGCCCGGCCGTCGGAGGCCGGAAAGCCCGCACTTGCTCCTTGTCGATCATCTCGAGGCCGTGGCTTGCTGGCTGCGGCAACGCGAATGGGTCGATCGAGGATCGCCTGGCTTTCCTCGCCGGGCTTGCACACGACGCGGCCAAGGCGGCGCGCGATTGGCAGCATTATATCCGGGGCGGCTCACGCAAAGGACCGCCGCATGCACCGACGGGCGCCGCCCTCTTCGCCTTCTGGGCCGACGATCTGATCCCGCGCTGGGCGAATGGCCGCCGCGACCAGGAGCGCTGGCACGACCTGGCCCTCGACTGGGCTCGGATCATCGACCACCACCATGGGGCGCTCGATGACCTTTCGGACCTGCCCCCCTGGGAACAGGGCTGCCTGCGAGCCGAACACGAGCCCGCGTCGCTGCTGGCCACCTGCGACCAGGATGGTCTCGACGCGCTTGATCCGCGAAGCACTTCCCCGAGATCCGGACGTACGCTCTGAGAGATTTTGAGGAGTGGTCGCGATCAATGCGATCAGGATTGGGGGTATCGCCAGGGAACGGTCCGAACCGAATCGTGTCGTGCAGGCGACGCGGGATGGCTCGATCGATCGTCTTGGCCTTCGCCTGGCCGAGTTGGGCGCGAGCTCATCTACGCCGACCGCCGCCATGCCGCGGAATGGCGGCCCGTGTCCGCTGGCGGCGGCACAGGCCGAGACCGCCCTCGACCATTTCGAGAGACACTGCCGCAAGGAGGCTGAGAAAGCCCGGCGCAAAGGGGTCTCGAAGCGAGTTGCTTCAAGCCCGGGAAGCGATGCAGGTTGATGCCCTCGAAGCCTACCGGAAGACGGATGCCCCTCACATCTGCTCACACTCTTGCTGCCGACCGGCTATGGCAAGACGCTGGCGGGGTTGCGGGTCGCTCTGGAGGCGATTCGCTCGGGGCGTTGCCGGCGGCTTCTCTACGTTGCTCCGTACATCAGCATCCTCTCCCAGTCGGCGAGTGTGTTCGGAGAAGGCCACGGGCCTGCCGGTATCCTTGCACCATCAGATGTCAATTCTGACGTTTCGCGGAGGCCGGCCATGCCTCGGGCGATCCCAGGAGCGATCTCCAGGCGCGAAGACCATCAGCCCTATGACGTTCTCGACACCTGGCAGGCCCCGATCGTGGCCACGACGTTCAATCAGCTCTTCCGCGCCCTGTTCCCGGCTCGGGCTCAGCAGTGCCTGCGGATTCCGGCTCTCGACAGGGCCTTTCTCTTCATCGACGAACCCCAAATCATTAACCCTACGGTCTGGTCGGCCTTTGTGCGGGCATTAGCGGTTGTCGCCCGCGGCGCGACGCGGCACAGGCGCTTCTTCTGCACGGCGACCTTGCCACCGGTAGCCGACGGCCTGGGGATCATGGGCCGGCGCGGCCGCTGGTCGAGGGTGTCGCGCCCGCGATCAGCCGTTTCGTCATTCGGTCGACCACGGACCCCTGGAACGCCGACCAGGTGTTGCCGAGGCCGAGCACCGGTTCCAAGCGGTCGGGGCTCCGTCGCTGTCATCCTCAACACGGTCCGCGACGCCGGTCGACGTCTACTGGAAGCTCAAGCGGAAGGGGGCCGATGGTTCTTCCTTGCCTCCCGCATGCTTCCTGGCCACAAGGAGCGAAGTAATCCGCCGCATCCGAAAGCTTTTGAAGGACGGCTCGGAGCCGATCGGCGTGGTCTGCACTCAGGTCCTGGAAGCCGGTGTGGACTTGAGCTTCCGGGCGATCCTTCGCGCACGGCCGATCTTCCCATCGGTGGTCCAGACGGCGGGCCGGGCAATCGCCATGGCGAAGGGGAGCCCGCTCGAGGTGCTTGTCTTCCCGTTCGTCCGCGATGATGGGAAGGAACCCCGCGGATGGGTTTATCAGGGACAGGATGCTGTCCGATTCACGGACGAAATCCTTGCCGAGGCGCCGGTGATGGCGGAGTCGGATGTTGCTCGCCGGCTCGAATGCTATTATCGACCGCTGCTGGGACAGCCAATCGTCACGTGACCTCGCTGGACTCCTTCGAGTCCGCCGCCAGGGGGCAGTGGTCCAGGCTCGCCGAGAACGAGCCATTCCCGGACGATGGTCCCAGTCTTGACGTCTTCATCCCGGCGGCCGAGCGATACCTGCCGCGTCGCCATCAGCCGCTCCTTGCCAGGTTCGGTGTGACCACCGCTCAGCAGCTCCTGGACCGCTATCTCGATCGCAAGCTCGGCGCCTCCTCTCGCGGCGGGATCGCCGCCTTCAGTCGGCGCTCTTGCGCCAGTTCCTGGTGGATGTGCCGAGGAATCTGGCGCGGCCGAGATTGCACGACCGGCCGCCGGCTTCCGAATGGCCGCTGATCATCGACAAACCGGGACGATATCGTGCATCAACTGGTCTAGCTCACCTCTTTGTTGATGACAGCTCCGACCCATGCACTTCGGTGGTTTAATCGACCATGGAGAACTCCGTTCGCTGACCCATCGCCGAACCCCGGCCGATCCCGCTGACGGTCACGCACGTCCTGGAGCACCTGTTCTGCCCGCGGTTCACGTACTTCGAGTACGTGCTGGGGGTGCCGGAGCGGCAGGAGCGGCGGCTGCTGGTGCAGAAGGGCCGGCAGGCCCACGAGGAGCGCCGGCGGATCAACCCGAAGTACCTTCGCAAGAAGCTGGGGGTGGTCGAGCGGCAGTTCGACGTGCCGCTGGCATCGCCGAGGCTGGGCGTTCGCGGCTCGGTCGACGAGGTGCTGACGCTTGAACGATGGATCGATGGCGCCGTTCGACTACAAATTCGCGGAGGATCGCGGCCAGGTCTACCACAACCTGAAATGCAATCGGCACTCGTATGGGTTGTTGATCCGGGAGACCTTTCAGTGCCCGGTGCATCGCGGTTTCCTCTGTTACATCCGGTCGAAGCATAAGCTGGTGCCGATCGAGTTCAGCGACGCCGACTTCGCCGAGGCCGAAGCGGTCCTCCGCGAGATCCTGGAAGTGATCCAGACCGGCGGTTTCCGCTGGCGACCCGGTGGAAGAGCCCGTTGTCGCGACTGCTGCTACCGAAATATCTGCATCCAGTAGCCAAATCGAGCTAACCCCTTTATTGACAAAGAGGTTGCGAGCGATTAGAATTGCGAGGGCGTGACCTTGATAGGCGAATTCTCCCCGAAACGGAGGAGAGGAGTGGCTGTCGAGAAACCTACAAGATGGCGACGTAAACCCCTGCTGTTTAATGAGTTGCGGCGAAGGTGCGGCCGGTGAGCCAAATCCACAACAACAAGGATTGAAACTCGATCGCGTCTTGCTGGCACCTCGACGTATGGCAAGCCTCGCCGGTGAGCCAAATCCACAACAACAAGGATTGAAACGCGTCTCGCCTCTCGCGGACGGCGCGTCCAGGCCGTGCGAGCCGGTGAGCCAAATCCACAACAACAAGGATTGAAACTCGACCGGATGACGTCGACGCACGGCATCCGCATCGCGGCCGGTGAGCCAAATCCACAACAACAAGGATTGAAACACTCGTCCGTCGACTGGCCGATGCCGGCCAGACTGGCAGCCGGTGAGCCAAATCCACAACAACAAGGATTGAAACGCTGATGCTCGTCGCGCTCACGGTCGGCCACTGGCGCACGCCGGTGAGCCAAATCCACAACAACAAGGATTGAAACCTGCGGTCGATCGCGCTTGGCGTTCGCGATGCCTCGGGCCGGTGAGCCAAATCCACAACAACAAGGATTGAAACTGCCGTGATCGGACGTCGACGACCGCATCGACGTCGCGCCGGTGAGCCAAATCCACAACAACAAGGATTGAAACAGCGTGCCGTCGGCCATTGCGGCGACCTGCTCGTGTCAGCCGGTGAGCCAAATCCACAACAACAAGGATTGAAACCCATCGAGCCTCGCGGCTACCGTCGATGCGGCGAGCCTGCCGGTGAGCCAAATCCACAACAACAAGGATTGAAACTCTAATCACGAGCCGTCGATCCAGGTCGGACTCGGCCGGTGAGCCAAATCCACAACAACAAGGATTGAAACCTCAGACCTCAGCGGCGCTGGACGCCGTCGACCGGTGCCGGTGAGCCAAATCCACAACAACAAGGATTGAAACCCGGCGGTGAGTCGCGGCGACTGGCGGCCGGCGATGCCGGTGAGCCAAATCCACAACAACAAGGATTGAAACCTCGATGGCAGCATGGCCAGCGGTCTCGCACGACGCTGCCGGTGAGCCAAATCCACAACAACAAGGATTGAAACACAGTGAACGCATGACGCCGCACGCGGTGACTCGCGCCGGTGAGCCAAATCCACAACAACAAGGATTGAAACATCGCCTCGACCGCTCCGGCGTCTGCATCACGGGCCGGTGAGCCAAATCCACAACAACAAGGATTGAAACACCGTGCAGTAGCTCGCCGACCTCGACGTGCAGCCGCCGGTGAGCCAAATCCACAACAACAAGGATTGAAACCTGCTGCCGACGGGTCGATCAGTCGGCATCAGCGCCGTGCCGGTGAGCCAAATCCACAACAACAAGGATTGAAACATCCATTCGACCAGCGCCGATCTGCCGGCACGATCCGTGCCGGTGAGCCAAATCCACAACAACAAGGATTGAAACCTCAGACGCCGCACGCCGTGATGAGCCTGCCGCAGCCGGTGAGCCAAATCCACAACAACAAGGATTGAAACACGTCGCCGACCGGGCACGGTCGATCGGACGTCTGGCCGGTGAGCCAAATCCACAACAACAAGGATTGAAACATCTGCTGACGTCGATCGCCACGCGAGCTCTATGCCGGCCGGTGAGCCAAATCCACAACAACAAGGATTGAAACCTGTGTGCACTGCGCCGACGCCGTGCACGCCGAGCCGGTGAGCTAAATCCACAACAACAAGGATTGAAACACGCCGAGGTCGACGAGGCCGATCGCGGTCGGCTGGCCGGTGAGCCAAATCCACAACAACAAGGATTGAAACATCCGCTCGGTGGGTCGATCGCCGTCGAGCGGAGCCGCCGGTGAGCCAAATCCACAACAACAAGGATTGAAACATCCAGTGCTCGGAGCGACGTCCGACGATGGCCATGACGGCCGGTGAGCCAAATCCACAACAACAAGGATTGAAACATCGCAGCCAGCGTGCTCGCGATGCTGGACGTCGCAGGCCGGTGAGCCAAATCCACAACAACAAGGATTGAAACATCGAGTTCGCCGGCGCTCAGGAGCGGTCGACCACGGCCGGTGAGCCAAATCCACAACAACAAGGATTGAAACCTGGATCGCGGCCCAGCGGGACGCGGCCTCGGCACGGCCGGTGAGCCAAATCCACAACAACAAGGATTGAAACACCGTAGTCGAGCTGCGCACGGTCCAGGCCGCCGAGCGATGCCGGTGAGCCAAATCCACAACAACAAGGATTGAAACCCATCAGTGCGATGTCGGTCGACGCGACGGGCCGCATGCCGGTGAGCCAAATCCACAACAACAAGGATTGAAACCGTCTGTGCAGTATCGAGCTGACAGTCCGCGAGTCGAGCCGGTGAGCCAAATCCACAACAACAAGGATTGAAACCTGCTCAGCACGACTCATCGCCAGCGCGGCAGTCGACGGCCGGTGAGCCAAATCCACAACAACAAGGATTGAAACGTCGAGCCGTCGCATCGGCACGGCACCGAGTGCGGCGGTGCCGGTGAGCCAAATCCACAACAACAAGGATTGAAACTCCGCATCGGCGTGCGCACGCCACGCCAGATGCGATGCCGGTGAGCCAAATCCACAACAACAAGGATTGAAACACCGCACCGCTGGGCCGGCCGACCGGACTGACCGGCCGGTGAGCCAAATCCACAACAACAAGGATTGAAACCATCGCGCAGAGCGTCGCAGCCGCTGCGTGCGCTGCCGTCGCCGGTGAGCCAAATCCACAACAACAAGGATTGAAACCCGTCGGGCATCGAGCCGGTCCGACCGGCGGATCGAGCCGGTGAGCCAAATCCACAACAACAAGGATTGAAACCCGGCTGCGCACGGAGTCGATGCACAGGTACGCGGCGCCGGTGAGCCAAATCCACAACAACAAGGATTGAAACCCGTGCGGCGTCACGGATCAACGCGGGCTCATCGACGTGCCGGTGAGCCAAATCCACAACAACAAGGATTGAAACACTCAGTCCGAGCCGCGAGCCAGTCAACGGATCACGATCGCCGGTGAGCCAAATCCACAACAACAAGGATTGAAACCTGCTGCACGCACGAGGCCGGCCTGATGTCCGGATGGCCGGTGAGCCAAATCCACAACAACAAGGATTGAAACATCGTCCAGCGCCGGCGCACGCCGCGATCGGCGACTGGCCGGTGAGCCAAATCCACAACAACAAGGATTGAAACCTGCGACGTGCATGCGGCATCATCGACCAGGCGTCGATCGAGCCGGTGAGCCAAATCCACAACAACAAGGATTGAAACTCAGTAGTGCCTCGCTCCAGCTCGCCAGCCGACACGGGCCGGTGAGCCAAATCCACAACAACAAGGATTGAAACATCGACTTGGCCATGGCGAGAGACCCTCAGCGGATGCACGCCGGTGAGCCAAATCCACAACAACAAGGATTGAAACGTACAGTGAGCCTTCGTGAACGATGACTGTCGAACATCGCCGGTGAGCCAAATCCACAACAACAAGGATTGAAACATAGGACACTCCTGGAATCGCGGCCAAGCGTTGTCCGGTCGCCGGTGAGCCAAATCCACAACAACAAGGATTGAAACTTGTCCCCTGTTACTGAGGACTCCCGGATTCGGGCATGCCGGTGAGCCAAATCCACAACAACAAGGATTGAAACATCGTCCGAGTGCGGCAGGGAGCAGCACGGGCATTGCGAGCCGGTGAGCCAAATCCACAACAACAAGGATTGAAACCGTGATCAGGTCTACTTATATTCGAGGTGACTCGATGGCCGGTGAGCCAAATCCACAACAACAAGGATTGAAACCCGGACCGGGAGCCGCTCGGCGGCGAGCCGACCTGGGCCAGTGAGCCAAATCCACAACAACAAGGATTGAAACTCAGCAGTGCCTCGCTCGCAGCTCGCCACCGACACGGTGCCGGTGAGCCAAATCCACAACAACAAGGATTGAAACACAGTGCCTGAGCCGCGGCAATCGCGGCATTGGCCTGCCGGTGAGCCAAATCCACAACAACAAGGATTGAAACTCGGCGATGGCGAGGCCGTGGCCTCCGAGCCCTCGAGCCGGTGAGCCAAATCCACAACAACAAGGATTGAAACGCCTCCGCCTGCACAGCATCCCGCAAGGCCAGACCTCGCCGGTGAGCCAAATCCACAACGGGAACCTGGGGTCAAACCTTGTTGTGCGCCGCACCGTATGGTGTTGATCTTCCGTGGGTGCAATTCCCACCCGGCAACTGGGTCGCTCCAGCCGGTAGCTATCGGAGCGGCGGTGGAGGTAACGAAGCCGTCGGAGCCTTCGAGACACATGTGTCGCTTTGGCGATGCAGCGAGCAGGCAGGCCGTAACGCGAGTGAACGTTGAGCAGGCCTCGAAAGACCAATGTGGACGCCGACCCGGCAACTTGGCGGGGAAGGCCGCAGCCGCTGGCGAGCAGGGTAACGGTTGGAATAGGCCGACCCACGAGCGATCCGACCCAGCGGGCCACCGGGGTAATGACGACGGCATGTCTGTACACGGAGATCAACGCAACACGGGAAACCCCGAGCGGTGAGGGCGCGTGACCCTCAACCGGACGCCCGCGAGGGACAGGCCGGGCCGCCGGGGTGGCGGATAGGCCCGTAGTACCGTCAACGCCGGGTAACTCCGGTCGAGGGAAGGGGCCTTAGTTCAAGGTCAACGCAGCAAGCGGCCGACAGCCGGGAGATTGGCGTGAGCCTAACACCTCCACCAAAGGTTGGGAAGTTGCAGACAGCGTTGCACACCAAAGCGAAGAACTCGCCCGACTATCGCTTCTACGCACTGTACGACAAGATCTACCGCCGTGACGTTCTGGGTTTCGCCTACGCGCGCTGCCGTGCTAACGCCGGCGCTCCGGGGGTCGACGGCCAGAGCTTTGCGGAGATCGAGGCATGCGGTGCCGAGGGATGGTTGGACGATCTGGCGGACGAGCTCAAGAACGAGACGTATCAGCCCCTACCGGTTCGACGCGTGTACATCCCTAAATCGGATGGCAAGTCGAGGCCGCTGGGGATTCCATGCATCAAAGATCGCGTGGTGCAGATGGCTGCGGTGCTGGTCTTGGAGCCGATCTTCGAGGCCGACCTGGAGCCCGAACAACACGCCTACCGCCCGGAGCCGCAGTGCCCTGGACGCCGTTCGCCAAGTGGAACGGCTGATCAGGCAAGGGCACACCGAAGTGGTGGACGCGGACTTGTCCGGTTATTTCGACAGTATCCCCCATGCCGAGTTGATGAAATCGGTGTCCCGGCGGATCAGCGACGGCCGCGTGCTGCGGCTGCTCAAGATCTGGCTGGAGACCCCGGTGGAAGAAACCGACGCGAAAGGGCACCGCCGTCGAACGACCCGGAACCAAGACCTGGCGATGGGGACCCCACAAGGGGCCCCGATTCACCATTGTTGTCAAACATCTACATGCGGAGATTTGTGATGGGCTGGAAGACCGGCGGACACGAGCGGCGTCTGGTCGCGCGAATCGTCAACTACGCGGACGACTTTGTCATCTGCTGTCGCGGCACGGCCGAACAGGCCATGGCCGTGATGCGGGGGATGATGTCCAAGCTGAAATTGACGGTGAACGAGACCAAGACGCGACTCTGTCGGCTGCCGGAGGAGACGTTCGACTTCCTGGGCTACACCCTGGGCCGGAACTACGACCGTCGCACAGGCGCGTCCTATGTGGGACCGCGTCCGTCGCGGAAGAAGATCGCCCGGCTCTGCGGCGAGATCAGTGAACTGACGGAGCGCAAGACGACCTGGCTGGAGGTCGAGAAGCAGATTGGTCGGATCAACCGCAAATTGCGGGGCTGGTCCAACTATTTTCGCATCGGAACCATCAGCCCGGCCTACCGCGCCATCGACAGTCACGTCCGCTACCGGGTGCGCCAGTGGCTGTGTGCGAAGTTCAAGGTGCCGGGTCAGGGTAAGACACGATACCCTGACGCCTACCTGCACCAGGAGCTGGGATTGTACCAGCTCCAACGAACCTAGCCGCAGACTGTTCGTGAGCGAACGTGTGAACTCATTGATGAGAAACGCCTTGTAACGAAAGCTGGATGCGGGAAAACCGCCCGTCCAGTTTGATGAGCGGGGTGTGGAAACGGAGCCCGGTCGATGAGACCGAGCCACCGCGTCACACCTCGACTCTACTTTGGTTTTTTCCCAGGGGGGAACCTGGAACCTTGTTTTTGGTTTTTTCCCAGGGCCAGCACATACCAGGGGGACATAGCACTTTTGTGACTAACTTTGTTTCCCCCAACCTCCCGGTTAAAGCGCCAAGGGTGGAACCTGGGGTCAAACTTTGTGTGCGCCGTGCAAAGGTGTTGGTCTTCCGTGGGTGCAATTCCCACCCGGCAACTGGGTCGCTCCCGCCGGTAGCTATCGGAGCGGCGGTGGAGGTAACGAAACCGTCGGAGCCTTCGAGACAAATGCGTCGCTTTGGCGATGCAGCGAGCAGGCAGGCCGTAACGCGAGTGAACGTCGAGCAGGCCTCGAAACGACCAATGTGGATGCCGACCTTGCACAAGGAAAGGGAAGGCCGTAGCCGCTGGCGAGCAGGGAAACGGTTGGAATAGGCCGTCCCACGAGCGATCCGACCCAGCGGGCCACCGGGGTAATGACGACGGCATGTCCAAGGAGCGAGGTCCGTCTGAGATCGATCGAGGTGAACCGGTGACCGGCGGGTCGTGACCGCCTGCCTGTCCACCGGATTGGATGTTAGAATCGGCGCCAGGGACACGCAGATCCTCCGAAGGAAAGAGCGAGGTGAATGTCATGAATGCCGCGGTTGTCGTTGTCGAAGGCACGGTGCAGCCTGACGGAACGCTGGAGGTGAGCCAGAAGGTCAACCTTCCCGCGGGACGGGTCCATGTGACCGTTCAGCCAGTCACGGAATCCGTCCAGCCGGATCGGTTCTGGAAGATGATGGAATCCATCTGGGACGATCAGCGTGCCCGTGGTCGGACCTCCCGCACACGGGAGGAAATCGACGCCGAGATCGAGGCGTTGCGCAACGAATCCGAAGAGGAAATGCAGGCTGTCGAACGTCTCCAAGCAGAATGTCGCCACGCCAGAGAACAGGCCCGGGTAGCCGAGGAGTCGCCGCGCTGATGGTCTTTCTCGACGCCAATCCGGTCATCTACCTGATCGAGCAGCCCGCCAATTTCGGCCCGAAAGTCACGGCACGAGTGACCGCTCTGCTGGCGAGTGGCGAGCGCCTGGCGGTCAGCGATCTGGTGCGCATGGGGTGTCAGGTGGGCCCCCTGAAGGCAAACGACCCCGTGTTGCTGGCCCAGTACGTGACGTTCTTCCAATCGCCCGACGTCAGCGTCCTGGCCATATCGCCGGCCGTTTGCGACCGAGCCGCCCGGATTCGGGCTCAATACGGATTCAAACCTCTGGATGCCCTGCACCTGGCCGCCGCCGCCGAGCACGGATGTACGCTCTCTATCACCAATGACGTCCAGTTAAGGCGGTTCCCTGACGTCCCTGTTGAAATACTCTCATGAACCTTGGGCGACCGGCAGGAATTCGTTTACCCGCAATCCGACCGGGGCCATACCAGCCCGAAGCGCCAGCGAGGGTCGCCGTAAGTCCTTACAAGACAATGGGGAAGACCCTCGCTGGCGCTTCGGGCTGGTATGGGGACGATCCGGATGAGTTTCCATCCTCCTGTCGCCTTGGGTCCGCGTGGCGAGCTACACCGCCGAGATCGAACGGATCGCATACAGGAGGCACCGGTGGCCTTCCCGCGGATCAGGGAGGAAAAAGGGGGTAAACACTATGAATATTTTCGAGACCATTCACGTTCAGGGCTTCCGACGGCTGTACGACGTCGATCTGAAGCTGCAACCACTCAACGTGGTTATCGGTGCCAACGGGAGTGGGAAGACCTCACTGCTGGATGTGTTTTCACTGCTGGCCTCTTCCGCATCGGGCAGGCTGAAAGAAACCATGAGCGATCTCAGCGGGATCGACGCCAATCTCACGAACCTGCTGACGGTCAAGGGCGATAAGGCGAAGTTCATGGCTTTCGATTTGACGATGGGGGTTCAAGGACACAAGCCGATCGCGTATCGCCTCGCCCTGTCACCCGTAGGGGTGGGGTATGAGATTTCCGACGAAACTCTGACCCAGTGGAGAGAGAACAAGCCGCGACCGTTCATGCCCATCCGGGCACATCACGGGAATATTCAATATTTTCAGCACGACGCGAGGAAGGGGCTCGTTCGACCGAACTGGGATTACAACCAGACGGAATCGGCGCTGTCGCAGGTTCCGAAGATGTTTCAAGAGCCAGAGGACTTCCGGAAGCGTCTGGCCTCCTCGACGCATTATCACGTTCTCGACGTGAGTCGTCGCGCACCGATCCGGCTGCCGCAACAAATGCGAGACGCACCGTTGCCGGGTCATGACGGCGAGTGAACCTCGTCTCGTGCCTGTACACGCTTCGAGAAACCGATCCCGATCGCTTCGAGACGATCGAGGCGTCGTTGCGAGCGGGATTCCCCGACTTCGAGCGTCTCAATTTTCCGCCCGTGGCTGCCGGCACACTGGCGATTACCTGGAAGGACAGGACGAGCAAGTATCCCTTTTTCATGCACCAGCTTTCCGAGGGCACGTTGAGGTTTTTGTGGCTGGCGACTCTGCTGCAAAGTCCAGGGTTGACGGCCGTCACGATGATCGACGAGCCGGAAGTCAGCTTGCATCCCGAACTGATGTCGCTTCTGGCGGATCTCTTGCGTGAAGCATCCCAACGTACCCAGTTGATCGTAGCCACGCACGCCGACAGGTTGATCCGATTTCTGAAACCGTCGGAAGTGGTGACGATCGACGTGAATGAGGACGGTGCGGCGGAAGCAACCCGGGCTGATGAGCTCGATCTGGAAAAATGGCTCGAGGAGTACACGCTGGATGAAGTCTGGCAGATGGGCCGAATCGGAGCGCGGCCATGAGAATTGCGATCGAATGTCGCCCCGAAGGGGCCGAAACATGTCAGCCCAGGGCAACGCCCTGAGGAGGGGAGTGACATCGCAAGGAACCCCAAGCCCTGAAAGGGCGACACAAGGGAAGGCGCGGCTGTTGCGCCCTTTCAGGGCTCGCAGGTGGATGGTTGGACGTATTCCCAGGGCGTTGCCCCTGGGCTGACATGTTTCGGCCCCTTCGGGGCAGAGAGCCGCGTCACCTACTTCCAGCGTCTCATCGTCACCATCCCTTTTTGGTGGTCCTATTTAGTCGCCACTCTAAGCAGGAAGAACTTCAAGCCAAGGCGACCGGAGGGCCTCCCTCATGACCACCAACGACTTCACGAATCGACTGCTGGCCAGGGGTGAGTCGTCTCGAGTGGAGTTCAGGGCGTCGGTCGAACCGATGGCTGCGATGGCCAGGACGGTTTGCGCCTTCCTGAATACCGAGGGCGGCTTCCTGATCGCCGGTGTCGATCAAGACGGGGAGCCAAACGGTTCGGCCACGGAGGATCAATCCAGGAGCTTGAACGCGTTCCTTCGTGAGAAGATCACACCTCGGGTCCTGTACGACGTGGTTTTCGATCAGACTTCGAGAGGCAACGTGATCTCCGTGGGCGTACCCGCGGGCCCGGATCGACCGTATGTCTTCGAGGGAGCGGTTTACGTTCGCAAAGGAGCCTCCACGGATACGGCGACGGCCTCGGAGTTGCGGGAGGTGGTGGAGACTACCTCCCAGACCACGACCCGATGGGAACGTCGGCCCTCCATCGGACTCGAGATCGACGGTATCGACTCCTCCGCTTTGCGCAAGACGGTGCAGCGCGCCAGGACCGCCGTGGGTATCTGTTCGACAGCCCGAACGATCCGGTCGCGACGCTGTCGCAACTGTCGTTGTTCCAGTCCGGGCAACTCACCAACGCCGCCGACGTGTTGTTCGGCAGGAAAATCGCCCAGCGCCACCCCCAAACGCGACTTCGTGCGGTTTGCTATTCGACGGATCGTGCGGACGACTTTCTGGACGAGCAACTCTACGAGGGACCGGCGTTCCAGTTGCTTGAAGACGCGATGGTGTTTCTCAAGCGACATGTGGCGATCGGTGCCGCTTTTCACGAAGGGCAGTTACACCGCGAGTCCCGGCCCAGTTACCCGTTCAATGCCCTGCGGGAAGGGCTTGTCAACGCTTTGGTCCATCGCGACTATGCGGCATTCTCGGGTAGCGTCCTGGTGAGCGTCTATCCCGATCGGGTCGAGATCTGGAACACCGGCAAGCTGCCGCGTGGGATTTCACCACGCGACTTGCTGCTGGCATCCCATCCGTCCATCCTGGTGAATCCCGACATCAGCCACGTCTTCTTCCTCCACGAACTCATGGAGCGGGTCGGACGAGGGACTTTCAAGATTGCGCAAGAGTGCCGCGAGCTCGGGATGCGGGTCCCGGAATGGAAGAACGTGGGATCGGGGGTCCGGCTGACCCTGTTCGCCGCCCAGCCAGGGAAGCCGGCGCTCGACCTGAACGCCCGCCAGAAGGAGTTGCTCGACGCCCTCGAGCCCGGTGAGCAGATCCGGGTTTCGGATTACCTCGAGCGATTCGGGCATGGGATCACGGATCGGCAAGCGAGACGCGACCTATCGGACCTCGAGGGAGACGGCTTCCTCGTGCGACACGGAGCCGGCTCCAGGACGACCTACGAGCGGACCAAGTGGACGATTTGATCCGGACATGTCCGGACACAGCCGGACATCGCGGCGAGACGAGCAAGGGGCAATCCCGTGGGGAAACGACGAGGAAACACCCGTTTGGCAGATCCAGGGCGGCTGTTTCGGACACAATCCGGACATGGAAATTGGACGTGAGTCGAACGGAAGTGACACGGAAAAGATACAACGACCCGTGACACAGCTAGAACCCAGAGTTTTCGTAGGTCAGGCTTTCCGGCCTGACAGGGGAAGCGTCAGGCCGGAAAGCCTGACCTACAAAGATCTTAGACCCGGTTCCCACCGGCGATGGTTCTAGGAGCGCTTTACGCTTGGCGGGCCCACACGCCGGAGGCTGACGTGAAATCGCCCCCTCATCCGCCCTTCGGGCACCTTCTCCCCGAGGGGAGAAGGGCAGGTTTTTTGACCTCGCCCTAGGGGAGAGGTCGGCCGCAGGCCGGGTGAGGGGGCCGCGCGTGCGCGAGCCAAGCGTAAAGCGCTCTAGCCCTATGTCGGGCCGTTGATATTCTTCGGGCGATCAGAGGGAACCGCCGGGAGCGCTGACGTGATTCATTGTCTGACGGTGGGACATCTCGACCCGGAGGCGCTCCGGGAATGTGTGGCCGTGGCGACCAGGCCGCTCGACGAGGCGACGGTCCGTTGCGTACTGGCCGCGTTTCCGAACCTCAAGGCCGAACGCGAGGATGGGTATGTGGTCCTGCCGTGGCATGGCCTCGGACCGGTCGATGTGAGCGAGGCATTCGCTCTCCGGCTGCATGAGCTGACCGGCTGCAATGATCGCCGATCGGAGGAACGGGCGTCTGATCGAGCCAGAGGCGTTGACGCGGAAGAAGAGGGTGGCCGTGGCGCGGTGAAAAGTTGGGCTTGACTGGGCGAAATCGCTTTGAGTGGTCTCTCCGCTTTTGTGGCGCCCTCCGAAGACCCCTCACCCGCCCTTCGGGCACCCTCTCCCCGGTGGGGCGAGGGGAGGAGTCGTCTTGGTCCCCGGCTCGGCGAGCGAGCCGCGGCTTCCTCAGACCTCGCCCCTCGGGGAGATGTCGGCGTTAACTCCCTCTCCCAAAACCGCACCTGCGCCGGGTGAGTGCATGCTGGAGTTTCCGGTGAACCCCGTGGAGATCCCGGGTGCCGCGAGGTAGAATGGAGCCGCTCGGCACGCCGGTGTCGAGTCCCACCTTGAGCCCGGACTCCGGGTGCCGCTATCCGCTTTGTCATGCGGCCAATCTGCCACCCCAGCTCGAGGCGCGCAACTACCGGATCGACCGAGCCAACCCGTCGGCACATGAGAGGGCATCGAAGCATGGTTGGGCTGAGCCTGAGCACCCGCCTCGAGATCATTCTGTCGAGGATTCGCAGCCGAGCTTTCTTCGGCGTGGCGATTGCGTCTTCTCCGTGGCACTCGCTCGACCGGTTACAGCGACCGGCGCGGAGCCGACCGGAACCCAGAAGGTCGCGTACACTCGGGACATCCGTCCGATCCTGGCGGATAAGTGCCTCTCGTGCCACGGTCCTGACGCCAAGCAGCGTAAAGGGAAGCTGCGGCTCGATAATCGTCGCGATGCGACCGCCGCGGCGGCGTCGGGCAGCCCGGCGATCGTCCCCGGCAAGCTCGACGACAGCGAGCTCTACCGTCGGATCACCTCGGACGACCCCGAGGAGCGGATGCCGCCCGCCAAGACCGGGAAACCCCTCACTCCCGCCGAGATCGCCCGACTCAAGACCTGGATCGAGCAGGGGGCGGAATATCAAGGGCACTGGGCGTTCGTCCCGCCCGTCCGGCCCATGCTCCCTCCGGTCAAGAATGCCGGCTGGTGCCGTAACCCGATCGATCGCTTCATCCTCGCCCGGCTCGAGGCCGAGGGCCTCTCGCCATCGTCCCGGGCCGACAAGATCACTTTGATCCGCCGGTTGAGCCTTGACCTGATCGGACTGCCGCCTTCCATCCAGGACGTGGACGCCTTCGTCGCCGACACCCGCGACGACGCTTACGACCGGCTGGTTAACCGGCTTCTCGATGCGCCGCAATATGGCGAGCGATGGGGACGAATCTGGCTCGATGCCGCCCGGTATGCCGACTCCGACGGCTACGAGAAAGACAAGTCCCGGCAAGTCTATGCCTACCGCGACTGGGTCATCCATGCCTTGAACCGGGACCTTCCCTATAACCAGTTCATCATCGATCAAATTGCCGGCGACCTGCTCCCCGGCGCGAGCCAGGACCAGGTCGTCGCCACGGGCTTTCTCCGCAACTCGATGATCAACGAGGAAGGGGGCGTCGATCCCGAGCAGTTCCGGATGGAGGCCATGTTCGACCGCATGGATTGCATCGGCAAGGGGATCCTCGGCCTGACCATCCAGTGCGCCCAGTGCCATACCCACAAGTACGACCCCCTGACTCATGAAGAGTATTACCGGATCTTCGCCTTCCTGAACAATAGCCATGAGGCGAACGTCGCCGTCTACTCGCCCGATGAGCTGATGAGGCGGCGCCGGGGTCCTCCGCAAGGTCCGGGAGATCGAGGATGACCTCCGGCATCGCGACCCCGCCTGGTCCGAGCACATGGCGGCCTGGGAGAAGCAGGTCGCCGGCAATCAGCCGGCCTGGTCGGTCGTGCGGCCGGAAATCGACGAGGAATCGACGGGCGGTGAGAAA
>CAWJGW010000026.1:0-125335 GCA_963842405.1 uncultured Isosphaeraceae bacterium | reverse complement strand
AAGGTGATTCCCGTGCCGCCCAGCATGTCCCGCAGCCGGTCGAGCTGGTCGTTGGCCAGGGCGTTCATCGGGTAGACGAGGATCGCCGTGATCCCCTCGCGTATGCCCTGATCTCGCTGCCTCAGCAGTTCGTCGATGATCGGGTAGAGGAACGACTCGGTCTCGCCCGAGCCGGTGCCTGTGGCGACCAGGACATGCTGACCCGCCTTGGTCGCCTCGAAGACCTGCTGTTGGTGCAGCCACATCGAGGGAAAGCCAATCAGAGCGGGCATGATCGCGTGAAGCAGCCCTTGATCCGCCATCGCCTGGACCGACTCGCCTTTTGCGAACGCTTCCGAGAGGGAGACGTATGGTCCTTGAACCAAGGGCGTGGCCCCAGAATGTCTTCCCCTTGAGATTCTGGCGGGCCTGCTTCGCGAGGTCGGGGTCCGTGATCGGGAACGCGGAGAAGATGTACCGCAGGAACTCGTCACAGATTCCGTGGGCGAAGTGCACTGGGTTGATAGGCATGGCGCAGGCCCTCTGGTTTCATCTTCATAGGGCTGTAACGCTGGGATCATCCACGTCTTGTTGTCCTTTGTCAGCTAGCTTCTTCTGAATGAGATCCATCTCGTAAATTGGAACCACGAAATGGGCAGCAAGTTTCAAGTGTGAAGAGGACTGCTTGCCCCGGTCTTTCGGCGGATAGCCTTCCAAGAACTCGACGACCCCGACTGATTTGTCGTGAGACTTGACGTAATTGATTGATGGAATGTTGTCTGCATCGCCGGAAATCAGGATCGCAACATCGTAGTTGTCGAGCAGAGTAACCATGTCCACTGCTAAGTCAGTGTCCAAGCCCTTCTCAGATACAGTCTTGCTGAAGAAGTCTACCTTCCATCGTGCATTAGAAATCATTTCTATACAAAGTCAGTGTCCCGCTGGACACCGTGATAAACACGCTTCATTCCGTTCAATGTCTTCCATTTCGCCTCGTACCAATCCTTGAATTCGTTGAAGCAAAGGCCCCATGCCTCAAGAGCAACTTTGTCTTGCGGTTGTCCTGCGAGTTTCTTCCCAGCCTCGGCCATGAAGTGACCCTTAACCGTTCGATTTTGATCAAACTGCTCCTTGAGGTAGGCTTGTGCCTTTGCGTCGCTCAGGTTCCAATCATCCATCTGGCCAACGCAGTACCAGTAGACACGACGCATCTCGATAGGTGCGAGAGGTTCTGCATAGATCCTCGACTTCCATGCATCCACAGACTGACGGAAGATGTACGTAAAAAATGACTGGTACTCAGGCACACGTACATCCATGTGCTTCAATGTGCCGAAAAGGTTTGAACCATCCACGAAGATTACGAATCGCATAGGTGCCTCTTTGGTCAGAGCTTCCGCTTTCGGCTGTAAACGGTCGAGATGGGGTGACCGAAAAGATCTCTTGGTCCGTCAGTAGTCGATGCTCCCTTGCCAGCCTCCTTAGGAATCCACTTCGATATATCGCCCCACTGCCTGTTCGCGACCGAGGAGGACCACGGCATCGTTCCAGCAGTCTCCCCAGGTCCAACCGTGGCGGGGGTCGTCTTCGGCGAACTCTTCGGGATGCCAGCGTGGCAGCCGTCTCGCTTGGGGATCAGGGGGTCGGGCAAGCCCTTGGCGTGGGCGGCCCGGAAGTTGGTCATTTCGGGGATGCCGATGATCTCGAAGAATTTGTCGTTGGAGAGCGAGGCGGCGGACTCGGCGGACCACTTGCACTCCTTGAACGCACGGAAGGCGGCGGCAGCGAGGCCGGTGAGGCGTTCCCGATAAGGAAGCTTCGGTTAACCCGGTAAAAGCCCTTAGAGTCGGTCGGATTGTCCGCACGATCCAGTCGAAGTCGTCCGGCTCCAGGCCGTAGAGGTCGGGCAGTGGACGTCGATCTAGACCGAACCGCAGCCGGTCGGCCTCGGTGACGGCCCACCAGTGTTTCCATTCCCGGCCGAGAGTTGGGAGTAGAGCTGTTTGAGCTTGAGCCATTCGGGGGCGAAACGGCGATGAATAAAAGTAAGGCACGAAGACACCAGTTCGAGCCTCCTATAACATGGTTGCTCTGATTCGATTTTTGGTATCGGGCATTCCTCAATGATGAACCAGCTTAGGTTGAAACCTGCAATCCTTGCTCTTAATATATAATCAAATATAAATGAATTTAATAATTATTGCACTAATACGACTTTCGTTTGTCCTTCGCCAGCAACTCTTAGAACCTATCCCAGTTGGAAATGATCGTCTAAAATTGACCCACCCTGAGCGCGTAATTTTGACCCACCCTGGTCGTCAAGATGGCCGCTCTGGGCAAGAGCGGTAACCCCGTCTCACTCGGGCTTCCGGCCCTTCTTCGTTTTCATCGACTCGCGAAACCGATAGCTCTCACCATTCATCTCGAAAATGTGGCAGTGGTGGGTCAATCGGTCCAGCAGCGCCGCGGTCATCCGTTCCCCCTGGAAGATCTGGTTCCACTCGCTGAACGGCAAATTGCTGGTCACCAGCATGCTGCCGCGTTCATAGCGGTCGGCGAAGACGCGGAACAGCAGCTCGACCCCGCCGCGGCTCAGGGTGACGTAGCCCAGTTCATCACAGATCAGCAGGTCGGCCCGGTCGAGTTGGCGAAGAAACCGGTCGAGCGTGTACTGCTTCTGCTCCTTCTCCAACTGGCTGACCAGCGCCGCCGCCGTGAAGAACCGCACGCGGAGGCCCGCCCGACACGCCGCCAGGCCCAGTCCAATCGAAATATGAGTCTTCCCCGTTCCGTGACTCCCCACCAGGCAACAGTTGGATTTCTCTCCAATCCATTCGCAACGGCCCAGCTCCAAGACCTTGGGCTTGGACAGCCCCGGCATGGCACTGAAGTCGTAAGTATCGAAGTCCTTGATCATCGGGAATCCTGCGTTCTTGATTCGCGTCGCGATCGCTTTGGCCGAACGGGCGGCCAGCTCGATCTCGGTCAACCGCAGCAAGAACTGGGTAAACGTCTGGTTGGTCGCGGCGGCATCGCGCGCCAGTTTCTCAAACTCGCGGACCATTGTCGGCAGCCGCAACTGCCGAAGCTGGGTCTTGAGCAAATCGATCGTCACATCAGCCATGAGCATGGTCCTTGCCGGCAAAGCGTCCAGGGAAACCGTCCGAGCCCGAGAGTCGGACTCGGGCACGTTCATGTCACACCTCCTCGGATCAAGACGACGCGGATTTCGAGCCAACCGTCCCGGCGAGCGTCCGAGTCCGAGAGTCGGACCCGGGCCTGTTCATATCACACCTCCTCGTATGAAGAAGACGCGGACTTGTTCATATCACACCTCCTCGTATGAAGAAGACGCGGACTTGTTCATCTTTTCGTCGCACCTCCTCGTATGAAGAAGACGCGGACTCCCCGGGAATCGTCCGAGCCCGAGAGTCGGACCCGGGCACGTTCATGTCACACCTCCTTGGGCGCAGGAGACGCGGGTCGGGCCTTCGGTGGCCGGGCCGTTGAGCAACTGATCGAACCGGTTGAGATCGGGCAGCGGGACCTCGACGCGGGGTGCCGTGAGCTCCTCCGAAGGCACGGGCGCTCGACCGCAGGTCACGGCCTGGATCGCCGCGAGGGTTCGGGTCCGCTGGATGACCGCCTCGGCGCTGAAGAGGTGTTCGCGCCGGCAGGCCTCGACCGCCTGACTCACGCGCGTCAGGGGGTGTTCGCCCAGCAACTGCAAGACCCGGGCGAACTGGCGGGAGCCGGCCGTGGTGCCGTGGTGCTGCTCCAGCTCGGTACGGAAGTCGGTGAAGCCCGCGGGAAGCTTCCAGTCGCGGAAGACCGGCGAGTGATCCAGGGCACCGGGCTTGCGGCCCAGGGCCACCAGATAATGAGTCGGCTCGAGAACCATCGTATGTTTAGTTGAACATCGTAAATGAGTCGCAACGATCTGGCATTCCGCTGCGATCACGACCCGATCGACGTAGCCCTTGACGGTTACCATCCGGAAGGCGAACGGGCGAGGCACGCTATAACGGTTGGTGTCAAAGGCCACGGTCTGGTACTTGTCCACGGCCACTGCGGGGTGAATCACGCAGGGGTCGAACCGGTGGTTGGGCAGGGGCGCCGCCGCGGCGAGATCCTCGGCGAGGCGGTCCTGGATCGTAAACGGGCCGAAGAGTGATTGAACGACCCGCTCCCGTTCGGCTTGGCACCGTTGGCGAAAGAACCGGTTCAAGTCGTCGAGATTCGCGACCTGGGGCACCGGCGTGGCGAACCGCCGCTGCACGGCTTTCACAGTCCCCTCGGCGTCCGGCTTCTCGTTGCCGCGGGCCGGCATGCAGAACAGGGGCTCGAAGAGATAGTGGCTGGCCAGGGCGGCGTACCGCGGAGGGAGCCGCCGCTCGCGCCCCTGAAGGATCAAGGTCGCCACCGTTCTGGGGTTGTCCCACCAAACTTCCTTGGGAACGGCTTGGAAGAACTCGAAGGCCGCGACCATGCCCTCGAGGATGGCTTCGGTGCGCTCGAAGGGCAGCGCCAGGACGAAGGGAGCGTTGGAGTAGGCCCAGGCCGTCACGAGGAAGGGAACCTGGCGACGCCCGTCGGGGAAATCGACGTGGATGTGACCGAAATCGGCCTCGAGCCGCCGGCCCGGGAGATGCCCCAGAGGGATGAAGGTCTCCTGATGCCGGCGTCGATGTTTGAGCAGATAGCGTTGCACCTGGGCATATCCGCCGCGGTATCCCTGTTCGTCGCGGAGACGTCGGAAGACCTGGGCGGCGGTATGGCGCTGCTTGGGCGGGGCGGCCTCGTCGTCGCGGAGGACCTGGTCGATGAACGCCTGGACCGGTCCCAACAGCGGGGCGAGCCGATCCCGGGTGGAAGGCAGGGGATTGGGCTCGGCCTGCTTGAGGATCTTGCGGATAGTGTTGCGCGAATGGTCGAATTCGCTGGCGATCTGACGGATGGATTTGCCATCGCGCCGCGCTCGCCGAATGGCACCGTAATCGTCCACCGTAAGCACGTCCTTAACCCTCCGTGAGGTGAATCGTTCGCTGTGAGAACGTTCACCTTACCGGAGGTGGCTGCGGTGGGTCAGTTTTAGGCGCTTAGATTGCCCCCAGGTGGGTCACTTTTACGCGCTCATTTCCAGGGGGACACCACCGTCTCGTGACAGGCGGATTGGATAGAACGGGGCTCGCTACCTCGTTCTCTGGCTCAACGCCCGGGCTTAACTTTTCTCTGCAACGCTCAGAGCTTGTGAAAGAATCCCTGATTATCTTGCAAAATATTGACATATCATAAAAAACCTGCTAGACTGTCTTCATGAACACTCCAAGCGATCACAGTGCGTCCCGGCCCGATCAGCCTCTGCTCTTCGAGACTCCGGCTGATGACGACAGGACCGGACCACCCGTTAACCCACCGGTCCTCTTTGGACGACCGCGGCTCCGCACCGTCAACCGCGAACAGATCGTCTTCCGAGCCGCCGCGCTCGATCAACTGATCCCACACGATCATCCCGCTCGGGTGGTCTGGGACTATGTCGTGGGATTGGATCTCAGTCCCCTGTACCAAGCGATCAAGGCCGTTGAGGGACACCCGGGGCGGGCTCCCATCGATCCCAAGATCCTCATGGCCCTTTGGCTCTACGCCACCCTCGAGGGTGTCGGCAGTGCCCGTCAGCTCAATGAACTCTGCCACGGCCACGATCCCTACCAATGGATCCTCGGGGATGTCACGATCAATTACCACACCTTGGCCGATTTCCGCACCGACCATGGCGAACTGCTCGACCAGTTGCTGACCCAGAGCGTCGCGGTCTTGTTGGCCGAGGGACTGGTCGATCTCAACCGAGTGGCGCAAGACGGTATGCGGGTGCGTGCCAGCGCCGGTGCCGCGTCGTTTCGCCGCCGTCTCACTCTGGAGGAAGCCCTCGCCGAAGCCGAGGCCCAAGTCCAGGCCTTGCGGGCCGAACTGGAGGACGATCCCGCGGCCGGCAATCGCCGGCAACAAAAGGCCCGGGAACGCGCCGCCCGAGAGCGTGCACAACGGATCAAGGAGGCGTTGGATCGGCTGCCGGAACTGGAGGCCAAGAAGAAGCCCGAGGACCGCCAGAAGGCCCGCTGTTCGACCACCGACGCGGAAGCCACAGTGATGAAGATGGCCGACGGTGGCTTTCGCCCGGCGTACAACCTCCAGTTCAGTACGGCCACCGACAGCCAGATCATCGTGGGAGTGGACGTCGTGACCATCGGCAGCGACGCGGGCCAGATGGCTCCGATGGTCGAGCAGATCGGGGCGCGGCATGACCAGAGGCCCAAGGACGTGCTGGTCGATGGCGGCTATGCCCAACATGAGCAGATCGAGGCGGTCAGCGCCCCGCGAGCGGTTGCACGGTGTACGCACCCGTACCGGCTGCCCAAGGATCCCCAGGTCGATCGATACGCTCCCAAGCCTGGTGACGGTCCTGCGGTGGCGGCCTGGCGGGAGCGCATGGGCAGCGCAGAGGCCAAGGCCATTTACAAGGAACGAGCCGCGACGGCCGAATGCGTCAACGCCCAGGCCCGGAACCGGGGGTTGTACCAGTTGCGGGTTCGGGGCCAGCTCAAGGCCAGGGCGATCGCCTTGTGGTACGCCTTGGCACATAATTTGATGCGAGCGGTGAGTCTGCGCGCCGCAGCGGCCGGAGTGCGCGCCGCAGCGGCGGTGACAGGCTGAAACGGGGCCGAAACCGGCCCCGAACGGCCTGCGTAGGCCGCACGGGCGGCCCCCAAGGCATCGCCAGGCCCCCCTCCGGGTCAAGAACCGAGAATCACGGGATGGTAGGTGCGGTAGAGAAGGCATTGTACGGTTCGAGCGACTCGAATCTCGGAACTGGCCACAGTCGAATTCCTTCACAGGCTCTCAGCCCAGACCGTTCCCGGGGGAGACGCGACGAGGGCGTCGGAGTAGAGTTGATTGACCGCGTACAGGAGGGCCTGGGCGAAGTCGGTATTGCCCGTCTCCTGGATCTGGTTGAAGCCGGTGTCGGTCGTCTGGAGGTCGTTCAACAGGATGTCGCGGGCGATGAAATTGGTGGTGCCGCCCGCAGGGACCTGGGTGCTGTCGAGGATCCCCTGGTGGTTGTAGGTGAGGGTCTGGTTCCATCGGGCGATGAAGTCCTGTACGTCGCTGAGCGAGACGCCCTCGGGGAGGGTCATCGTTTCCAGCGGGTTGGCCTGGTCCGAGCTGATCGGCTGGCTGTCGCCGTCGGCATCGGTGTCGGCGGTGAAGGCCGTCAGCCAGGCCTGGAGGTTCGGGCCGGAGTTGACGTTGAGCCCGTCGGAGCTGCCGAAGAGGTAGGTGGTCTCATCGATCAGGTTCTGGAAATCGTTGGTATAGGCCAGCAGCTCATTCAGCGCACCGGTTTCGCCAGGTCCGAAGCCGGATCCGCCGCCCTGGGCGGTCACGCCGCCGCTCGAAGTGGAGGAACTACCGCCGTGGGCCGCGAGGCATTGCTGATAGAGGATCTGGGCCGACTTGAGGAGGGTGAGATACTTGCCGATAATCGTCGCCTTGCCCAAGACTGCGGCATTGTTGCTCACGGTTTTGACAGCGCCGACGATCGCCCTCGCTGCGTCGAGGATGGCCGATCCCGTACTGCCGCCCTGAGCATCTTTGACAGTGGCCTCGGTGGCCAGACCGGCCTTGTACCAGCTTGGGAAGGGGGCAAACACGAGGAGGATATTCTCCGTGGCCGCCAAACTGGGGTTGCAATCGGACTGGACCGTGTTGTTGCGCTGTCCGGACTCGATAACCGGCTCGGTTCCCGTGAGGGGCTCGCTGTTGCCGGGGTTGCTGCTCGGAGGAGTCTCCGGGCTGGGGGGGAGAATGTCGGGAGATCCGGTGGACTGCCCGGCCCACAGTCCCCCTGGACGTTGATCACGATCATCGGGATGCCGAAGGTCACCGGGACGCCACCGCACACGATGGTAAAGCCGAGGGATATCGGAATGTTGCACGGCACGCTACCGGTGCCCTGGGCCGACACGCCCCCGGTACTGGTCGACGAGTCGGGCACCGCGATGCGCGCCAGAACCACGGGGATCGTGATCGAACTGTCCGCCGACAGCGTGCCGATGGTCGAGATCAAGGGAGTGATCGTGTAATACGGGTGGGTGCCGATGTTGAACTGGAGGTCCTGAGCGGCGATCAGTCCGTAGTTGGTCATCGTCACGTCCACCTCCTTGGTCTGGCCGACCTGCGTCAGGTCGCCGACGTCGAGCACATCCGGGCTGACCACGACGACCGGCTCGGGGACGTTGGTATCGAACGTCGTGTTCAACTTGCACCTGGATGTTGTCCTGGACCGACGTGGGCAAGACCGTGAAACTGTACTGGACCGCCTGCCGCGACAGGAACGCCGTGACATTCGTCGTCTGCCCGGCACCGATCAGCACCGTATTGTCGTAGCCGGAATGGTCCGGAGCGGTGGCGCTGACCTGATAATACCCCTCCGGCAGGTTGGGGAGATCGAGCTCACCGTTGGCATCCGTCGTGCCGGTCGCGACCACATCGCCGGTCAGCGAGCTGGTCACGGTGATCGAGGCACCGGCCAGGTTGGGCGAACCCTGGGCGAAATACGTGAACTCGTCAACCGTGGTGATATCCATCTCGCCGACAGCTCTGGACTGGTTCAGGAACGTGAACGGGATCGTCGTATCACTCGACGCCCCCTGGACAACGATCGTGTCGGTATACGTGCCCAGCGGCATATCGGACGGGGGTGTCAAAAGCAGCGTGACCTGAATGGAACCGCCGGGCGCGATCGAGTCGAGGTCCGCGGGCGAGCCCAACGACAGGAACGGATATTGGCCCTGGCCGGGGAGCAGTACCTCCAGCGGACCGGTGCTCGCGCCGCCCTGGTTGTCCAGCGTGACCTGAAGGATCGTCTGGCTGCCGATGAGCATGCCTGCCTGGAGAGTCGTCGGCGAGGCGACCAGGTGCGGCACCTGGGCCATGACGGTGAAGCTCACCGGGACCTCGACCGTCGCCCCCTCGGCGCTGGAAACGTCGATCGTGAACGTACCCGAGGGTGTCGTCATATCGCTCGCGGTCACGTCATAGCCGAGCGTGAGCGTGCCCATGCCCAGCAGTTGCTGATCGGCAGTGCCGTTGCCGACGGTCACAGCGACCTGGAGATTCGACGGCGCACCGACGACGGTCGCCTGCACGTTGCTCAGTGCGATGTTGGTCAGGTTGGTCAGTGTCAGATCGCCGCCGGCCGTGGGGCCTTTGGCGATCAGGGAAAGGCTGGCACTGGGGGGCTGGGCGCTCATGCCCAGGATCTCGAAGCCGCTCTGCACGGTCGCCTGGCTGACCCCGGGGTTGGTCGCGCCGATGCTATAGACGCCCGCCTCGCCCGGCAGCGGCTGGAAGTCGGTCGAGAACTTGCCGTTCGCGTCGGTCAGGGCGGAGATGATGCGTTCCGTCCCCTGGGTGAAGATGTGAATGTTGACCAGGTCGAATGCCGCCGGGCCGCCGCCGGCCAGGCTCGCGGTGCCGGTGAGGGGAATCGGGGTATTCACGACGGCCACCGGCGTCTCGGCCTGGACCGTCGCCGTGTACGACGGCAGGATCTGGATCGGCTGAGCCGAGACGGCCGATTGGGTCGTATTGATGGCCTCAGTGACGGCGTTGCCCGTATCCGTTTCGACGACGAGCCAGTACGTCCCGGTTTGCTCGGGTGCGAAGACCGCGATACTCTGCGTGTAGAACAGGCCGGGCTGCATCGTTCCATTGAAGGGAAGCGGGGAACCCAGTGGTGTGAGGACTCCTCCGGTCGGCTGGTTGGTGATGTAGATCTGGTCCTCCCAGGGCCCGACCGCAGGGGCCGTCCCCTGGTTGCTGACGGTGTAGTTCACGTGGAAGATCTGGCCGTTCAGCGCCGTGGCGGCGGTGGTGACCCCCGAGACGATCAGGTCCGGCAGACTGGTATCGGTGACGATGAGCTGGGCCGTGGCGGGAGCATAGCTGGTCGCCGAGGCATTGATGGTGGGCTCGACAGTCCCCAGGTCCTGCGTGTCGGCGGGCGTGGCGATGGTGAAGGTGGCGGAGGTCGCCCCGGCGGGGATCGTCACCGTTGGCGGGACGGTCGCCGAGGTCGGCACGCTGGAGCTGAGCGTGACGGTCACGGGGCTGGTGGGTGCGCTCGCGTTCTCGATCGTGACCGTGCCGGTGGTGGCCGAGGCCTCCCCCTGGACAACCACCGGGTTGGCGAAGGTGACATCCAGGGTCGGGCCGGAATTGTTGACCACGTAGAGGGTCGCCGAGCCCGACCCCTGGGTCAGCGGCGAGCCATTGGTCATCGTGGTGACCTCCGCCGTGATCGTCACCGCCTGGACGATCTCCGGGCTGTTGTTGTTGAAGGCGCCGATGTTGAAATTCGCGGAAGCCTGATTGGCGGGGATGGTCACGCTCGCGGGCACGGTCACCGGGCTCCCGGCCGGGACCGACAGGTCGACGACGATCGGCAGGTCGCTGACCAGATCGCGCGTGACGGTGCCGGTCGTCGCCACGCTGCCCCCGGACTCGCTAATCGTCGACAGGGCCAGGGAGACCGACAGGTTCGGCACGTCGGTGTCGGTCACCGTCACATCCGCCACGGCCGGGACCAGGCCCGGCGCCGAGGCGGTGAAGGCGTAGGACTGCGTCCCCTCGATCATGTCGTCGTCGACGCCCTGGATGTTGAACGTGGTTGAACGCCTGGCCGGCGGGGATCGTGACGTTCGATGGGACGTAGATCTTGGCGGGCGTGTTGGTCTCCATCGTGACGGTCACCGCCTGGTCGACCGCCCCGGTGCGCGTCAGGGTCGCGGTGGCATAGCCCCCCTTGGATACGGTCGAGGTCGAGCCCGGGAAGGTCACGGACAGCGCGGCCTGGTCGGTATTGATGTCCGTGATGTTGACCGTGCCGTTGTTGAAACCGGTCGCGGCGGCCGTGATGGTGTCGGTCTGATCGGGGGCGACGATGCCGTCGTCCAGGATGGTGATCGGGACAGGGGCCGTGGTCTGACCGGCGGGAATGGTCACCGTGTTCGGGACGGTGAACTGCGAGGTGTCCGAACTGAAGAGCGTGACGACCAGCGGCTGGGCGGTCGGGCCGTTCCGCGTGACGTCGCCGGTGAAGGTCGGGTTCGCCGCGTCCTCGTCGATCGAAGTCACGGGCGAGGTCAGGATGAGCGACAAGGGAAGGTTGGTCGGTGTGCCGTCGATCGCGGAGCCGTTGCTCGTGTTCAGCTCGAAGAAGGTGTGCTCGGCGTTCTCGACGATCGCTAACTGGAGCGAGCCCGCCGATGCGGGGCCCGAACCGGGAATCGTCACAGTCGCTTGCTCTGTGACCGATTGGCCGGCCGGTATCGAGCTCGTCACATAAATCGAGCCGACGGGGACGGCATTGGCGATGATGCCGTCGTAGGACAACAGGATGTCATCGGCCCAGGGTGCGACGGCCGCTCGGCTGCCCAGGTTGGACTCGGTCCAGGAGACGGTCTCCGTCTGGCCCGCAGTGGCGGTGGTCGGGGCGCTGATGTTGCTGGGCACCAGGTCGGCGTAGTTCGCCAGAGTGGATGTCGAACTGATCGACGAGGTCCGGCCCGAGGCACTCAATCCGCCCGAGACGGCGTCGTAATCGTCGGCGGTGACGGTGAACTGGATGTTGCCGACGCCGGGGTTGCCGTTGGGGAGCTGGAAGGCTTACTGCTGGGGTGCCGAGGCGCCCGCGTTCAGGCTGCCGCGGGTGTCGACATTGAACGGTACGTCGGCGATGGCCAGTACCTGGCCCGTGCTCAGGTCAGTGATCGTGACGTGATCGGTGAACGAGGCGGAGATGGGCGTATTGCCGGCATTCGTGTCGTCCCAGGAGACGACGAGGCTCGTGCTCGACTGCAAGCCGCTGGCCGGCGTGATCGCCAGGTTGGTCACCGAAAGCAGGGCACCCTTGACGATGCCGATATTCTCTCCGGAGATATTGACCCCGCCGGTGGGGGTGATGGAGAGTCCGCCCGAGTTGGGCTCGGTCTGGACGAATCCCGGCTGGAGGACCTGGGCGATGGTGTAGGTGCCTGGCCCGATCGAAGTGAAGCTGTAATTGCCGTTGGAGTCGGTGGTGGTGGTCTGGACCACGCTGCTGGAGCCATTGAGCAGGTTGACCGTCCAGCCGGAGAGGCCCGGGTCGTTCGCATTGAACGAGCCGCTGTCACTGACATCGTCGAACACCTCGCCACTGACCGTGACCGTCTGGAACTCGCCGAAGTCGAGGTTGTCGATGGTCTGGCCGCGGCCCGCCGTCACCGGGAGGGTCCCCGAGGATGGCACGGTCGCGACAAACCCCGTCTGCTCGGCGACGGCGATCGTGTACGAGCCGGGGAAGACGTTGGTGAAGGAGTAGTCGCCGTTGGAGTCGGTCGTTGTCGTGGCGACCTGGGTGGACCCACTCATGAGGTTGAAGGTCCAGCCGGAGAGCCCCGCGCCCGAGGCCGGGGTCCCGCTGTCGGTGGGGTCGTTGTAAACCTCGCCGTCGAGGGTCGCCGGGGGCGGCGCGTTGACCGTCTGCTGGATGGTGAAGTTGCTCGGGTTGTAATTGTTGTCGCCGAGGTACTTCGCCTCGATCGGTTGATTGGCCCCGATTGCGAGTGCCGACGTCGTGAAGCTGGCGGTGCCGCCGCTCAAGGTTTCGGTATCGAGGAGCGTCGAGCCGTTGAAGAACTCGACCTTGCCGCTCGGTGTGGCGACGCCCGGGGTCGAGGACGACGACGAGACCGTCGCCGTGAACGTGACCGAGTCGCCATCGATCGACGGGTCCTCCGACGACTTGAGGCCGGTCTGGCTGGCGATCGGGTTGACGGTCTGGATCAAGGCTGGCGTCGAATTACTGCCGCTGAAGTTAGAGTCGCCGTTGTATTGCACGGTGATCGAATGCGATCCACCTGCGAGGAGAGACGTGGTGTAGGTGGCCGAGCCGTTGACGAGGGTCTCGGAGTCGACCTCGGTCGCGCCGTCGAAGAAGAGGACCGTTCCGCTGGGGACAAAGCTGGTGGAGATGGTCGGCGTGACCGTGGCGGTGAAGGTGACGCTGTCGCCGTAGTTCGAGGTGTTCGCGTTCGAGGACGACTGGACGGTCGTCTGGGTGCCCGCCAGCTCGGAGATGACGACGAGGTTGAGGGCTGTGGAGTTGGTGGCGGGACTGAAGGTGGGGGTGAATCCCTCACCGCCGCCGAGGAAGAGGCCGAACTCGGCGGAGAAGTTCCCGGTCTCCGAGGCGAACGTGAGGATGGTGTAGCTGTCTCCCTGCGGCGGGAAATAGCTATTGATGAGGCTGACGTCGAGGGTGCCGTCGAGGGACGCACTCTTGGTCACGTTGAGCTGGCCGTACGCGCTGCCGGGTGTGATGCCGCCGATGCCGACGTCGTAGGTGCCCGCGCTCGCCTGTGTGTAAGTGCCCGTGACGTTGAGCGTGCCGGCGGCAAGGTCGACGATTCCGTCGTTGACCAGGTTCCCGGAGGTGGTCAGCGTCGCGCCGTTCAGCAGATTCAGGGTGCCGGTCGTGCCGACCGTGGCCAGGCTGGACAGGCCCGTGAAGACCGCGCCGGAGCCCTGGAGGGTAACCGAGACGGAAATCGTGGTAATCGAAGAGACACCGCTGATCGTCAGCGTACTGCTGGTCCCGACGACCCAGGTGCCGGCGCCGAGCGTCCCGCTGGAAACGAGGCTGGCGTTGAAGATGCTCAGCGTGCCGCTCAGTGCTTCCACCGTGCCACTGTCACTGAATCCCGTGGTGATCGACGAGGTGCTGGTGGTTACCGTCTTCTCGAGGATGCCGACATTAGTGAAGGTGCCGTTCTGAGACCCGGGCACGATGCTGGAATCGGCCTGGAAATCGTAGGTCGCTCCGCTCTCGTTCTGGATCAACGTGCCGTTGGCCAGGGCGAGGTTGCCGGTGCCGGCCTGGTTGATGGTGCCGGCGTTGGCCAGCGTGCCCCCACCCTCCTGCGTGACGTTACCGGTCGCGCTGGTGTTGGAGATGGTGATGACGCCGTCATTGGTCAAGGTCTGGCCGTTGAGGTCGAGATTCCCACCGATCCACTGCAAGAGGCCGGCCGGGAAGTTGAAGGTGGTGGTGCTCGCGAGCTCCATCGTCCCACTGGCCAGCTCGATGGTCCCGGCTCCCGAGCCGGTGTAGGTGCCGTCGTAAAGGACGGTATTGCCCCCGGTGAGGTCGAGGGTGGCGCCCTGGGCGACGGTGAAGGTGCCGCCGGTGCTGGTCCCGTTGCTGTTGTTGGCCAGGCTGATGGTGCCGGTCTGGACATTGATCGTGTTGCTGTTGCTGAAGGCGGTGGTGATCTGCGACGTGCCGGGGGTCACCGTCTTCTCGAGAGTGCCGGCGTTGGTGAAGGAACCGTTCTGGGACCCGGGCACGATGCTGGAATCGGCCTGGAAGTCGAAGATGCCGGTGCTCTGGTTATTGATCACTGTGCCGTTGGCCAGGGCGAGGTTGCCAGTGCCGGCCTGGTCGATCGTGCCGGCGTTAGCCAGCGTCCCACCGCCGGCGATGGTGAAACCGCCGGAACCCGGCGAGATCGTGAAGGTGCCGTTGTTCGTCAGGGTCTGGCCGTTGAGATTGAGCGCGCCGCCGGTCCACGCGCTCCCCGAGCCGCCGATCGACATGGCCGCGCCCAGGCTCAAGGTGCCACTGGCGAGGGTGAGGTTGCCCTCGACCGTCAGTGGGTTGCTGACGCTGAGTGTCCCACCCCAGGAGCTGTCGATCTGGAGCGCCGCCGATCGTGAAGCTCGTATCCACCGTGGCCGAGGTTCGGCCATTCTGGAACTCCACCGTGGTCGTCGGGCCGGGAATGCCCTGCGTCCAGTTGCCCGCGGTGTTCCAGCTTGCACTGACGGCCCCGGTCCAGACGTCATTCGCCAGCAGGGTGCGGTCCTCGAGGCGTTCAACGGCCATCTTGCCCAGGCTGATCCTCGGGCGAGCCGGATGGCGGCGGTTCCTGGAGATCTTGGACGCGGGGCGGTTGCGACGGCCAGGTTGAGCTGTGGACATGGTGTGGGCTCTCCAGAAGAAATCCCTGTGATCTCCCAATGCGCAGCGGACCCTCGACGTGGGCCACGAGGCTCGGCCTCGATGTGGCTCGACTTGCTTCGTCTGTTCTCGTGTTCGATCTATTCGGCGTCCTCGAAACCTCGACCGCGACGAAGCCAGGCGATCATTCGGTCGCCAAGCATTCCCCGGAACTGACCGCCGACAACCCGGGACCAACGCCGGTCCTGTTAGGGGTCTTGTCCCGAATGCCACGAAGTTAAGCCGCAACATTGTTGTCCAGCAACTCTTTACGTAGTTGACGCCGTGGCTTGGTCATCCGAGAGTACTGTTTCGGGCGGCGCTTCTTCACGCGGGGCTCGACACGACCCGTCCGCTTGGGGACGGTCAAGATCACCGACCGATCCTCGTCCCCTTCGGCGCCCACCAGCCAGCGGACTCTGTCCGTCACGCTCACGCGGTCCGCGGCCACACCCCGGGCCTTGGCCGCTTCGCACGCCACCGATCGCACCAGGTTGTACACCAGCATGAACACCGCCAGCTCCTTCAACACTCCATCCACTGTCTTGCACTTGAGCACATCCATCTTCATCGTGATCTTCAAATCTCTCAGATAAACTTCCACTTGCCACCGCCGGAAGTACAATTCCGCCAGCTCCTTCGCCGGGTACACTGCCGCGTCCAGGAGCGTCGTGACCAACGTGACCTCGCCCACACGATATCCCGGCGTGTAGATCTTATAACGCAACTCACGTACCGTGATCTCTCCTTGCAGTGACGTATACTCATCCTTGGGAATCCACCGTGGATGAGACTTGGGCTTGGACCAGACGACCACTTGATCCCAGTCCCCCTGCGCCAGCACCCACCGCGAGTGTGGCCGGATCGTCGCCTCATGGGGCCGCTTCGCCTTGCCCCGCGGGGCCTGCGGCCGGCCCGGGGTGAAGTCGACGATCTGGCGCTGATGCACACGGAACACCCCGTGGAGGTTGCGGTTCAGGAGGATGGCCAGGTGAGCGTAGGAGCAGAAGCCCCGGTCACCGAGCACGATGTCGCCGGGGAGCAGACCGGAGGTGGCGACGGCACAACGCGCCATCTCGTGCGAGCGGAGCGGCGCCGGCTCGGCCCGCAGGAACAGGCCGGTGGCCAGGTCGAAGAGTCCCAGGAACTTGGCGACCGGGAAGCCGCAGCCCCGCCGCTGACCGCTGGGTTGGCCGAAGGCCTCCTGCAACTCGGGGGTGTCGGGCATCGAGAAGCTCGACCCATCGGCGACCCAGACCCAGTGGCCGTGCCAGGTCGATTGGGCCGTCGTCGAACTCCGGAGGCTCTCGGCGATCCGCGCGGCGAGGCGGCGGAGGACCGCCAGGGGGAGCCGCTTCCGCGCGGCACAGTAGGCGGCATCGGTGAAGTTCCAGTGGCCGAAGTGAACCACGTGCGAACAGGCGGTGTTGCCGTGAAGGATCTGGAGGATGAAGAGGTAGACGGTAGTGACCGGGTCCAGCATCCGCTTCCGCCAGGAGTATTTCTCTTGCTTGCATGCCTGCTCGATGGCGTTTGGGGAAAGTTCGGCGGCAAGGTCTTGCTTGAGACGGTCTAAGAGGGTGACCATGCGTAGCGGCACGGGAGGGCTCCTTCGGGGTCTGGATAGCTATGGACGACCACCAGATTGCCCGGAGTCCCTCCCTTGCTCAAGATGCTACAAGCTGTTCAGAAGGCAGGGCTTGTGCACTAACTTCGTGGCATTCGGTCTTGTCCCTCTTAATCGTGCCGATTGCGAGGAATCCATGGATCAGGGTGATCCGACACCAATTTCACCACGCATCGTATCACGCCTGAATGTAGTGTCAACAACCAGCCAACAGTTCGGGGTAACTCTGAGGTTTTCGTGGACGCTCCGTAAACAAATTGCCTGCGAAGTGCCGATTCTGACACGACCTGTTCGAAAAAAGTTATTGGCTCATGCGGGCAACGTGGTGAGTTGTACTAAACTGGGGGCCTTGGGTTGCCCCTTTTATCGGAGGGGTTGTGTGGTTTCCACCGAGCGAATTCCTACCGGATCGCCCACATGCGATCAAAGAATCTGGGAGTCGAGGGTGCCGAGGCAAGGCCAACCGGGCCGGATGGGCGCCTTCGAGTCCATCGAGGGTTCAGAAGGGAGTCGCGGCTCCTCCCGGAGCTCCATCTGTGGACGCATCGGCTCCCGATGCGGATCGGCGGGTTTCTCGCCGTGTCGAGGAATCGGGCCGCCTGGAGCTTTATCAGCCGAGAACGCGCGAAACTTCCGACGGTTCGGCGCATCTACTGCGTGGAATCGTACCGAGAGGCTGGCGGAGAACGGCGAGCGTTTGTTTGGAGTGCTTGACAAGGCAGGATCGATCATCTAAAGTGACCGAACTTATTTGTGAGTCAAGTATCTCCGTGCGCTCGAATATTGGACCGCCAGCGAGACTTTGATGCCTTTGGGGCTATGATCTTGAGTGAATTCGCTGAAACGTCCACCACTTCAACACCGCCCGAAGCTCACCAGGTGCAGAGTAGAGTCTCCATGGACAACCCGATCCAGGTCAACCTCGGGCGTATCGCGCAGGACCTGCAAATTCGGCGCGTGCAAGTGGAGAGCGTCGTCCAGCTTCTGGATGAGGGGAACACCGTTCCCTTCATCACGCGATACCGGAAGGAACGGACGGGCAACCTCAACGAGGTGATCATCCACGAGATCCAGCTCCGCGTGCAGCGGCTGCGCGAGCTGGCCGAGCGGAAAGAGACGATCCTCAAGGCGATCGAGGCCCAGGGGAAGATGACCCCCGACCTGTCGGCCGCCATCCGCGCGGCCGACAACCCCAAGCGGCTCGAAGACCTCTACCTGCCGTTCAAGCCCAAGAAGCGCACCAAGGCTTCCGATGCCCGCGAGCGCGGGCTGGAACCCCTGGCCTTCCGGATCTGGACCCGCGACGAGACCCTCCTGGACCTCAACGCCGCCGCCTCGGAATTCATCAATGCCGAGAAAGGCGTCGAGATCGGTCGAGAAGGTCCTGGAAGGGGTCGGCCACATCCTCGCCGAGGCGATCAGCGAGATGGCCATGGTCCGCGACGCCGTCCGCAAGGTCGTGTGGAAGACCGGCAAGATCGTCACCGCCAAGGCGGAAATGCCCGAAGGTCAAGGCCTGGAATACCGCGATTACTTCGAGTATTCCGAGCCGGTCGCCCAGATCCCGCCGCATCGCGTGCTCGCGATCAACCGCGGGGATAAGGAAGGCCCGCTCAAGGTCAAGCTCGAGGTGTCGCGGCCCGAGGTCGAGTCGGTGCTCTTCAGCCAGCTCCCGCTGGAGGGCCATCCCCACGCCGACCTGTTCCGTGCCGCCGCGATCGATGCCCTGGACCGCCTCATCCTCCCCAGCATGGAACGCGAGGTGCGGCGCGACCTGACCGAGGCCGCCGAGAAACACGCCGTCGAGGTCTTCGCCCGCAACCTGGGCAGCTTGCTGCTCCAGCCGCCGATCCCCAAGCAGGTCGTCCTGGCGATCGATCCCGGCTTCCGGACCGGCTGCAAGGTCGCCGTGCTCGACCCCGGCGGTAATCTCCTCGACCAGACCGTGGTCTTTCCCCATCCTCCCCAGAATCGCCGGTCCGAGGCCAAGGTGACGCTCAAGGATCTGGTGGGTAAGTACAAGGTGGGTGTGGTCGCGATCGGCAACGGCACGGCCTGCCGGGAGACCGAGGAATTGATCGCCGAGATCATCGCGGAAGGGACGCGATTCAGCCAGGGGGACAGTGGTTCGCCGCCCACGGGGGCCGAGGCCCCGTCAGAGGCCGCCGCAACGCCCTCGCCCGAGGCGGAGGAAGCCGGCGACACCCCGGCGACCCCCGCGACAGCAACGCTCATGATGGCGACCCAGCCCAGGCTGTCATCCCTGCCGAGCCTGTGGCTCACATCGCGATCGTCGGACGGCGACCATCCGGGTCGGACGGCGACCATCCGGTTCCTTCCGAGGCCGGAGAACCGGCTCCTACCCGAGCCCACAGGTCCGCGTCGAACTCGGAGGAGGATGCTCTCGGCAACGGCTCCGGCGGTGACTCCCATCCGAAGGCCGAGTCCCATTCGTCGAGCCCGGTCGAGGCGACGATCGAAGCTTTGCCGCCGATTTCGGGCGGGGCGCCGGACTCCGACGACTCCTCCGAGGGCGGAACCGCTCCGTCGCCGGCTCCCGAGACGCCGCCATCGACCGAGACGATCGCGACCGCCGTGCTGGAAGACGCCGCGCAGGGATTCAGCGATGAGGGGCCCGCGCCCTCGGCGACCGGAAGCGCATGCCCCGACCGGCGACCATCTTCCCGTCCCCACGGAGGGACATTCGGGACCGTCCGGCGATGAGCCGACTGCCGCTCCGGTCGCATCGGCCGTGTCCGAGCCGGAACCGATGGCCAGTCCTCGCAGGCCGCGAGCCCGGTCGCGACCGGCGACCATCTCCCGGCACCGACGCAAGACTCGGCCGCATCTCCGCCAGAGACCGAGATTTCGGCGACGCCGACTGCGGAAACGGCGACTGTGGAAGCCGCCCGCCGGAGCATCCGAGCCGGCTCGACCGCCGCGGTTGCGACTCCGGTCGAGGGCGGCACGCCCTCGGCGCCGCCCCCGTCGCGCCGGCGCCACCGGGAGGCCGGCCTCCGCGTCAGGGTCGGTCGGGCGGTCAGGGGAAGCAGGAGTCTCGCGTAACCGGCAGCCTCGTCCCAAGCAGCCTCCCGCGCCTCCACCCCCTCAGACGCCCCCGCAGCCCCACCCGGCCGATGCCCTGGCTCGCCCAGCTCGCCTACGTTATCGTCAACGAGGCCGGGGCCAGCGTCTACTCGACCAGCCAGGCGGGCCGCGAAGAACTGCCGGAGTTCGACCCCACTCTGCGGAGCGGCATCTCGATCGGCCGCCGGCTTCAGGATCCCCTGTCCGAGCTCGTCAAGATCGAGCCCCAGAACATCGGCGTCGGACTCTACCAGCACGACGTCAATCCCAAGCAGCTCAAGGAGACGCTCGAGTCGGTCATCTCGAGCTGCGTCAACTTCGTCGGCGTCGACCTGAACACCGCCAGTGTGCCGTTGCTGCGGCACGTCTCCGGCCTGAACCAGTTGACCGCTCGCCGGATCGTCGACTACCGCAAGGACCGTGGCCCGTTCGCACGGCGTGCGCAGTTGATGGAAGTCGAGGGGGTCGGTCCGGCGACCTTCACCCAGGCCGCGGGCTTCCTCAAACTCACCGACGGCGAGGACCCGCTGGACCGGACGTGGGTCCACCCCGAGAGCTATCCGGCCGCCATCAAGCTGCTGGAGAAGTTCGGGTTCACGCCGGATGTCGTGAAAGACAAGGTCCGCCTGCCCGATCTGCGTGCCCAGTTGGCCCAGGCCGACGTGCCGGCGCTGGCGGCCGAGCTGGAAATCGGCGAGTTCACGCTCCGCGACATCATCGAAGCCCTCGGCCGGCCGGAACGCGACCCGCGCGACGACCTGCCCAAACCGATCTTCAAGAAGGGCGTGCTGAAGCTCGAGGATCTGACCGCCGGCATGGAGCTGAAGGGGACGGTCCTGAATGTCGTGGATTTCGGGGCGTTCGTCGACATCGGCCTGAAGGATTCGGGGCTGGTCCACATCAGCCAGCTCGCCAACCGATACGTCAAGAGCCCGCACGATGTGGTGAGCGTCAGCGACGTGGTGACGGTCTGGGTCATGGGCGTGGACCAGGAGCGAAAGCGGGTCTCGCTGACGATGGTCAAGCCGGGCACGGAACGGCATCGGGGCGCGCCAGGGCGGCGGTCGTCGCGGCGGTGGCCCGGGTGGTGAGGCTCCCGATCCCGAATCGCCCGCGCGAGGGTCGGGGCGGACCGCCCGGCCAGGGACGTCGTGGCGGCCCGGTCGGCGCTCGCCCGCCGCGTCCGCCGGCATCGGCGCTGACATCCCCGCCGGTCGGTGCCCCCTCGGTCGCGGTCCTGGCCGAGACCCCGTCCCGTCGGCCCGATCGGGATCATGGCCGCGATCGGGGGCCAGCGGCCGCCGGTCCTCGACCCAGCGATGCACCAGGTGCAGGCCCCGCTCCGCCCCGGTACGGCCAGGGACCTGGCCAGGGGGGGCCAGGCCGCCCTTCCGGCCCGCGCGGTCCCTATTCCGGACCGGGCCAGGGCGGTGGCCGTCCGCCTCGTCCCCAGGATCGCGATCGCGATCGCGGGGCTCCTCCCCAACGGCCGCCCAGCCGACCATCCCGGCCGAGCGCCCCGCCTCCACCGCTGTCCAAAGATGCGCTGGCCGGCAATGTCCCGCTCCGGACTTTCGGCCAGCTCAAGCAGCTCTGGGAAGCTCGTGTCGACGAGCTCCCAGAATCGCCGGAAGACCCCCGACAGGCCGCTGGCGATCGCCCGGCCACGGCTCAGGACCAACCACGGCACCAGACCGATTCCCCGCCGCCGCCCCAGGCCGATCCGGAGACGCCGTCGAACCCAGAGTGAACTTCGCTCGTATTCAGAATGAAGCATGGCCGGACCGAGACGGCTCTTACGGCGGATGGTGGCGGGTGAAGGACGGCCCTCCATTCTCACCATCCGTCATCCCCAACCTCCCTACCCCAAGAACCTTGATCACTGCGATCAACCCGGCTCGCTCGGCGGGCGACAGGATGGATGAGTGTCCTGCTCGGGCCGACTCGGCCGGGAGGGATCCTCGGTCCGAGCTGGCTTCACGATTACTCGCGTTGGGCGAATTCGAGGAGAAGACTATAATTCCCTCGGAGGCCCGCTTCTCACCCCGCGGACCGACCGCCGACGTCGGCGATCGAATTTCCATTCCTCGATCAGGATCAATCCGTAATGGGTATATTCGCCTGGCGGAACTTGCTGACCCGACCGCTCCGGACCATCCTGGCATTGGTGGGGTTATCAATCCCGATCCTCGGCGTGCTCGGGCTCTTCAGCGTCTCGAACGGCCTGCGGAACCTGGTGGGGGAGACCCTGGGTGGAATCGAGGGCTTGATCGTACTGAGCGACAACGCCCTCAGCCCGGTTTTGAGCAACGTGCCCGCGGAGCTGGCCGACGAGCTCAGGAAGATGCCGAAGGTCCGGGCGGTTGCGCCGGAACTCTGGGGAATTGCCCCGCCGATCGAGGGGCGGGGCATGATCTCGGACCTGTTCAAGGGGAAGCAAACCTCGATCTTCGACCAGCCGGTGATCGCCGGCCAGGAGATCGCCGGGCATCAGAACCTGCACAGCGCGGTCTTCCCGCGTGCCCTCAGGGACCACGGCGAGGGTCGATTCCTCCAGCCCAGTGATGTGGGGCAGCCGAATATCGTCATCAGCCGCAAGATCGCCGCCGAACACCCCGACGCCCAGGGACGGCCCAAGAAGGTGGGCGATACCCTGAGCATCAGCGGCAAGCCGTTCCAGATCGTCGGCATTTATGAGACCGGGTCGATGCTTCTGGACGTCGTCATCCTCATGGATATCGAGACGGCGCGGCGGGTATTGCACCGACCGCCGGGCTCGTTTCGTGCATCTATGTCGAGGGCGAGAATCCCGAGGACAACACCGAGCTGGCCGCGGCGATCGAGAAGGCCCACCCGGGCTTCGATGCCCGGAGCATGAAGGAAGCCCAGGCCAACTTCAGCTCCCTGATGGGGCAGGTCAACACCTTCTTGCTGATGACGGTCAGCCTGGCCCTGATCGTGGGGATCGTCGGCATCATCAACACGATGCTGATGAGCACCACCGAGCGGTTCACCGAATTCGGCGTGCTCCGGACCAACGGCTGGTCGCAGGGGAATATCCTGGCCCTCGTGACCATCGAGAGCGCCTACCTCGGCCTGCTTTCCGGTCTGGTCGGCTGCGCGATGGCCTGGACCGGCATGATGGTCGCGAATCAGTTCATCACGGGCGGTATGCACCTGGGCCTGACCCCCTCGCTGATGGCGATTGGCATCGGCACTGTCGGTCGTCATGGGGATGATCGGGGGACTGTACCCCGCCTGGCGGGCGGCCCGGCTCGTTCCCATGGACGCCATCCGATTGGGGTCGCATTGAACTCGGTAGTGGCTTCAGTAGTCGGCAAGTGGAAAGAGTAGTGCACGCATGGGCATCGCTCAGCTCGACACGAAGGACGCTCATACCAACCCGAAGCGTCAGCGAGGGTCCGAAGGCGATCCGTCGGTGACGCTTCGAGTTGGTATCAGGCCTTCACTCCCAGCTGATACGCTCTCGCCACTCGCCACTAATGAGAGGTCTCACGATGATTGAAGTGAGGAACGTCCACAAGTCCTTCCGCAGCGGCAGCCGGAGGGTCGAGGCGTTGCGTGGGGTCAGTTGTGAGGTCGATCGCGGCCGGTTCGCGTTCATCGTCGGCCCGAGCGGGTCGGGCAAGAGCACGCTGCTGTACCTGATGGGGGCACTCGACCGCCCGACCTCGGGCGAGATCATCGTCGATGGCCAGAACCTCGTCACGATGTCGGAGGCCCAGCAGAACGCCTATCGTCGCGACCAGATCGGCTTCATTTTCCAGGCGTTCAACCTGATCAGCAACCTGACGGCGCTCCAGAACGTGCTGATCCCGTTCCTGCCGCGTGGCGTGACGGCCGAACAGCGGCGGCGGGCGGTCGACTTGCTGACGGAGGTCGGCCTGGGGGATCGGATCGACCATCGCCCGTATCAGCTCTCCGGCGGCGAGCAGCAGCGGGTGGCGATCGCCCGGGCGCTGGTCAAGCAGCCGGTGCTGATCCTGGCCGATGAGCCGACCGGCGAGCTCGATTCCAAGACCGGCGACGAGATCTATACGATCCTTCGCAGGCTCCAGGAATCGTCGGGTACGACCCTGGTCGTCGTGACCCACGACCGCCGATTCATCACCGCGGACGACCTGGTCCTCGAAATCCAGGATGGCCAGCTCGCCAGCGACCAGGAAGCCGAGACCGTGGATTACACCGCGGCCCTGAACGGGCAGCCTTCGGCGGTTCCGCGCCAATGATGGGCCGGACGTGCTCAGCTGGATGACGATGGACCTGGCAGCGTCTTTCGCGTAAAGGCGGTGCCCATCCGAGGTTGAGGCACCAGGGCGGTCGCCGATGATTGTGAGGAGGACGCCATGAAATTCAAAGTCGTGCTTTACCCATCGGAGGAAGGCATGGCGGTCTGTGCCGAGTCTACCCGGGTGCTGGTCCCAGGGTGACACCGAGGAGGAGGCCCTGGCCAGTATCGCCGTGGCGATCCGGAGTATCTCGAGGCCGAGATCGAGCCCGACGGGACTTCGGATATACGTGGCCATGCTGCGAAGTCGACGTGGCAGTCTCGATCGATCACAGTCGCAAGATCACCTTCCCGAAGACCTCGTTCGATTCCATCCGTGCCTGGGCCGCGTGAACGTCCTCGAACGAGAAGACCGAATCGACCACCGGGCGGACGGTTCCCCGCGCCAGCCAGGGGACGACCTGCTCGGCGAACCGCCGGGTTGCGGCGATCTTCTCCTCCAGGGGTCGGGCGCGGAGTGTCGTGCCGACGATCGTCAGCCGCTTGCGGAGCATGAGGTTCAGGTCGAGCGGAGCATTGCTGCCGCCGAGCAGGCCCACGAGCACCAGTCGTCCCCGGGGCGCCAGCGCCGCGAGGTTTCCCGCCAGTGCCGGCCCGCCCAGGAAATCGATCACGACGACGACCCCCGCGCCGCCGGTCTGGGAACGGACCGCCGCGGCGAAGTCTTCGCGAGACGTATCGATGGCGTGATCCAGCCCCAGGGCCCTGGCCCGTTCGAGCTTCGCCGGCGGTCCGCGACGTACCGAAGACGGTACACCCCATCGCATGGGCGATCTGGACGGCCGCCGTCCCGACGCCGCTGCCGACGGCATGGATCAGCACCCGCTCGCCGGGCGAGAGACGGCCCTGCGTCAGCAAGGCGTCGTGCGCCGTGATGAACGCCTCGGGGATGGCCGCCGCCTCGATCGAAATCCAGGTTAGACGGGATCGGCACGGCCATCCGCTCGTGCGTCAGGACGAACTCGGCCTGCCCGCCTCCGCCGACGATCCCGAAGACCCGATCGCCCGGCTTCAGAGGGCCCGTGACGTCGGGACCGAGGGCATCGACCTCCCCGGCATACTCCAGCCCGGGGATGTCCGCCGGGGCGCCGGGCGGGGCCGGGTAGAAGCCCCGGCACTGCATCAAGTCGGCCCGGTTCAGCGCGGCCGCCCGCACCCGGACCCGTACCTGTTCGCCCCTCGGCTCGGGCGTGGGCACCTCGCGGACTTCCAGGACTTCCGCGCCGCCGGTGCCGTTGATGACAATGGCTTTCATTGGTATGTCGTTTCGTTGGGGTCATCGAGACATGCGCCAGTAGATCGGCCCGCAAGACTCGCTCTGCAACGGCTCTGGACGGATCCTTTGAGGTACGCAGGCAACGATCAGCCTGGCCCAGATGCCGACGAACAATCCCCAGATCAGGCCCATCAGCCCGAGGAAAACGAGGAAAGGGAAAGGAGGAGGGAGCTCGTCGGACGGATGGTGAAAGAGGAGCCAATCAATAAAGTAGAAAGCCGTTCCCATGCCAACGAACCCGATCATGCCGGCTAGGATCGCGCCAGGATGCCCGCGCCGCCCCTGGCCCGATCGATGGCGAACCCCGGGAGGGCCAAACCGACCGCCACGACGAACGGCCAGGCGGGCGTCCGGAAGAGCGCGAAGAAAACGGCCGCGAGGGCGACCAGCTTGATCAACTGTCGGAGTGTGAACTGGTACCGAAAGAGAGCCATCTGCGAAGTCCTCAATCGATCTTGCGATCCCCTTATGTTCCACGTCGGTTTAGCAATGTCAGGATACTCGCCAGCAGCTGTCTTCTAAAGCCCGTGATGACGATCGCTCTCATGATTCTTTCGTCTCGTCAGGAAGCCACACGATCAATGAAGACGACTCGTCGATCGGCGGATTCTCCGTTTTGTATGAGTTCTTGGGTTCTTTCGTCTCGTCAGGGAGCCATGCGATCAATGAAGACGACTCGTCGATCAGCGGAGTCCCCGTTTTGTATGAGTTCTTGATATGCAGGCATACATCGATAAGAGTGCCCGCCAGAGCTCCCCAGACGGCACCGGCAACGCCGAGCATGGGCAGCGTGAGGATCGGCGTTCCGAGGTAAGCCAGCAGCGCCGGATCGGGGTTGAAATAGAAGTACGCGTAGGCGGCGATTCCGACTCCGACGAGTGTGATGGACGCGGAGATCATGCCGCCGACAATCCCCGAACCTCCCTTGAATCGGTCGATGATGAAGCCGGGGACGACAATTCCCAGGGCCACGACGAAGATCTCGAACGGTGTCGAGAGCGCCGCGAAGACGACGGCGCAGACCCCGATCAGCCCCATGAGTTGTCCGAGGGTGAACTGGATTCGCGAGTGCCGCATGGCTGGCGATTGCAAGCGACGTTCGCGACACGTCTTGATGACCCAGTAGAGTGTCATGCTGACGACGCCTCCCCATATCAGAGAGATGACGGAGAGGAAGTAGAACGCCGGGCATGCCGCCAGAAAGTCGTTGAACGAGCCTTCGCTCGAGAAGTAAACGTAGGCGATCCCCAAACTCACGGCGAGGATCGCACTCGAAATGGTCCCGCCGATGATCCCCGTGCCGCCCCCCGCCCTGTCGATGACAAAGCCAGGGATGACGATCACGGTGGCGAGGACCAACCAGGGCACGGGGATGCCAAGTAAAACCAGAACGGCGGCGCAGAGGACGATCAGTCCCATCGTCAATTGGAGAAGCGTGAACTGGTATTGTGGAAGCCGCACACGCCTTGTCCTCGCTGAGTCATTCCGATCTTGCGATCCCCGCTTTCCACCCGTTGTACAATACAACGATTGTCTGAACTCCATCGTATCGGTTTCCACCCTCGCAACCAAGTGTCACAGCGATGAATCCAGCCGGCGATCAGACCGAGCCCGCAACCGAGATTCCGGGCTGTCCCACGCTCTCGGACTGGTTGCCTGGCGCGGACGTGCCAAGCATGGCGCCCGACGAGGTGCGGGCCTGGATCGTCGATCTGGATGCCGGCCTGGCCCCGGGCGAAGATGCGGACACGACCGAGCCGGGCCCGGAGCTGGCAATCCTCTCCGCCGATGAACAGGCGCGGGCCGCGCGGTTCGTCCGGGCTCGCGAGCGGCGCCGGTTCGTCCGATGCCGGGCCGCGCTGCGGGAAATCCTGGGGCGACTGCTGGATGAGCCGGCCCGCTCGTTGCGATTTCGGACCGCGGCGGTCGGCAAGCCCGAGCTCGATCGCGAGCCGGACGAACAACACCACTGCGCTGCGGTTCAACGTATCCCATTCCTCGGAGCTGGGCCTGATCGCCGTCTGTCGAGGGCGTGAGGTCGGCGTCAACCTCGAACGAGTTCGCCCGGTCTCCGAGTCCGACCGGATCGTCGCTTCCTTCTTCACCGCGGCCGAGGTGGCCGCGTTCGCCGCGACCCTCGAGGAGGACAAGGCCCTGGCCTTCCACCGGGGCTGGACGCGCAAGGAAGCGGTGCTGAAAGGATTCGGCATGGGTCTGGCCGGCCTGGCGGCGCGCCATGAAACCGGATTCGGCACGACCGGGCTCACGCCGCGGTTCACGCCCGCGACTCCGTCGTCCCGAGTTGACCGGTGGATGCTCTGGGAGGCCGCGCCGCGGCCGGGCTTCGTGGCCGCTCTGGTCGTCGATGTCGGCCAACCCGCGGCCAGCGGATCGTTGCCCGCGCCGCCAGGGACACCGTAGACTATAGGGGACGGCCGCATCGAGACGCGGTGCCGGCGCGATCCTCGCGGATCGCTCGGACGCGCTCTCGGCATGCCGGGACGAAACCGAAAGGGCGGGTTCGCCGACCCATGGAACTGGTTATCCTCGGTCTGATCGTCCTGTTGCTCTATCTGTTCATCCGGCTGCTCTCGACGTTCAGCGCCTGGATGAGCGGGACGCGGTATCGGGCTTACCGCCATCTCGCCGCACTCTATCATGGCCGATACGAGAGCCGGGGCCTCTCGGACCCGCCCACCGTGAGCTTCAACCACAATGGGTCCACGATCCGGGTGGGCCTGGCGCCCACCGTCACCGGCCAACCGGCCCAGATCCCGAGGACGCGGGTCGTCACGCGATTCGGCCGCGGCATCCCGTTCCGACTCGAGCTGGCCCCCGTCGCCCGCCCTGCCCCGCCCCAGGCGCCCAGGGGTACCCGACTGGTCCGGATCGGCGACCCCACGTTCGACCGCGGCTACCTCGTCCAGGCCAACGACCTCGAGATGGCCCGCGACTTCCTGGACCCGAGGGTCCGCGGCTCGATCGGCAACCTTCAGAAGATGGTCCATCCCGGCGGGATCCTGCTCTCGATCAATCCCGAACGCCTGCTCGTGCAGATCGACCGCAACCTTGGCCAGAGCGTCGAAGCCCTGGCCTCCGCCGTTCGCGAAGCCCTGGTGATCCACGATGGGCTGCTTGATGGCGTGTTACTGCGCATGAATCAGGGGATCGCGATCGTCGACCGAGCCGGACGCCTGGCAGGAGGACTCGGGCCCGCCGATCTGCAAGGTCTGCGGCGAGCCGATTCTTGCCGGCGCGGTGATCGTCTGTGCGGCCTGCAATACGCCCCACCACCGCGATTGCTGGGAATACATCGGCGCGTGCTCGATCTATGGGTGCAACGGTAAAGTCGGCGTGACCGAGTAGACCCGGGAGGCATCTTCCTCCCGTCCCTTCCCTCTCAACTTCCCTGACTCACCTCAAGAGGCTCAATCCTGGGAAATGGAGTCGTCCCCATGCCGTCGCCCCGAAGAAGCCGGTTTGTGTTCCTCTGCTTTCGTGCTGGCCGGCCTGTCGATCGCACCGGCCGCGCCCGACGACCCGCCCAAGCCCTCGCCGCTGGCCGAGGCCCGATACCAGGCGGCCGTCAAGCAGTATGAGATCACCTGGTCCTATTACCAGCAGGCCCGGATCGACTCCTATCAGGTCTACGTCTGGTCGCGCCTCGTCCTGGACGCCCACCGCGACCTATCCCAAAAGCCGGCCGACCGGATCGTCGCCCTTGAGGAGCACCTCGCCCGGATGAAGAAGCTCGAGGAGTTGATCAGGAAGGTCCGGAAACTGGGTTTCGGCCGCTCTTCCGACGTCGGCGCGTCGGAATACTACCGCCTGGAGGCCGAGCACTGGCTGGTCCAGGCGCGGGCTGGTCATTAGCCATCTGTCCTCGGTCATCAGTCTCTGAAGTCCGGCGCTCAGGCTGGGCTGCTTTGTAGGGTGGATGAAATCCACCAAGTGCTTACATTCACAGAAGATCGGTGGATTTCACCCACCCTACTGAGATCGGATCTTAGTCCTTGGACCATTGGTCGTTGGACATTAGCCTTCGGCTTGGTCCCAGCAATTTACCTCCTCAACCCGCTCGAACTTGGGTTAGAGCCGCTAATGCCCAGGGACCCACGGAGCTGGCACTCGATTTGCGTTCTAATTGATCGAGGGCCGGTCGATCAGGTAGCCGGCCGCAAGAAGTTCGACACGCACGGGTTCCAGCAATCCCTCGGTCTTCGATCGAGAAGGAGAATAACCATGTCGCTGCTCAAGTGGGCCTTGATCTTCCTGGTGATCGCCGCCATCGCGGCCTGTTCGGGTTCGGTGGAATCGCGCAGGGGTCTGAGGATATCGCGAAAGTTCTGTTCTTCATTTTCCTGGTGGTGTTTGCGGTCATCGGCATCCTGGGGGTGACGGTGTTCCGCAAAGTCGTTTAGATGGGTCAACCCAGGAGTTGAGATGACAATGAGACGCTGGGAATCAGCGACGCGGCTCGTTGCCTCCGAGGGGCCGAAACCGATCCGCTCGGGCAACGCCCTGGGGATACTTCGGGGCGAAAACCAAATCCGAAGTTGGACAACAACTTAAGACGACCGACTCTCGATCCACACGGAAAACGGGGCCGTCGAGAAACCCGGCTGCGCAGCGAATTTCGCGAGCAACCTGTTTCAGACGGACGCGAATGGCGTTATCCTGTTGGTAGGGTCTTCGAGAGGAGGCTGTCAGCGCATGCGGGGTACTCGAAAAAGGGCGAGTATCCCAATAATTCGGGACGGCGTCCGAATGGTATGCTGAGGAGGTATCCTGACCATGTCATATGGCGGAAATGCCGATCCCAGTGGAATCCAGGTGACTTTCCTGGATCAAACCGGGGCCAAATCGGTCAAGGCGGTAATCGCCTTCAGCGTGCCTGTGAGCCGGATCATCCCGAACATCATCACCAAGATGAGCCTGCCCGCGACCAGCCCGGATGGGCAACCGATGAGTTACGCCCTGGACCATAAGGAAGGGGGCCGTCAACTCCTCGAGAGCTGGACGCTGGTCGAGGCCGGGATCCAGAACGGCGACCACCTGATCGTTTATCCCGAGGTTGTAGCCGGATCGACTTGAGCCGACAGGTCGGGACCGTCGCTGTGCTCTGCCCGGACGAGAGCGAACCGCTCGGCCGTGGCATTGCGCGATCGGGAGCTCATCCCCGCCGGCTCGGGAAGAGACAACCCCACAAGCCCTCGCTTCGACCTGGGGCGACGCACGACCATGTACGAATCCCCTCGAATGCGCCGGCTCCGCAATGATCTGGCGGCGCTGGAGCGGCTCCGAATCGGAGAGTTCGGTCTTTCGCTTCACCCCCCACGGCGACCCGCCGAATCACTACCGTATCCTTTTTCAAGGTAAAGGGTTATGGCGTGACCACGGCAAGGTCAAGGTTCTCGAGAAGCACCACGTCGAGATCAAGCTGGGTTCGTCCTATCCGCGGACCATGCCGGAACTCCGCTGGCTGACGCCGATCTATCATCCGAACATCTCGGAGATCGGCATGGTGTGCCTGGGCGGATATGGGACGCACTGGGTGCCCAGCGTGCAGCTCGACGAGTTGTGTATCATGCTCTGGGACATGCTGCGGTATCACAATTACGACATCCGGAGCCCGTACAACCGCGATTCCGCGCTCTGGGTTGCCAGTCAGACGGCGATCCTGTTCCCGACCGATCCCCGACCGCTCCGGGACCTGCGGGCGGCGCTGGGACGCGTGGAACCGCCGGCGGGTGGTGGTTCTCTGCCCTCATCCGCGGCCGGGGCAAACGGATCGACCAGGTCGTCCAAGGACGGGTCGGCGTCCGTCGTGGATGCCGCCGGTCGCACGGGTCCGAAAATTCGTCGAACGGTATGGCCGGGTCTTCGGCGCCGCGTCGACGCCCGAGCCGGGGCAATCCCCGACCGGTCGAGGGCGCGCGTACGCGTGCCTTCGAATCCTGAGCTGCAAGCCCTGGTGGCGGCCGAGGCCGGTTCCGACCCGGCTCGAAAGCGATCGGGATGACGGGGTCTTGATCCTGGATGATCGCTCCGCATCCCCCGCCGAGCCCCGTCCCCAGCCCGCTCGGCCAGCGAGCGACGACATTGTTTTCATCGAATGAGGTCAGCTTCCGCGAGGATCGCGACGATGGATGATCCACCGCAGACGATCCAAGACCGGCCTTCCGCGGCCGGTTCCGTCGGAAGTATGGACAACACAACCCAGGGGCCGGGCACGCAGGAACCCCACGCGACTCCCAAGCCCTCCAACGATCGTCGGCCTCCGATTCCGAGTTCCTGGTCATCGACGACCTGGACCGGTACAGCCGGCTGCGACTGATCTCCTGGTGGCGGCAAGAGCGGCTCCGCGCGGCGCGGGTGCTGGTCGTCGGCGCGGGGGCCCTGGGCAACGAAGTGGTGAAGAACCTGGCACTGGTGGGTCTGGGGACGATCCACCTGATCGACCTGGACGAGGTCGAGCCGTCGAACCTGTCGCGGTCGGTGTTGTTCCGGTCCGACGATGGCGGCCAACCCAAGGCGGAGGTCGCCGCCCGTCGCGCCCGCGAGTTGAACCCCGAGATCGCGATCGTCCCGATTCACGGCGACGTGATCACCGACGTGGGCCTGGGACTGTTCGCCGACGTCGACCTGGTCATCGGCTGCCTGGATAACCGCGAGGCCCGGCTCTGGGTGAACCGGCAATGCTGGAAGGTCGGCACGCCGTGGATCGACGCGGGCATCCAGGAGATTCAGGGCGTCGTCAAGGTCTTCGTGCCCCCGGACTCGGCTTGCTATGAGTGCACGATGACGGCGCGGGACTATCAGCTTCTGAACCTGCGGTATAGCTGTCCCGCTGCTCCGCCGCGAGGAGATCGTGGCGGGCAAGGTGCCGACGGCGCCGACGATCGCCTCGATGATGGCCGCGTTGCAGGTTCAGGAGGCGTTGAAGCTGCTGCACGGCCTGCCGGTGGCGGCGGGCAGCGCGCTGGTCTTCAACGGGGTGGCCAACCAGTTCTATTCGACGCGGCTGCCGCGTCGGGACGACTGTCTCAGCCATGAGACCTATCCGGAGCCCGTCGAGCTGGCGCTGGGGACACCAATCGACGGTGTCGGAGCTGCTTCAAGCGGCCGGGGCACACGTCGAGGGGCCGCTGCAACTGGTCCTGGACCGCGAGTTGGTCGTGGCGATCGAATGCCCGCGGTGCGCGTGGCGAGGCGAGGTGATGAGGCCCCGAGTGAAGGTCCGCGCGGCGGAGGCCGTTTGCGCGAGCTGCCGCCAGCCGGCCCTCCCGGTATTCACCAGCGCGGTGGAGGAATCCTCGCCGATGGCGGAGGAGCCGCTATGCCGCGTCGGCATCCCGCCTTACGATATCGTGCGGGTCGACGGCCCGGCCGGTTCCGGGTTCTTCCTGCTGGCTGCCGACCGCGGCGATGGGATTCGGATGGGGCGAGAGGACACAGCCGGTGAGCGGGGATGACATCGTTTTCGGTGAGATGAAGGTCCGCGAGCCCGAGCGCCGCCAGCGACCCGACCGCGACCGGAAGTTCGCCTGCGTGGCCTACGAGGTCCCGGGCCCGATCGATCTGCCGATCTTCCTCGACCGTCGGACCGCCGACGCCATCGAGCGCCACGCCCTCAGCGACACGTCGGTCGAGCTCGGGGGAATCCTCCTGGGCAAGGAGTGCCTCGACCCGGCCACCGGGCAGCCCTTCGTCTGGATCACCCAGGCGCTGGAGGCCAAGCACTACGCCAACACCCAGGCCAGCTTCACGTACACCCACGACTCCTGGGAGGAGATCACCCGCGAGCGCGACCGGCTTCACCCCGATTGCGACATCGTCGGCTGGTATCACACCCATCCGAGCTTCGGGATCTTCCTCTCGCACCACGACCTGTTCATCCACCAGAATTTCTTCGCTCAGCCGCTCCAGGTCGCCTACGTGGTCAACCCGATCAACCAGTCGCGCGGCTTCTTCCAGTGGCGCGACGGCGGCCTGGTGCAGGTCGGCGGCTATTTCCTGACGGCCGACCGGTCCGACCGGGTCGCGCTGGCGCGGCTGGCCAACGACCTGGAAAAACTACCCAACCCCGAAGGCGGCGGGGGCGGGTCGCTCTCACCCCGCCTCGAGGCGGAGCTCATCAAGATGCTCACCCGACCCGCACAATCGCACGTCGCATCCCCGGCCGAGAAGATCCAGATCGCCACGGTCTTCACCATGCTCGGCACGTTCCTCGGCGTGCTGGCCGTCGTGCTGGCCATGTGGCTCTACCAGATCCAGGCGCGGATCCAGGAGCAAAACGATTCCTTCCTGGCCCTGGCCCGATCGGTCGAGCAACTCGGCGACAGCCAGCGCCTGGCCATCGACACCCTGCTCCAGAAAGTCGGCGGCGACAAGCCGGCCGAGTTCATCGAGCAGTATAACAAGGCCGCCAAGGACCGCGATGAGGCCGAGGAACAGCTCAAGATCCAGCGCTCGATCACCGAGACCCTCGGCGGCCGGGCCAAGGACCTCGAGGCCTATTCGGCCGAGCAGGCCACCAAGCTCGAGGAGGCTCGCAAGAAGGCCGACCAGTACGAGAAAGATGCGAAGGCGGCTTCCAAGCTCTTCAAGGAACTCGCCAGCCTCAGAGAATCCAACGACGAGAAGCAGCGCAAGCTCGATGAGCTGGCCCCCTGGCTCGAATCCAAGGATGGCAAGGCCGTCCAGGAGCTCTTGCAGGAGGTGACGCGCACCCGGTACCTGGCCTACCTGGGCTGGGGTCTCACCGCGGTCTTCGGCCTGGCGCTCGATCGCCGCCTACTTCTACTACAAGCCCATCATCGAGCCCAGTCCGCCGGCGGAGCCCGAGTCCGAAGACGGCGAGCGGCCGACGCACCGGATCGTCTGAGCGTCCCTCCTGGTCCGATGGCGGAGAGGGATCGTCTGCGGATGATTCGGGAGGCTATAATGGCCGATACGCGGACAAGGGGTGAATTGATCGTCGTCGTGCGTCCTGACCGAACGAGGAGGATTAAATGGGTACACTGACCTCCGAATTGAAACAGGCCGTCGAGGAAGCGGGCGACCCCCCAGTTCGATTGACGGACCCGGAGACGCATCCGCATGTATGTTCTCGTCCGTGCCGAGCTATACGAGCGGTTGCTGGACGAAGAGTGGCCGGCGAGAGCAGGCGGCGTTTCTTCAAGTCGCGAAGAAGAACGCGAAGGCTCGGCTGATGGAGGATGATGGGCTCGGAATGCGAGCCGGCGTGATCGTTATATGATCGAAATCCAGAAGTCGTTCATCATCGTCTTCAGTGTGTTGGTCCTCGGGGCTGGAACGGCCGTCGCTCAGCCGCCCGGGGGCAGTCCCGTGCCATCCGAGAACTCGGTGCGACCGCCGACGGCGGCGCCGGACGAGTCGCGACCCGTCGCCGTGCCGGAGCCGAGCGCGAAGGCGATGGCGTTTTATCACAGCGGGAACCGGCTCTGGGTACTCAACCGGGTCTGGGCGATCCTCTTGACCGGGACGCTGGCCTTCTCGGGTGCGTCGGCGCGGCTGCGGACCTGGGCGCAGCGGATGGGGCGAATCTGGTTCTTCACCGTCGGCCTCTATGTGGTGATGTACCTCGCGGTCGTCTTCGTGATCGATCTCCCGCTGTCGTTCTATCTGGGGTACGTCCGTCTGCATGACTATGGGCTCTCGAACCAGACCCTCGCCAAGTGGTTCCGGGACTGCGGCGACCCGGCTGACCGTGGAGATGGTGGTCGGGTTCGCCTTGACCTGGGTGCCCTATCTTCTCCTGGCCCGGAGCCCGCGCCGGTGGTGGCTCTACACGGGGCTGCTCTCGGTGCCGTTCCTGTTCGCGACGATGCTGCTGGAGCCGATCTGGATCGATCCGCTCTTTAACACGTTCGGGCCGATGAAGGACAAGGCGCTGGAGCGGTCGATCCTCGCCCTGGCCGACCGGGCGGGGATCAGCGGGAGCCGGGTCTTCGAGGTCGAGAAGAGCGTCGACACCAAGGCCGTCAACGCCTATGTCACTGGCGTCTTCAGCACCAAGCGAATCGTCCTGTGGGATACCTTGCTCGCCAAGCTCGACGAGCCCGAGGTGCTCGTGGTGATGGGTCACGAGATGGGTCATTACGTGCTGGGCCACGTGGTGCGTTCGATCCTGCTCGGCTCGCTGGTGATCCTCGCCGGGCTCTTCTTCGTGGACCGCGATGGGTCGTTGGCTGATCGCGCGGTTCTCCGGCCGACTCGGCTTCGACCGGCTCTCCGACGTCGCCTCGGTGCCACTGATACTCATGCTGATCGAAGTCACCTCCCTGGTCCTGGGCCCGGTGGCCATGGCCTACAGCCGTTACCAGGAGCACGAGGCCGACCAGTTCGCCCTGGAATTGACCCACGCCAACCATTCCGGCGCCATGGCGTTCGTCAAGATGCAGTCGGAGAACCTGGGCAATCCCCGCCCCGGCCTGTTCTACACAGATCTTTCGCGCCTCCCACCCGAGCATCGGCGAGCGGATCGACTTCTGCAATTCCTATCACCCGTGGCGTTCGGATCAACCGGCCATTGAGAGCCGAGATCATACGGCGGAATCCAATACGAAATCAGGCCGTTGAGCAGGGCACCGAACTCGAATCGAATGGCTTCACGACGATGGGTGTTGCAGTCCTGTCTGCAAGTGATCAAGGTCGAATGGACCAAGTCATCCCGCGGTGGACAGGGCGCCCGCATCCGGAATTCGGTCCCCAACGCCCTCACGATTCCGGACGATCTACTCAGGCGCTGGACGCGAGAGATTTTGGTTGACCGAGTCGCACTGGAACGAGGCGAACGCCTTCTGCGCAGCCGGCTCGCCGGGAATCCGAGCGATTACCGGCGGACAAAGTCTTCCGAATCGGGTCTGTCTCGATTGCGCTGGGTGCCGAAGAACTCGACATCGAATTGGGCTTCGAAACCCTCGTCGTGCAGTTTGTGGACGTAGGCCGCAAGATCATCGTGCGGCGCGGGCAGTGGGTGCGGGTCGTCTTCAACGAGCGGTTTTGTTGCATCGACAGCGGGAATTGGTGGTACGAGCAAGTCACTGTCAATGCCGGGCTCTTCGATGACCGGCCGTCGGCCTCGGTGTTCGTAGAGACTCGGCCGACCACGGAGTTGCGCCGCTTGTCTCGGTTACGGTAGCTGTCTGCGGCGATATCGACCTGCACTTCTCCGACTTGGCATCGCGCGATAAGCTGGGTGGTGGTTACAGGCGTCGCGATGGAGCCGAGCGTCCCCTGAGAACAAGTGCGGTCGGAGTTGAGTAGGGTAAGCCCGGCGGGAGGTTTCATGACAGCGATAACACCGGAACAGCGTCAAGCCGCAGTCGAGGCCGGCGACCTACCCATTACGTTGGCCGATCCACAGACCGGGATCACTTATATTCTGATGCGCGCCGATGTCTATCGTCGGATGCAGCAATCGATGGAGGTCGAAGAGGACAACCGAGAGCACCAAGCGTGGGCCATGCTCGCTCGAAAGGCGCGAGGCGACTGGGCGAGGGAGAACTCGTACTGATGATACGGCCCGGTGAGATTTACACCACCGAGACTGACGATCATGATGCGAGAGGCCGCGATCAATGAGTCTCCGCGATTCCTTCCGGCTCTCGGGAAGGACTTATGCGCGATGCTCGATGCCATGATGGCCAAGGCACGCCGATGGCGTATGAAGACACTCAAACCCTTCGGCACCTTCGCGACACGCGCAGAACTTCGGCTCAGTCTGGTCGACGCGAATGGCGCAGTTGCCGAAGCCCTCGCGCGGGCCTTTCACGACATCACCTGCGGTCGAAGTCGCGGAGGGCAACCTGCTGGACCTGAACTGCGACGCCATCGTCAGCCCGGCCAACAGTTTCGGCGACATGAGCGGTGGCATCGACAAATCGATCGATGACTTTCATCACGGCGCGGCTCAACGGTCGATCATGGCGGCCATCGCCGAGCATTTCCTGGGCGAGTTGCCGGTGGGCATGGCACTGATCGTCGAGATACCCGGCCGACGGTTCCCGTTCGTCGTGGCGGCCCCGACAATGCGCGTCCCGAGCCGTGTCACCGACAGCCTCAACGCCTACCTGGCCATGCGAGCGGCCCTGGTCGCCGTCCTCCGGCACAACGCCGACGGCCTAGCGCCATCCGCAGCCTCGCTGTCCCCGGCCTTTGTACGGGAATTGGGGGCATGGCCCCGGAAGATGCCGCCGAGCAGATGCGCGCTGCTTATGATAATATCATCGGACAATGCTCGCGCGATATCGGCCACCCGGCACTGGCCCCGTTCGCCTTCCGACGCTGACGCATGGGCGGCGGTTGCTACGAGACGACTCACTCGCGTGAATCTGTCGCGATCTCTAGCGATCCGGGCAATTCTTGGATTCCGGCTATCCGACGTTGCGACGGCACGCGACTTGTATCGAGGATCCCAGGGACTTTACCGTGTCCTGTTGACAGATGAGCGCTCGCCAGCGAGATGTCGGTCGGCTTGATCTCGGGAGAGAATGGTTTATATAGTAGAGAGTCATTGGTTCGGATCATTTTGACCAAACTGCCCAGATTATCCTGAGCCCTGGAGATGCGATAACGGGACGCGAGGAGGGCAGGCTGCTTCGTAGGTTTGGACGGGGACCGGATATCGCGTTCGACCTGTGGCCGAGGGCCCGGGAGAACGAGCATGAGGCCCCTGAGTTGATCCTTGAAGGTTTTCAGGGTGCTGGCCCAGATCCATCGCGATCCGGGCGCGCCGGTCCCGGGAGTGCTGGAGAGATGTCGCTGGACGCCGTTCGGACGATTGTGTGTCGCAATCCCGGCTGGATTGTGGCCATCTGGCTGGTGGCCGCCGTGGTCGTCGGCGTGTTCTCCCCCGATCTGACCCGGCTGGCGGCCGAGGGCCAGGCGCGGATGCTGGCCTCCGGCGCGGAGAGCCGCCGCGCGGCGGAACTGGTCAGGCAGTGCTGGCCCGACCAGGCGTATGAGTCGATGGTCGTGGCGGTGCTGCACCGGCCGGGCGGGCTGACGGACGCCGACAAGCAATTCGCCCTGCGATTGTCCCAACGGTTCGAGTCCGCCGGGCGTCCCGCGGGAGCTGCTCCGCGTGATCGGGCCGGCATCGATCCCCGAGATCGCCCAGCGACTGGTCAGTCCCGATGGCACGGTCGCGCTGGTGGCCGTGTCGCTCGGCCTCATCGTTCGTCGCGCCGGCGACGCACGAGGCGGTCGCCTGGATCCAGCAACAGGCCCAGGACGCCGAGATGAAGGTCCCCGCCGGACTCGAAGTCCGATGGACGGGCGACGCCGTGATCGGGCGCGACTACATGGCCAACGTCAAGACGTCCCTCGACCGTGCCGCCGTCGTGACGGTCTTCTTGCTGATGATCGTCCTGTGGTTCGTCTACCGATCGTTCTGGCTGGCCCTGGTGCCGCTGGCGACGATCGGCATCAGCGTGGTGATCGCCGCGGGCTCCTGGCCTGGATGATCCTGGCCGGGTGGGACGTCTCGTCGCTGGTCGAGCTGTTCCTGATCGCCATCCTGTTCGGCACCGGGACCGACTTCTGCCTGTTCCTCTCCTGGCGGTTCGCCGAGCAGCTCAACCGGAACAATCCGGTCGGCTCGATGCGGGCGACGCTGGCCCGATCGTTCACGCCGCTGGTGACCAGCGCCGGCACCATCATCATCGGCTTGCTCCTGATGGGGACGACCCAGTTCAAGCTCTTCTCGAGCACGGGGCCGAGCGTGGCGTTAGGGCTCGGCCTGGCGCTGCTGGCGACCCTGAGCCTGACTCCGGCGCTGCTGATCCTGCTGGCGCGGATCCACCCGCGCGCCTTCGACGGCCTGGCCGGCAGCTCGACCGAACTCTGGGACAAGCTGGGCGCCGCGGCGATGGCCCGGCCGTTGCGGAGCTGGCTGTTCACGATCCTGGCCATGCTCCCGCTCTCCCTGCTGGCGCTGAGGACCGAGTTCATCCAGGACCTGATGACCGAGCTGCCGAGGAAGACCCAGTCTGTCCAGGATTTCGGGCTGGTCGCCTCGAAGTTCGACCCGGGGATGCTGGCCCCCTTGACGGTCGTGCTGGAGTCGAACACCGACTTTCGCACGTCGGAGGGCCTGGCGCTGATCGACGACGTGAGCCGGCTCCTGTCGCACCAGCGCCGGCTCGCGGAGGTGCGGTCGGCGACCCAGCCGCTGGGGAGTCCGCAGCCGCTGTCGCGCGCTCGGTTGACGTCGCGGCTGGGCGAGGTGAACGCGGGTTTCCAGCTCCTCGCGGGCGGGGCCGAGCAGCTCAGCAAGGGCCTCACCGAGGGCGCGGCCAAGCTGCGCGCCGCCATCTGGCTGGAGGAGGCGACCGGGCTGCCGCTGACGGGGAAACCCGCCGAGGGCCCGCCACCCCGGTCCGACCCGGCGGTGGCCCGGGCCCAGTTGCAGTCGCGCGGCAAGGCATTGGCCTCGGGATTGAAACAGGCGTCGGCCGTCCTTCAATGGAGTCAGGGCATCCCATCGGCCTGGAACCTGCCGGCGCTGAGCAGCGCCTTCGAGGCCATGAGCCAGCAGTCCGCGCCTCAATCGAAGACCAAGGGTGCCGCGGCTGCGAAGCCCGCGCCGTCCTCGAAGGCCGGCGGTGCGAAGTCCGCGCCCTCGATGGCCGACGCGTTGAGGTCTCTGGTCCCCGTCCCTGAGCCCGACAAGCCGAAGGGAGCCGACAAGCCGAAGGTCGAGAGCCCGCAGGAGGTCTTGCTCCGCGAATTGACCCGCGCCGCCGAGGGCGCCTCGCAGATCGCCGAGGGCGCCGGCCGCGCGCACCGCGAGGTCACCGAGATCCTGACCGATCCGGTCGGCCGCCGCGCCCTGGACCGGCTCCTCATCGACGAGCAGACCGTGCACGAGCATCCCGAGCTGCTCAAGAGCTTCGCCGCCTACATCACGCCCGACGGCCACCGCGCAGGATCGACCTGACCCAGTCCGACCGGATCTTCTCCAACGACGCGATGAACCAGGTCCTGACCCTGCGCCGGCGCCTGAACGACTTCCTCGGCGAGTACGACGGGATCCAGGTCACCGCCCGGGTCGCCGGCGCCAACGCCGAATCGGCCGACATCCGCGAGCTGACCCGCGCCGACCAGGTGCAGAGCTGGTTCATCGTCCCGATCGGCGTGTTCCTGGTGTTGCTCGTGGCCTTGCGGGACCCGCTGGCCTGCTTCAACCTGGTGGCGACCATGGTCCTGACCTACGCCTTCGCGCTCGGGACGACGCACCTGGTCTTCGTCACCATCCTGGGCGCCCAGGGACTCGACTGGAAGGTACCGTATTTCCTCTTCGTGCTGCTGGTCGCCGTCGGGGTCGACTACAACGTCTTCCTGATGACCCGGCTCAACGAGGAATCGCAGCGGCGCGGACTCCGTCGCGGGATCGTCCGGGCGATCGGGCAGACCGGCGGCCTGATCACGTCGGCCGCGGCGATCACGGCCACCAGCTTCGCGTCGTTCCTGTTCAGCCCGCTGGGCTCGCTCCGCCAGCTTGGCTTCGCCCTGGTGGTCGGCATCCTCATCGACGCGACGCTGGTCCGGCCGCTCCTGGTCCCCTGCGGCCACTGGCTGCTCCGGCGAACCCGCGAGGTGCTCTCGCCCCGCATCGTCGTCCGCAAGGGCCGCCGCGAGTACGCCGTCGTGCCGGATTGAATCTCCAGAATGCGGGTGTGCAGAACCTGGTCATTCATTAATCCGCACATCATTAGAGATGTAATGAGCATGAATGTGTGCCACGATAATTTCCCGGAGGTTCAGGCAGCCATCTATCGTGTGGCTCTCTCCCTGGATTCCCTGCTCTTGAACGGGATCTCGATCGGTGTGGTTTGTGGAGATGTTTTCAACAGTTTTCTTCAGAAGACAGCCGACGATTTGCTTGAGGCCTTGGCGAGTCTCGAACAATCTGCATCGCATGCCCCAGCTACCCTGCACCCCAAGATCACGGAAGTTCTCGGAACGCTGCGGGCAAAGTGTCAACAGCTAATTGACCTGGTGACTGGGCTGAGGACATTCAGGGCTCTGCCACTTCAACAACTGCATTCCTTGGTTTCCCAGATTCCACTCCTTCGGGGAGAGTGTGTCCAGCTCATTCCGGGGTTGGAAGACTGCTTTGGGACTCCGAAACCGTTCTATCAGTCCCGCCCCAGCCACTCGACTGCGACTGTGAATGATTTTCTCAATAACCTTGAGAGCGTGCTCACCGAAGAGCGGGCCGCCTCAAACGCTGAGAAGACGGAGACATGGTGTATTTCGACAATTGATTTAGGTGACTCCCTGTCGGAGCAAGTCCTCGGGTAATCGACGCACCTCTGCCATCTCGGCCAGTTGAATACGCAGGCTCTGGTACTGCTCTTTGGTCCCACCTTTGAGGTGGCGAATCCCGGCATGCCCGATGGCGCCCGGCCTTGGATCTGGAACCAACCCTCTTCCTGGCTCTTCGACCATCAAAGGCTCCCACTCAAGCTCCAAGTGAGGAGGTGGAGGGTCTCTGGGAGTTGGAATCAAAGAGCGGATAACGTCGACGTTGAGGCGAAGGATGGCGTCGTTGGCAGTTCGACTACCGGTCAACCGCCATGCTTGTTCATCATCCGTCAACTTCTCGGCCCAGACGGAGAGCCTCGGTACGACTGCTTCCTTGTCTTTCGATGAGAGCTCGAATGCGGATTGATGAGCGCTGAACCCATACTTCGAGGTCTTTGCAACTCGGATCACCCATTCGCCCGGTGGAAGTGGGTCACCCTCATTTCCTGGGGTCAAGTCCGCTGTTGACCTCTCCATTCGTATCAGGGATCACTGCCCGGTGCTCCTGAAAGCCGGTTGGAATAGCCTTAGCTTGGTGAGTGCTTTCAGGGGTAGTGGCTGACCGAGCCGAAAATCTTCGCTCCAGATATCCCCGCTCTTGCTATTGCGGAAGAAGAATTCGCCCGTGCCGTCTGGTAACATCTCGAGCTCAAGATAGTGAGCATCCCGCTTCCAGGTGTAGAAGAGTTTCCCATCCACTCCAGTGATGGCGTCAGGAATCTCGAGGTCCGGACCCAGGATGTCCAGCATGTCCATGAGGACATCCCAGGCTGTTTCCGAGAGTTGGTGAGTGATTTCTCCCTCTCGGACGACACGCTCGAGGTAACGGCGGTGTTCTTCGAGTAGCGTCTTGGGAGTCCAATGTTTTGCCTCCTGAACATCCACCTGGATCGATCGTCTTGAACTTTGGTTCTGGAATCGCCTCTCACCCCGCCCGTCCGAGGTACTCGCCTGTCCGGGTATCGACGCGGATGGTCACGCCCGGGTCGAGGTGTTCCGGGACCTGGACGACGAACCCGCTGGAGAGGGTGGCCGGCTTGGTGCGGCCGGTCGCCGAGTTGCCTCGGACCCCGGGCGCCGTCTCGACGATCGGCAGCTCGACCGTGTCCGGCAGCTCGATCCCGATCACCTCCTCGTTGACGACCAGCGACTGGATCCCCTCCATGTTCTCGGTCATGAACGGCACCTGGTCGCGCAGCTCCTCGGCCGAGATCGAGAACTGGTTGAAGTTCTCCGCATCCATGAAGTGGAGCTCGTCGGCGTCGCGGTAGAGGTACTGGATCGCCCGGCGCTCGAAGCTCGACTCGTTGAGCGCGTCGGTGCCGCGGTAGCTCTTCTCGACCCGGTCCTGCGTCTTGAGGTTGCGGGCCTTGATCTTGTAGAGCGTGGCCGCGCCTCGGGCCGAAGGGGTCTGGACCTGGATGTGCTCGATGATGTGCGGCGTGCCGTCGATCTCGACAACCATCCGGCGCTTGAAGTCTTTCGCGGGAACCACGTCGTCCGGCCCTCCCTCGTTCTGATTGTCCCTGGGTCGATCCGTTCTCGGTCAGCCTGGCGATGCCATCTGATTTTACCGGCCAACCAGCCGATTGGTCAAAACCTCAGCCATCTGAGTTGTCGACTGACGGACGGAAGGCCCAGAGTACGATGAGACGGAGTTCGCGCGAAGTGTCCCGTCCCTTCCGGATCATCGAGAACCATGCCCGTCAACCTGAGCGAGGCACTGGAGCACCACGAGCGGGGCGACCTGGATCGGGCCGCGACGGACCTACGAGGCGGCGCTGGCCGAGGATCCGGACGAGCCCGATGCCCTCCACCTCCTGGGCCTGGTCGCCCTTCAGCGAGGGGATGCCGGCCGGGCTGTCGCGCTGATCGGCCGGGCGGTCTCCCTCCGGCCGACCGAGGCAACCTTTCACGCCAACCTCGCCGAGGCTTACTGGTGCGCTCGGACAGATCGACCGCGTCGTCGCGTGCTGCCAGGCTGCGCTGCGGCTCGAGCCGGACAGCCCGGGGGTCCTGTGCAACCTCGGGTCAACGCTCGTGGCCCAGGGCGATCTCGACGCCGCACTCGGGCATTTCCAGGAGGCGGTCCGGCTGGCCCCGGACTTCGGGGCCGCTCGCAACAACCTGGGCAATGCGCTCCGGCTCAACGGGCGACAAGTCGCCGCGCTGGAGCAGTTTCGCCACGCCGTGCGGCTGGAACCCGCCTCGGCCGAGGCCCAGAGTAACCTCGGGGAGCTGCTCCTGGACCTGGGCGAGCCGGAGGAGGCCCTGACCCATTGCCGGGAGGCGGTCCGCCTCAGCCCGGGTTTTCCGGCGGCGCGGAGCAACCTCGGCAATGTCCTGCACACGCTCGGCCGGCTCGAGCGAGGCCGCGGCCTGCTACCGCGAGGCGATCCGTCTCGCACCCGGCCTGGCTGCCGCCCACGCGGGCCTCGCGGGCGTCCTGGAGGAACTTGGCGAGCTCGGCCGACTCACAGGCGTCGCTCCGCGAGGCGATTCGCCACGATCCCCGCCATTCCGGCGCGTGGGCCCGGCTGGCGACCCGACTCCGCGACAAGCTTCACCGAGTCCGACCGGGCCGCGATCGAGGGCCTACTGGCGGACCCCGATCTCTCACCGGATCAGCGCTGGCCGCTCCTGTTCGGTCTGGCCCACGCACTCGACGCCCGGGGCGAATTCGACCGCGCCGCCGGGCTACTTCGCCCAGGCCAACGCCTTGCAACACGACTGACTTCCAGGCACGGGGCCAGGGCTATGACCCCGACGCGCATCGGTCGTTCGTCAACCGGCTGATCGCGACGTTCACTCCGCGAGTTCTTCGAGCGAGTGCGCGATGACGGGCTCGGACGTCGGAGCGGCCGGTGTTCGTCGTCGGCATGCCGCGGTCGGGCACGACGCTGGTCGAGCAGGTCCTGGCGAGTCACCCGCGCGTCTTTGGAGCGGGCGAGCTGCGGTCTGGTGCGCGAGACGTTCGAGGCACTCCCGATGGCGACCGGCCGTCTCGCCCATGCACCGCTCGATTGCGTCGGCACCTCGAACGGGAGTCCCTGCGAAACCTCGCGGGCCGGCACCTCAACGCGCTCGAAGACTCTGAACGGCTCGGCGGACCGGGTCGTCGACAAGATGCCCGAGAACACGCTCTACCTGGGTCTGATCGCCGCCCTGTTCCCGAGGGCCACGCTGATCCATTGCCGTCGCGATCCGCGGGACGTCGCGCTCTCGTGCTGGATGACCCACTTCGCCGAGATCCGATGGGCCTGCGACCCCGACCACATCGCCTCGCGCATCGTCGAGAACCAGCGCGTGATGGACCACTGGCAACGTGTGCTTCCGGTCCCGATCTTCGAGCTCGATTACGAGGCGATGGTGGCTGACCTCGAGAGGCGTGTCGCGGCAGCTCGTGGCCTGGTGCGGCCTGGATTGGGACCCGGCCTGCCTCGACTTCCACAAGACCCGGCGGCACGGTGCGGACGACCAGCGTCGCAGCAGGTCCGCCAGCCCATTTACACCAGCTCGGTCGGCCGATGGAAGAACTACCAGCGGCCGCTTGCATGGTTGTTTGCGAAACTTGGGAACATCCACGAGCACGAGAAAGGGTCAAGAGCCGATTCCGATTAACGACTCCTGAGCCCTTTTCCACGGACGATCCCAGGCATCCGGCGGGCCTACCGTCATCACGGCTTCGAGCCGCTCCGTGTTTTGATGGCGAATTCCTCGAACCGCACGGTGAAGGGTGCATCGCTCGAATTGATGGCGTTGAGGCCGATCTTGAGCTCGGCGGGCCAGATGGTATCGATCGGCTTGAGTGCCGTCCAGTGCTTGCCGTCCTTGCTGACGAAGCCGGCGATGCGGCTGCCACGGCGCTCCATCCTCAGGTAGGCCGTGCCAGGGGTGAGGGGCCCGTTGTGCTGGGCACCTCGCGAACCACCCTCGCGCTCCTCGAAGACCGCGAAGCTGCTCGAGCTTACCGCCGCGGATGATTGCGGCACGTTCGAGGCGGATGTAGTTATCGGAGTCACGCCAGACGAAGATCCCGCCGCCGTTGAACGGGACGCTCTTGGGGTTCAATGACTTGGCGCCCGGCTTGAAATCGCCGACAACCTTGACCTGGATGTTGAAATCCCCTTCCACTTCGCGGAGCACCCTGGGCGCATTGAACTTGTCGATGTCGGCGTTGAGGTCGTGGAGCTTGCCCGGGACCTCGACGACCAGGGCCTTCCCATCCGGAGCGATCTTGCAGTCGCCATCCGGGTCGATCGCCGTGCCCCAGCCGGCGATCTCCTTGCCTTCGATCTCGGCCTTGGGACCGGTCTTCTTTTTCTTCACCGTCCCGATGGTGAACGAGCCGAAGAACCGGCCGGCGCCCGCGGGCAGCTCGCGATTCGGCGCCGCACCTGCGATCAAGACGTAGATCGACTGGCCCGCCAGGTATTCCCGCACCCGCAGGGTGACGATCAACCCGCATTGCGGCTGGGCGCGGATCGTGAAGTCCAGGCCGGGCCGGCTCCCCTCATAACGGACTCGCTTCTCGGAGATGACCTTGCCCTTGTAGATCTGTGCGAGCCGGTCTCGGGTGATGTTGAGCTGGTTTTGCTCGGCACCTTTGACGACGGCCGTCGGCAGGGTGATCTTCTCCGCGATGTAAACCACCGAGGGCGTATCGCACGCGACCACGATGACCTTCATCCGTCCCCCCGGCGAATTCTCGTTCTTGGACGAGTTGCTCGTGGGAGCCGTGGGGAACTCGACGATGAATTGCCCCTCTTTGGAAACGAACGACTGCCACGGCGCCGAATCCGTGTCCGCGGCCTGGAAGCTGACAAGAACTGCGGCGATCATTTACGTCCGTGATCCGGACGATGGCCAGGTCCGACTCGGGTGAGGTCGCCACGACTTCCCCCGGAAGCGTGCGATCTCCACGCGTCCCGCTCCGGAGCACGACCTTGATGGCCGGCCGGTTGTTGAACAGGCCCTTCGGCGGACTGATGACGTGATCGTTGGTCGCGATGTACCCGGTCTTACCAAACACGCGGAACAGGAAGCCCGAGCCGGACATGCCGGAGCCCGGGTCGCCGGGGTCGGTCGTCGTGATCATCACGGTCGCGTCCTTGATCGCGGCGACCGCCTTGATCGGCAGACTCTCCTGGGCCCTGACCGCCGTCGCGGTCAGGACGATCGCCAGCGTCGTCAGGGCTTCCCTCATGACATCAACCTCATTTATTCTCTTGAGCGAGGCTCGGCCCGGACTCACCAAGGCTCGGCAGAGATTGTAGAATAACAATCTCCACCCGGCCAGTGGATCGCTTCGCTCGGAGTGGGCGTTTACTTGCGGGTTCACCGATGTCTGAGATCTCATTCTGCTGCCCCAGGTGCGGTCAAACGTATCAATTTGCCACCCGCCTTGGGGGAAGCGCGGCCGGTGCAAGTTCTGCAAAGAGGTCTTCCGAATCCCGATGGAATCCGGACGCCGGCCGGGTCTGCGCAGGCCGGCCGCGTCATCGTCATCGCCGGGGCCCCGGACATCGCCGACACCTCCCCGGACCGCTCGCCCGACGGACCCGGACAAGATCGTCTTCAACTGCCCCACCTGCGGCCACGGCTATCGACTCGCGGCGAAACTGGGCGGGAAGCAGGGCCGTTGCACGGCCTGCCGCGGGGTCTTCACAATCCCGACGCCGTCCCAATCATCGCCTCCGGCCGCGGCCGCGCGGGAATCGGAGCCATTGCCCTGGGGCCGTGCGCCGAGCCCCGCCGCGCCGGGTCTGGAGCCATCCCCCCCCGCCCGTCCGCCGAAGCCGGCTCCGGCCCGGTCGAACTCGTCGGTCCCGAGCGTGCCGCGATCGGGACCGCCCCCTGGTCACAGGCCGGAGCGCGGGATCGTGACGGCCGTCCCCATCCCCGATGATGAGGATGAGGGCGCGGACTGGTGGGAACTCGACTCCTCCGAATCGATTCCCGCGACGATGGCCCGACCCGGTCGGGGAGCTGCCGCCTCACTCGCATCGGTCGCTGTGCCGGCGGCTCGGGCGGGCCGCGGCCTGGTGGGCACCCAGGGCCCGCTGCCCGCGACCGTCAGACCAGAGCGCCCCAAGTGGGTCACATACGCGGCGATCTCCGCTGGGGGGGTCGTCGGCGCGATCGCCTTCTGGGTGGCCTATACTTTCGTCTCTGGCGGCCCTGGACCGCACCCGACGCCCGTCGCGGATCAGCCCAGCTCCGAGGCAAACGCCCCGCCCGTGCCGGTCGCCGAGGTATCCCAGCCCAAGCCCGACACCGGATCGAGCACGATCGTGAGCGGCCCGGAGGCACATCGGGCAGTGATCGACGCCCTCACCCGTGCCTACAACGAGATCGCCGACGGGTACTCTCAGATCAGCGACGCTGCTTCGATCCCTCGGGGCGAGCAACGCATCAACCGCGGTGTCGAGCAATTGAAAGCGGCGGCGGCGCGCGGCCTGGGCCTCCCTCCGCTTCAACCCGACGAGCACGCCGCCCTGACCGGCTCGAAAGGGCCCTCGTTGTTACAGGCCGTCGATCGCGTCATCCAGCAGCTCCGGAGGCTCAAGGCGACCCCGGGAATCAAGTCGGACTTCGACCGCCTGATCGACGCCTACACCCGGACCCGCCAGGGGATCGAGCGGGAGATCCAGGGTCCCGGAACCAATCCAGTTCAGGGTCCCAACTTCCGCAGGCCGCAGGCCCCCACCCCTCCACGCTTTGCACCTCCAGGACCGCCCAGGCGTTTGCGCGGGCGGCGGTAAGCGACCGCGGACCGGCCGCGTCGGCAGGATTCCGTCGCCGCCCTGGAAGCCCGGGTCTCGGAGGAGTGGCGGCATCAGCTCTGACGGTCGCCCGATCCTTGGCACAGCGTCCTGTGAGCTTTTGTTCCCGACAGGGTGTCGGTATACTACGACGATTGTCGCCGGACCATTCTGCTGGTCGCCTTCGTCGTGCTTCATCATCGCGAGGCCGCATCAATGTCCGAACCCAATAGCTCCGCGCCGCAGGGGGACGAGGCTCACCCCGAGGAAGACGGTGAAGCCCTCCAGTTCGACCAGGCGGAGTTCGCCACTCCGGCGAGCGATGGTCCGGCCTGTACGGTCTGCCACCGGCCGATTGCGGACGAGTATTACGAGCTTAATGGCAAGGTCTTCTGCGCCCGATGCCGCCACGGGGTCGAAGCGGCCTTCCGCGGCGGCTCGCCGTTCGCCAGGGTGATCAAGGCCCTGATCCTCGGGTCGGTGGCTGCAGCGGTCGGCGCGAGCATCTATTACGCGATCATCCGGACGACCGGCTGGAACATCGGTCTCGTGTCGGTTGTCGTCGGCTTGATGGTCGGCGGCGCCGTCCGTAGGGGGTCGGGGAATCGCGGCGGACTCGGCTACCAGTTTCTTGCCCTTTTTTTGACCTATTCAGCGATTGTGGCGATGCTCTTGCCTGTATTTCTCGAGGCGTCTGTACGAGCAGACAAGGAAAACCAGGCGAAGAATCAGGAACAAGCGAAAGCGTTTGTCGAGAAGCTCAAAGCGCGATCGGGCCAAGGCCAAAGCGATCGCTCCTTCTGCGGACGACTCGGCGCAGGCCAAGAAGGTCGCGACGAAGCCGAGCCCGGCTTCGCCTGCCTCGCCTCGAGCCCCCGAGGCGGTTGACGACTCCAAGAAGTTGACTGCACCCAAGGCCGCCGTCGTCATCAAGGAATTAGAATTGCCCGAGGAGGAGTGCACGCCTGCCTTGGTATCCCGCTGTACTTATTCGCCTTGGCCTTTTGGACCGTCATAGCCTACTCGATCCCCGTATACGCGGCGTTCAGCTCCCCGATCGACGGATTGATCTTCGGCTTCGCCTTGTGGGAAGCCTGGAAGCTCAATCGACGGTTAGTCCTGGCATTCAACGGGCCGTTCCGCCTGGGCAAGGCGAGTCCGGACGCTCTATCCCCCGAGGTGATCGACGATGGAGCATGAATCGGCGAGCGTCTCACCGATCGCGGCGGTTTGGTGCCCGTCGTGTGGCGGCGAGGTCGCAGCAAACCTCCTGAACTGCCCATCCTGTCACCGATTGGTCCACGCCGACCGGCTGAAGGAGCTGGCCGGGTTGGCGGAGGCCGCGGAACGCGCCGGTGATCCGTCCGCCGCCATGGCCTCCTGGCGCGATGCGCTCGCATTGCTGCCGCCGGAGAGCCGCCAGCATGCGGTCATCGCCGACCGGCTCACCCGGCTGGGCCGTCAGGTCGAAGCCGGTCCGTCCGCGAAGGCCTTGGCCCCGAAGGGCTCGTCACCAAAACCCCTCGCTAGCCCGGGCGATCCGCCAGCCGCATCGCGATGGTCGGGCGGCGTGATCTCGGGGGTTATTGGCACGCTGGCGCTGGCGGTCTGGAAGTTCAAGTTCCTCGCCGTCCTGCTTCTCACCAAGGGGAAGTTCGTCCTGCTCGGCTTGACCAAGGCGAGCACGTTCTGGTCGATGCTCGCCACATTCGGTGTGTACTGGACGGTCTTCGGCGGCTGGTTCGCCCTGGGGTTGGTGCTCTCGATCTACATTCACGAGATGGGCCATGTGGCCGCGCTGATGCGTTACGGCGTCAAGGCCAGCGCGCCTTTGTTCATACCTGGCCTCGGGGCAATGATCCGTCTGAAGCAGGGATTCACCGATCCCAGGCAGGACGCGCGCGTCGGCCTGGCTGGCCCGATCTGGGGCTTGGGCGCGGCGGTGGCCTGCGCCGCGGTTTATGCCTTGTCCTCCAAACCCATCTGGGCCGCTCTGGCAAGCGTCGGGGCCCTGATCAACCTTTTCAACCTGATACCGATCTGGCAGCTCGACGGCGGACGTGCCTTCCGCAGCCTGACCCGTTCGCATCGCTGGCTGGCCGTCGCCGCCATCGCCACGGCCTGGGCGATCAGCCAGGACGAGCGGCTCAATATGCTGCTGCTGGTCCTGATGGTGGTCGGGGCCGCGCGCACGGTCGTGGAGAAGCCGGCCGACGAGCCCGATCCGGGGATCCTCGCGCAGTACGTCGCCCTGGTCGCGGCCCTCTCGGCCCTGGCCATGCTGCCGATTCCCAGGCTCGCTTGAGGACTCCGCTGCAATTCGGCCGATCCGGTCCGAACGAGATTCTCAGGGCCAAACCCATTCATTGCGCAGGCATGGCCTGCCTTCGTTCGCGGCGAACCGCTTGACAACCTCGGGGTTTCCGGTATCTTAAGAACTTTGGCACTCGGGAACTCAATCTCGCTGCGCGCCGTGCCAGACTAGGGGATGCGTGCGGCCGGGTCGGACTATCAGGCCGTACGTCGAATCGGAACGGCGGCGAGTTCGTCTCGGTCGTCGGACGGGCGATCCCACGATCGAACAGGCCATCGGTGGCGTTCGGTGGCGTTGCGAAGCGACGACCCCGCCCCATTCCCGGGGAGCCGGTTCGATACGATGGCGATGTGGCGCCGACCCGATTGGATCGGGACCTGACGTCGCGGCCGCGAGGTGAAGGAAACGGAACGACGGATTTATGCCCACGATCAACCAGCTTGTCCGAAAGCCGCGACGGCCGGTCAAGTACAAGACCAAGGCACCGGTTCTGGAGGCCGCGCCGTTCAAGCGTGGCGTCTGCCTCCAGGTCAAGACAATGACGCCCAAGAAGCCCAACTCGGCGCTCCGAAAAGTGGCGCGGGTCCGGCTCTCCAACGGCAAGGAGATCACCGCCTACATCGGCGGTGAAGGACACAATCTCCAGGAACACTCGATCGTCCTCGTGCGCGGCGGTCGCGTCCGTGACTTGCCGGGTGTGCGCTACCACATCGTCCGGGGCGTCCTCGACTGTCAGGGCGTGGGCGAGCGGAAGCAGGCGCGTTCCAAGTACGGCTCGCCCCGCAAGAAGGCCGCCCCGGCGGGCAAGAAGAAATGAGTCGGCGCCTGTCGGCTAAGTGGTGGCACAGGCGCTGGGTGCTGATCTTCTCTGCGTATTGCCAATCGGACATTCTGAATCCACAATCCAATATATCCGAATGTTGCGGCCCATCGGTCGCATTGAGAGGGACTGACCCTTATGGCCCGGAAGTTTACCGCCAGTAAGTCACACCTCCGCCCGGACCCCCGGTTCGGCTCGAAGCTTGCCGGCAAGTTCATCAACTGCGTCATGCACGACGGCAAGAAGAGCGTGGCGATCAAGATCTTCTACGACGCGATGGAGCTGGTCCACAAGCGGCTCCCCAACGAGAACCCGATCGACGTGTTCACACGCGCCGTCGAGAACGTCAAGCCGATGATCGAGGTCCGCTCCAAGCGAGTCGGTGGCGCCACGTACCAGGTCCCGATGCAGGTCAACAAGAACCGGCAGCAGACCTTGTCGATCCGGTGGATCCTCATGGCCGCGCGCGAGAAGAAGGGGCGGCCGATGGCCACCAAGCTCGCCGACGAGCTGGTCGCCGCGTACAACCGCGAAGGGGCCGCGATCACCCGTCGTGAGAACGTCCACCGGATGGCCGACGCCAACAAGGCGTTCGCCCACTTCGCGTGGTGAGCCAGCGACGTTTTCCGTGGGAGGACGAGGCTCCGTCCGAGCCTCTTAGAGCGCTTTACGGTTGGCTTGCAGACGCGCGGACCCCCTCACCCGGCCTGTCGGCCGACCTCTCCCCAAGGGGCGAGGGGGAGAAGCCTTTCCCTTCTCCCCCCGGGGAGAAGGTGCCCGAAGGGCGGATGAGGGGGGTGATTTCGCTTCCGCCTCCGGCGTGTGCGCAAGCCAACCGGAAAACGCTCTAGCTCGGTGGGCCTCACGTCGCCCGGTGGCGTTGGACCCACCACGACATCCTTTTCCTGCACCGTCTCATGGCGCAAGACCCGCTGAACGTGCTCTGGGTAGAGCCCAGCTTTCCCGGCCGGCTGGGCGCGGTGGCGGACTGGCTGGTGCGCCGCCGGGGCTACCGGTCGACGTTCTACTGCCACACCCTGGATCCGCGCGAGTCCTGGCCCGCGTCGGTCGGCCAGGGACTGGAGGTCCAGGTCTTCGGCGTGGGGGGTGTTGCGCGCGAGTCGGCCGTGACCTGGTCCCGCGCCCTGGAGCGCAGCCTCTGCTACGCCTACGGCTGCTGGGAAGTCCTGGAGCAGCGCCGGCCCCGCTCCATTGACGTGATCGTCGGCCGTTCCGCCGGGTTGGGCTCGGCCCTGTTCGCACCGGTCTACTGGCCCGCGGCCCCCGTGGTCAACTTCCTGGATTATTACTACCACGCCCACCGCAACGACCTGGCCGACGAGGCCGGGCCCGAGACGCTCGCCGGCTTACTTCCACTGGCGGCGATCGATGGCCGCGATCGAGCTCCTGGACCTGGAGCAAACCGCTCTGGGCTGGACGCCCACCGAATGGCAGCGCGGGCTTTTCCCGGCCGAGTACCGCGACGCGTTCCTGGTCCTGCACGACGGGATCGACACCCGTCGGTTCGCTCGATCGGCCTGGCATGCGCAGCGGACCGGCCCTCGTACGATCGCCGGCCGCGTGATTCCCGAGTCGACGCGGGTCGTCAGCTTCGTCGCCCGGTCGCTCGAGCGACTCCGCGGATTCGACCGGTTCCTGACCGCCGCCGACGCCGTGCTCGCGCGCCCGACCCGATGCGTTGATCGTCGTGCTGGGCGACCCGATCGTCCGCCGGGGGCTGGACGTCGCGTTCCACAACAAGGATTACTCGTGCGCACCTGCTGGCGCATCGGCCGTTGGCGGATCCGCATCGGCTCTGGTTCCTGGGCGCGTCGCCGCCGTCGACGGTGGCCGAGGTCCTGGCCGCCAGCGACCTGCACGTTGCGCCCGGCCGCGCGTATCCGGTCGCTCGCTCGCTGCTCGAGGCGATGTCCTCCGGTTGCGTCGTGCTGGCGTCGGACACCGAGCCGCACCGTCAGGTCATCACGCCCGGGGAGACGGGCCTCCTGGTTGACGCCCGGGACGCCGATGCCCTGACGCGTCGAATCCTGGCCGTGCTGGACGACCCGGCCGCCCACCGGCCGCTCGGCGATGCCGCATCGGCCCTCGTGCGCGAGCGATACAGCCAGGACGCGTGCCTCCCTCGTCTCGCCGAGCAGCTCGGCGCCCTGGCCGCCGCCAAGGGAGGCTGGTGATGAAGATCCTGTTCATCCACGACGCCTTCCCCGCCCAGTTCGGACGGCTCGGCCTCGAGTTGACCAAGAGGCATGGGTGGCAGTGCAGCTTCCTGGTGCAGAGCCTTTCGAGCTGTCCGACGCCGACGCCCGAGATGCTCCGGACCCTCGAGCTGCACCAGATGCCCATGACGGCCGAGCATAAGACCGGCGACGGCATCCCCTGGCCCCAGATCTACGGTCAATACCTCGAGCAATGCCGCTCGGTCCACGACACGATCAAGGCCAAGCCGCAGCTCCGCCCCGAGCTGGTCGTCGCCCATGGCGGCCGGGGCGCACCCACGTTGTTCCTCCGCGAAGTGCTCGACTGCCCGATCATCAATTATTGCGAATATTACTTCGGGAACAGCCATCGCGACATCTCGTACCGGATCGACCTGCCGCCCGCCGAGCCGGCCCCGTTCTTCCCGCGCTGCATCAACGCGCCGACCCTGGCGACCCTGGTCGACTGCGAGGCCGGCTACTCGGCGACGCAATGGCAGAAAGCCTCCTTTCCCGCGCGGTTCCACCCCAAGATCGAGGTCCATTTCGACGGGATCGAGCTGGAGCTTTACCACCCCGGCCCGGCTCCGCGCCGGATCGGCGAGGCATCGATCCCGCACGGGGACGCGCGTCGTCACGTTCGTCTCGCGGGGATTGGAGTCGATCCGGGGGTTCGACCTGTTCATGAAGGCCGCCGACCGGATCGCCCGGGCTCGACCCGACGTGCTCTTCGTCGTCGTCGGCGGCGAGGAGATCCACTACGGGTGGGACAAGCTCCACACCGGTGTGCCGAGCTTCAAGCAATGGGTCCTGAGCCGGGGGAGCTACGACCTGTCGCGGTTCCTCTTCCTCGGGCGGATCCTACCCGAGCAACTGGCCGACATCCTGCGCATCAGTAACCTGCACATCTACCTGACCGCGCCGTTCGTGCTCTCGTGGTCGCTCCTGAATGCGATGGCCAGCGGCTGCGTGGTGCTCGGCTCGGACACCCCGCCGGTGCGCGAGGTGATCCGCCCTGGGGAAAACGGCCTGGTCGAGCCGCTTTTCGACGTCGATCGCCTGACCGAGACGGCCCTGCGAGTGCTCGATGACCCGGCCGAATTCGCCCCCCTCGGCCAAGCCGCCCGTCGGACCATCGAGGAAGACTACAGCCTCGAAGTCTGCATCCCGCCGCTCAAGGATTTCTTCGAGCGCATCGCGGAGACGGCGACTTGAAGTTAAAGTGGCGACGGAGAGGAAGGAGATGTCTTCGATGAGCAAGAGATCCCCAGAACCTTCAACCAGAGGCAAGCGAGTTGACGGTCCCAAAGTCACCCGGGCCACCGCATCCCCCGAACACAACGATTTCGTGATGATGAGGTTCGGTCGTCTCGAAGAGATGGATCGCTCGTTCGACATTGAGTTTTGGCAACGACAAGGCGACGCCGCGATCTTCCGTGCAGCCTGGGAGTTGGTCGAGACTTACTGCTGTGATCGAGGCATGAAACCGGATGAACTCCGACTTCAGAGATCTGTTGAAGCTTTTCAACGCCCATAAGGTTCGTTACCTTGTGGTCGGCGGCTACGCGGTGATGAAGTACACTGAGCCGCGTTACACGAAGGACCTGGATGTCTGGGTCGAGGCCACTCCGAAGAATGCCAAGGCGGTTTTCGCGGCGCTTCGAGAGTTTGGAGCACCGCTTGGGCGACCGGCAGGAATTATCGTACCCGCGAGAGACCTGGCCATACCAGCCCGACGCGCCAGCGAGGGTCACCGTAAATCCTTGCAGCACAATGGGAAAGACCCTCGCTGGCGCGTCGGGCTGGTATAAGAGGCTTTGCGCCCAAGGTGGTTTTGGGTGAGCTACCACCCACCGGTCGCCTTGCGACTCTGACCGAGGCGGACTTTGCCAAGGAGGGGTTTTTCTATCAGATGGGGCGCCCTTCCAGCCCGTGTGGACATTCTGATGTCAATCCAGGGTGTCCAGTTCGCCGATGCCTGGTCCAGGCGGGTGGCAAGCGACTTCGATGGGGTTACTGGCTACGTTATATCACGAAGTGACTTGATTGCTAACAAACGAGCCGTAGGGCGACCCCGAGACTTGGTCGATGTCCACAGCCTTGTCGAGTCGGAACAGCGTGCAGCCCAAGTATCGCAAGTGCCGGAGCCAAGAAAGAAGAGAGCAAAGGGGCGAAGACGTGATCCAGGTGCCGAACGGTAGCGATTCCGACAGCCCGTCTGCATCCTCGATCACGGATCGGCCCCGGCACGAATACCTTCGGTCAGCTCCCAGAGCCGGATGTCGCTGTCGTCGCCGCAGGCGGCCAGCGTTTGACCGTCGGACGAGAACGCCACTGCGGTCAGCCGGGCCGATCGGGCACCCAGATTGCCGAGTCGGCAGCCGGTCGCCATATTCCAGAGTCCGGCGCTCCCGTTTCGGTTGGCCGTGGCCAGCAGCCGGCCATCCGGCGAGACGGCCACCGAATTGATCGCCGTGGAATGATCCGCGATCGTACGAATCATGCAGCCCGTTCCGATGTCCCACAGTCGAACGCGTTGCTCATGAAGATTGACGGATGCCAGCAGGCTCCCGTCGGGCGAGTACGCGACCGACGTTATGGGGCCTGGCTCCCCGCTCAGTCGCCATCGCGGTTGCCCGGTGGCCACATTCCAGATGATGATGGTCTGGTCGCTGGCTCCTCCCGAGGCCAACGACTGACCATCGGGAGAAAACGCCAGGCTCATGGCGGGAGATGCGTGGCCATGCAGGGTCTTCTGCTCCCGCCCCGCATCCAGGTCCCAAAGAATCACCCCGGATTGAGAATGACCGGTCGCCGCCAGGGTCCGGCCGTCTGGGGAAAACGCCACAGCCCTCGTCCAACGAATGGACATCCCCAGGCGACGCTCCGCTCCATCCGGACTCAGGTCGCAAAGAACGACATCGGGTTCGACCCCGCCCAATGCCAAGGTTCGACCATCGGGCGAGTAGGCGACGGCCCAGGCGTGATCGCGGTCATCGAGGAGCCGCGGGATGCTCCCGCCGCTCGTCAGGTCCCGGAGAGCCACCCGCCCATTCGCATGGGTCGTCGCGATCGACTTCCCATCAGGGGCGAACGCGAAGGCGAGGGTCAGCGCATCCGGACCGCCTTGCGCCAGCCGGAGCGGGGCATCCTCTCCTTCCGAGATCGGGAGCCAGAGCAGGACGAGCAACCCCACCAGGACCAGCACGATCAGCCTTCGGTCCCATAGCGACACCTTTGTGGTTCCAGTTCGGTCTCTCCTCAGACTTGCCTCGGCAGACTCAGAGTTCAGTCGGCAGACGATCGCATCATGTCCCATGAGTCAACTCCAACGGCTTGGATAATCGCGATCGCCCCATTGAGGTATTCCAACCCCCTTATGGATGTCAGGGGCTGTTTGGAACATGCCCTCACTCCGGGTCCTTGGGGCTCCGGCCATCGAGGTATCCGTCCCAGGCCGAGAGGATGATCTCTTCGTCGCGGTCCACGGTGAATTCCTCCCGGTAGAGGACGCGACCGTCTCGGTGCATCTGAACCAGGTGGCGACCGGGGGTCAGCTCGCAGACGATCGGCGTCTCATACATCGATTCAACCCAGTAAGAGGCGTCGTCTACGGTCACCTTCACTCCGGCCATCGAGACGTGCACGATCGCCCGGGCCTTCGTCGAGCCGGAATGCTCGGCGACCTGCCAGACGATGACGCCACCGAGGAGCAGGCTCCCGACCCCCTTGGCCACCGAGAGCAAGAGCGAGTGGATCACCATTTTTAACTCCTAAAGAATTCGGAGAAAAAGTCGAACATCAGCCCTTCCCCACGCGAGGAGGGTTCGGTACGCATAGACAACGACCCTCGCGTGTCGCCATGTGGAGGCGGACCGCTCGGAGTGGTTCGGTTGGCGGACGATCAAGAGGCGGGCTAGTCCGGATTACTCATCACAGGGAACACAATTATATGCTCGTGTGTCCAGTATATGAGCCTTGGAAAGGCGGGAGCCTCCCGCACCTACGACAACTGTAGGAATTCCTCTTACAATTGTCAATGGGTTCGGAAACCCTCGCCTTGCCACATCCCGTTCCGTGAATGGCGGAACGATCGAAATCCTCCTGGGCGGTCTCTGGGTCAGGGGCCTTCGGCGAGGATCAGCTCGCCGAGGTTCGAGGCGTCCCAGCCCTTGAAACCCCGGTATTTGGGGCCCCAGTACATCCACGCCGGGGGAGTTTTGGCGGAGTCCTTGTCCACCACGGCCAGGTCGAGTCCGATCCGCTTGCCCGGGACGAGTTGCGTCAACCGATTCGGGAAAGTGATCGTAAGCCTGGATGGCCCATTCGTAGGTCGTGACATCTCCCTTGCGGTGATACTTCATCTGCGTGCGCCGTTCCCGGGTTCTCTCGCTATAGAGCAGCGAAGGGTTAGCGCCCCATTGGTCTCCATAGGCTGGCACGTCGCCCGGTACTCCCACGTACTGGAGCACGGGCATTGTCGCCGCATGAGTGGCCCGTCCTCCTCGCCGTTCCGCTTGGAAAACGTGCCGTCGACGTAAACTTCCACGGCGTCGGTCTTCAAGATGTTGGAGTCGGGTCCCTTGTGGCTGGCGGGATGGACCACGTTATCCTTGTCGCGGACCACGACGGCCAGGTAGATCAATCCGGCCCGGCGGTCGTATCCCACCTTGAAATAGGCGTCAGGATTCTGAATCAGGTCCCTGGGTTCCGGGTCATAATCTTCGACTCGACGCCATCCTTCGGCCCGAGGTATTGATGTTGGATCAGATACGGCTTGAGGTCCTTCGGCCAGTCGTCGAGCCGGCCGTCGATGGTGATGCCGGAGATCGGCCGGGCGATGGCGGAAACCGACCGTGTTGGAGGGTCCGGATCATCCTCAGCAATCACCGGCGGTGACGACGCGACGGCCAGGCTCTCGACTGGACCGGGGGTCGGGGGACTGGGCTGCGGCGTCTCGCCCTCGGCCGAGAAGACGCCCAGGCTGATGGCCACGAGGCTTGTGGCAATCACCAGGGTCGCCGCGACCGCACCGGCTCTCGAGAACAGCCCGCCCGCCAGACGTCCGACGCGATCCAATAACCCCGCGATCAGCACCCTGGTAATCCCGGCCGGGTTTGCCGAGGACTCGATCGCCGCCTTGACGGTGGGCTCGACGAGGGACGGGAGCAGGAATCCGGCCTTCGGCGGTTGCAAGACCGCCCCCATTGCCGAGGCGGTCGGTGCCAGCCCGCGGCGGGCGAGCCGGGTCCGCAATTGCTCCCGGGCCCTCGACAACCGGCTCTCGACCGTCCCGACCGGGCAGCCGAGTCGCTGCGCGACCTCGTCGTGACGCAGGCCCTCGACATGACAGAGCACCAGGGGCACCCGATACCGCTCCGGCAGCCGGCGGATCTCCTCGTCGATGACCGACCGCAGCTCAACCTGATCGATCTCGCCTCCCGAGGTCGCCGACGACTCGGCCGCCTGTCGTTCGACGAGACGCCGCCGCGCCCCCCGGGCTCGCTCCTTGCTGGCCACCCGCAGGGCGACCCCGTAAAGCCAGTTCGTGAGCAAGTCGCGATCCCGAAGCGTCCCCGCCTTCTTCACCAGGACCAGGAACGTCGCCTGGAACGCATCCTCCGCCGCGTGCTCGTCACCCAGGATCCGCCGGCAGACGCCCAGGACCATCGGACCATGCCGATGGATCAACACCCGGAACGCCGCCTCGCTCCCCTCCTGGCTGGCGAGAAACTGGGTCATCAACTGGCCGTCAGTCCACGTCCCCATCGCTCCCCAGCGGAAGAGCGTATGGAGTTCGCCAATCGCGGCCCCGGAAATTCGCATCGACATCAGGAGCGCTCCCGTCTGCCTGTCCCTGTCACGTACTCCAATACTGCCGCGAGGCCGGAGAATCCTTCCACTATTTTATACGGACTCAGCCCGGATTTCTTTCGCACTGGTCTTCAACTTCACGATTAGAATAGGTTTGTGTTCGTGTAGCCGACGGTGGACAGACTCGGGATTCGGCGGGCTCCGGGAGTGTCGGAGCACTCACCGGTGTCATTTGCCGCGGCCCGCGGACTTCGGGTCGAGGAGGTGCGCGCGTTATACTGGCCCGGATGACGGTGCGAGACCGGTATCGACCCGGATGGCCCGTGGACCGCTCGCAGGTGAGGAACCTCCCATGGCTCGGAATACCCCCAAGAGGCGATGGAGCGGACGCGTCGCGAGGTTCGCGGTCGGCCTGCTCCTCATCGGGGCCGCGATCGCCGGGGCCGTCATGAGGTATTCCCGAGGGTCCGCAACCCATCGGGCCGGCGAGCGGAAGCCACTGGCTTACCGGGAGAAACAGTCGATGGACACCGGCGGGTTCATGACGGTCCTGCCGATGCTCAAGCCCTGGCCCCCTTCGGCGTCGCTGGCGGAGATCGGCGAGGCGTTTCGGCGGGTGGGCTATCGCGACATCGAGCAACTGGACCGGATGATCGCCGCTCCGGGACTGCCCGATTCGCGGAAGATCGTCCTGATGCTCGTGAAGGCGTCGCTCTTCAATTACGAGGGGGAGCCGGTCCGGGCCGATCGGGTCCTGGAAGAAGCGCGGACCTGGCTCGAGTCGCACGATGACCTGGCCGAGCAGTGGCTTTACAGCCTCATCTACTTCCAGGGGGTGACCGCGTTGCGGCGCGGCGAGAACGATAACTGCATCGACTGCCGGGGCGAGAGCTCCTGCATCCTCCCCATCGCCGCGGCCGCCGTCCACACCAATCCCACGGGCTCCCGCCAGGCCATCCGCCATTTCACCGAGTACCTCGATCAGTTTCCCGACGACCTCGGAGTCCGATGGCTGCTCAACCTGGCCCACATGACCCTGGGCGAGTACCCGGAGAAGGTCGATCCCCGGTTCCGGATTTCCCTTGATCGGTTCCTCGCCTCCGAGTTCGACATCGGCCACTTCCGCGACGTCGGTCACATCGTCGGCGTGGACCGCTTGAACCAGGCCGGCGGCGCGGTCATGGACGACTTCGACGGCGACGACCGGCTCGACCTCGCCGTCACCTCCATGGACCCGACTCAGCCCATGTCGTTCTATCACAACAAGGGGGACGGCACCTTCGAGGAGCGGAGCGAGTCAGCCGGCGTGGCCGGACAACTGGGCGGCCTGGTCTGCTATCAGACCGATTACAACAACGACGGCCGCCTGGACCTGTTCGTGCCGCGTGGTGCGTGGTTGCCCTTCCCCATCCGGCCCTCCCTGTTGAGGAACGACGGCGACGGCCATTTCACCGACGTCACCGCGGAGGCCGGGCTGATCGAGCCGGTCAATTCCAACGCGGCGGCCTGGGCCGATTACGACAACGACGGCTGGCTCGACCTCTTCATCGCCTGTGAGAAGCAGCCCAATCGGCTCTACCGCAACCGAGGGGACGGCACCTTCGAGTCGGTTGCCGCCAAGGCCGGGGTCGCCGGGAAAGACGGCGAGTTCAACAAGGGTTGTGCCTGGATCGACTTCGACAACGACCGATTCCCGGACCTCCTCGTCAACTGCATGAACGGACTGCCCCGGCTGTATCATAACAACCGCGACGGCACCTTTTCCGACGCCACGGCGTCGATGGGGATCGACGGCCCGCGCGGGGGCTTCTCCTGCTGGGCGTGGGACTACGACAACGACGGCTGGCTCGATATCTTCTCCACCAGCTACGACCGTTCGCTGTCCGACGTCGTTCGCGGCCTGCTCGGCCAGACGCACTACCGGACCTCGAGCCGCCTCTTCCGGAACGTCAACGGCCAGCGGTTCGAGAACCGGATCCACGAGACCGGCCTGGACATGGTCTTCGCCACGATGGGGAGCAACTTCGGCGACCTGGACAACGACGGCTTCCTGGACATGTACCTGGGCACCGGCGACCCCGACCTCGGCACCCTGGTCCCCAACCGCATGTTCAAGAACGTCGCCGGCGCCCGGTTCGCGGAGATCACCGGCAGCTCGGGCACCGGCCATCTCCAGAAAGGCCACGCCGTGTCCTTCGCCGACTGGGACGAAGACGGCGACCTCGATGTCTTCATCCAGATGGGCGGCTCCTTGAATGGTGATAAGTATCACAATATCTTATTTCAGAATCCGGGCCAGGGGAACAACTGGCTGACGGTCAAGCTCGTCGGCAAGAAGACCAACCGCGCGGCCATCGGCGCGCGGATCAAGGTGGTCACGGCCGGGGAGCGGCCGCTGACCGTCCATCGGCACGTTTCATCGGGCAGCAGCTTCGGGGCCAACCCGCTCCGACAGACCATCGGCCTGGGCAAGGCCGGACGCGTCGCCCTGCTCCAGATCGACTGGCCGACCAGCGGGACGAGCCAGGTCTTCCGCGACATCGCCCCGAACCAGACCATCGAAGTGACCGAGTTCGCCCCCAACTACCGGCCGATGGACCGCAAGCCGATCCCGCTACGGCCATGACCGTTTGAGGGCCGTTCAACGACCCTGTGACACGACCCAGCCCGCGCGACGCCGGAGGCTGACTGCGGCCAGGGACAGCAGGGCGATGCCGGCCAGCACGATGCTTCCGGGCTCGGGAACGGAGGCCGTGATGAGGCCGCTGGGCGCGCTGACCAGGTCCTGGTACAGCGTGTTGCCGGGGTCGTGAGTCGCCTGCCAGAAATCGGCCGAATAGTTCACGCTGGGCTTGTAGCCGGCGAAGCTGATGAGCGTGTTGTAGTCGCTCGTGAGGGTGGCATCGCCGCCGGTGAATGAGAAGCCGGCCAGGCTCGGGTTGTGGACGTTGTCAACCGTGTACCAGATGGCGAGTTGCACGGCGGCCCTCTCGTCGGCCGTGCTCTGGTCTTGCGTCAGCAGCCAGCCGATGCGGTTGTCCGCGTCGGAGAAGGTACTGTCCCCAAACGCCATGCTCGATACCTGGTTGATCGTGTAAGTCGATCCCAGGTAGTTGTCGTGCCAGAGGTCCACGCAGTAATACATCGGGGTGGTCGTGCCATTACTCACCTGCGGATCGGCGTAAACGTAGGCGGAATTGCTACCGCTGCCGTTGGCGTTAGTGTAGTAGACCGTGACCGTCGGCGATCCGGATGTTCCATCTACGAGTTGCAAGTTGGTGATCTGCCCGGCTTCGGTCGTCCCGATCACGAGCCAGGACAAGGCGATCGCACTTAAGACCATCTTCAGGTTCATCATACCCTCCATCAAACAAATCCAATTTATTCAGAAATTATTCAATTGAATTTTTTATCGAGTTCGATCAGTTCGATCATTTGGCGGGATGGCAAGGTGGATGCAGCCGGTTATCGGGAGGTCTCGGCCGACTCCTGCTTCGAACAACATCTTTACGATCCGGACCATGACAGCGTGACGGGATGATGACAGGATTCGGCAGAACGCGTTGACTTCTCGCGACAGGCGGGTGAACACGGCGGACCGAGGCGCATGCCTGGGCCACCACGAGAAGGGTCAAGTCCAGCCCGACCTGACGGTATTCAGCATCCTGAGCGTCCCGGTCTGTCCCTGTGACAGGATGTCCTGAATGACTCTCAGTGATTCCAGTCGAATTCGGCATCCCAGACCTGGAGGGGCTCGACTCGCAAGACTTCGCCGGTGACCGGGTCCGCGATGATGCGATTCGTGAGCGTGTCAACCTCATTCCAACCCTGGATGCCACCCGACACGACGCGAATTCCGCGCGGCAGGAAGGCAACGGCCCGCGTCGCAATCGTTCTCTCTTTATGACGAGGTATATCCACTCCCTCGGGGCCCTTGATCGTCCACCTGATCCGGCCGGTAGCGACATCCCAGATGCGGAGGATTCCGTCCTGCCGTGAGGATATGAACCATTTTCCATCCGGGCTGAAAGCGACCAGGTACTCATCCATCACCAGTTCCGGCACGGTGCGGCGCAAGACGGTCAAAGTCGCGAAATCCAGTATGGCACCCATCTGACCGCCCGTGGCCGGACGCGTGGGCTGGTGGTTGACGAGGGCGTAGATCGTGACGAGATGGATACCGTCAGGGCTCAGGAGGCAGGACCCAACGCCGGAGTCGAATTGCAACTGCTTCCGAGGGTAGACATTGCGGAACTCGTTCTTGTTAACATCCCACAGCTTCAGGACCCCTTCCGCAGTCGCTCGTCCGCCCTCGGCCTCTTCGAAGTCGATGGTCGAGAGTACGACGCGGCGCGCCCTGGCGTCGAACGTCACCCACTTGTTCGCGCCGATATGGCGATTGCCCTCGGGGAAAGTCCCCTTGATCGTCGCGATCTCACGGCCTCCGTCAATCTGCCAAACCTGTAGCTGATTCTCGTGGTCCAAGGTGGTGATCGTGTTGCCATCGCTACCTAACGCCATCGCGAGGATGCTCGATTTCGACGGGATTGTCGCCGCTTCGCGTCCGGTGTCCGCATCCCAGATTTTGATGGCATACCCGGCGGGCGTTCTCAGGATTCTGCGTCCGTCGTTCCGCTGGATCCAGCCATTGGTCCCGCACGTCACGATGCGGCTGCCATCCCGGCTGTAGACGGCGAGGTGGTCGGTCCCTTTGCCAGCCCCGAACGCGAGGCACCTCGCGGCCCGTTCCGGCATCCCAGACCTGGACCTTGGCGCCTTCGCGAGAAGGGATGGTTACCAGCCGCTTGCCATCCGGTCTCAAGGCGACGCAGGCGGCACCCTGGAGAGGTGGTGGGAATCGGCGAACATCGGGCCGATGGACCACGACTTTCTCGTCATTGGCAGGCTCCGCCGCCGATAACTCCAGCCCGGCCCACGCCCCTGTGGCAACGGACAATCCCAGCATACGGCCCAGAGCACGACGGCGATCCATGACTTCGCTCCTTTACACCGATCTCGGCCGAGCACGCCATATCCATCTGAATATCCTAGCCAGTGGGGATTCCGGGAACCAGCAGAATACACGCCGTGGCGCATCTTTAACTGAGAGCCTGTGAAGGAATTCGACTGTGGCCAGTTCCGAGATTCGAGTCGCTCGAACCGTACAATGCCTTCTCTACCGCACCTACCATCCCGTGATTCTCGGTTCTTGACCCGGAGGGGGGCCTGGCGATGCCTTGGGGGCCGCCCGTGCGGCCTACGCAGGCCGTTCGGGGCCGGTTTCGGCCCCGTTTCAGCCTGTCACCGCCGCTGCGGCGCGCACTCCGGCCGCTGCGGCGCGCAGACTCACCGCTCGCATCAAATTATGTGCCAAGGCGTACCACAAGGCGATCGCCCTGGCCTTGAGCTGGCCCCGAACCCGCAACTGGTACAACCCCCGGTTCCGGGCCTGGGCGTTGACGCATTCGGCCGTCGCGGCTCGTTCCTTGTAAATGGCCTTGGCCTCTGCGCTGCCCATGCGCTCCCGCCAGGCCGCCACCGCAGGACCGTCACCAGGCTTGGGAGCGTATCGATCGACCTGGGGATCCTTGGCCGCCGGTACGGGTGCGTACACCGTGCAACCGCTCGCGGGGCGCTGACCGCCTCGATCTGCTCATGTTGGGCATAGCCGCCATCGACCAGCACGTCCTTGGGCCTCTGGTCATGCCGCGCCCCGATCTGCTCGACCATCGGAGCCATCTGGCCCGCGTCGCTGCCGATGGTCACGACGTCCACTCCCACGATGATCTGGCTGTCGGTGGCCGTACTGAACTGGAGGTTGTACGCCGGGCGAAAGCCACCGTCGGCCATCTTCATCACTGTGGCTTCCGCGTCGGTGGTCGAACAGCGGGCCTTCTGGCGGTCCTCGGGCTTCTTCTTGGCCTCCAGTTCCGGCAGCCGATCCAACGCCTCCTTGATCCGTTGTGCACGCTCTCGGGCGGCGCGTTCCCGGGCCTTTTGTTGCCGGCGATTGCCGGCCGCGGGATCGTCCTCCAGTTCGGCCCGCAAGGCCTGGACTTGGGCCTCGGCTTCGGCGAGGGCTTCCTCCAGAGTGAGACGGCGGCGAAACGACGCGGCACCGGCGCTGGCACGCACCCGCATACCGTCTTGCGCCACTCGGTTGAGATCGACCAGTCCCTCGGCCAACAAGACCGCGACGCTCTGGGTCAGCAACTGGTCGAGCAGTTCGCCATGGTCGGTGCGGAAATCGGCCAAGGTGTGGTAATTGATCGTGACATCCCCGAGGATCCATTGGTAGGGATCGTGGCCGTGGCAGAGTTCATTGAGCTGACGGGCACTGCCGACACCCTCGAGGGTGGCGTAGAGCCAAAGGGCCATGAGGATCTTGGGATCGATGGGAGCCCGCCCCGGGTGTCCCTCAACGGCCTTGATCGCTTGGTACAGGGGACTGAGATCCAATCCCACGACATAGTCCCAGACCACCCGAGCGGGATGATCGTGTGGGATCAGTTGATCGAGCGCGGCGGCTCGGAAGACGATCTGTTCGCGGTTGACGGTGCGGAGCCGCGGTCGTCCAAAGAGGACCGGTGGGTTAACGGGTGGTCCGGTCCTGTCGTCATCAGCCGGAGTCTCGAAGAGCAGAGGCTGATCGGGCCGGGACGCACTGTGATCGCTTGGAGTGTTCATGAAGACAGTCTAGCAGGTTTTTTATGATATGTCAATATTTTGCAAGATAATCAGGGATTCTTTCACAAGCTCTGAGGTCAAGATTCAGCTCGACCAGACGCTGGAGGTCACCCGCAACGCCTTCCACGCCACGCTCGAGCTCGACAATGAGAAGGATACCCCCTTCACCGACGTCGGCATGCAGATCATCATCACGGACGGCCAGGGGAACAACGTGACCGACCTCTTCGACATCTCGAGCCCGGACCTCACCGGCCTGACGGCCGTGGACGGGACCGGCACGCTGGCCGCCGACACCGACGGTCAGGCCGTCTTCACCATCATCCCGACCGACGCCGCGGCCCCCACCACGTCCGAGTACTACTTTGTCAGCGCCGTGCTGACCTACCAGGTTGACGGCGATGGACCTGGCGATCCCGTTCGCCGCCCAGACCATCAACGTCGACCCCAGCCCGGATTTGACGCTCCGGTACTTCGAGCAGGAATTCGTCTACGGTCCGGACCCCACCAATCCCAGCGCCCCGTCCGAGCCATTCGCCCTGGGCGTGCAGGTCGTCAATACCGGCGCGGGCACGGCCAACGACGTCTCGATCACCTCGGCCCAGCCCGAGATCGTGGACAACGAGAAGGGGCTCCTGATCAACTTCCAGGTCATCGCCACCCAGGTCGACGGCCAGAGCCTCAGCCCGTCGCTCACGGCGAACTTCGGCGACATCGACCCCGGCGATGTCGGCACGGGCGTCTTCCTCATGACGTCCTCGCTCCAGGGTCAGTTCATCGACTACAGTGCATCGTTCGAGGACGAGAGCGGCCTGGGCACTCCCCAGTTGGCCATCATCAGCTCCATCGAGATCCACCAGTTGCTCCACCTGGCCAGCGAGGTCGGGCCCGGTGCCAGCACCGGGACGGCCTTCCTGGTCGACGATAACCCCGGTGCCGACACCAACCCCACGGCGATTTACCTGCCCGACGGCAGTACCGCCCCCGTCTCGGAGGCTACCGATGTCGAGACGGAGGGAACGCTGGGCAATGGCGACCTCCAGATCCAGTTGACGTACACAACCACTTCCGGCTGGAACTATCTCAGCATCCCCGATCCCGGCAATGGCCAGTACGAGTTGGTCTCGGTGACACGGTCGGACGGCGTCACTCTCCCGGCCAATGACTACTGGCAGACCGACCGCACCTTCATCGGCGGCGGCCGGCCTCCGATCTACGAGAATATGCTCCAGATCCTCGACGACAACGGCACGGGCACGTATACGTTGACCTACGTTCCCATCAATCAGACGCACCCGGCCGTAACCAGCATCTCGTCGGTTTCCCCCAATCCGACGACCACACCGGTCGGCAGTTTGCAGGTGACGTTCAACGAGCCGATCGCGCTGGGCACGTTCAACTTCGACGACCTGAGTTTGACGCTCAACAACGGACCGAACCTGATCGCGTCGACGTCGGGTGTGACCGTCAGCCTGGTCTCGGGCTCGACGTACCAGATCAGCGGGCTCGGCGCCCTGGACGCCCAGCCCGGCGTCTACTCGCTGACCGTGAACGCGTCGGGAATCGAGGATTCCTCGGGCAACGTCGGCACTGGAAGCGACTCGACGAGCTGGGTTGAGGCCGCCGGCGAGCCGGCGGTGTTGACGATCACCGGCGTCACGCCCGGCCTCTGGAACACGCCGGTTCGACTCGGTCTCGGTCACCTTCACCCAGCCGATCGACACCGGCAGCTTCGGCCTCTCGGCCCTCAGTCTCACCGAGGACGGCGGCTCGAACCTCATCACGAGCAATTCGGGCGTCTCGATCACCCAGGAAGGGCCCGCCACCTTCCAGGTCACCGGCCTCTCGTCGCTCACAACCAGCGACGGCGACTACGTCTTGACCGTCGATGCCAGCCAGGTCACCTCGAACGGCATCCCGGGCGTCGGCTCCGGCAGCGTCGCCTGGACGATGGACACCACGCCGCCCCTGGTCGAGATCTTCGCGAGCATCACAAGCCCGCGAAACACCCCGCTTGGCTCGGTTGACGTCACGTTCTCCAAGCTGATCGACCCAACCACGTTCACCGCGTCGGCCCTGTCGCTGACCCTCAATGGCGGCATCAACCTCATCAACGGCGGCGTGACCGTCACACTGGTCTCGGGCTCGACCTATCAGATCAGCGGGCTGGCGGCCCTCGATGCGGCCAACGGCACTTACACGCTGACGGTCAACGGCGCGGACGTCAGTGACCTGGCCGGCAACGCGGGCACCAACAGCCTGTCTACCTTCTGGGTCGAGAGTACGTCCCTGCCGGCGGCGCCGACGGACCTGGCGATCTCGCCGAACACCGGCATCTCGCCCGGTCTCACCGATACCGGCGCCGTCACGCTCACCGGCTCGCTGGGCGCGACGGGCTTGACCGTCAACGTCTTCGATGTGACGACGAACACCGACCTCGGCGACGCGACGGTCACCGGCCAGTCGTTCTCCATCGCGCTGAACCTCTCCATCGGGGCGAACCAGCTCCTGGTGACGGCCGAGGACGCCGCGGGCAACACTTCGCCAACCAGCATCTTCAACGCCTTCATCGACGAGACCTCGCCCACGATCTCTTCGTTCGCCCCTGTTTCTCCGAATCCGACGAACACCGCCGTTGCCTCGGTTGACGTCACCTTCTCGAAGCCGATCAATCTGGCCACGTTCGCGGCCGCCGATCTGAGCTTGACTGACAACGGCGGTGCCAACCTGATCACGAGCGCCGTGACGATCAGCCTGGTCTCAGGCTCGACCTACGCGATCAACGGCCTGGCCGGCCTGACCGCCGCCGAGGGGACCTACTTGCTGATGGTCAACGCCGCGGGCCTCCAGGACCAGGCGGGCAACACTGGCACCGGCTCGCTCAGCACTTCGTGGCTGATGGACACGACCCCGCCCACCAGTTCGGTCTCCGCCCTGCCCTCGCCGACGACGTCCACGAGCTTCCTGGTGACAGCCACCGGCAGCGACTCGAGCGGCTCCAACGGCAGCACTCCGTCGGGCATCGCCATCTTCGACATCTTCGTCTCGACCGACAGTGGACCGTTCACCCTGCTTGCGCAGGTCACGCCCTCCGACCCCTCGGCCTTGTTCACGGGCCAGGCCGGGAACACCTATGGCTTCTACAGTGTGGCCACCGACAACGCGGGCAACGTCCAGGCGACACCGACCGCGGCCCAGGTGACCGTCCAGGTCCTCTTCCCGCTGAGCGTGAGCTCGTTGATGCCGGTCTCGCCCAACCCGCGGAACACGCCCGTCGCGGAGATCAACGTCAGCTTCAACATGCCAATCAGTACGACCACTCTGACGTCCGCCGACCTGAGTCTGACCGACAACGGCGGCCCCAACCTGATCACCGGCTCGCTCTCCATCACCCGCATCATGGCCGACACATACCTGATCACCGGCCTCGCCGGCCTGACTTCGGCCGAGGGGAGCTACTCGCTCACCATCAACGCCGCCGGCATCCTGGACCAGTACGGCAACCCTGGTACCGGATCGATGTCGACCTCCTGGCTGATGGATACGACGCCGTTGACCAGCACCGTCAACCCACTGCCCCAGACGACCACATCCACGACTTTCACGGTCTCGGTCTCGGGCAGCGATCCGATCGGATCGAACGGCAGCCCGCCCTCGGGCATCGCCTCGTTCGCCCTCTATGTCTCCGAGGACGGTGGGCCCTTCACCAGCTTCGCCACGGTCACACCCGCCAGCCCATCGGCACCGTTCACGGGCCAGGTCGGTCACGCCTATGGCTTCTACAGCATCGCGACCGACAAGGCGGGCAACGTGCAGCCGACTCCGTCGGCAGCCCAGGCGACTGTCCAGATCGTCAACCCGCTCAGCCTGACCGCGATCGCCACGGTCTCGCCCAACCCGCGGAACACGACGGTTTCCGCGATCGACGTCACCTTCAGCGTGCCGATCAACACCAGGAGCCTGAGTCCGGGTGCCTTGACCCTCACCGACGACGGCGGGGCCAACCTGATCAATAGTGGCGTCTCGATCAGCCTGGTCTCGGGTGACATGTATGCGATCGGCGGCCTCGCCGGGCTGACCCAGGCCCAGGGCCTCTACACGCTGACGGTCAACGCCGCCGACATCCACGACCAGTATGGCAACCTGGGCTCCGACTCGCTGTCCACGTCCTGGCTGATGGATACGACTCCACCGACGAGCACGGTCAGCCCGTTGCCCAAGGTCGGCAACAGCCTGGTCTTCCCCGTCACGGTCACTGGCACGGTGCCCACCGAGCCGGCTGGCAGCCCGACGGTTGACATCGCCTCGTTCGCCGTCTATGTCTCCACCAACGGCGGCGCCTGGACGCTCTGGCAGACCCTCACCCCCTCCAGCGGCACGCCGAATACCGCCTCGGCGAACTATCCCGGCAAGAGCAACACGGTGTATGCCTTCTACAGTGTCGCCACCGACAACGCCGGCAATACTCAAGCCTACAAGCCGTCGGTCGAGGCTAGCACCGACTTGCCCTACCTCAACACTCCCGCGACCCAGGTGACCTCGTCCAGCACCTATCACGGTGATGGCACTTTCACGCTCAACCTCTCCGGCACCGATGCCGGCGGCAGCGGGCTGGCCTACTTTGAGGTCTACGTGGCGATCGGTGCAGGGACACCCGTACTGATCGGTCCCGCTGTCCCGGCTGGCGTGGCCAACAGCTCGGGAACGTATCAGACGACAACCACCTATTTGATGCCCTCCAGCAATTACGGTATCTCGAATACCTATAAGTTCTACAGCGTGGGCATCGATGCGGCCGGCCTCGAGGAGCCAATGCACGCGATGTACGACATCAGCTTCACCAAGTCGTACACCGAGCCGGCGGCATCGCAACTGACGGTGAGCAGTCTGACAGTGGAGAACGGCGCCGCCGAGCGGACCTACATCCGCTACCTCGACGTCAACTTCAACGACGCGACCAACAGCGTGCTCCAGGCGATCATCAACTCGGTGAACAACCCGACGACCAGCAACCCGGCGGAGCTGACGCTGACCCAGAACAACCTGACGGATTCCGGCACGCCGGCATCGGTCTCGCTCAAGGGCCTGCTCGCGGTCATCGACAACGCGATCGAGATCGACTTCGGCACCGGCGGAATCGGCGGCAATTCGAGTACGACGACCGCCGATGGATACTACACGCTGACGTTCTCGCCGCTGTCCGGCCAAGGCCAAGCCGCGACGCACCACTTCTACCGCTTGCTGGGCGACGTGGACGGCGACGGCACTGTTAACCAGAATGACCTGAACGAGATCGCGGCGGCGCGGGGCCAGTCGTTGAGCCAGATCGCGGCGGCGATCGGCCAGACGGCGACGGGCCTGACGGCGCTGAGCATGGACGTCAACGGCGACGGCTCCGTCAACACGACCGACCTGGCGCTGGCGACGAAGTCCAAGGGCAATTCGCTCAAGGGTGGGCTCCTGCTGGGCTGATGACAACTCGGCCACGACCGCGTCGGATGGTTGGCTCAAGAAGGGTCTATGCTGTCGGGTCGATGGTTGGGGTCGTCTCCGGATGGGGAGGGGACGGCTCCAGTCGGGTTCATGGGTATGAGTTTACACATGTAGTCATTTCGATTCTGGGGGGCGAGGTTCTGTCCGAGCCATCATCGTGAAGGGTGTTGCCTCCTCAACATTCCTCAGATCGGCTCGGGCGGAGCCTCGCCCTCGGAACGCCCACTACGTCGTGGGCTGAGTGGGAGGCTGTGAATAAATCGATTCCAGATGACGAATTACGAATGGCGGATGGATATAGGGGGTTGATTTCAAAAGCATTTATGAATTCGCAATTCGCAATCTGGAATCCGTTATCCGATTCTCTCAAAACGCTGAGACGGTTTCAGCGGGTGCTCGGGACCGGGTTCGTCGTCCCGTTTGAGGATGGAGGCGGGGGGCTCGGGCTTCGGGCTCGGTTCCTCCCGGCTCGGGACTGGTATAGCCGCCGAGGTCCCAGACCAGCGCGCAGTTGTGCTGGACGTCGAGCATGGTCAAGCTCTGGACGGCGCGGAGGACCAGGATCTGGTCGCTCCAGAGGTCGGTGCGGAGCAGGACGTCGCGCATCCGGCCCTTGACCGTCGCCCAGGGGTCGGTGCCGCCCTGGCCGAGGACCACCTTGATCCAGCCCCGGACGGTGCGGTGATGCCGGCGCAGATAGCGGATAATCCGCCGCTGCTGGGCCGGGTCGTAGGCCGGGAAGCACGGGAGATCGAACAGTTCGACGGCCCGGCGCCGGCATCGATGGACCGGGTGCCAGAGTGCCCGGAGGCTGATGACCGGCTCGGGGAGCCCGGCGGGGAGCATGCCGGGGTCTTGTGAGGGATCGGCGGCATACGCGAGCACCCGCTTGAGCCCCTCGATCGAGAGGGCGAGCGTGGCGATGTCGTCGTGGTCGAGGACGCAAGCGGCGACGAGTGCCCGCAGCGCCTCGCCCCCGCGATTGGCCAGGAAGGGGATCTCGCGCGCCAGGTAGTGCGGCAACTCGTCGAAGGTCCAGCCGAACTGGTGCAGCCAGCGGGCGACCCACTCGAGCCGCCCTTGATGCTCGTGCCTGACCTGCTCGGCGATGATCCGGTCCTGCCGGGTCGCGCCGATGTAATCCAGGTCGGCTTCCATCAGCGACTCGGCGGCGATGCCCGGCGGGGCCGTGGGCAGGGCCAACCCCAGGTACTCCACGTCGAAGCGTGCCCGGAGCCAGAGCGAGCCCATGAACACGGGCTTTCGCATGCGGTGGATCTTCCGCAGGGCCGCCCAGTAGGTGTCGGGCGGGACGGTGCGATCCTGGTTGACCTGCGGATGGAGGATCTCGTCGACCACGCGATACACACTTCGCACGGCGAGCCCCAGGACGCGGGCCACGGCGGCGATCAGGTATAACGGCAGGAGGGCGATCCGGCCGCCGGAGAGGTAGTTCTCGTAGAGGATGAACGGGTTGATCGTGCGGGAGGACGTCGGCAGCTCGTGGAGGGGGAAGCTCCGGAAGGCGCGGCGGACGTTCTGCTGGCGGTCGCGGCGGCACCAGCTCCGCGACCTGCGGCCCGAATCGGGTGCGGATCTCGGCATCGCGGTCGGCGTCGTCGGAGAGGAAGTTGACCGCGGTGAACTCGACCGTCTCGAGGAACGCCTCGGCCTCCCGGCGACGCGTACTGGCGGGCTCGCCCGGCTCGAGCCGGCCGGCTACGACCCGAACCGCCGGGCCGGCTGGCCGCCCATTGCCATCAGCGGGGAGGCCCGACGCCGGCGACGAGGCGCTCTCGGCCGGCGCGGAGCGTCACCGGCTCCGGCAGCCAGACCTCCGACGGATCGACCTTCAGCCGGCCCGCCAGCCACGACCGGAACTCGCGGCGGATCGACTCCGGCGAGCACGCCAGCCGGTTCGACCGGGATCGCGTGGCGATTGTAGTCCAGGATCAGGATCGCCGTCTCCTGGACGAGCATCCGCGTGATGTAGTTGAACCACAGGTAGGGACCGCCGAGCAGGCCGCCGGCCCGGCTCAGGTCGAGCCGGTCGAGCGTCCGGCCCTCCCGCAGCAAGTGCCGGAGGTGGCTGCGCCGGAGGTTGGTCAGCGCCAGGTTGCCCAGAAGCTGGATCGACGCCTTGGTGTCGCTCCGGTGGAGTGGCGAGCCGTCCAGGTAGTCCTGGTAGAGCAGCCGGACGTTCCGCAGGAAGGCCAGCTCGCGGTTCTCGAACAGGACCCAGCCGGGTCGTGCTGTCCCATCGTCCGGGCCCGGGCCGTCCGGGACCGCGATCCGATCGTCCGAAGAGCGGAGGAGCAGCTCGGGGTCGATGACCCGCTCGGCCAGGAACTGGGCGTCCTGGTCGCGTCGCCGGGATTTCAGGCTCTTGGTGTGGGCGGCGAACTGCGCCTCGACCACGCGTTCGCTGAAATCGGCCGACTGGTTGGCGATCTTGCGGAACCACGCACCCAGCCACCAGAAGGCCAGGCAGATCACGCCGAGGATGATCACCGGCCAGCCCAGCAAGTTCTGGAGCTTGTCGATCACCGGGCGGAACGGCTTGAAGATCGGCACGACGTTCACGATCAGGAAGAGCACGAGGAAGATCGATCCCAGGTTGAGCAGCCGCTTGGCCGGGGTGCGCGTGGCGTTGACGATCGTGGCGCCCAGGCGGTCGAGGAAGACCGGCGGGGAGAGCGTCCCTTGCAGATCGGCCAGGAAGTAGGCACCGTCGAGGCCGCGCTGAATCAGTGTAGCCCAGGTAGTTGGCGGCCAGGGCCACGGCCTCCGCCGGGCTCTTCTCGCGGACGCTCGCCAGCTTGCGGACCAGCGGCAGCCGGCGGATCAGCGGGACGTTCAGCAGGCGGAGATACCGATCCACCGACGCCACGAACGACGGCCCCATCCGGTCGATGAGCTGCTCGGGGGTCATCTGGATCAGACGCTCGACCACCGCTTCGACCGGGATCTCGCGCTGTTCGTCGTCCGGACTGATCTCTTCGATCACCGGGGCCGGGAGCCGTTCGATCTGGCAATCGAAGTCGGAGAGGATCCGGGCGGCCAGTTTCCGACGCTGTTCGCGGTCGAGCTGGCTCTCGGCGGCGGCCCGGGCGTGCTCCAGCTCGCTGCGGATCGCCAGCAGTCGATGGCGGTCGCTCGATTCGGGCTTCTGGGCGGCCGAGGGCTCGAACAGGATGATGTTGCGATTGAGCAGCCCGACCAGGCGGCGGACCAGGCGATCGCTCAGCCTCAGGAGGATGAGCCCCACCCGCGTCAACCGGGCGATCGGCAGGATCAGCCGGGTGAACCGCAGGACCTGGGCCATCCGTCCGTAATCCGCCAGGACTTCCAGCGTCACCCGACTGGTTCGCCGCCGCCGTCCCCATCTCGGTCAGGTCGATCTCATGGGCGACGAACCCGAACGGGAGCGAGGGAATCAGGTCGATCAACAGGTGGTGGAGGAAATAGGCCATCCGATCCGGCGCCAGGCAGAGCTTGAGGCCAAATTCGAAGAGGAACACCGAGCAGATCGCCAGGTCGGCCCAGGCGAAGAACCGGTGCTGAGCGGCCGAGAGTGCCCCGGACCGCTCGAGGAACGACTCCGCGACGATGAGCCCGATGAGGACCGGGATCAGGGCCAGCACGGTGTTCTCGAGGATCGCCAGCGACCGTCGGCCGAGCAGGGCCTCCATGCGGAGGGCCAGCAGCTTCTCCTGCCACTCGCGGCGCACCCGGCGTGCCAGGCGCTCGACCCGGTGGGTCTGGCGCTGCAGAGTCCGAGGCCGTCGTCGCGGTCCTCGGCGCGGTTGACCGGCCCGGAGGGTTCGATCGCGCCGTCCTCGGCCGTCGGTAGGCGTCGGCGCGTCGTCGAGCCGATCGGCCTCGACGATCGGGCCGCTGGCCCATTGTCGGCACGATTCCGCGAGCCGATCCAGGTCGTCCTGGGCCAGCTCCAGGCGATGGACGGCGCGACGGGGCGGCATCTGCTCGAGGAAGGCGGTCATCTCTCCGATCTCGTCGAACGCGACGCGGAAGATGGCGGAGCAAGCCTCGCCGCGGCCGGACGGGCGGCAGAGCGGTCATGCGTGCGTCGGCCGCGTCGGCGAGCTCGGCGCGGCGACGCCTCAGGTCTTCGAGCCAAACCTCGGGGGCGGGCATCGCGTCGGACGCCAGGTCCAGGGCAGCCACCTGGGCCTGGAGCCGCGACAAGGCGAACCGCTGTGCCCAGGGCAGCTCGGGGCTGGCGCCGGGCATGGGCCGGCCCAGCTCGCGCCGGACTCGGCGCTCGAGCAGCCCCGCCTTCATCCGCTCGCAACGGACGCGGACCGGCTCGTCGCGCGGGTCGGCATGGCGGCTGTCCGGCGGGCTCAGCGAGCCGCGCAGCCGCTCCAGCTCCACGTCCAGCCAGACCGCCGGCGCCTGCGGCGCCTCGTTGTCGAGCCGGGCCACGACGATGCTCAACCATTCGAGGTCGGCACGCAGCGCCTCGAGTGCCATGGCCTCGTGCAAGGGCTCGAACTGAAGGACGGTCAGCACGTTCCGGGCGGCGACCCGCGCCTCGACCAACCATTCCTTGGCCCGGGTCGCGACCTCGCGGTGGCGGGCGTTCCCGGGCCGCAAACCGGCCAGCTCCTCGCCCGCCAGCCGTTGCAGCTCGGCGAGCCGGCTGACGACCGCGCGCCGGCACGATTCGGTCTCCTCGTCGGGGACCAGCCCGTCGAGCCGTCGACGGAGGCGGATGCCCTCCCCGATGGCGTCGAGCCGGGCCGTCAGGGTCCCGGACGCACCGGCCCCCGCGCGCGCATCGCCATCGACCGAAGGGGTGACCACCGTCCCAGAGAGCCCGCGTGCTTCCTCGCACCAGGCTGTCGCTATCGCTTTGATGTCGTCCAACGTGCTATTTCCTGGCGGCTCGTCGCGGCCCGCTTGACTCGCCTCACTTCATCGACCCGACACGGCAACAAAGAACCATTCTGCTTGACGACCACCAACCCGTCGCTCTCCCCGGCGGCCGCGGTGACCTTGGTTTCCTTCCCGGTCTTCGGGTCGGTCCAGATCAGGCGGTCGCCTTTCCGGATCAGGAAGAGCGAGTCGAACTCGTCCTAATCATTCGGCAAGTACTCCATCACCCACCAGAGTGGAGCGCGTGCTCGACAGTTCGATCGGCAGGACGAATTCCTCGTCGCGCATTTCGGGAAGGATGATCATCAGGCGTCGATCGGGATTGCGGAAGATGACGGCGTTGCTTCCAGCATTTCGAGGCGTGTAGCCGAGAGACGGCCAGCACCTCGCGGAGCTTACTGTAAGTGATATTCTTAACCATGGTCTCAGCATCTTTCGAATTGAGCCAGGATCGCGGCCTTCCTGCTCCCACATGTAATCCACCGTGTCCTCGGTGAATTCGTTCGCTACGGGGATGCGGACTGTGAGGGTCTTGACGGCTTCTTCGGGCCTGCAGCTCGAGGATCCTCGGCGAAGTAAGCCTGCACGTAGAGCCAATATGCCTTCTTCTCCCGGGCATCGTAGAGGATGAGGAAGACCGGCATCTGTCGACTTTATCCACAAGTTATAATGTTTAGACTTGATCTCGTAAGAGAAGGAGTCCCTTCGCCGGAATCGGTGGATTGTATCCGTGGCCTTGACCTGGATTCGAATGTCGCCGTCCTCCTGGTAACCGTCCTCGTCGAAAGTATTCGCGACCAGATCGTAGCCGTAATCCTCGCTCCCCCTATCGACGGTATGCCCCTTGTCGATGAATGCCTTTTGAACGTGGATCAAGCCCATGGCGGCGATGACGTGCTGCCGGGTCCGTCGCGGTGTGGGATTCGTCGCATCTTCTTTCGCCACATCCGCCTCCGCGTCCCCGGCTGCCCCCGACATCACAGCACGCCGCCGCCAGCGTCCTGACTTCGTCCAACGTGCTATTTCCTGGCGGCCGTCGCGGCCCGCTTGATTCGCCTCACTTCATCGACCCGACACGGCAACAAAGAGCCATTCTGTTTGACGACCACCAACCCGTCGCTCTCCCCGGCCGCCGCGGTGACCTTGGTTTCCTTCCCCGTCTTCGGGTCGGTCCAGATCAGGCGGTCGCCCTTCCGGATCAGGAAGAGCGAATCGAATGAGTAATCATTCGGGAGTACGCCATCATCCACCAAAGTGGAGCGCGTGCTGAAGAGTTCGACCGGCGGGACGAATTCCTCGTCGCGAATCACGGGAAGGATGATCATCAGGCGGCGGTTGGGATTGCGGAAAGCGACCGCACCCTTTCTCGGCTCGGAAACTTCGTATCCGAGCGATGCCAACACATCCCGCAGTTTTGCGTATGTAACATTCTTAACGCATGGTAATGAACCCCCTTGAACTCCGCGAATTGCTGCTTTCCTCGCTCTCTAACCATGGTGCTCGGTATCTTACCCTTACGTAATCAAGAATGATCGCGTTCAGCCCAGTACTGGGCAAGGACCGCTGCCTTCCTGCCCCTCATGTAATCGACGGTGTCCTCGCAGAATTGATTCGCGAGCGGAACGCGGAGAGCGAACTTCCTGGCGCTCTCCTTCGGTCTCCGCGATGGATGCTCCTTGAAATACGCCTGGAGATATACCCAATACGCCCGTCTCTTTCGGGCGTCATAAAGAATGACGAAGACCGGATCAAGTTCGTCAATCCATAAATTATAATATTTCATATTTATGTCAATCGAAACGAACCCTTTCTTCGGTGAATCGTCGAATTCCTCTTTGGCCTTGAGCCAGACCAGGACGGAACTATTCTCCTCGTATCCCTCCTCGTCGAACGTTGTGATGCGAAGATGATAGCCATATTCGGGCCGTTTGCGTCCGGCGCGGTGTCCCCGATCGAGGACAAACCTCTCGATGTGATTGCGAGCCTGGTCCTCGATGATATCCGCTCGGGTCCGCCGGCGCATTTCGAAGTTTGATACGATAGTTTGGCAAATGCACCTCCAGAAATCAGTCCCAACCGCCTAGACAGAATTCTACCGCACCAGACCGCCCGCTTCCAGGCTCAGCGCGGGAGGTGCTCACGGAAGAACCGGAGCCAGTTGCCGTGGAAGATGGCGTCGATCGCCTCGGAGGGTATCCGCGGCCGGCGAGGATGGCGTCGAGCTTCTGGAGGTCGGAAATGCGATCGAGGCCAACGGGGGTCTGCTCGGTGCCGAAGCCGCCGTCGAGGTCGCTGCCGATGGCGGCGTGCCGGGCGTTGCCGGCGAGCTGGCAGACGCGGTCGATGTGGTCGGCCACGGCATCGAGCCCGACCACATCGCGCGTGGTCTGGCCCCGGATCCAGCCGGGTGCGAGCATCCAGGCGTCGAGGGCCGCTCCGATGACGGCGCCTCGTGCGATGAGCCGCTGGATCTGCTCGTCGCTGAACTGTCTCCCGTCGGGGACGAGCTCCCGGCAGTTGTTGTGGCTGGCCAGCACCGGGCCGCCGAAGGTGTCGAGCGCCTGGAAGAAGCTGGTATCCGACAGGTGGGTCGCGTCGAGGATCATGCCGAGCCGTTCGAATTCCTTCAGGAGCCGGACCCCATCCGGGGTGAGCGGGCCGTCGCCGCCGGTCCCGACCGCGTACCAGCTCTTGCCGTAGTGGGCCAGGTTCACCGAGCGCAGACCCAGCTCCCACCAGGCCGCGGCATGGCCGACGTTGACGATCGGGTCGGCACCCTCCATGGCCAGGATGTAGCCGATCGGCGTGGAGTCCGGATCGGCGGCCCAGCTCTGCATGTGGGCGTCGAGCTCGGTCGCGGTGCGGATCATCCGCAGCAGCCCGCGGCGCTCGAGCAGCTCGTAATAGGCGAGCTGGCCGCGTGCCGTCGCCGAGGCGATCTCCTGGTTGGCGAAGTCGAGGCTCAGGCGGCTCGGCCCGTCGTGCGGCCGACCCTCGGGCCGGGCCCGGCACAGGAGCGTCGCCTGGCAGACCGCGATCGCACCCCGGCGCATCTCGGGCAGCGTGGTCGTCGCCCGACCCCGCGCCGGGTGGTCGGTCATGCCCCGCTCGCTGCCGTTCAATTCGTCCAGGTCGAGCGTGATGTCCCGGCCCCACGACAACGCGTTCCACGACAAATCCAGGTGACCGTCGAAAATGATCCTCATGGCGACTCCATGATCGAGTAAGTGGAGGGCAGACGCCCTCGGTTGTCGAGAGTATGGGCCAGACGCCTTCCGTTGTCGAGGGCTGCGATAGGAGCGAGGCCGCGTCCGAATCGTCCGGGCCCTGGTCGGCGGTGTCGGGTGCGTTCGAACGAACTATCTGTACAAAAAGTTCAGAGTATGAATGGGCACCTGCCAACTCAAGCGTCTCTTCCGATCGCCTTGGGTATGGATGGTACGGATTCCACCCGGATTTTCCTTGTATCCTGCCTTCGCAAGAGTGATAATCCTGCGTTCGAGACCGGTTTTACGTCCCAGGGGGCGTGACCAGAGATTCCCATTCGTGCGTCACATCGATGGTTGGGCGACAGACACATCCGGCGGGTCAGGCGTCTCGTGCGATGGTCTTCTTGGTGGTCAGTACACTGAGGGCAGCACTCATGATCAATTATCACCGATTCCTGCTTGCGACCTTGACAGTGGGCCTGGTCGGGGTCGCGGTGGCGACCGAGGACGAGAAGCCTCGGACCATAAAGGGCTGGGGGGAAGTCACCGACACCGCGGGCGATTGCTCGGTGAAAGGTGAGGAGGGTCGGCTGACGATCGAGGTCCCGGGCGGCACTCACGACCTGAACCCCGCCCTTGGTGGAATGCGTGCCCCCCGAGTCCTCAAGGAGGTCGAGGGCGACTTCGTGGTTCAGGTCAAAGTCACCGGGGATTTCAAGCCGGGCGAGGAGTCGGCCTGCCCGAAAACCAGCTCCTTCAACGGCGCCGGGCTGCTGATCTGGCAAGATGCGAAGAACTATATTCGACTCGAGCGCAATGCCTGGTGGACCGGCGAGGGCGGGTACGCCTGCTACCCGCCGCTGTTCGAGTACCACCGGGACGGTGAGGATCAGAACGTATTCCCCGCCGGTACCACGGACGAGTTCTTCAAGGGACGATCGACCTGGCTGAAGCTCCAGCGGCGCGAGGGCAAGGTCATCGCGTCGTACAGCCATGATGGGAAGGAGTGGACCGAGGTCAAGCAGATCGACGTCGAGCTTCCTCGAAAGGTGCAAGTGGGCGTGGCGGTCGTGAACACCTCGACCAAACCCTTGGCGGTCGCGTTCGAGGAGCTATCGGTACGTCCGCGATGACCCGGGCGCACGCCGGGGCTCGCGGTTGGGAGGGGACAACGCGAGTCCTTCATCTCGTCGTTGCACCGGCTGGCGGGCGAGACTTTCTGCGAGACAGTCGGAGCAGCGCGTCCGCGGCGTCCTGGGTGGTGGGGGCGGCGGGGTCGCCCCGGCCCAGGGCTTCCAGGACCGCCCGCGCCGGGGGCGTGCCGATCCGCTCGAGCGCGGCGATCGCGCGGAGCGATCGCAAGACCGCAGGGCCGGTTGTCGGCTCGTTGGCTCGCGGCGGGGCGGAGCCGGTCGCGGAGGAACGGAACGGCGCCCTCGATGCTCAGCGACCATGACGCCCGGTGCGCCCGACGGGGCGTCGTCCGACGCGAGGTCGGACCAGAGGGTTTCGAGCGTCTTCGCGTCGGGCAGCTCGGGCGGACGTGCGATCGGCCAGGTCGGAGACGTCCCAGACCAGGGCCGTGCCGTCCTGGCTGCCGGTGACGATCGAGCGTCCGTCCGGGAGGTAGGCGATCACCTCGGCGCCCCCGGGTGCATCCTTGAAGCGCCGCAACGGCTTGCCGGAGGCGACGTCCCAGATCCGCAGCCCGGGTCCTTCTCGGTCGGCCATGTGCCGCTGACCGAGGCGAGCATCCGGCCGTCGGGGGAGAAGGCCAGCCCGGCTCGAGAGACCAGTATGCCCGAGCAGGGCCGACCACCTCTTTGCCCGAGGCGATCTCCCAGATCCGGATTGGCTCGGCCAGGCGGCCGGCCTGGTTCCGGGCCTTGCGGACGGCCATCGGGTGGCCTTACCGACGGCTACGAGCCGGCCATCGGGCGAGAACGCCGAGACGCCGTACATCGGGACCCGGATCGGCCGGCGCACCGAGCTCCCGGTTGCGAGGTCCCAGACCTTGACCCCGTCCCGATCGACGGTGAGCATCCGGCGGCTGTCGGCCGTGTATGAGGGCTTACTTCCATCGAGTCCTGCTTCGAGAGGGCGACGAGCCGGCGGCGGCCCGTGGCGACATCCCAGACCCAGGGGGCCCCGGTGACCATCCGGCCGTCCGGAGAGAAGGCGGCGAGAACGGACCGTCGGTCACCCTGATCCTTGGCGAGCCGCCGCAACTCCTTCCGACCGGCCACATCCCAGAGTATCGGCCCGTCCCAGGCATCGAGCACGAACAGGGTCCGACCATCCGGGGAAATGGCCAGCGTTGGACCATGCCCGGCTTCACGTCCGACGCGTTCCAGCAACCGGCCGTCGGCCGGGTCCCAGTGGAGGATGAGTCCGTCGGCCCCTGCTCGATGTAAAGACCGTGCCGTCGGACGGAGAGACGGCCGAGCGCCGCGAATGCACGACGGAGATGTCCCGCCCGGTGATCCACCTCGCGACCCGTGGCAACGTCCCAGATCCGGGCCTCGGGCTCGCTCCCGACGACGCCAGCGTCTTGCCGTCGGGCGCGAACGCCAGCGAACTGTACCCATGGGATGACCGGCGAACCGGCGGACCTCCCGCGCGGCGGCGACGTCCCAGAGCGTGATCGGAGGGATGCGGAGCATGGCCGACCGCCGTATCCGTATTCGTCGGGCCGGAGGCCAGCAACGAACCGTCGGGCGAGAACGCCAGGCTGGCGGCCGCTCCGACGCCGGGTTCATGGACTCCCATGCGAGCGGCGTCATCGCTTCTGCGCGGCGGCCGGCACCTACCGAGCCGCGGGAGCCGCTCCTGGCCGTCTGACCAGGTCATAAAGCCGGACGTCCCGTCGCCGACGCCCGCGGCCAGCGTCTTGCCGTCGGCGAGAACGCCACCGACGCGACTCCGAACCCCTCGAACGCGATCCGACGCACCTCCGCCCCGCCCGCGACGTCGTAGAGCCGAATCGACGCCGCCTTCGGCTCCGCCCAATGCCGATTCGTCCATTTCGTCAAGACCGGCCAGGGCGAGCATGCGTCCATCGGGAGAGAACGCGCAGGTCGCGTAGTGACGTCGAAGTCCTCCTCGTCGATCCGCCGCCGCTCGGCGAGCGTGTCCAGCGGCAGAGACGACAGCCGGTCGGACTCTGGGTTGGCGGGCTCAGTCCGCATCTCTGCCGGCGCACGCCTGCACGAAAGTGGCGGCCAGGCTCTGGCCGTCGGGGGAAACGGCAAGTCTGCCGCGGGCGTATCTCCGGGTCGATCTCGACCCGGAGCACCGTTCGCGGCCGGTGGAGAATTCGATGGCCCGGAGCAGCCCGGGCCGGCCGCGAACAGCGTCTTGCCGTCGCGCGAGAGCACCGCCTCCCCGACGTCGATCGACCGGACCAGCCGTCCCGTGGCGACGTCCCAGACGCGGGCCTCTCCGTCCGACCGACGGTGAGCAGCGTCTTGCCGTCGGGCGTGAAGCAGGACGACCGCGTGAAGTTACTCCGCGGTCGATGGCGGAAACGGGTCGTACCCAGCCGGGCGATCGCTCCCTCTAGGCAGCGGATCGCCGTATCGATCGACGGCGGGGACGCGGAGGCGGCAACCTCGGCTCTGGGCGGCTCCTGCCGCTGCGGTAGCCCGCCATCGCGGCCGGCCAGCACGGCGATGCCGGCGCCCGCGGAGATCAACGTGACGACGGCCAGCACGACTGCGGCCGCCTTGAACGCCGTCGCCACAGCCAGACCGCGCCCCACGGCCGCCGCCAGCAACGGCGACGCCCGCCTTGACCACCGCGCCGCGGGACGTGGCCGCGAGCGTCGCCTCGCGGAGGGCCTGCGGGACCTCAGCCCGAGCCTCACCGCCGGAGGCCAGCACCGCGGCCATCGCCGCCGGTGCTGATGCCGACACCCCGTCGCATCAACCGCTTCCGCAGCAGCTCCCGCGCCCGCGACAGCCGCCCGCGGACCGTCCCGGCCGGCCAGCCGAGGGCCGCCGCCGCATCGTCGTGGGTTCGGCCTTCGAAATAGCAAAGGCGGACCGGGTCCCGGTACTTCGCGGGCAGACGATCGACCTCGGCGCGCACCAACTCGCGGAGGTCGGCGGTCGTCGCCTCGGGGGCGTTGCCTCCGGCCGCGCGGCGCGGCGCTCCCGCACACGGCGGCGTGTCTCGCTCTCCCGCGCCTTGATCGCGGCCAGGCGGGCCACGTGCAGCAGCCAGGGCGCCAGCGAGTCCGCAACCCGGATCGATCCGGCCCGACGGAACAGGACCAGGAACGTCGCCTGGAACGCGTCCTCGGCCGCGGCCGAGTCGCCGAGCACGCGGCGGCAGCAGGCCAGCACGGTCGGTCCGTGCCGCGTCAAGATCGCCTCGAAGGCCGACTCGGCCAGCTCGTCGCGGCGGGCGACGTGATCCAGGAGCTGGGCCTCGCCCAGACCCGCCACCGACCCGCCGTCGAACAGCCGCCGCAGGTCCCGCCCGATCGCCGCCTCGGTGCTTGCCATGGATGTCCCTCCGCCGGACCGTTTCAACCTCCCATTTTGAGGTTATTCCCGCAACCCGCCCGCCGGATACACTTTTTTTCGATTCTTCCGGCCGGTGGGAGGAGTTCAACCATGGAATACGGCGAAGAGGTTGCGGATCTCGTCGTCGACGGCGTCGGGATCGGCGAGGGTGCGGGCGACCTCCTGGCGGAGCAAGGCTCGATAGCGGGCGCGGAGGCGATGGGCGGCCAGCCGGGCCGCGGACTCCGAGCAACCGAGCTCGGCGGCCATGCGGGCATACGGGACCTTCTCGACCGAGCCGAGCAGAGGCGCGGTCTCAACGTCTCGAACAGTGCCGCCCTTGCCGGCGGCCGACATCTCCGCCCCCAGCCGATCGAGGACATGGTCGAGCAGGGTCGTGGCCCATCGACGCTCGAAGAGTCGTTCGGCGGTCAGCTCGTGAGTGGGCTCGCGCTGATAGCGGTCTTCGGCTTGCAGGGTGTCGATCGGCACGAATACCCGGCCACGACCGCGCTTCAGCGCCCGGTCGCGATCGCGGCGGTTGGAGAGGAAGTGAGCAGCAGGCGGCCATGAGGAACGATCGGAAATGGCCCTTGGCCCGGTCAACCGAGGCAAGGCCCTCCTTCTCCAGGAGAGCGGCGAAGAAGCCCTGGACGAGATCTTCGGCCGACGCGGGGTCGTGCCCTCGGCGGCGGATGAACGCATAAAGCGGATACCAGTACCGGCCGCACAACGCGGCGAGCGCGCGCGCGGCCTCGGGCTCGGCCGGGTCGCCCGCGGCGACCACTTGACTCCAATGCGTGGTCGGAAACTGGGCGTTGGAGGGCTGGGCTGCCGGGAGATCGATCATCGGGATATCCGCCAGGACCGGAAGCAGGCCATTGACTGAGCCGATTCGATCCAATCTACGGCCTGGTCGGGCGAATCGCCAAGACGGTGACGGTCTCGGATCCGCCGGCCGGGAATCGCGGTGCGGCGAGACCAGATCGTTCGCCGCACCGCGTCGCATGGACTGGCCCGTTCGACGGATCAATCGAAGGAGCCATAAACATCGTTGTCGCCGCTCGACGCCCAGTTCCCCGCGATCGTCGTGTCCTTTCGCGTCGAGCCTGTGGTGGACAGGTAGACGCCACCGCCCGATCCGGTGCCGTTGGTGGCGCTGAGCCGCCGTCGGCCAGATTCCCGATGATCGCGTCATCGTCGAGTGCGACTGTCGAGTAGGGGTCTACGAAAAGCCCACCACCCTCGGCGTCGCCGCCGTCCCCGCCGACGGAGCCGGAGCCGCCATCCCCGCCGATGGCGGCGTTGGCGGAGAGGTCGCTCTCCGAGACAGTGACCTGGAACGTGCCATTGCCCTCCAGGCTGACCGCGATCCCACCTCCCTGGGCGAGTCCGCCTGCGCCACCGGTGCCGGAGGGGCCCCCCGAACCGCCGGGACCTCCCTCCGCGACCGCGCCGATCACGGTCGAACCGGTCACCGTGACGGTGAATGCCAGCGGCGGGAATCCGTAAGCGGTGTCGAGCAGGTACAGGCTGCCGCCTTGCCCCGCACCGCCGTCGCCTCCCGTGACACCCGATCCGCCCGCACCTCCCAGTGCCCGGCCGAAGAGGAACGTGCTCGAGGTGATGGAGAGGTTACCAAAAGAGACGATGTCGCCACCGGTGCTCAAACCGCCGTCCCCGCCATCGCCACCCTGGCCGCCGTTACCTCCCGCGCCGCCGATCGACTCGTTGCCCACGAATAGGCTCGACGCGACGGTACTGACCGGAAATGTCAGGTCTGGGGCTCGGTGAAGTTCCGGGAAACCCTGGACGTCGATCGCACCGCCTTCCGCCAGTCCGCCGGCGCCACCCGCACCCCCTGCCCCGCCGTCTCCGCCGCGCCGCGATCGACTCGTTGTCGAGGAAGGTACTGCCGGACACGGACAACTGGGCATACACGAAGATCGCACCGCCGGTGCTGACTCCCCCGGGTCCTCCATCCCCGCCGGCGCCCGCCGCGCCGCCGGCGCCGGCGATCGCCAGGTTGTCGGTGAACGTCGAGTTGCTCAGCGTGAGGTTGCCATCGACGAATACAACGGCGCCGGAGAACCCTCCGTAGCCTCCTCCCCCGCCGCCGCCGCTGCCGCCGACACCGCCGATCGCCTGATTTCCCGTAAAGGTCGAGCCGCCGATCGTGAGGTTGCCGCCGGTATAGATCAGCGCCCGGCGCCGTTACCTCCTTCACCGCCGTAGTCGCTGGTGCCTCCGGCGCCCGCCTGGGCCACGTTGTGGGTGAAGGTGCAATTCTGGATGGTCATATCCGGTATACCGTTATCATTGTTGATGAGGCCGCCGGCGTAACCGCCCTCGCCGCCGTAGATCGCGAGACCCGGCCCCATGCTGTTGGCCCCCGCACCCCCGATGGCCTGTTCGCCGGAGAAGGTGTCACCGCTGAAAGTGAAGGATGCAGGAGGCTGCGGGTGACCCGATGTTGATCGTGCCATTGGTGCCGCCTCCGGTGCCATTCGCGGTGTATGGCTGGGCTGCCAGGCCCGGGCGCCGGCGCCGCCGAGACCCAGGTCGCCCTTGAACGTGCTGTCGGTCACCGAGAAGGCGACGCCCGATGTGTCGATGGCCGACCCGTTGCTATTCCCGCCGGAGCCGTTCTCGAAGCCCCCGCCGCCGGAACCGCCGGCGCCGCCGATCGCCTGGTTGCCGGTGAACGTACAGCCCGTGACGGTCAGGCTCGTCCCGACGTCGGCGAAGATGGCGCCGCCGTCGCCGTCGCCGCCGGTGCCATTGATGGGCGCGGTGCCTCCGTTGGCGCCCGCGGCGCCCTGCGCCAGGTCCTTCACGAAACTGCTGGAACTCACGGTGAGCGTCCCGCTATCGGTGACCTCCACGGCGCCTCCTTGCACGGTGTCGCCGGGATTGACGCCGATCGCCTCGTCCTTGCTGAGCGTATCGCCAGTCAGCGTGAGCGTCCCCCCCTGGTCCAGGATGCCGCCACCATCCTCGGAGTTGCCGCCGCTGATGGTCAGGCCCGAGATCGTGACGGTCGCCGAGGCCGAGGTGACGTCGAAGACCCGGCTCGTTCCGCCCGCGTCCACGTCGATCAGTCCGGCGCCCGGCCCTTTGATGGTCAGGCTCTGGCCGATCGCCAGCTCGCCGCTGGTCAGGCGGATGGTCTGGCCGTCCAATCTGGGGGAGAACGTGATGGTGTCGCCGGCCTGGGCCTGGGCAATGGCGGCACGGAGCGTCCCTGGTCCGCTGTCGGCGGCACTCGTCACGGTCAGGGAGCTGAGGACCAGGCGGCCTTCGAGCGACTCCAACCGTGGCGATCGTCGCCGGCGTGACGACGCCGAGCCGGCTTGCGCGATTCGAGGGACAAAGCTCAATCGGGACAGGAATCCGTTCGATCGTCATTGGTGGATCATCCTCATGGGTGAAACAGGGTCGAAGTTGCGACACGAGACGAGACGAACTCACGATCAAGGGCTGCGCGCACGGGGAGCGGGACGCAGCCGGGCTGCGCCGGGGCCGGGTAGACACACCGGATCTGCCTTCGCTCATTCTCTGATTGGTCGATCAATCGGAAGCGGCTGTTCGACTGGGCGAGGACTCGGTCAACCTCGGCCCAGAAGGCTCGCCAGCCGGCCTGCTCGGCCTGGTCGAGTTGCTCCAGGGCGTCGCCTTCGCGGACGCCGGCCAGGTCGGGGTCGCGTTTCCAGTGCTCGAGCTTCTCGACGAGGCGGCGTCGGGCCGCGGGGCCATTGCTCCGGAGGCCGCTCGCCACGATCCGCGACCAGGAGTCCAGTTCGCTCTCCAAGCCAGTCGAGGGCTTGCCGGCGCAGGTTGGTCCTGGCCGCCTCGTCGGGCGGCGGCTGGTCCTTGCCCTTGCCGCAGCCGGCCAGCACCGCGGAGCAAGCGGCGTTGTAGCGGTGTCCGGCCTCCGAGGTCCTCGGCCAGATCTCGGCGTCGGCTGCGAACGCCTCGGCAAAGAGCCGCGCCGCCATCGCGTGCAAGCCCTTGCCGTAGGCAATCGCGGCGAGGTCGACACGCTCGACGGCATCGTCCGGGTGGGCCTCGCCGCGGAGCATCGCGGGCAGATCTCGGTGCGAGTCGTGACAGTCGCCGCGCCTGCTCCAGCCATTGCTTCGAGGGATAGCGCCAGTTCGGGTCGCATCGAGCCCAGCTCGTGACCGACCTCGAATTCGATGAGCGACTCGCCATACTGCCCCTGGTCCCTGAGCAGTAACGCGAGGTTGCAGTGCGGCTCGGCGAACTCGGGCTTGAGACGGATTGCCGTCCGATACTCGGCCATCGCCTCGTCGACCCGGCCGCAGGTTTCGCAGGACTCTGCCGAAGTCGTAGTGGGCGTCTGCCAGGCGAGGCTGGAGGCGGATCGTCTCGCGATATTCGGCCATCGCTTCATCGAACCGGCCCGTGACGCGCCAGCGACTCGGCGAGATTGAAATGCGCGACGACATCGTCGGGCTTGAGCCGGATCGCTTCCCGCAGCGCGGCAAGCCCTTCATCCCGGTGGGATTCGATGCTCAGAGCAGAGCTCCCCGAGGTTGCAGTATGCGCCTCGGCGAAGTCGGGATCGAGCCGGATCGCCGCACGGTACTCGGCGATCGCCTCGTCGAGACGGCCCTGGATCCTCGGAGGTTCAGGTCGAGGCCGAGGTGGGCCTCCGGGTCGTCCGCCCGGAGCCGGATCAGTTCCCGGAACGCCGAGACGCCTCCGGCGTGATCGTGCTTCTGATTCGAGAGGACCAGGCCGAGCTCGGAGTAGGCCTCGGCGAAATCGGGATCGAGCCGGATCGCCTCCCGGAATTCGGCGATCGCTTCGTCCGCCCGGCCGATGCGTGACAGGATGGTCCCGAGGTAGAAACGAGTCGAAGCTCATCGGGCCGGAGGCGGATCGCGGTCCGATAGGCGGCGATGACGTCGTCCGGTCGGCCGGGCCAGTGAACGGCGATGCTGAGGAGCATATGGTGCAGCGAGACGTCGTGGCGTGCGTTTCAGCGCCTCGCGGCCCGCGGCGATGGCCGCGTCGATCGCCTCCTCGGCCTCCGGAACTTGACCCTGTGCCTGCAACGCCCTGGCGAGGCAGGTGAGGTGCCGCGCGCTCGACGGATTGAGGCGGACCGCCTCGCGGAAGACGGCGATCGCCTCCGTCGATTCACCCTTTCGCTCGAGGGCATGGGCCAGCGCGTGGGTCGATTCGGGTCGCGCGGCGCGGGCGATGAAGTAGTAGCGAATCGCCTCCGCGGTCCGGGACTGCTTCTCGAGCGTCTTCGCCAGGACCTGGGCGAGCCAGGGGTCGGCGGGATGCCGCCGCTGGGCGGGCCGGAGCACGGACTCCGCGGCGTTCGGGTCGCCGGCGTGGAGGAGGCCCGCGCCCAGGAGTGCCGCGGTCACCGGAGGCAGCTCGGCGGCCGGTGCCGATCGGGCCAGGTCGCGGAGGGCCGCCCGTCGCGCCTGGGACGCTCGGCTCCATCAATGCCGTGCGGAGCCGGCCGCGGTAATCGTCGGGGTCGGCCGCCCGGGCGGCGGCCGTGATCCGGCCGGCGCTGCGACCGGTCGCCCTGATCGAGCCGCAGGGCCGCCCAGTGGTCCAGTGCGACCGCCAGCGCCACGGCCGTTCGGGCCGGCCGGCGAGCGATGGCTCGTCCCGTCTCCTCCGGAGTGCTGAGCGTCCGGGACGAGCCCCGCGGCCTGGAACTCCGCCGCGTAGGCCGCCTCGGTCTGGGCCGCGGGGATTTCGTCGATCGCCTCGCGGACCTCGGCGAGCCGGTCGAGCAGCCTGGCGTCGGATTCGGCCGCGTCGGCCAGCTTCCCGACCTGGTCCCCCAGGGTCCTGACCCGGCTCGCGTGTCGCCGCGTCGCGGGCATCGTCGACGACCGACAAGGCGCGGCGCACGGCCTCGCGGGCGGCCGCCCACCTGGCCAGGTCGTCTCCAGCCGTTTCGGCCTGGGTCGCGAGCAGCTCGGCCTCGCGGATCAGAAGATCGACCCGTGCGGCGCGGACATGATGCTGGTGGAGCGCCCAGACGCCTCCCCCGCCCGCCGTCATGAGGAGTCCGACCACGGCCACCGCCAGGCCCACCGCCAGCCGCCGCCGCGTCTTCTCCTCGGACGCCTTGGCCTGGGCCTCCACGCGCTGGAGCTCGGCCTGCCTTAACCGTTCCTGGATTCCGCGGAGGTAGCCGGTCATCCCGGCGGCCACAATCCCGGCATCACGAGGCCGATCGTCCGGCCGCGCAGCCAGGCATCGTCGGGACAGGGCGACCAGCTCGGGTTCGGCGCCGCAGGCGCCCAGGCGGTCAAACGCGTCGTCCAGGTCGGCCCGGGCCGCCAGGCCCTGGACCTCCGCGGCGTCGGTGCCCACATAAGGAGGGCGGCCGGTCAGGATCTCGCAGAGGATGGCGCCCAGTCCGAAGACATCGGCCCGCTCGTCCACTTGCTCCAGGTCCCCTCGCGCCTGCTCGGGCGCCATGTAAGCCGGCGTTCCCAGCACGGACCCGGCCCTCGAGATCCCGGCATCCGAGCCATTGCGGGCGGTCCAGATCAGCGCGGCCTCCCGAACGGGATGAGCCGGCGGCTCGTCGGCCAGGCCGCCGCGAGGCAAGACCTTGGCCAGGCCCCAGTCCATCACCTGGATCTCACCGAAGTTGCCCACCATGACATTGGACGGCTTCAGATCGCGATGGATCACGCCCCGGTCGTGTGCATAAGCCATCGTCTGGCAGACCTGCTCGAAGATGTCGAGAAGCCGGGGCAAGTCCTGTGCGGTGTTCTCGCGCGCGGCCAGCAATGCCGCGAGCGTACGGCCCTCGACCAGCTTCATCGCGAAGTAAGGGCGGTGGTCCCCGAACTGGCCGAGCTCGTAGACCGGAACGATTCCCGGGTGCTGGAGCTGGCCGCCAATCTGCGCCTCCTCGACAAACCGGCGGACCAGCTCGGGATGGTCGCGGTGCTTCTCGAGCAAGACCTTGATCGCCAGGTCGCGGCCCAGGTCGGGGTCGCGGCCCTTGAGGACGGCACCCATGCCGCCACGGGCGATCTCGCCCAGGAGCTGATAGCGGTCGCCACGGTGGACCGGCGCCGGCATTTCCGTGGATGAGGGTCTGACGACGGGACGAGGGACCCTCGCCCAACCGGGCCTCTCGGAGGAGCAGGCGGGAAATCGCACCAAACCTCGAAGTCGAGTCGGGCGGGGCGAGCCGCTCACCCGGCTCAAAGGCACCGGCGATGTCGTCGCCGGCAGGCTGGGACCCGTCACCCGCGAGCCCTTGCTGGAGCAGGCAAGGGGGACATAGACCACCAGGTGCATCGGACAGCAGCACCGACCCGCACACCGGGCAGTTGGTTGGATCGACCATCGGCGGACCTCCCGAAAGCTGGCCCTCTATCCATTAAAGAAGCATCGGTCCGGTTTCGTTTCATGAGAAGGGGAAAAAGAATTGGACGGCAAGGTTCACGGGCACTCCCGGGGGCTCGTCGGCGGGGCCGACTTCGACCCCAGCCACCCCGCTTCGGCTCTTGGCCAGGGACTGGGTGGCTGGGGTCGGCGCCCAGCGGGCTACGCCCCCAGGGAAGTCCGCGGGAATGGCCTCGCACATTGCAGAGGATAACACCGTCAGACCGGGACGATCCAGCGGGGTGTCTGGCGGGCGGCATTGCGGACGGATTGAGCGATGGAAGGAAGAGGATTTCGCTGCCTTAGTTCGAGTTTCGCACTTTTCTAGGGCTCAAAGTGCCTGGAGACGTGGCAGCAGCCTACCCCGCTAGATCTATTGGAGTGTGTGCCAACCGAGTGGACTCATCATAATTCATAGTGAACAACCACCTGTGCGCCGAACTTTCGGCGCCGCGCTAGTGGGCATTGCCGCCATTTCCAGGGCAAACGTCGCAAATTCGATTGTGGATACCACGCTTCTCAAAAGTGCGAAACTTGAACTTAGGAACAGGTCACGAATAACTTCCCGATTTGCTCAGGGCACTCGGCGGACACGGAAACCTGCCATCGGTTCTGCCGTAGAACGGAATTCATTCCGTTTCCTTCCGTTTGGAACGGAAGCCGGCAACTCGTTGGAGAAGCGGGCGACCCCTATATCCGCCGTCTCTGGAACCCTTCGCTGACAGAGAGGGATGGGATGTGACTTACGTCCCATTCCTGAATGGCACGTCCTGTAGACGCAAGATGAGAATCCCAGGACTGTTGAGCCACGCAATCACGAATTCCATAGGTCTCAGAGGCCCTCATGTCCCCTTGCATGGTCGCTGGGGGGATGAAAAGAGACCTCTCTTGTCGGATGATGGGGTGTCGTTCGACCCTAATCTGCAAGGAGGTCTCCCATGGCTCAGTGTGCCACACCGCGGCTCCGTTTCCAATTCCATCGTCTCCAGACTCAGCCTCCAGCCCAACCCGACTTGGGCCTCGAGGCCGTCCTGCCCGTGGCCACCATCCAGCAGGTCCTTCGCGAGGAGGGCGGCATCTGGAAATCGATCGTCTACACCCCGTGGCTGACCTTCTGGGCCTTCTTCTGGCAGGTGCTCAGCCCCGATCGCTCCTGCCGCAGCGCACTCAAGCGGTTGTCCGCCTGGATGGGACTCCGCGGTCAGAAGCTCGACGACGAGGACACCAGTCCGTATTGCAAGGCCCGGGCGCGGCTGCCGGAATCGGCGCTGAAGCGGCTGATGCGTCTGGTGGGCTTGCAGTCGCACCAGCAGGCCCCCGAGGACTGGCGGTGGTGCTCTCGCCCGGTCAAGGTGGTCAACGGCAGCACCGCGATCATGGCCGATACCGTGGCCAACCAGAAGGCCTATCCCCAACTCGCGTCCCAGAAGCCCGGCCTGGGTTTCCCGATCCTCCGCTTCGTGGTGATCTTCTGCCTGGCCACCGGGTCGGCGCTGGAGCTGGCCCTGGGCAAGTACCAAGGGAAGCAGACCGGGGAAAACGCCTTGTTTCGTAGCCTTTGGGACGATGCGTTCGAGCCCGATGACGTGGTCCTGGGAGATCGCTACTATTGTTCTTATTTCGATATTGCGATGCTAAAACAGCGGAGTGTGGACAGCGTGTTCCGGCTGCATCAGCGGCGGCCGTGCGACTTCCGGCGCGGCCGGCGGTTGGGCCAGGAGGATCAGGTTGTGGAATGGTTGCGGCCGGAGCGACCGGAGTGGATGAGCGAAGATATTTACAATACTATTCCTGAGACGATGGAGATTCGGCAGGTGCGAATTCACGTGGGGAAGCCGGGCTTCCGCACCCGCGTGTTGGATCTGGCCACAACCCTGTTGGATTCGGAAATTTACAGGAAATCGGATCTTGGTCTATTGTACCGGCAGCGGTGGCATGCGGAGCTGGATTTGCGGTCGATCAAGATCGTGCTGGGGATGGACATGCTGCGGTGCAAGACCCCGGAGATGGTGCGCAAGGAGATCTGGATGACGTTGTTGGGATACAATGTGATCCGAGCGTTGATGGTGGCGGCGTCGCAAGAGCACGGCGCGATCCGCGGCAGGTGAGTTTCAAAGGAGCGTTGCAGACGTTACAGGAGTTCGCCGTGGGGCTGCGAGAGGGGACGCCCCAGCAACGGCGGTGGTTGTGGACGATCCTGTTGAGTGCGATCGCGGCCGACGCGGTGGGGTATCGCCCCGACCGAGTGGAACCCCGGGCTCGGAAGCGTCGGCCCAAGCAGTACCCGTTGTTGACCATACCCCGACGACAAGCCCAAGCCGCTATGCGCAAAGCAGGTTAGAGCTACAGGACGTGCCATTCGTCCCATTCCTGAGAACCGAATGAATGAAGTTCGTTCAACAAAAGAAACGGAATGAATTGGGTGCAGTTCGTTTGGCTACAGGCATTTTCATGCGGCCCGAGGTAATTCCATCGGCTGGTCCGTGCGGATCTGAGCGGCTTGTCGGTCCTGGAGTTGTTCCTGATACTGCTGGTAAGCCCAAGCGATGAACTCCTGCCAGTCGCCGTTCAGTTCGATACAGCGCAGGTGCAGCAATGCTTCGGCACGTCCGGGAATCCAACGCATGCCGGCACAATCCATCCGTTCGCCGACCACGTGCCGTACCGCGCCTTCCACCTGGCCACTGGCGATCACCAAGTCTTGCTCGATCCATTCCCGGTAACGCATCATCTCCCGTCGAGGCTCCAGGTAGCCGATCAGTTTCTTCAGGGCCTGTCGTCGGCCCTTGGTTCCCGGCCCAGACATCGGCACTTGCTTCAACAACGTCTTCAACCGTTCCACCAACACCGCGGCACGCCCTTGGTAGACCAACTCCTTCAAGTCCTCGACCCAGGCGTTCAACTCCGCGCTCCCTTCCTTGTGAAAGCGATGGCCCAGCTCCCACAACCTCTCCACCACGTGGCACACGTCCAGCGTGAAGATCGCCTTGGGAAATAACGGCTCCATGATCCCTTTCAACCCCTTGGCGCCATCCACCACGACCTGGACCGTCTTGGTCGTGTCCGGGCCAAAGTCACGCTTGGTGGCCTCCTCCCGCGCCCAGGTCGCCGCCGCCTTTCGCCCTCCAAACGTCGCCCAGGTCTTCTTGTTGATCGGCCCGTGCAGCTTGCCGTCCGGACCGCGCCGGAGCGTGTACATCACCACCACGATTACTTCCTTGCCGTTCTTGCTCTTGTCCCCTTTTTTCCGGCGTTTCTTCGGGCCGCGCTTCTTCCTCTTGGCCTTGCCGCGATGCCGCTGGCATCCGCAACCGCAGCCCTTGGAATGCCCACGTTTTCCTCGCCGCTTGCGCAACTCCTGTGCGGTCGCCGTGGGAGGGCACTTACCGTCGATCTCGATCACCAACACCGCGCCGTCGTCCAGTGGCGCGGCCATTGGTTGCATGAACGGCCCGGCCTGTCGCCCCAAACCCAGTACCAAGTCTTCAATCGCCTCGGTCGAGGGCGACCATCCCAACCCCGCCTTGCAAATCCGCCGACTGGCCGCGAAACTCATCCGCGTGGCCAACCGCGTCACGAGCTGCACCACCCATGGGGAAAATCCGTCCCGAGTGAGCCCCAAGGCCACGTCCAACGGATGGAACCCCGTCCCGCCGGCCACCGGCAGGACATGCGCTCGACCGTAGGTGATCTCCCCGAAGACGGTCTTCAATTTGCGTTCGGCATAGCCGTCGCCCAACCGATAGCCCGCGATGGCCTGATACGGCTTCAGGTCCAACCGCAGGTGACGGTTGACCAACATCAGCCGCGTCAGCACACGACCCAAGCCGAACAGGAGAACCAAGAAACGCTTCTCGAATTCCCAAAACGTCCGTTCCTCAGCCTGGCAGAAGCCGATGAGTTCCTCAAACAGCCGCCGCGCTTCCGCAACCACCGATTCTTCAGTGGGTGGACAGGATTCGGTCCCGATGTTAAGTTGAACACCCATGGAGCATACTCCGAGCCGTGTCTGTGTCGCGCACAGGTATACGGTGAGGGTATGCTCCAGTTCTCTTTCTGCCAAGACCTGGCCGTTAATGGCCACCAACGGGCCTTCACTTCGAGCACAATCTCGAGAGAACCATCCGAATCACTTCCGCTGGCAATGAGTTAGGAAAATCGATCCTTTGTAGGCAAACCGATTGCACCCAATTGATAACGATTAACTCCGTTGCCCACTTGAGGTCAGCGCCTCAGACTGGACCAAGGCCACGCGAAAGCCGAAGGTGTAGTATGAGCTGACGGCTGGCCGGCTCCTGCTGCGGTTCGCCGACCGACAGAAGGGCGGGGGAAATTGGAAATAGCTGCCGCGTTGTACCCGGAGTGAGCCTAAAGCCGGTCCCGGCGAATCTAATCCGGGTGACGCTGCGTAAGACGATTTGTCGAACCAATCGTCGCACCATTCCCACACGTTTCCCAGCATATCGTGAATTCCCCACGCGTTCGGCGATTTCGTGCCGACGCGATGAGACTTTTTCTCGGAGTTTTTTGATACCACGTATGATCCTTCAGCATGCTCGCGTCATCGCCGAAGGGATAGATGGTCGCGCTACCCGCCCGGCAGGCATATTCCCATTCCGCTTCCGTCGGGAGGCGATAGCCGGTACCGCTGACAATAGTGACCTTGGGCCCGTCGATCCGATAGTACGGCGTCCGTTTCTCCCGCTCGCTCAGCTTGTTGCAGAATTCGATCGCATCGACCCAGGATACCCTCTCCACCGGCAGGTCATCCGATCCCTTGCCCTTTGCGGCACTCGGGTTCTGGCCGCTGATCGCGCGGTATTGACCCTGTGTAACCTCGTAAATGCCGAGATAGAATGGCTTGCTGATTCGCACCAGGTGCCGGGGCTGTTCATCATCCTTGGTACTCGGATCCGAGTCGGGCGAACCCATCAGGAACTCGCCGGCCGGGATGAGCACGAGCTTCATCCCGATCGAGTTGGTGATCGTCTTCAGCGGCTCGCCCCCGGTGCCCCCCGCCGCCAGATCGGGCCTGACCGGCTCCTTGCCGGCCGCGCCCTTTGGGTCATTGACCCGGATCCTGCCGCTGGGAGCGATGCGGGCCAGAAGGAACCGTCCGACGACGTCCTCGCCGATGATCCGCACGGGCGTCTGTGCCGCATTCAGATCCCGCTGGCCGACCTGCGTCACCTGGTCCAGCGTGTAGGCATACAGCTCGTCGCTGTCCACGAGGCCGTCCTTGTTCCCGTCCGCCGACCCGGCCAATCCCTCGGCCAGGAAGTAGGTGAACAGACCGTGTCCCTTGGCTTCCCACTCGCTCGACGTCTCACGTTCGCTGCAACTGGCCAGCGTGATGAGACCTTTGGCCGCCCGGAAGGAAGCACCCAATTCTTGGCTCGACGGACCCACCGGCAACTCCCGCTTGCCCCCGGCATGGCAGCAATCCAGGACCAGAACTTTCTGTGTTGCCTTGCACTGGCGAAGCATCTCGCGCAGTTCGGTCGTGCGGAGTCCAGTCAGGCCCAAATGGTCCCTCCGGCAATCCTGGGGTGCGAGGAAATGCTGGCGGTCGTCGTCGATGTAGCCATGCCCGGCGAAGAAGACCAGGACCGTATCGCCCGGCTCGGCGTGCATCAGCCACTTCTGGACCTGGCCCTGAAGGTTGATCTTGAGCGGACGGAGATGTGCCTTCGGCTGGTCGTCGGCGATCAGGAGAATCCGCTGGGGGTCGTAGCCGCACCGCTCGACCAGTTTCTCGGCGACCAAGTGCGCATCAGCCACGCAATACCGTAGGGAAGGGATCGCTGGATCGAGATACTCATTGACACCAATGATGACCGCCTACTTGCGGCCGCGGTCGAAGGTCCCGGTGGACGCCTGGAGTCGAACGAGTCCTCTGCTATCCTTCGTCTGCTCCTGCCCCCGCACGAGGAATGCTGCGATCCACGCCGCCAAGAAGATCGCCGCTGAACCGCGCAGGACACACTGACGTGGCATCGTCATCCCCTCCCGGTCGAGAGTCTTGACAGGTATCGATATTTCATCATTCCAGGCACAAAATAGCAAGAGATACGAAGTAAATGGTAAGCCGTGCCCTGCGCACACGATCATTGAAGCCGCGTCGGGTCGGCGGTGGGAGGCTGGGTGGGGGGCCAAACGGGACATCCCTCAATCTTGGCGCAAACCTGGCAATCTGGGCAAGAAGGGCGGAAGCAAGGGGTCTGGTACTGCAGAGACGGAATCGGTTCTGATCTCTTTGTTTGGGCGACCGGCCGGAATTCGTTTACCCGCGATCCGACCGGGGCCATACCAGCCCGAAGCGCCAGCGAGGGTCGCCGTAAGTCCTTACAAGACAATGGGGAAGACCCTCGCTGGCGCGTTCGGGCTGGTATGGGGACGATCCGGATGAGTTTCCATCCGCCTGTCGCCTTGCCCCTTGTGCCACTCCTAGTTCTTACCGCGCCTGGGCGAGGACTTCCTGATACGGCAGTCGCAAGAGGGGCATCGCCAGCCTCAGACACCAGCCCCGGGCGGGGGTACGGGGCACTGGCGAGGCGACGGAGCCGCGCCGGGGCTCAATCCTCCAGGCCCAATTCCTGGAGCGACTGCGCTTCAGCAGCTCCAGGGTCAGCGCCTCGAGCCGCTCAGGGCTCAGGCTCTCGAGGCGCTCTTGGGCACTGGGACTCAACGGACCGAACCGGACCTCGAGCGGCTTCTGGAGCATCGTCCGCTGGCCTTGGAGAAAACCCGCTTGCACGCCCTTCTCGAATGTCGTCATCGCCATGGCTTGGACCCCCTGATAGCGCTCGGTCCGAAGCAGCGCCCCAATTCTTCCGCTTGCGCCTCGTCCAGCGTGGCGTATGCCTCCAGGCAGTCCAACAGCAGATACCGCGAGGCGACGGAGCCGTGCCGGGGCTCAAATCCTCCAGGCCCAATTCCTGGAGCGACTGCGCCTTCAGCAGCTCCGAGGGTCAGCGCCTCGAGCCGCTCAGGGCTCAGGCTCTCGAGGCGCTGTTGGGCACTGGGACTCAACGGGCCGAACCGGGCCTCGAGCAGCTTCTGGAGCGTCGTCCGCTAGCCTTGTGCATGCCCGCCTGCATACCCTTCTCGAATGTCGTCACCGCCATGGCTTGGGTCCCCTGATAGCGCTCGGTCCGAAGCAGCGCCCCCAATTCTTGCGCTTGCGCCTCGTCCAGCGTAGCGTATGCCTCCAGGCAGTCCAACAGCAGATACCGTCGATAGTCATTCTCCCGCGCCTCGGCCAGCCGCCGCAATGCCTCGGCATGCACCTCCGCACGCCGCGCCGGCGGCACCCGCATCAAGGCCGTCAACGCCACGCCCAGGAGATGCTCCCCGGCCACGTACTGCTCGCCATCGAGGCCCGGCAGCCCCACGTAGGCATACTCGAAGGTCAACAGCCGATGGTCCCAATACGTCTCCTCATAGACGTCCCAGCCGATCCCGCTCCAGCCCCACCCGCAAATACAGCGCGATGGGCAAGACCGGCAAGCCGTACTGGCGGCGGAGCTGCTCGTAATACGAGAGCATCCGGGGTCGGAGCGGCGCCACCGTGTCCTGGGATTCGATCTCGACATGGATCAAAGTCAGCCAGCAGTCGGCGGGCTCTCCCGGTGCCGGTGCCGGAGGCGGTACGCCGGGGCGCAGTGGCAAGCGGGCGACCAGGTCGAGGGAGCGGCGCTCCCCCCGGGGCGGATCGGTGAAGACCTCCTGTTCCAGCCAATCCACGCGGGAGAAGTCGAAGCGGTCGGCCCAGGCGGGGAAGAACACCTGGAAGAATTCGGCGAAGAACGCTTTCAACAACGATTTGAACCGTTGGTCATGGTCAACCATGGCATGCCTCTCTGCCGGCGCCTCTGGCCTGTCTTCCGGACGCGGTGCGGTGCGCGGAATTATGCCGCACAAGCCACCAGACGCCAAGTCGAGGACGGCGGCCGGTCCACAGCAAGCTCGCCCTCTTCCTGCCATCGGGCTGGACGGGCCCCCGATAGCCGAAGTGACACCGATTAAGGCCCCGTTCCCTGACAGATGTCGATGGATTCGTCGCCCATTGTTATACTGAACCGATCGGACGCACCAACCATCGACGTCTCGACCGTTCGGCCGTCTGTCTGCCGGGTAATCACTGGAGCCATTTGCGTGACAATCCAACTCGAATCGGCCTCAGGCTCATGGAAGACGTACTTGCGTTTCAACGTGCGGGCGATGATCGTCCTGGTTCTGCTGATCGGCACCGGACTGGGCTGGATTGTCCATCGCGCCAGGGTCCAGCGCGATGCCGTCGCCGCGATCCGTAAGGCCGGCGGGGAGGTCTGGTACGACTGGCAGTTCAAGAACGGCCGGGGGACGTCGAACGGCCAACCATCGGGACCGAAGTGGCTCGTGGATGCCCTGGGCGTTCACTACTTTGACAACGTCACCGGCATCAACGGCCTCAACCGGATGGTCACCGACAAGGAGCTGGCCCTTGTAGGGAATCTTGGCCACCTCGAGATCCTCAACCTCAACGGATCGTCCGTGACCGACGCTGGACTGGTTCATGTGAGCGGGCTGACCCAGCTCGAAACCTTGGGCCTGAACGGGACGAAAGTCAGCGATGCCGGGCTGGTCCATCTCGAGGGCTTGACCCGACTCAAGAAGCTGATGCTCGACCATGCCCGAGTGACCGACGCCGGAGTCAGCCGCCTCAGGGGATTGACCGACCTCGAAGTGCTGGATCTCCAGGACTCCTCGGTCGGTGACGCGGGGCTGGAAATCGTGGAGCGAATGCCCAAGCTCCGGGTCCTGTCCCTCGGCGGCACCAAGCTGAGCGACGCGGGCCTCGTCCATCTGAGAGGTTTGACCCGACTTCAGAACCTGGCCCTGAATCAGACGGCGGTTGGCGACTCGGGCCTCGTACACTTGCAAGGGCTGACCAGCCTGCGCTTCATCAATCTCAGCGGCACAAAGGTGACCGACGCCGGGCTGGCTCAGCTCAAGGAGCTGACCGCCTTGCGATCAATCTGGCTCTCGGACACGGTGGTCGGTGACTCCGGGCTGGCCCATCTGAAGGAGATCCCGAGTCTCAACAACATGCTGTGGCTCGAGAATACCAAGGTCACCGACGCGGGGCTCGCCTATCTGAAGGGTTCGACAGGTTTCCAGATGTTGATCCTCAGCGGTACCACAATCACCGACGCCGGATTGGCTCACCTGAAGGGGATGACGGGACTTCAGCGGCTCTACCTTGGCAGGACCGCGGTGACCGACGCCGGCCTGGTTCATCTGAAGGGTTTAACCAAACTCGATACACTGGAACTCGCCGGTACTCGAGTGACCGACGCCGGTCTCGCTCAGTTGAAAGGTCTGCCTGGCCTCAAGGCCCTGTTGCTCGGCGGCCCTGGGATCAGCGATGCCAGCGTGGCCCAGTTGGAAGGGATGAACGGCCTTCAGTTCCTCTCGCTGGACGACACCGCGATCACCGATGCCACACTGGTGTCTATCAAGAAGCTTCCCAGCCTCAAGGAGTTATTCCTCACCAGCGACCGGGTCAGCGACGCGGGACTGGCCTCTTTGAAAGGTCTCACCCAACTGCGCCGGCTTTCTCTCGAAAAGACCCACGTTACCGACGCGGGGCTGGCAGGTCTGAAGGGGATGTCATTCCTCGAGGAGTTGCGGCTCAAGGGAACACGGGTCACTGATGCCGGTGTCCAGGAGTTCCATCAGGCGTTGCCGAAAGTGGAGATCTCCCGATGACGTTCTACACCATCGGCTACGGAGGCCGGGCGCCAGATGAGTTCGCCGGACTCCTGGTCGCTCATGGAATTCGATCGGTCGCTGACGTCCGCATTCGCCCCGATCGCGCGAGCATGGGCGCTTATGTCATGGCGCGGACAGCCGACAAGGGGATCCAGAACCTCCTCGGGCAACGAGGAATCGCCTATCACTCGATCCTGGAGCTGGGCAATCTCTTCAGGGACCTCGACGACTGGCGTCCCTCCTACGGCGCGCTCTTCGAGCGGGCCGGGGACCTGCTCGTCGGCCGGCTGGAGGAACTCCCTGAACCGTTCTGTTTGCTCTGCGCCGAGAAGCGGGTCGCCGACTGCCACCGCCTCGTCATCGCCGATTTTTTGGTCCGGACCAAAGGGTGGACCGCCGAGCATATCGAGTGATAGGCGCGTTCGATCGGTTAACACATGGACGATGGTGGGTACTCGGAGCCCCTCGCTTCGAGGCAAGCTAGCGCCGGCTCAACTCTCGCCCCCAAGCCGGCGCTGCTCCGTTTCATTGACTCAGTTCTTTACCTTCCGACGCCGCTGGCCGTAGGCGATCATCCCGAGCGCGCCCACGATCGCCACCATGAACGAAGAGGGTTCCGGAGTAGCCGAAGCGACTTGGATGTTATCGACCCCGTAGTCGTTGCCGTTCGGGGTCGTTGTGTAGTTATGGAGGATCAATGAGGCACTCGTGTTACTGCCGGAATTCCAAGTGAATGTGAATTTCTGCCACTGGTCGGCAGGGTTACCGTCTGTGTAATACCCTGCGGGGCTGACCGCTGAACCAAGCAGCGAACCATCGATCTCGGGTTGGATCAAAGGGGGGCGATCCCGTTCGCGTCCGTTACGTAGAAGCTGATGGTGTAGTTCGTGTTCGGATTCACGGTAAACGACGAGCTGATGTAGAACTCGTCATGACCCACAGGGACGTTCGGGTCGCCGGCGCCGTTGTAGTAGTATGTCCCGTCGAAAAGGAAGTATCCACCCGGGTTCACAGCCTGGGGAATTTCATTTCCGAATTCACCTGGGGATCCGGGCCAGATGGCGGAGGTGTTGGTGGTCTGGGTGACGAATCCATTCGCTCTGTTGTTGTCGAGCCAGAACGAGTCATTGGTCGTGAAATCGACACCCGAGGTGAAGTTGTCACTGAACACAACGTCCGCTCGGGCCTGGTTCGCTGAGCCGATCATAAGACCGATCGCCGACACTGCGAGGAAGAGTCGCTTCCCCTGTTGCCACATTTGGAACCGCATCGGTCAAATCCCTCCTGTTGGAAACGCCACATCGCTGGGTCATCTTGAACTGTCCCCGAGCCTAGGTGTATCGGAAAGTCGGGATCGGGGTGGACCTCGTTCCTCTCGGTGGAACCGCCAAGGGCGTGCCGGAGGAACACTACGCCTAATATTGTATAAGCAAACTAGCGACGAAAGATGCCGATGGGAAGGGCTTGGTCACGAAAATTGCGAAAATTCTACGAAAACATCTTGGTGAGGATCGTCCAGAGGCTGGATCATGGCCCGTTGTCCCAGGCGGTCGCGAGACGGGTGTCTACGTCCTTCCAGAACGCCTGCCAACCATTGCGCTCCTGCTCCGGGAGGACTTGCAGCGCTTCAGGGTCTCGGACGCTGGCCAGATCAGTGCTCTCCTTCCAGGCTCTGAGGGCGTCGACCCTCGTTCGGACCGGATTCGAGGGTGCGCGAGCAGGCCTCCAGGTCGGCCCGCAGCCAGTCGAGGGCCGGCCGGCGGAGGCGAGCCCGCTCGACCGAGTTATGAACGAGGCCGCCCCCTGGAGGGGCGGTGCCGGCTCGAACGGCCAGGCGGGCGGCGTGCTCGCGGTGCCGGGCCGCGCGGTCGGTGGCGAGCGACGGATCGGCGTCGACGCCGTGGCGTAGAGCCGGGCCCCAGCGGCGACGTGCCCCCGCTCGCCGCAGAGCCGGGCCAGGGCGAGCCGCTCGGCGTTGTCTCCTGACCCGTCCTCGCCACGGAGGACGCGATCGCGTCGCGCAGCTCGCATCGCCAGGGGTTCGGGTCGGCGGCGCGGGCCGCTTCCCGCGGCCGTTGCCATCGCCCGGATGCGGCGCTGGCGGGCTGATTGCCGCGGACAATGGGCCCAATCATCGAGGGCTGCGACCGTTGCCGGCCGAACCGCCTCCGGCCGCCGAGCCAGTGCCTGCCCCACCGCGGCCGGATCGTCCTGGTCCACGTCCAGCCCGGCCTCGCGGAACGCCGACGCATCGTCGGCGTCGGCCGCCTCCAGGTCTCCCTCGACCGACCGCGCCCGCGCGGCTTCGAGGCGCTCGAAGGAGCCGGCGATCCGCCTCGGCCGCCGTCAGCCCGCGCTCGACCTCGCGGGTCAGGCCTCTCCAATTGGGCGGTCGATTCCCCGTCGGCGGTCCTTGCGAGGTGGATCCGAGCCTGTTGAACAGCGGCCTTGGTCGCCACCCAGGGGGCCGGATCGCCGGTCGGGTCGGCGGCGGCCAGATCGCGGAGCCGCTCGACCTCGCGGAGGGCCGCGACCGTCCGGAGTCGCTGGGACTGTCGGTACTGAGCGTACCACGCGAGGCCACCGCCGCTGAGCACGACGAGTGCGATGAGCGACCCGGCCAGGGCCAGGGCGAGCCGTTCGACAGGCCCGCTCCTCGTCGGCGCGGGCCCACTGAGTTGTCGGGAAGGGCGTCCTCGATCAGACCGCCTTGTTCATGGGCTTTCTTGATTGGGCAACCCGATCGACCTGCATGACAGACGCCTATCATGCGCAGGCGACATCATAGCGGTGGCTTTGACGGCAGCAAGCAGGTGTTTACTGAAATTAACGTGCTTTAGTGATTCAAGATCGACCGATCCGGAAACGGATCACCTGCCGGACCCAGCGCGCATGCTTCTTCTCGCCCGGCACGATGACCTGGAGCGGTCCGGCCTGGGCGGACAAGGGCTTGTCGTCGCGGCGGTCGGCCAGCAGGATGACCCGATCGGTGAACTCCGAGTCCAGCTCGGCGAGGGCGAAGACCGCGCGATAGCCGTCGGACGCCTCGACGACCACGAACAGGGCCATCGCCTTGCCGCGCAGCTCTTTTCCGGTGGGGACGCCCGCCTTCGCCAGGATCTCGATCAAGGGCACTCCCTGGTACTGCGACTCGACGCCGTCGTGGCCCTTCGCCCGCACCGTCTTTCGCGGCAGCTTGGCGAACTCCGCCGCGGTCAAGGAGAGGGGATGAGCCACCTCCCCGCCGACTTCCAACAGGACCGAGGATTTGGTCTGAACGGCGGACCTTGGCAGACAAGCCGGTCTTCGACTCGGCTCGGCGACTGCGCCGCGACATCGAGACCGAGAATCGATAGGGCAAGGATCGTGGCGAGGCCGACGGCCCGGGATCTGCGGATTCGTGGCATCGGCATGAATCTCCTGAAAACAAACGAGACAAGAATGACATAGCCGCTCGAGGTCGCGGGATCGTCGATTCAGCCTCTTCCCGTCACGCGACCTACAACATCCGCCAGCCTTCCCAGAAGATCACGGATTCGAGGGGGGTTTCTCCTTCTTGTGCCGGATGATGATCCCCTCCTGAAGGTAGACGATCGTCTGGGCGATGTCGGTGGCGTGGTCGGCGATGCGCTCGAGGTTCCGAGCGGTGCTCATCAACTGGAGCCAGGCGTTGAGCTGGCCGGCATGAAGACGGAGGTCTTCCTTGAGCTCCTTGCGGAACCGTCGGTATTGCCGGTTGATCGAGCGGTCCGCCGCGATGACGGCCCGGGCGCGTTCGGCGTCGCGGCCGACCAGGGCGTCGTAGCTGGCGCGGACCTGGGCGAGCACGTCGCGTGCCAACGCCTTGAGAGGCTCGGGGATCGGGACGCCCTCGGACTTCTTGGCCAGCTTGCGGGCGCGTCGCGCGATCCGGGCCGCCAGGTCGGCAATCCGCTCCCAGTCGCGATTGACCTTCAGGATGGTCGCCAGGCGGCGCAGGTCCGAGGCGACCGGCTCGTAGAGGGCCAGAATCCTCAGGCACTCCTGCTCGATTCGCACCTCTTCCCGATCGGACTCCTCCTCCACGCTCTTGACTTCGGGGATCAACTCGAGGCGGCCCTCACAGAGCGCGTCGATGCTCTTGGCCAGCGAGTCAACGACGGTGCGGGCCATCGCCAGGAACTCGGTCCAGAGGATGTCCTGGTCGCGAAGGGCGTGTCGGCCGTGGAACGAAGAAGCCGGGCCGGATGGCCGCCGTGCGTCCTGACTCTCGTCGCGACTGATTCCCATGCTCGGGCTCCTTCGTGAACCGGCCTCGGCCGGTCGCGGTCGCTTCCATCGGGGCGGGCACGCTCCGTCTCGTTCGTCCTTCGTCCTCCATGTGGGAGGAAGCTATCGAGTTCCATTGTTCACCCCGATTCGCCGGGATTCAAGTTCCGCGTCGGGTCGATTGCCGGCCGATGGGAGGCACCTTCGCGGTCCGGTCCGCGAACCAGGCCGGAATTGACAGTCGCAGCGGGCTGTCCTACGATCAAGCCTCGGCGTGGATCGACAGCCACCAGGTCGTGGAAACCGCGGGGAGATGGATGGTGACGGGCGACGAGCCGATCGGCCTGAGGACGACCGGCCGGGCAACCCACTCGCCGGTGATGCCGGCCCTGCGGGTTGCCCTGCTCTGCGACATGGACGCCTGCCATGCCCCGACCGGCGTGACCCGGCACGCGCTGGCGCAACTCGAGCGGCTGGCCCGCCGGCCCGAGATCGCGTTCCGCCTGCTGACCGGGCGGATGACTCACCCCGACGGCCTCGCGTACTGGGAATCGCTCGAGCTCACCTCCCGACGGGAGTTGCCGCTGCGCACCCGCGATCTCCTGCGATGGTGGCGGATCAAGCCATGGCCGCCGATCGAGTGGTGGACCGGTCCGATCGACTGGGTGTACTGCCCGGCCGAGTTCTTCGTGCCGACCCGCCACGCCCAGCTGGCGGTGACCAGCCACGACGTCTTGCAGACCCTGCGGTTCGAGCCTCCCCGGCGGCAGGACCTCCTGGCCAACGTATTCGATCGGGCCGATTTGATCTTGTCGGTTTCGCGATTCAACACCGAGCGGCTGCTGGAGGCATTCCCCGCCTGTCGCGATCGCGTCGCCTACGTGCCCAACGCCGCGGACGACCTGTTTTTCGAGGTCGCGCCGAACCACGAGCGAGCACGGGTCCGCGAGGACCTGGGTCTGCCTCCCCATGTCCCTTATCTCCTCTCGGTGGCCAATTTCCAGCCCCGGAAGAACCTGGTGCGGCTGATCAAGGCGGCGGCCCGGCTCCCCGAGGTGTCCCGAGGCGATCTGGCCCTGGTGCTCATCGGCACCGGCGACGAGGCGGAGGCCCTCCCGTTGCGCACTGCGGCGGCTCGAGGCGGGCCGGCACGCCATCATCCGCATGCCGGGCTACCGCCAGGGCCGGGCGCTCCGCGCCGCCTATGCCGAGGCCACGGCACTGGTTTTCCCCTCCCTCTGCGAGAGTTTCGGCATCCCGGCCGTCGAGGCGATGGCGCAAGGCCTTCCCGTCGCACTGGCCCAATCGACGGCCCTCCCCGAGATCGGCGGCGAGGCCGGCTGGTATTTCGACCCCAATTCCGAAGACGCGATCGCCGATGGTCTGCGCCGCTTGCTCGACGACTCCAATGAACGGGCTCGCCGCGCCATGCTGGGCAAGGCGATCGCCGCTCACTACCGATGGCAGAACGCGAACGATCTCCTGGTTGATGCCCTCGTCGCCCATCGCCAACGTCGTTCCTGAGGTCCGCATCGGATTGCCCCGAGGATTCGACCGACGTGCATCGACCAACGCGACCCGGGTGGCGTCGGCGGACCTCGATGATTCGGGGAAACGCCACCGGCCCGTGGCTCCCGGGGGAGACGGGCCGGTGGCAGGTGGGCTATTCGATCATGGGTCGGCTCGAGGCCGAGGCCACGAGCCGGCCTGGGATCAATCCTTGGAGGACCCCACGGTCGCCTCGTCGCGATAGCGGGCGTAGGCGGGTCCCTTGTCGGCCAGGGCCTCGAGGGCCTCGGGCCGGATGCGGACCTCGGCGTCGAGATGGGGCTTGAAGCCGGTGCCGGCCGGCACCAGGTGGCCGAGGATGACGTTTTCCTTCAGGCCGACCAGGTAATCGACCTTGCCGGCCAGCGCCGCCTCGGTGAGGACCTTGGTCGTCTCCTGGAAGCTGGCGGCCGAGATGAAGCTCTCGGACTGCACGGCCGCCTTGGTGATCCCCAGGAGCTGGGTGCTGGCCGCCGCCGGCTTGGGCCGGATCCACTCGGCCTTGCGCTCGCCGGCCGACTCGACGCGGAGGTTCTCCTGGTCGAAATGGTCGCGGGGAACGATGTCGCCGACGCGGAACTCGGTGTCGCCGGGGTCCTTGATCTTGACGCAGCTCATCAGCTCCTGGTTGACGCGGCGGAACTCGAACTTGTCGATGACCGAGCCGGGCAAGAGCGGGGTGTCGCCGACGCTATCGACGCGGACCTTCCGGAGCATCTGGGCGATGATGATCTCCAGGTGCTTGTCGTCGATCTCGACGCGCTGCGACCGGTAGACGTTCTGGATCTCGCGGAGGAGGTAGCGCTGGACGGTCTCCTCGCCGGAGATCCGCAGGATGTCGTGCGGCACCAGCGGCCCCTCGACCAGCGGGTCGCCGGCCCGGACGCGGTCGCCGCCGTGGACGCGGAGGTACTTGCCGTGGGGCACGAGGTGCTCGCGTTCGATGCCGCTCTCGTTGCGGACGATGATCGTCCGCTTGCCGCGGCGCTTCTCCTCCATGAGCTCGACGCGGCCGTCGATCTCGGCGATGACCGCCGGCTCCTTGGGCCGCCGGGCCTCGAACAGCTCGGTGACCCGCGGCAGGCCGCCGGTGATGTCCTGGGTCCCGCCCACCTCGCGCGGGGTCTTGGCCAGCAGGGTACCGGCCGAGATCATCTGGCCGTCGGCGACCTCGATCGAGGCCCGCTCGGGGATGTACTTGTAGTCGAGCGTCTTCCCCTCGGCGTTGACGATGATGACCTGCGGGTGCAGGTCGCCCTTGTGCTCGATGATCGTCCGCCGCACGTGGCCGGAGGGGTCGGGCTCGACCTTCATGGTCTCCCCCTCGACGATGTCGTCGAACCGGACCATGCCGCCGACCTCGGCCAGGATCGGGATGTTGTGGGGGTCCCACTCGCAGAGCATCTGGCCGCGGTTGATCTGCTGGCCGTCCTCGACCATGATGATGGCGCCGTCGGGCACGTCATACTTCTCCAGCTCGCGCCCCTTGGCGTCGAGGATCTGGATCTCGCCGTTACGCGAGAGGGCGATCCGCTTCCCTTCGTCGTTGATCGACGATGTTGAGGCTGACGAACTTGGCCTTGCCCTCGCGCTTGGTCTTCACGTCCTTTTCCTCGACGCCGCGGGTGGCGACGCCGCCGATGTGGAACGTCCGCATGGTGAGCTGGGTGCCGGGCTCGCCGATCGACTGCGCGGCGATGATCCCGACGGCCATCCCCGACTCGACGACCTGGCCGGTCGCCAGGTCCATGCCGTAGCAGTTCCGGCAGACGCCGAGCGAGGCCTCGCAGGTCATCGGGCTGCGGACCTGGATCTTCTCGATCTGCATCTCCTCGAGCTTCTTGGCCGCGGCCAGGGTGATCATCTCGTTCTCTTTGACCACCACCTCGTCGCTGATCGGGTCGATGATGTTGACCCGGCTGACCCGGCCCCGGATCGATTGGACCAGGCTGACCTCGACCTTCTCGCCCTTGTAGATGACCCCCTTGGTGATGCCCTGGGAGGTGCCGCATTCCTGCATGGTGATGACGACGTTCTGGGCGACGTCCGCCAGCTTGCGGGTGAGGTAACCGCTGTCGGCCGTCTTGAGCGCCGTGTCGGCCAGGCCCTTGCGGGCACCGTGCGTCGAGCTGAAGTACTCGAGCACCGAGAGGCCCTCGCGGAAGTTCGCCTTGATCGGGGTCTCGATGATCTTGCCCGAGGGCTTGGCCATCAGGCCCCGCATGCCGGCCAACTGCCGGATCTGCTCGACGCCGCCGCGGGCACCCGACTCGGCCATCAGGAAGATCGGGTTGAGGTAGGTCTCGCCCTCGCGGGTGTCGTTCTTGAGGGCATCCATCATCTCGGCGGTGATCCGCTCGCGGGCGTGCGTCCAGGCGTCGAGCACCTTGTTGTACCGCTCCTGGTCGGTGATGATCCCGCGCTGATAGTGCTTGTTGTGCTTGGAGACGTCCTTCTCGGCCTCGGCGATGATGGCGTCCTTGGACAGTGGGGTCTTGAGGTCGTCGGTCGCGAACGAGAGTCCCGAGCGGGTCGACTCGCGGAAGCCCAGGTCCTTCATCCGGTCCAGCAGCGCGATGGTCTCGCGACGGCCGAGGATCTGGTAGCAGTCGGCGATGATCGCCTGGAGCTGCTTCTGACCGAGCGTCTGGTTATAGAAGGGCATCCGGGCGTGGAGGATGTCGTTGAAGACGACGCGGCCGACCGTCGTCTTGATGATCATGCCGGGCGTGAACTCCTTCTCGCCGTCGCCGCGCAGCCGCTTGTGGCCCGGCAGGCGGAGCTTGATCATCGCGTGGACCCCGACCTTCTTCTGGCTCTGGGCCAGGAAGACCTCGGTGGGGGTCGCGTAGACGCCGCTCTCGACGTTCCCCTCCTTGCGGTACTCGCCGATCTCATTCGGGCGGCTGACCGTCAGGTAGTACGCACCCATGACGATGTCTTGCGTCGGGCTGATGATCGGGTTGCCGTTGGCCGGGCTGAAGATGTTGTTGGTCGACATCATCAGCGTCATCGCCTCGACCTGGGCCTCGATCGACAGCGGCAGGTGCACGGCCATCTGGTCGCCGTCGAAGTCGGCGTTGAACCCCTTGCAGACCAGCGGGTGGATCCGGATGGCGTTCCCCTCGACCAGCACCGGCTCGAACGCCTGGATTCCCATCCGGTGCAGCGTCGGCGCCCGGTTGAGCAGGACCGGGTGGTTGCGGATCACCTCCTCGAGGATGTCCCAGACCTCCTCGCTGCGCCGTTCGAGCATCTTCTTGGCCGACTTGATCGTGTCGGCGTGCCCCAACTCCTTGAGCCGACGGATGATGAACGGCTGGAACAACTCCAGCGCGATCTTCTTGGGCAGGCCGCACTGGTGCAGCTTCAGGTCCGGTCCGACGACGATGACCGATCGGGCCGAGTAATCGACGCGCTTGCCCAGGAGGTTCTCGCGGAACCGCCCTTGCTTGCCCTTGATCATGTCGGTCAACGACTTGAGCGGGCGGTTGGAGCTGCCCAGCACCGGCCGCTTGCACCGGTTGTTGTCGAACAGCGCATCGACGGCCTGCTGGAGCATCCGCTTCTCGTTGCGGATGATCACCTCGGGCGCGTTCGAGGTCAACCAGCTTCTTGAGCCGGTTGTTCCGGTTGATGATCCGGCGGTAGAGGTCATTCAGGTCGCTGGTGGCGAAGTTGCCCGAATCGAGCAGCACGAGCGGACGGAGGTCCGGCGGGATGACCGGGATGCACTCCAGCACCATCCACTCGGGCCGGTTGTCGCTGTCGCGCAGGGCCTCGACGACCTTGAGCCGCTTGGTCAGGTCCTTGATCTTCTGCTTGCTGGAGGTCTCGACCAGCTCCTGGCGGAGCTGCTTGGAGAGCGCGACCAGGTCCAGCCGCATCAAGAGCTTGCGGACGGCCTCGGCTCCCATGTCGGCCTGGAAGCCCTCACCGTACTGCTCCTTGGCCTTGCGGAACTCCTCCTCGGTCAGGAGGAGCCGCTCCTTCGAGCGGGGTGTCGCCGGGATCGACCACCACGTAATCCTGGAAGTAGATGATCCGTTCCAGGCTGGTGGTGCGCATATCCAGCAGCGTACCGAGGCGGCTGGGCATGGCCTTGAAGAACCAGATGTGGACGACCGGCGCGGCCAGCTCGATGTGGCCCATCCGCTTGCGGCGCACGCGGGAATGCGTCACCTTGACGCCGCAACGGTCGCAGATCATCCCCTTGTACTTCATCCCGCGGTACTTGCCGCAGGCGCATTCCCAGTCCTTTTCCGGACCGAAGATCCGCTCGCAGAACAGCCCGTCCTTTTCCGGACGATACGTCCGGTAGTTGATCGTTTCGGGCTTCTTGACCTCCCCGAACGACCAGCTCCGGATGTCGTACGGACTGGCCAACCCAATCTTGACGGCGCCATAGTCGTTGATACGATCGTAGGCACTTTCGCCCATGCTCACGAGACACTCTCCTCTGCACGTCCCTGGCCGTGCCGAAGCGGGGTGGTTGGTGGGTGAAAGCGGCGGTCTTTCCCATACCGACGGATTCAGGACGGCCGCCCGGATGTCCGCTCACGTCCGCTCACGTCACAGATCATTGCGTTGCGTCAGTTCGCGGTCGCCGATCGAGGATTGATCCCACGTGGGTTTGCGCGATGTCAACGAAAAAAAGTCCGCGGGCCGTTCCTCCGGGCAAACCGGAGGACGGTCGCGGTCGAGACACAATCATCCCAGACCTAATCGTCCAACCGGTACCCTCCTTGACCGGAATCCCGGGAGAACCCCCCATCCAAGATCACAGCGCGAAAACGACGGCGACGTCGCTGCCACAATCGCGTCGAGCTCGGTTTCCGATAGAATCGCATCCTAGCATCGTACGCAATCCTTGAACCATTTCCAAGAATAATCTTCGCGATCCTGACTTTTTTTTCAAGATTCCTGTCGGGCTCCCGCGAGGTCCGGCGAGGTGTCACGTTATATCATGGTTGATATGCTTCCAGGACTCCTGGCCTACGTTGCCGACGAAAATAAGGACCGAAAGAGAGATCATGCCCGCATCAGGTCGCCGTTTTCATGGGGTTCTGTGGACCAAAGCTGCATGACGGTTCGTTCGTCGAGTTCTGCTGACAGGATTCGTGGCGGTCATATCATGCACCGATCTAGGGGCCTCTGAGAATCCGGAAATTTGGGGGCCACACCCTCCATACATACCTACGCTTTCCCGTTTCTGGACCGGGGTCGGAAATTCCCTTGCAATCGACTCCTGCCTTCGACGAAAGTAAGACGAGTTGCGCCGTTGTCGTAAATCCAATGGCCGAAGTTAACAGAATCGGTCGGAATGATCTCGATGCCGCCGAGTCAGTCCGGGAGTCTCGCACGCAGGAGCATTTCGATGGCAAGCCCTCGAGCCGTTTCTTCCCTGGTTGGGCACCCGCGTCAGCCTGAGCGAGAGACCAGCGCCCTGGCCTCACCTTAACGATGGGGAGAAGGGACGCGATCGCTTTTTCCCCTCCTTGCGAATCGGGGTCCGGGGGGCTTATGGACCATCGATGCTCGGTTGGGCGCATTGTTTTCCTCTTCATCGCCATCGTCGCGATCGTGATGCCGTCCACAGCCCGCGCCAGCAAGGCAAGGCGGCGGCCAAAGCCGCCGACGTCTTCGACGACGATAAGGACAAGGAGAAGAAGCCGGGCGAGACGAAGTCGGCCGGCACCGCGAAGCCGGCCGTCTCCGACCGCGATTCGATCGGCTTCACCCAGGAGAACGTCGCCTCGCAGATGACCGAGCTGGAGGAACGCATGTTCCGGCTCTCCGAGGCGCTCGCGAGCCTGGAGCCGGAGAACGCATCCCGGCTCCGGCTGGCCCTGAAATTCTCCCGAGAGGAGCTGATCCTCGAACAGATGCGGGAGACGCACAAGTTGTTGAAGGACGCCCAGCTCAGCAAGGCGGAGACGGAGACGAAAGAACTCATCGCCAAGCTGGAGCACCTCCGCAACCTGTTGCTGGCCGAGGACCTGGACTTCCAGCTCAAGCTGGCGCGGCTCCGCCAGATGCGTGAAACGCTCGGCCAGCTCGATCGGATCGTCAAGGAAGAGCGGCGCGAGCTGGGCTGGTCCCGCTTCGCCATGGAGCAACGCAAACGCCTGCCGCGGTTCACCGCCCGGCGACCCGACCTGGAGGCGCTCGTCCGCGACCAGCAGGCCGTGATCGCCGACACCAAGGACACGTCGAAGAAGGGCGAAGCGTCGGCGAAGGACGCCCGGGCGGCGATCCGAGAGCGGCGAGGTGAAGCTCCGGAACGCAACGGCCGGCCTTGCGAACGACCCGCTGTTCGCGGACCTTCAGCCACCCCACCTGCGTCGCGCCGACGCCCATCTGGCCGACGCGTTGAGGTCCCTGGAAGGGGCCGACGTCAACGCCGCCGTCGCGTCCGAGGAGAAGGCACTCGGCCTGCTCCGCGAGGAGCTCACTCGCCTGGACGAACAGGCGACCCAGACGGAGCGAACGATCGCCGAGGCCGAATTCCGCCGCCGCGCCGGGGACCAAGCCAAGAACCGCGGGATGGCCGAACACCTCGAGGCGACTTCTGCCCGGCTGGGAGACGTCGGCGTCGCCTTGCGAAAAGACCTGATCCGCGTCAGCGCATCGATGCGGTCGGCCGAGCAGGGCCTGGGCAAGTCCGCGGCCGATCCGGCGGCCGATGACCAGACGGCCGCGCTGGACGTGCTGGCGAAGACGCGCGAAGAGTTCACGCGTTCCATCGAGCGGCTGCTGGTGGAGCTCCGCGTCGAGCTCCAGACCCGGCTGATCGGCGACTTGACCGAGATGCACGTGCAACAGTCTTCGATCCGCGAGACGACCCAGGCCCAGGCCCCGCGGGTCTTGCAGAAATCCCGGACCGCCCTGATCGCGGTGGCTGGACTGTCCAAGAACGAGGCGGAGATGGGCGAGCGCACCGAGACCTTGCTCGCCCTGGTCGAGGAGACCGAGTTCGGCATCGCCCTGCCGACGACCCTTCGGATCCTTTCGCGAGAGATGCGAAGCATCGAGGGATGGCTCAAGGCGGGCGACGTGGCCGCTCGCACGGTCGACATGGAGACGCGGATCGAGGAAGACCTGCTCGGGCTGGCCGAGGCGGTCCGCCGGCTCTCGCCCAGAACACCGCCGGCCCCGGGCGAGCCCCTCCCCCAGGACTTGAGGGAACGCGAGCGCGAGCTGAACCGCATGATCGCCGAGCTCAAGATGGTCCGGATGCTCCAGTCACGGCTCAAGGACGACACGGTTGTGGTTGACAAGACCCGCGTCGCCGGATCACCGTCGCCGACCGCCATCCGGCGCGAGGTCGAGACGCTGGAGCTCACGCAAGACGAGATTCGCGACGCGCTCGCCAAGATCGCGGAGCGATTGCCGATTCCCGATTTCAGCTCCGAATGAATCGTGGTCATTTAATGGGTGCTTGACCGTCTGTTCGGCGTGGGTCTCCGACCCCGCCGTGTGTGGGACCGCAGGTCTCCCTCGGCGTTGGAGTCCTTCGGTCGGCCTCAGTGGCAAGGTCAAGACCTTGCCACAACGGTCCGTGATTGCCAGAACTCCGGGAAGTTATTTCCGGCCCAATCAATAGACATTATCGGGAATAAGGTTTTCCGGTGGTTTGCATCGCAGTTTTCGGGGAAAAATCAAGGTTTCTGATGCCGAAAACCTTATTCCCGATAATGTCTATTGAAGATCCAGGTCCCCTCGCTACGTCCCCCTTTTCGTCCTGATTCCCATCAAGACTGGACCAGGTTTTTGGGGCAGGCCAGTCTCATCTGTGCCCCATTCACCTGCCCGTTCAGCCCGGCCAATTCCCCTGACTGAATGACGCGGTAGCCGCCAACATCGGCGATGACGCAGCCGGTTTTCTTTCTGCATCCGCAAGGCGAATTCTTCCACCACGCGGTTGGTTCGCCCTCCTTTCCAAATGCAAGAAACTGCCGCGTTCTCGAACTTCACCTTGGAGCCGCCGAGCGTCACATTGCCCTCGGCATCTTTCTCGCCCAACTCGGCGAGCAGACGGTGGACGACATCCATCTCCAGGGCCTTTGTCGGAACCGTCTGGCGACGTTCCACGGCGGCGGTGTCGAGATGGCCGATGGTCAGGCGATGCAGCATGCCTAAACGCTCCTTTCGCGTTGTGCCCACAGATTGCGTCGCGCCTCTTCCTTGATGGCCAGCTTGGTATCCGGTGCGTGCTCAACAGCGGCTTCGTGGCTGCCCCTGATCCCTTCCTCATACTCATGAGCGATGATCTCGTCCATCTTGATTGAAGCTCGGCTTCGCTTATGCAGTGATGATGCTTCCGGCGGCATGGTTTCATCAAGAAGTCTCGGCTTGAAGATGCCCGCATCCAAGTTAATTCGTCCCGATGGTGGATGCACGCCACCCCCTTCCACTCGATCCGGGTGGAACGCAGCGAGGCGGTAATCATTGTCTACGTCAATCATTCCGATCCGGTCCTCCGGCACTCCAACCTCTCGCATCCGCTTTCGCACGATGGCCTCCAGCAACTCGTAGTATCGATTGGCGAAGTGCTTAGCGTGTTCTTCGATGTCGTCAGGGATCGCTTTCAGGCCACGAGCGGAGGGCGGAAGACCGATCATCGCCGGAGGCGGGGCCACAGCCGGCTTCCTACGTCGGAGAAGCCCCTTGGCGGCCTCTGCCAGGCGGATCAGCAGATGAGAGAACCGGTGTGGTACTTCCATAACTGAAGGGATACCACGCCGAATCGCTCCCCACAAACGAGGGGATGAAGGGAACACTGCTAGATACCGAGGCAAGACGGGAAATCTGGGAAGGTCAGCGTTCGCCATCCTGTGCAATTTGCCTGGGGGATTAGCAATAGCTCCTCTATCCCCTCATATTCAACGGGACGATTCACGTCGTGGATCGCGATCGACAGCGAACGCGGGGACGCATCCAGCGTGCATTGCGGCTCTTGACTTGATTCCCAATAATCCAGACGCCGGACCGCAGTCAGAGATCCCGAGAGTTGAGGTCCCTGGACGCGCTTCCTCCGACTCGATTTCCCATGAAGGATGACGACGATGTATAGGCGAAAATGGATGCAATCTGGATTCGGCATGGCGGGGGCGATGCTTCTCGCGGGACGGGTGCGGGGCGACGACCCCGCAGACGATTCCGACCCGGCCCCGCTCATCAAGAAGCTCGGTGCCTTGATGAGCAAGATTCCGATCACGACGGCAGAAGTCACGTCCGGCCTCCACCTCGTCCAGGGACCCGGCGGCAACATTGTTGTGCTCCCTGGGCCGGATGGATCGGTGGTGGTTGACGCGGGTGTTCCAGTCCGGGCGAAGGAGGTTTATGAGACGGTCAAGCGCGTTGGGGGAAAGCCCGTCTCGTTGTTGATCAACACACACTGGCATTTCGACCATGCGGGGGGAAACGAAACCTTCGGCCAGGCCGGGGTGAAGATCCTCGCCACCGCGACCACCCGCACGAGACTCTCCACCGATCAATACTCGGAGGTCTTCAAGATGACCACTCCGGCCTCGCCCGCCGTGGCGTTGCCAACGCTCTGCGCCGATGACATAACCCTCCACGTCGGCGACGAGACCATTCACCTGGCCGCCGTCCCACCCGCTCACACCGACGGCGACCTGATCGTTCACTTCACATCCCGAGACGTGATTCATACGGGCGACCTCTTTAACAACGGTCTCTATCCGAATATCGACGCATCCAGTCGAGGATGGATCGGCGGGATGATCGCGGCGGCCGACCGCATCCTCAAGCTCGCCGGTCCGAAGACGAAGGTTATTCCAGGACACGGACCGATCGGCACCGCGGACGATCTCGCGGCCTTCCGCAAGATGCTTATCACGGTCCACGATCGACTCGCACCGATGGTTGACGCTGGCAAGACGATCGAACAGGCCATCGCCGCCAAGCCGACCAGGGACCTCGACTCAACCTGGGCGAAGGGTTTCTTCACCGGCGGCATGTTCACGCGGGTCGCGTACCAGGGATTGCTGAAACACCGCTCGGACAAAGGAATCTAGACGTCTATTCGGGTACGCTGGAGTGGGAAAGCGGGACAGAGTGGGAAAGCGGGACAGATTCGCTTCTGGTAGTTTGAGTCGTCGGCGAACTTGCCTGACTTCTCACGAACCGGTCCCGCTTTCACAATCCGAACCGGTCCCGCTTTCACAATCCGAACGTGCGGCAAATCTGGTCGATGTGGCGGGCCAAGTCGAGGTCGAGACCGGCGAGGTTGGGATAGGGTCGCTCGCTCATCGTCATCGCCTCTCGCGTCCGAGGTGCATCGGCTGCTCACCGCCGTACCTAGCATCCGAGCGGACCACCCCGCCCGGATATCGACGATCACAGCCTCGTTCCCGGAGTATGTCTGTTTCGTGGGCGATTGTGACATGGACATCGGAATCGGGCAAGTCGCGGTGGTGTCAGCGGCGCAGGGAAAGGGCCGTTTCGCCGGTTTTGAATCGGGATGGGGAAGCGGGCCCGCCCGAGCAGGACACGGAGGCGGAGGTCCAGGATTACCAGGTGGACCCGATGTCGGGAGCCCTGTCCGGACACCACTCGGACATCGTTCCACCGGAAATCTACCGGCTGGTTTCGCAGTTCTTCTCGCGATGCGGGAGTTGACACCAACCGTCCCGCGTTCAGGGACCCGGCGGTGCGCCGCGACGGAGGGCTTCGATCTTGCGGCCGGAGCCGCTCGGCTTCCGCTTCGGCGGCTTGGCGGGCGGCGGCATCGCGTTGGGCCTGGACGTCGGCGGCTTGCCTGCGGCGACATTGCGTTGGGCCAAAGCTTCGGCGGTTGCGCGGACGGCAGCGTCACGCCTGCACGCCTCGCGGATTTCCTGGATACCGGCTGGTAGGAAGGTCGCTGTGCTGCGGGTCGTACAGCCGGAGCTGTTCGCCCGAGACCTCCAGGTGAAGGCCCAGCACCTCGCTGACCAGCCGGCCCTTGGTCTCGGGGATCGGCACATACTGGCCGTCGATCAGCCGATAGCCGCGCAGGGCGGCCCCCGCCAGGGTCTTGTCCCGGGGATCGAACCGGAAGTACTCCCGGACCTCGAGCACGTCGCGATAGAGGACCAGCTTCCCGCGCTGATCGACCGGCCGGGCTTCTTGGAAACCACCTCGATCACCACGTCCTGCCCCTTCCCCTCCTCCCAGACCTTGTAAACGTCCCGTTCGGGCAGCTTGGGGATGCCGCGGGTCACGAACACCTCGGGGGACACGTATTTCCTGGCGTTGCCCTCGACGTAGTACATCATCATGCCCCCCGAGACGTAGACATCCGGTGCGCCGCCGAAATGGTCCTCGAGCATGACGATCAAGTCGAACATCACGTTGCGATGGATGGGGGTTTCCGCCATGGGCTTACCGTCCGAGCCGAGGGTATTGGATTTCTGCCATGGGAGACTCCAAAGGACCAGAAGGAATGCCAGGTCCAGGCCGGCGAATGATCCTGGCCTCTATCCTGGCCAGGCTCGCTCTCTCAAGAGGAGATCGGGCGGGACATTCCGAGGCCCGGTGCGGGTGCGGAGGGCCTCCGCGTTTGCTGAGCCGCTCCGTTTCCGCTTCGGCGGCGGGCGCGGGCGGCGGCCTCACGCTGGGTCTGGGCTTCGGCGGCGGTGGCGGGCGGCGGCCTCACGCTCCAACGCCTCCCGGTCGCGCGTGGGCCTGGGCTTCGGCGGCGGCGCGGTGGCGCCGCCTCGCACTCCAACGCCTCCCGGTCTCGTGCTGGGCCTGGGCTTCGGCGGCGGCGCGGCGGCGGCCTCACGCTCCAACGCCTCCCGGTCTGGCTGGGCCTGGGCTTCGGCGGCGCGCGGGCGGCGGCCTCACGCTCCAACGCCTCCCGGTCTGCGCTGGGCCTGGGCTTCGGCGGCGGCGGCGGGCGGCGGCCTCATGCGCCCTGGCCGCGCGGATTTCCTGGTGCGTCGGCAGTGGTCGCCGGCGCTGCGGGTCGTATAACCGGGGAGCTGCCGCCCACGACCTCCAGGTGAAGGCCCAGCACCTCGCTGACCAGACGGCCCTCGGTCTTGGGGATCGGTTCGTACTGGCCGTCGTTCAGCCGATAGCCGGTCAGGGCGGCCCCCGCCAGCGTCTTGCTCCCGGGGATCGAACAGGAAGTACTCCCGGACCTTGAGCACGTCGCGGTAGAGGACCAGCTTGCCACGCTGCATCGAGCAGGCCGTCTTCTTGGAAGTCACCTCGATCACCGCCGTCCGGCCCCCTTCCCCTCCACCCAGAGCTTGTAAACGTCCCGTTCGGGCAGCTTGGGGATGCCGCGGGTCACGAACACGTCGGGGCGCGCACTCTCGGGTTCCCCTCGACGTAGTACATCATCATGTTCCCCTCGACGTACACATCCGGCTCCTCCTCGAAATAGGCGTCCAGCCTCTCGATCAAGTCGGTCATCATCTTGCGATGGATGGGAGTTTCGGCCATGGGCTTACCGTCCGAGGAAGGGTACTCGATTTCGGGAGGGGCCGAAGCGACCGTTGCCATGGGACGGACTCCGAAGGACCAGGAGGAATGCCAGGTTGAGGCCCGTGAATGAGCCCGGCCTCTATCATAATCCCAAGGACCGAGGCCGCCGAGCCGGACACCACCCCATGATTGACCTCCCGGGAGATCGGCTCCCGCGTTCGCTCGATGCCCATCAGGTTCGGTCTTACCATCCCAACTCGATCTCGGCCATGAGGCGGCGGAGTCCATGAAGTCGCGAAGGGTGACCTTCCGATCGTCGCCCGAGACCAGGATTCGCCCGTCCGCGGAGAGCTCGAGGCAATTGACGGTGCGAGCGTCCGCCTCCAACGTGACGAGCCGCTCGCCGCGGTCGACGTCCCAGAGCTCGAGGGAGCCACCGGCGACGGCGAGCAGGTTCCCCGCGAGTGCGAGCGCGCGGATCGCCCCCTGGTCGGTTACCAGCCGATGGCGGTGTCTCGGCGGACGGGTCCCAGAGACGGACGACTCCGTCCGCGTCTGCCGAGGCGAGGCGTTTCCCATCGGGCCCGACGGCTGAGGGCCGTCACGGCGGCCTTGCCCGATTCGGGCTTGAGGCGTCCGCTCGATCCGCCCGCTCGCCGTGTCCCGTAGCAAGATCGTCCCATCCCCGGCGCCGAAGGCGACGAGCCGGCCCTCGGAGACGAAGACCGGCCCCGACGTTGCCGAGGCCCGGCAGCCGACCCGAGCGACGTCGTATCCCAGGCCGGCGTCGCGACGACCGTGATCCGATCGCCGGCCTGCGCTCGCTCGAGTCTCCACACTCGCACCCGACCCGTGGCCGCCCGTACCGCCAGGCTGCGACCGTCCGGGCTGAAGGCCACGGCCGCGATCGGGTCGGTCTCCTCCTCGAGCATCGCCACGAAGCGACCCGCTCGCCGCCTCCCAGAGGCAGACGGCCGCGTCGTCGCCCGCCGAGGCGACGAGGGCCCCGTCGGGGCTGATATCTACCGCGCGGATTGCCGCGCGGTGGCCGGGGCGGTCGTCGATCGCGATCAGGCGGCCGCTCTCGACATCCAGCACGCGGAACCGGTCGTTGAGGTTGAACGCCAGCCGCCGGCCGTCCGGGCTGAAATGAGCGTCGGTCGACATTCGTGAGACCGCGGTGAGTCCGCTCGCGGGACCGATCGAACCGGTGTTGGCAACCGGGACAGACCGGAGGAGCTTTCCGGTCTCGACCTCCCAGACGTTCAGAGCGAGCGGGTCCCGCGCGAGAGCGTCGCGAGCCGCTTGCCGTCCGGTGTGAAGTCCCCGGCAACGGCGAGTCGGACAGCGAGACCGTGTCGAAAGGCACGGGAAGACACCGTCTTGGCCAGGAAGTACGGCTCGGTCCGGTCTCCAGGTCTGTCAAGGTGACATTGGTACTCGAGCAGCCACTCATCCGGCCGTCTCGCGTCGTGGTTCTTGTCCGCGGAAACGGCCGTGTAAAACCCGGGAACCCCGAAAAAGTAGCGGTAGAGCCCAGGAATCGCGCGGAGGTCTTGCGCGTCTTGATCGAGGTCAACGTGGACTTGTCCATGTCGTCGAGTCGGAAGTAATCCACGATCTCCCGTGTCGGGGACTCGATGGGAACCCTTGAGAAACCTACCCTTGATACCGGCCCAGGACCTTTCCGGTCGCGATCTCCCACACGATGGCTCCGATGCCGTCCGGTTCTTCTCCGGATCGTGGAACGTCGCGAATGCCTTCTGGTCGGGATTGAATAAGACCCAGGGCCCTGAGAAGGGAGCTCCGGGCCGTGTCCGCGGTCGACATCAGCCGCTTCGGTCCCGCGAGATCCCAGAGCTCGATGACATGACGGCTGGTGCCATCAGAAACGGCTCCTGCCGTCGCATCGGCGGTCCCGTCTTTTGCCATCCGGAAATCATTAGCCGTGTACCATTCGCATCGAAGTACTCCAGCTCGCTCGATGGAAACGGGCCTCGTCCAGTTTCCAGGGATTGGTATCTTCTCGACCTTGTCGAACTGCCAGACGGAGTATTGAACTCGTCCCGTTGCGAGTCCCTCTGGGGTCACACGGCCATCCTGCGATCGTCGGGTGCGATGAACGAGGAGAGATCCAGTTGCCCGACAGGGAGAGAGGCCGCTGGTGAGCTCGCCGATGGGACCGGCCGGTGGCGAGTGCATAGGCGCGGAGCATGGGCTTGCCGTCCGCCATGTCGCCCACGACGAGGACCTTGCTCGCCGGTCCGATGGCCCAGTGGCTGGCCGTTCTGGAGCCGGGCGACGACCCGGCCTCGGCCAGGTCGGCGATCAGCAGGGTCGAGTTCCCCTCCTCGGACTGGGTTTGACCGTGCCCATCCCACGACCAAGAACCGGGAGTCCGGGCTGAATCTCGCTTTAGGCTAGCCCAACAAGCCCGAATGAAACTGCGACGTACCATCGATCGTGGAGTCTCGTTCCAGGGGAATGGACAGGACCGAGGTGTTACGCGACACGTCGAAGATCCTGAGCTCGCGCGCCGGGGGCGGGCCTTCTCGCCCCTGGAACGACCAGATACCTGTGTCGGGGCTCGCGGCCAGGACCGACGCGAATGACCCCCGGCGCTCTCCGCTGGTCGCGTCCCAGACGTCGATCGCGGTCGGGGAGTCCGCGTGAAAAACACGGCACCCGTCGGATCGAAGCTCCCGCTTGGCCGAGACGCGTGCGCCCGTCAGGCATCGAGATGGCGATCGGAGAACAGGCTTCCCGCCCCGGGATAGCCGACCGACCAGCGAAGGCCCCCCCCTCGGTCCCACACGCGGATCATGCGGTCGTCGCCCGCGGCGGTGACGAACCGGTCGCGCGGATCGAGCTTGACGGCCCGGACGATCCCCTCATGGCGGTGGTTTTCGATCCTGGTCCTGGGGAGGGTCACGTCCCAGGACAAGACGACCTGCTCGACGACGTTTGGTCGCGGCCGAGACCGGAGCGATCGCCGACCGGGGAACCGCTCAGGTCCGACGGATGGACGGCCTCGAACAGCCGGTTTGTCCCCCGGGCGAAGAGCAGGCCGGTGGGCATCGTGAAGACCGGGTTGTGGCATCCCGCGGGCGGTTGCCCGGCGGGCGTCGTGTCCGGCTCCGGCAAGGCCTCGGAGATCAGCGGTGTGCCCTGGGGAACCGAAAAAAGGGAAAGGCTCTTGGTGGTGGCCACCGCGAGCATGTGGCTTTCCGCGTCGAAGGCCAGCGGTGGAGCGGGAGCGCGCGGCGATTGAAACCGGCCGGGACGTCGGGGATCGGGATGCGCACGCGGAGCTGCCCGGACTCGGCGTCGAAGAGGAAGATCGTCGTGGGCATCTGGACCTGTTATTGAAATTGTCTGGGGGGTGCTGGCCGAAGGCCGCCACCCATCTGCCGTCCGGACTGACCCACAGGCTCTGCAGCGTCGGGCTGGAGGTGAGGGACGCGCTCGGCAGCCGAGCGTCGGGTTGTTCCTCAGGTTCCCCATGACCGAGACGAGGCCATCGGGCATCGGCCATCGTTTGGTCACCCCGCCGGTCGTGACATCCCGGACGATGATGTCCGATCCCGTCATCCCGATGATTCGGCGACCGTCCGGAAAGAAGGCTTCCGGCATGAAGTCGCTCTCGAACTCGCGCAGCGGTTTCGCCGCGGCGAGATCCCAGACGGTCGCCCGCTTGCCGGCTTCGGCGGGGATCGACAGCAAGCTCTTCCGGTCGGCGCTGAAGACCAGCCGGCCGGCATGCGGGGAGTAAACATCCTGTGGGCTCGGAACCGCCACCGGCAAGGATACGGTCCCCGTGACCTTCCCCGTGACGCGCGACCACCTCTCGATGAGGTAGAAGAGTCGGTTCTGCGAGGCGTCTCGCTCCACCCGCGCCAGGAGCACGTCCTCGTCCAGCCCATCGAATGCGACGGTGTTCATCCGTTGGAAGGATGGACCGACCTTCAAACTGCGGACAACCTTGCCTGTCTCGGCTTCGATGATCTCCACGACCTTGGCGGGGCCGGAAAGCGCCCGCGTCGCCGAGTCCGACGCGGAAATAGGCCAGCCATTTGCCATCGTCGCTGAGCACCAGGCCGGACCGGGATGTCATGACGAAGTCGCCTGCCGGGTCGAAGACCGCACCAGGACGGGGAACCGCGTGTCGTAAAGGAGTTTCAAGGAAAGACTCCCCGAACCAGCGTGCGGCCTCGCTGCGTAATCGAGGCTGTTGCTCGCGCCAGAACTGCGTCATGGCCGGCCGCAAGCCGGCGGAGTCGGCGCCGAGCTTCGCGGTGAGGCTGTCCGTGTCGTGCTTCAGGCCGCTGGCCGCTTCAGCAGCTCGAGCGCGCGGCCCTGCCGGCCGGGTTGCGCGAGATTCCGCAGGTTCTCGGCCTGGCTGAGGTAGGATTGGACCAGGGCCTGATCCGCGGCCAGCGCCTTGGTGGTCGCCTCGTAGCCGGCCTGCTCCGCCTCGATCCGGCCGGCCTCTTCGGCCTTCTGCGCGGCCTGGGCCAGTCCCTGCGCGACCGCGAGCCTCATTCGCCCGATCCTCGGCCAGGTTCCGGAGGCGGGACTGGCTCATGGCGACCAGGGGGCCGGCGATGGCGACGAAGAGGATCAGCGCCGCGACGGCGGCACCGAGGCCGGCGACGACGGGCCGGCGCCGGCACCACCGCCAGAGCCGTGCCGGTCGCGCCGATCGGCCGGGCCAGGATCGGCTCGCCGGCCAGGAACCGCGCCAGCTCCTCGGCCAGCGCCGCCGCCGAGGCGTACCGCTGCGCCGGCTCCTTCTCCAGGCACTTCAGGCAGATCGTCTCCAGATCGCGCGGGATCGACGCATTGAGCCGCCGCGGCGGGACGGGCTCGTCGCTGATGACCTGGAGCACGGTGTCCATCGCCGTGGCCGCCTGGAACGGCGGCCGGCCCGTGAGCAGGGCGTAGAGCGTCGCCCCCAGCGCATACACGTCGGCCGCCGGACCGACCTCGCCCGCTTCCCTCCGGCCTGCTCCGGCGGCATGTAGCTGGGCGTCCCCATGATCTGGCCCGAGCCGGTCAGACCGCTGTCGCCCTGGAGCTTCTTGGCCAGCCCGAAGTCGGTGACCCGCGGATTGCCGTTCTGGTCGAGCAGGATGTTGGCCGGCTTCAAGTCGCGGTGAATCACGCCGCGCTGGTGGGCATACTCGATCGCCTCGGCGACCTTGACCATGAGCGCGGCGGCCTCGCGGGCGGGCAGCGGGCCCTCGGCCAGCCGCTGGGAGAGGCTCTGGCCCTCGACGAAGCCCATCGAGAAGTAATGCTGCCCCTCGTGCTGGCCGACCTCGAAGATCGGCACGATGCCCGGGTGGTCGAGGTTGGCGGCGGCCTCGGCCTCGGTGTAGAAGCGTGACGTCGGTCTCGTCGGCGAGCTGACCGGCGAGGATCATCTTGAGCGCGACCTTGCGGTTGAGGCTCACCTGCCGGGCCTGGAAGACGACGCCCATGCC
>CAWJGW010000025.1:0-379671 GCA_963842405.1 uncultured Isosphaeraceae bacterium | reverse complement strand
GAGGCGGTCCGAGGTCTCTGACCGCGTCGAGGATCGATTGGGCGGCCTCTCCTTGCTTTACGGTAGAATAGAGAGAGGGGTCGGTAAAGCCCGAGGTCACGATTCTGGAGGCAGACTCTATGTCCACAAACCACGTTCCGACGGATGAAGAAGCTAAGCCTGCGGTCTTCCACCCCGCGCGAACGTGCAAATCGGTCAGTTCCCCCCTTGTATGGATGCCCCCGCCGATGTCCGGGCCGATCGAACCGGAAAAGAGCGCGTTCGTACAAGAGTCCCCCTACTATCGCACCCCCTTTCCGAGTGGTACGAGCAAGAGGGACAGCATGTCCTGATCCACGGCCAGGAACACTTCGGCTTTTTTCCCACCGTAACGCGGGATGTCGAAGAAGGGCTTCGGCGGTCGGCTGGGCCCCTTCTTTTCGTCAAGCAAGTCCAGCGCGATGAAAAGCCGCGGCCCATGACGTGGGTTATGTTGATGCCACGGATACAAGATGCGATTGGCTTCGACGGGGCAATCACCACGTGGAGATCGAACTAGGAGTAGCCGAGATGCCTCTCTTCGAGGCACGTGTAGCCCGTCCACTACCCGTTGCGACGACAGCCCTCATCGATAACGGCGCTGCTCACACCCCGGTCCATCCGATGATTCTCGATCAACTCGGACCGTTCCAGGCCGGGGTCGTCTCGTCATTCGTGCCGGGACAGAATGAGTCAATTCGGGATCTCTACGATGTGAAGCTCACCCTGGGGACCCACCATCCCGCATTCGAGGTGCAGGTCGTGAAGATCGCGCCCGCGACTCACACCGTGGCGGTGCTCATCGGCCGCGATATCCTGAAGAAAGGTACGCTCTTGTTCGACGGCGAGAACGGAGCGTTTCAGCTTCTGCGTTCATCCCGATCAAGGAGCACGATTCAAGTACGGAGCATCCAGTTGAAGCAGATCGACCGTTCGATCACCTTGACCGCCCCCGAGCAATATTCGCCGGCGGTCGACGAATCTACACCCTGTTGGGTCGTCATCACTCGAGCAGGGAGTTCATCATGACCGAGGCGATTCGTCGTCCGATATTGCCTTCGTACTTTGCACCGACCTTCCGGCATCGGTGCCCGTGCCAGGCCGACGCGAAGGACTGGCCGATGTACAACCACGACGTCATCGGCACGCGTCACAACCCGGGCGAAACGGCGATCGGCCGGGACAATGCCGGCCGGCTCGAGGAGAAATGGCGGTTTCCCGGCCAGGACTCGGGCAGGAGATCGGGGTCATCCATGCCACGCCCATCGTCGTGGACGGCTATGTCTATTTCGGCACGGCCACCGATCCGACCTTCTACAAGCTCTGCCCGATGGGAAGCTGCGTGGTCGTACCGCGCAATCCGGCTCCGCGGGGGGAGGGCCGCATCCGGTCGGGGAAGCGCGTCAGGAGCCGAAACGTCCGCTTCCAGTCGTCACCGAAGGCATCTTGGGCTCGGCGCTCGTGAACGAGGACACGGTCTTCTTCGGCGACATCGGCGGCTGGTTCTACGCGCTCGACCGGGCGACCGGGGCGGAGCGTGGAAGCTCAATGCGCGAGCCGAGGACTTCCCCGGCGCCCACCCGATCAACGTCTTCATGGCCTCGCCGATCCTCGCCGACGGCAAGCTGATCGTCGCCGGCGGTACGCTCGAACAGCTCTGGCCGCCGGGCTCTTCTATCGTGGCTCGACGGGCCGCGGTTTTGTCATGGCCCTCGAGCCGAAGACCGGCCGGATCGTGTGGAAGTACCACCTTGGCCCCAAGCCCGAGCCCTTGAACCCTCCGATCACGATCAAGGATAGCTGGGGTGAACACACCTTCTATTACGGGCCGGCGACCAGCTCGGTCTGGAGTACGCCGTCCTTCGACGCGGAGTCCGGCACGATCTTCTTCGGCACGGATGTCAACACCGCGCCCCGACGGCCGACCAAGGACGACCCACGGCTCTACACGCGCGATTCGTGCGCGATCATCGCGCTGAACGTCCGCGACGGCGCCGAGAAATGGGTCACCCAGATCAACCCGGGCGACGTCTGGACGAATTCGATGCGGTCCTACGACCCGAAGGAAGGGCGGCACAAGGACCAGTCGATCGGCGACACGCCCAAGTTCTACACGATCTCGGTCGACGGCAAGCCGACCAAGGTCGTCGGCGTCGGCTGCAAGAACGGCGGCTTCTACGTCCTGAGGGCCGAGGACGGGAAGACCTCGACCACACCCCGATCTACACCGGACCGCCGACCTATCCGCTCTCGCCGAGCCCGACCCTCGGATGCTCGCCCTGCCGAGCTGCATCGGCGGCCTCAGACCGGCTGCGCGACCGACGGCCGACGATCTTCACCAACGGCATCGACGCGATGCGGCTGGCATCGCAGGAGAAGCCGGCCGACAGCGGCGTGCCGCCGACGGCCGGTCGCGTGGTGGCCTTGAGCCTGGACACGCGGACGGAACGCTGGCGGCACGAGCGGCCCAAGGTCGCCTCGCTGGGGACCGCCGCCCAAGCCGGTCTTCACCGACGTCGGCGACCCGGTCGCCTTGGGCATCGCCGTCGCCAACGGCGTCGTCTATTTCACGGCCGTGGCGAGCGGCAAGCTCGTCGCCCTCGATTCGGCCACGGGCGCGGTCCTCAAGGAGATCGACCTCGGGCCGGTCTGGTCGGGTCCCTCCGTTTCGCGCGGCCGCGTCTACTCGGCACCGGCAACACGCTTTTCACCCCATCCGACTTCGAGGCCTTCTTCCCCAAGAAGTCCACGGGCGTGCTCTACTCGTTCGGCTTGCCGGGCGACGACGAAGTCAGCCGCATGGGCGCGGGGAAGGAGTCGGGAAACCGCCGCACCCGCGCCTTCCAGGCCACGTAGCAGGTCATCAACCCGATGGAACCAAGGAGCAGGCTCGGGGGCTCGGATCCGCTCGCCGTGGCGATCAAGGGCACGTTGTAGATGCCCAGACTCGGAGTCGGTCAGAAGAACGTGGCCGAAGTGAACTGGGTGTTTGTGGAGAGCAGGCCCGCGAATACGAATGAGTTGATGTCGTAGTTCGTACTCCCCGTGGTCGCGGTTCCGAGCGATGTCGAAAAACCGTAGTCTCCCGAGTTCAGATTGACGTTGAAAAAGAGGCCGAAGGCATTGACGGGGGCGGCGAAGGTCACCGTCACCGAGTCTCCACCCAGGAATAACTGAGAGCCCGTGCTCTGCTCTCCCCCGAGAACCTGATCCGTGAGACTACTAGCCTAGCTTGGTAACAACGCCTCCAAGTAAGGTACCGGACGGGCCCGCTTTGAAGGCGGTGTAAGTGAAGCCGTCGATCGTCCTCGCCCGCATTGATCGTAGTGCCGAGAGCGAGGCCCCCGTAGTTCTCGAAGGAGCTGTTGTACCCTTCGATCGCCGTCTCGAAAGCGTAGTAGCTCGTATACGAGTCGTTATCCCCCGCTTCGATTGGTCGCAGAGACGGTACAGTAGCCCAGCAGTGTCGTGAGCCATCCCACCATCGGGTCCCGTGTTTTTCCATGAGTCAATCCCTTTCCATTCGGTAAACCTTGGGTACGAAGGCAAACAGATCAGCCGAGATGAAACGAAGGCCCCCCAGTGCGGGCCCGGCCGGTCGCCTGTGAATCAGTAGCTCGTTCCAGAGGAACGTGTAGGCCAGCGCTCCATGAAGGCTGCCTGCTTGTTGTCCGCCGCGGCGCCGTGGCCGCCCTCGATGTTCTCGTAGTAGACCACGTCGTGGCCCTGCTCCCGCATCTTGGCGACCATCTTCCGGGCGTGGCCGGGGTGGACGCGGTCGTCGCGGGTCGAGGTGGTGAAGAGCGTCGCGGGTACTTCGTCGACTTCTCGACGTTGTGGTACGGCGAGAAGGTCCGGATGAACGCCCACTCCTCGGGGTTGTCGGGGTCGCCGTACTCGCCCATCCAGCACGCGCCGGCGAGCAAGTGGTTGTACCGCTTCATGTCGAGCAGGGGCACCGCAGACGATCGCGCCGAACAGCTCGGGACGGCGGGTGAGCATGTTGCCCATCAGCAGGCCGCCGTTGCTGCCGCCCATGGCGCCCAGGTGCGGCGGCGAAGTGATCTTGCGGCGGACCAGGTCCTCGCCGACGGCGATGAAGTCCTCGTAGGCCCGGTGGCGGTTCGCCTTGAGCGCCGCCTGGTGCCACTCCGGGCCGAACTCGCCGCCGCCGCGGATGTTGGCCACGACGTACACGCCCCCCTTCTCGAGCCAGGCCGCGCCGATGGTGGGGCGGTAGGCGGGCAGCATCGGGATCTCGAAGCCGCCGTAGCCGTAGAGCAGGGTCGGATTCTTGCCGTCGAGGGCGAGGTCCTTGCGGGCGACCTGGAAATAGGGGATGCGGGTGCCGTCCTTCGAGACGGCCCGTGCTGCGCGACGCCAGGCCCTCGGCGTTGAAGAACGCGGGGATCTGCTTGAGCCGCTCGGCGGGGCCGCCGCCGGCCGTGCCGAGGGACAGCGTGGTCGGCGTCAGGAAGTCGGCCGGTCAGGAAATAGTCGTCGGACTCCTCGGGGTCGACGGCGCTGGCCGTCGCATCGCCGAACTCGGGCAGGCCCGGCAGCGGCTCGCGGATCCATCGGCCGTCGCGGTGCGTCAGGACCTCGATGCGGCTCCGCACGTTGTCCAGCTCGTTGAGCAGGATGTGATGGCGCGTCGGGCTGAACCGGCTGAGCGACTTGCGCTCGGTCGGCTCGAAGAGCACGTCGAACGCGCGGCTCCCTTCAGGAACGCCTCGAACTCGGCCGCGAGCAGCGCGCCGGCCGGATACGTCTTGCCGCCGATCGTCCAGGCGGTTCGCAGGTGGAGCAGCAGCCACTCGCGGTGCAGGCGAATCCGGGCGTCGTCGGGCTTCTCGATCTTCACGAGCTTCCCGTCGCGGCGGAGGAAGCACTCGGAGGTCAAGAAGTCGGCGTGCGGACCACGAAGTCGCGCTCGAAGCCGGGCGTGAGGTCGCGGAAGGCACGCCACGCCCATGTCCTTGGTCTTGCCCTCGAAGACCACGCCGCCTCGGCCAGCGGCGTGCCCCGCTTCCACTCCTTGACGATCCGCGGATAGCCCGACTTCGTCAGCGAGCCCGGGCCGAAGTCGGTGCCCACGAAGACGCTGTCGTTCCGCGCCAGGCGACCCGGCTCTTGGCCTCGGGCAGGGTGTAGCCGTCCTTGACGAACGACTTCGTCTCGAGGTCGAACTCGCGGACGATCGCCGCGTCGGCGCCGCCGCGCGAGAGCGAGACCAGGGCGACCTTGTACTCGGGCCGCAGCGCCTGGGCCCCGTGCCAGACCCAGTTCTCCTTCTCCTCCTTGGCGAGGGCGTCCAGGTCGAGGACGACCTCCCAGTCGGGCTTGTCCTTGCGGTACTCGTCCAGCGTGGTGCGCCGCCAGAGGCCCCGCGGGTTCTTGCGTCCCGCCAGAAGTTGTAGTAGAACCGGCCGACCTTCTGGATCGTCGGGATCCGCGCATCGGAGTCGAGGATCTCCAGGAGCCGGTGCTCGAGCGTCCGGAACCGGTCGGGCCGGGTCAACTCGCCGGTGCTCTCGGCGTTCCGCTCCTTCACCCAGGCCATTGGCTTCGCGCCGCTGACCTCCTCGAGCCACTGATAGGGGTCGTCGGGCTCGTCGCCGGCATTCCAGGAGCCGCGCCCAGCAGCGATGCCAGGACCCAGGGCAGCAGTTGGCAAGTCATCGTGTTCTCCTCGAGCCCAATGTTGGTTCTCGCCTTGGCTGACGGAGCCGCTCGCGACCCCGTGGATGTCTTTTATAACGCAACGCTCGTGAAATGGGAGGATGTGGGCGAATCCTTCAGGCCATTCCGCCGGTCTGGTCAGCTTCGTCGTCTGGGCAAGGTTTCGTCCGGATCGACTCGCCTTTCAGCCGTGGCGAGCGTTGCTGTCCGACCACATCCGCGGGTTGAGCGAAGGAGCGACGGACGATCGCCGTGGACGCAGCCTCGCCCTCGGCATCCGACCCGGATTGCATTTGCTCAAGGAACCGCGTTACGGATCCTGGTCGATTCGTTGGTGAACCCATTGCATCTCCTATACATAACAGTCTACCCTTATCATGTGTCGGGTTCCACGGGCGAATCCGGATCAGATCGGCGAAGTGCTGTCGCGGCGATCTTTCTCTGACCGATATTTAATTGGGGTCTCCACCATGGAAAGCCAGCCCTCTCCCGATGCGATCACGCGGAGCTGGGATTGGGGAGACCGCGTGGCCACCGAGTTGAAAGGTGCGTCCGGCGTTCCGAAGCGACCCTCCAGTCGCGCGGAGCTGGAACGCACCAAGCCGGACGATCGCCCTCGTGTGCTCCCGGAGCTCATCGGCCTCGGGATCGTCTACCGTCGCCGGGCCGGGGAGGACGTCAGTCTCACCGACTACGAGCGACTGCACGAAACCACCGGTACTCGCGCTACGAGGCTGTCGCTTTTGGCCACGAGTGAGAGCTTCGACCGAGTGTCGGATAAATCTGCGAATTCTTCGTTACAACCATCGTCTGGAATAGAAGGGTTTCGAGGTCTCGACGTTTCCTTCTGGATGCAACGCTCTGCCGATCGAACGGCTTTTCCAGTCGAGACAAGTTCAGCGACGCACGGACTGAACCCGTCGTATGACCGGACCGCCTTCGTCCGGTCGGTTTACTGACGATGGAAGATGGGCCGCGACCGATTCTACAGGGAGAAAGTGATGCACCTGGTGAAGTTCTGCTGCGATTTGGTGGCTCTCCACGGACTTCGCACATCGAGGGTTTGGGTTCGATCCGGCGCACAAACCTTCATGGTGCTCCTTGTCATGCTTGCCTTCGCTCTGCCTTCCACGCACGGTGGTCCCAGATCGGTATCAGAGAGGACGAGTGACGATGCCCTGCCCTCTGTGGCCGAGAAACCGGAAGACGGCGTTCCAGACGGTGACGTTCCGGATGGTCCTGCCGATCCAACGCCGACTGTGCGGCTGACGCAATCGATCGACCTCGACTTACGGACAGATCCCCGGAAAGACTGTCAGGTTCAGGGACCGGTCGAATGGGAACCGGGCAAGCTGACCTTGGACCGGCCGGGAGCATCTGCCGGTCCGTCGATCTTGGTGCCCAGGCCAAGCTGACGCTGCGCCTGGCGTTTACGCCGTTGACCGAGGACGGTCAAACTTCAAACACGCGCTTCGCCTTCCAGATCCGCGATCGGGGCGAATTCGTTGTGCAGATCCTCCGTCGGCGGGAGGATGGCAAAACTCTCGCCAAGGTATTGCTCATCGATCAGGATACACCGGATCTCGCCGAGAAACGGACAAGGACACTGCGCACGCATCCGAGCTGAATGGCGATTTCCCGGACGAACCCTGGACATTCCTGCTCAATCACGGGCTGCAGACGGTCTACATCGGAAGCAAGCGGCTCGGCTATCGGTTTCGCGGACAAGGAGCCCCCGCGTTCCTACTCAGACCAGTTCCCTCCTCCGGATCATCTTTTTTCCGTACGTTCGGAGTCGGCAAGCCTCTGGATGTGTCCGGCTGGAGCCTTGAGCAGCAGGGCACGGACACATCTCTGTACCGAGTTTTCGGGGTCCGCTTCCCCGCCAACAGAGAAGGTTGAATTCGTGGATTCTCGCAAGGAGCGAGACGGCACGGGAGCTGCGCAGCCGGATTGACCGACCACCCGTGGACGACCAGGAACGGATACTCTCTGGCAGAAGGCATGACGAACCAACTTTTGAGGATCATGCGTTGAGAGGGATTCGCAAATTCGATGAGCCTCGGCGAACGGCATCCTTATTTTGCCTTGGCCCTGGCGGGATGGGGCATGCAGTACCACTGGGCAGGGAAGGACGTGATCGCCGAGGAGCTGCTCAAGCAGGCGATCGAGATCAGCAAGGAATCGCTGGGACCTCTGCATCCCGACCATGCGTTGATTCTCTCGTCGCTCGGACGAGTATACCGGGATTCATGGGCAAGTTCGATCTCGCGGAACAGCTCCTGGCGCAAGCGTCCCGAGTCCATGCTGGAGATGTTCGGGCCACGAAGCTATCGCTACTCTTCGACCCTGCGAGAGTTGGCCGTCGCTGCGACAGGATACTGGGCCGTTTCGGCGAAGCCGAGACCTTGCTCCGCCAGGCCGTGGACGCTTGCGTGGACGCCCCGCCGAATGAACGCGGCCGACGCTCTTTCCGCGCTCTTGGCGAGTTCGAAGCACGCATGGGCGAGCTCGAGAAGGCGGCGGCCTTGTTGGGCCAGGCGCAAGAGGCGTTCGAGAAGGCGACCGACCGAAAGGTGTCGCGGCTATCGATGCTCGAGTCGCAACCGGCTCCACGTGAACTTGGCGGACGTAAAAGTACGCCGCGGTTGGCTCTTCTTGCGGAGTGGACATGAGGACGACAGCCCGACAGCTTGCGCGGCTCGGCATTTATAGAGATGTGCAAATTCCACGATATCGCGGACCTCTCGCGGAGCCGGCCCGGCCGCCTTGTGGGATGGAACAGGCCGATCACCAATGTCCTCCCCAACGAATTCATGATGACTAATCCGGCCTATCGCCACGCGATGATCACCCTCGCAGAGCTTTTCATCTCCCTTGGAGAGCTTTTCCCCACAAGTGGTTGCGTCCAGGTGCTCGACTTAATTCCCGGTGAAACCCATCACGACCTGGCCGCCGTTTATCGCCTTATGAGCAAGGCGTGCGAGGTCTGGCCAGCCGGAAACGTGCAACCATTCCTGTCGCCAGGCTCGCGCACACCGGAGCGGCTCAGGCGGGAAATTGAATACAGGGAGCAGCTACACAGAAAGAGATCAAATGTTCGTCTCCCAGATCGAGAGGAGTATTGGCTCCAGCTAGCGATAAAGGAGCTGGAGCAGTCTGCCGGCCGAGAGCACCCGGACACCCTCGATGCCCTGCAGAATCTGGTGCGAAGAGATGGCGATCCGAGGGGCCGGAAAAAGCGGAGTCAACCCTTCGCGATGCCTGGGGCCGGTCTCTCGAGCTGTCGGACCGAGTGCTACCCGGCCTGTCCGAAGTTCAAGCCTACCAGTTCCTCGAAAACAACCGGCCGCCGTCCGACTTGATGCTGTCGTGTTATCGCGCCATGAACCAGGAGCACGCGCCTCGACGCGTACGAGGTCGTCTGGCGTAGTAAGGCCCTGGCCACCCGCCAGCTGATGGACCGGCGTCAACTCATGCAGGCAGCCTCGGAACAGCCGGAAATCGCCCGTCTGGCCGACCAACTCCAGATCGACGCGCCAGCGGTTGGCGGCGGTCTCTTTACTAATCCCTCCCGACAAGGCCGTCGAAAAACGTCGCGAGCAGATGGCGGAATTGACTCGGTCGAAAGGAAGACCTCGAGCGCGATCTAGCCCGCCTGAGCGAGCCGTTCCGCCGTACGCGAGCCAACGACCGTTCGAACCTCGCCGAGTTGGTTCGCCGCTTACCCGCGCAAACCGTCGTCGTCGACCTTGTGGACGCTGGCAGTGGACGTCTCCGGTCCGAAAGGAGGTTGATTCACGTCCGGCGGACGGCCTTCGGCGATCTCAGCCCCCGCGCTCGAAGACTCCGGAAGTTTGGAGCCGAACACGCTGCTACGATGCCTTCGTGCTGCGGCCGACAGAGGCGGTGCCGGGTTGGTCGGCGGCTTGGCTGGCGCTTGGGGACGCCGACACGCTGGACCGCTTGCTCGACGGCTGGATCGCAGGCCGTGCGTCCCGGAGGGCGGCCGAACCGCGGCCTCGCGCAGCAACTGCGCGGCCGCCTGTGGGAGCCGATCGAGGCGGTTCTGGGGACTGCCGAACGCGTCATCCTCATTCCCGATGGCCGCCTCGCCCAGGTGCCGTGGAATGCACTGCCCGGGAAGGCGCCCGATTCCTACCTCATCGAGGACTACGCGCTGGTCCAGGCCCCCTACGGCCAGTTCGTCGCACGAATTCTGACCGACCCGCCGCAGGCAGGCGACGGCTTCTTGCTCGTCGGCGGCATCGACTACGGACCGGCCGGGAAGTGGCCGTATCTGAATGGGACCGCCGTCGAGGTCGAGCAACTGGCCAAACTGCGGCCAGGGCCCGACACCGTGCCGACTGGTCGGCCAGTCGGCGACCCAGTCGCGTCTGCGGGAATTGATGCCCGGTCGTCGGTTCATTCACCTGGCGACACACGGCGAGTTCCTCGACCCCGGCCCGGGACGAGACGCCGAACGCTTCCTGATCACTGACAGTAGCTCGGGCGGCGCATTGTTCGATGTCACGGCACGTAACCCGCTCGTGCTGTCGAAGCTGGTGCTGGCCGGTGCGAACCGGCCCGTGGAAACCGACGCGGCCGGAGTTCCCGTCGGCGATGACGGCTTCCTGACTGCCGAGGAAGTGATGGGCATGGACTTGAGCCGCAATGAATTGGTGGTGCTGTCGGCCTGCGAGACGGTGCCGGCAAGGTCCGCGGCAGCGAGGGGGTGTTCAGTTTGCAGCGTGCCTTCCACGTCGCGGGTTCCCGTGCCGTCGTGGCGAGCCTGTGGGCTGTCGATGACCGTGCGACGCAGGCACTCATGGGCCGCTTCTACCAGAACCTCTGGTCCAACGAGGGCAAGTCCAAGGGGCAAGCTTGGAGGCGTTGCGCGAGGCCCAATTGTGGCTGATCCGAGAGGGAGCAGAGGAGCTGGGGCGGATGCGCGGCGGGCTGGAGCGCCCCGAGCCGATCTGCGAAGGGCCGTTGCCGCCATCCTACTGGGCAGCCTTCGTCCTATCGGGTGACTGGCGGTGACACGCCGGCCGCAGTGAACGTGTTTCCTGTAGTTGAGGAGGAGCACATGAGTCGCCCGCGCCTTCCCGTGTGGGTTTCCCACATCGTCGCGGTGATCGTCGCCGGGCTCGGCCTCGGCTTCGGGATGTCTCGCTTCTGGAGGGCGGATGCCTCCCTGCCCGCTCAGGAGCCGGCCGCACCGGTCGTGTTGCGCCGGCCGAAGGGCCGGCCGCTCAGGTCGCGGGCCGCGGAGCCGGACCCCGCCCCGGCAGGGAAGGCCGTCACCAGGTGCGTGCTGCTGGTCGGTGTGACGAAATACGACCACCTGCCCCGTGACCGGCACCTCGATGGTCCGTCGCACGACGCTCGCCTCATCGGGCGGCTGTTGCAGGAACGCTACCAGTTCCCGGCCGAAGGGATCGTGACCCTGACCGAGGACGAAGGCTCCCCGGCCCGGCGGCCGACCCGGGCGAACATCGAGCGGGAGTTCCGCCGGCTGGCGGACCAGGCCCGCGAGGGCGACCAGGTGGTGATCCTGCTGGCCGGCCACGGCGCCCGCCAGCCGGAACGCGATCCGCCGGACCCGGAATACCCCGAGCCCGACGGGTTCGACGAGATCTTCCTCCCGGCCGATGTCGACGTGTGGAAGGGGGAACGAGAGCGCGTGCCGAACGCGATCGTGGATGACGAGATCGGGGCCTGGCTCCGCGCGATCACGGCGAAGAGCGCGTACGTCTGGGCCATCTTCGATTGCTGCCACTCCGGCACCATGACCCGCGGTGTCGAAGTGGTCCGCGAGCTACCGCCCGAGACACTCGTGCCCCAGGAGGAACTGGACAAGGCTCGCGAGCGGGCGGCCCGGCGGCAGGGGAAAACACGCGGCGGGCCGTCGGATAAACCCGCCCCGTTCGTGCCGCGGCAGCCCAACGACTACCTGGTTGCAACCTACGCCTGCCGGTCGAATGAGACGACGCCGGAGGGCTTCCAGCCCTCGGGTTCCCCGTCTGCCGAATGTCACGGCTTGCTCACCTACAGCCTGGTCGACGTCCTCGCCAAATCGGCGGAGTCGAATGCCTCGCTGACCTACCGGGAATTAGTCCGCCGCCTCCAGGCGCGATACGCCGGGCGTCCGCAGGGCTCGCCGACGCCGCTCGTCGAGGGCCGAGGGCAAGATCGGATCGTCCTGGGGACGGAGCAGCCGACGCGATCTCCGCTGGTCCTGACCCGGGAACAAGCGGAGTACAGGGTCAATGCCGGCGACCTCTACGGGCTGACCCCCGGGAGCATCCTGGCAGTCGAGTCGCCCGCCGGAACGGACGGAAAGCGAAAGCTCCTCGGTCATGTGCAAGTCCGGTCGGTCCGTCCCTTCGACGCGACCGTCGATCCCTGCGCCTACGAAGGAACGCCGGTGGCGGAGTATCCTCCCCCCGCTCTCCACCTGCCGGCCGGTTTTCATCGACTACGGGCTGCATCGGTACAAGCTCGCCATCCAGGCTCCCGATGGACAGGCGGCGCCTCGGCAGAAGCTCCTGGAGGCCGTGCAGCCTCTCGCCGATGCCGAAGACGGGGCTGGTGGAGTTGGTGGACGACCCCAAACAGGCGGACTGGCTGGTGCGTCTCGACCAGGGCAAGGTTGAGTTCATCGAGGCGTCGGGCAATCGGGACCCGTTCCCCATGCCGTCCCCGGAGAGCCCGGCGCTGGGCCAGTCCCTGCGCCAGAGCCTGGAGAAGGTGTACCGGGCCCGCAACCTGATCGCCCTGTCCGAGCGATTCGAGCGGGCGCAGTATCGCGACCGGGCCGCGGTGAATGTCGAGGTGGAGGTGCTGAAGCACAAGGACCCGACAGCCCCAGGGGAGGTCTGGCCGGCTCCGAACGGCGGGTGGGTCTTCCGGCCGGGCGATCTCATCTCGTTCCGCATCCACAACAAGAGCCAGGCGGTTCGGGTGGACGTCACGCTCTTGATCGTCGGCTCGGACTTCGAGATCAACCCTTCTACCCGAAGGCCAATGAGCTGGGCGCAAGCCTGGAGCCCGGTGCGACCCTGACGACCCCGCCGCCGCCGGGAGAGATCAGTGAGCGACCCGCCGTTTGGCCCCGAGTGCCTGGTTGTCATCGCGGCCCCGGCGAACAACCCGCCGGTGGACTTCTCGGCCCTGGCGCAGCCCGGTCTTCGCGCGCGCGAGGGCTGCGGATTCGAGCCGAAGCCTCCGGTCGCCACTGGGGGAACTGCTGGAATCCGCGATGTTCCGGTCCGGCTCCCGCCGCGGGCTGAGCCGGTCGTCGCCGATCAGAATGGGATGCGAATCCTGACCTGGAGGACGGAGCCCAAATAGCCATCGAAGGTGACCCGAAGGGTCGGAAGGGGAGAGACTCCCCGGCGGACCCGATGCCCGGTTTCGCTCGATCCATGCAGCCACCATGCCGTCTGGGATGTCTGCCAAGGCCGCGAGTCGCTGGTCTTCGCGAATTCGTTTGACATCCACTCAACGGCCGGTGAAGATTCAAAATGTGTCGATCGCCAAGAAGTCACTGGGCCGCGCGTTGACTGCGCGCGGCCACGATCGGATCGATTCAGGAGCGATATCATGGTCCGGCGCGTTCGTATTCGCAGCGTCGTCTTCGGCATTGCCGTGCTGATCGGGTCGCACTCCTTCCTGGAATGGCGTGCCTCCGCCTTCGGCCAGGACGTGTCAGGAGAGGCGAAGGCGGCGATCAAGGAGCGTGACCGGCTCTGGGACCCAGACCCAGAAGCTCCGGGCTGCCGGGAAGACTGACCGAGGCCATCGCCGCAGCCGAGGCGATGCTGGCAATCGAGCGGAGGTGCTGACCGCGGGCCACCCAGAACTCGTCGGTTCGCTGGACTTGCTGGCAGAGATGTATCTCGAACGCGAGGACTTCGCGGCGGCCAAGACGGCCCGGGTCGAGGCCCTGGAGATCCTGCGGAAGCGCTACGGTGAGACACACTGGAAGGTGACCGATGCCCGGCTGGCGCTGGAAGACGTCGAGCTCCGGGCCGGGATGACCCACGAGCAGAAGCAAAAACTGGCCGAGGCGGATCGCCTGAACCAGGAGTTCTCGTCCTTTATCAGGCGGGCAAGTATGGCGAGGCACTGGGCAACCGGCACGTCGGGCCCTGGCGATCCGCAAGGAGGTGCTGGGCGAACGCCACCCCGACTACGCCAACAGCCTGAACAACCTGGCCGATCTGCTCCAATCGCAGGGGGACTACGCCGCCGCCAGGCCCCTCTACGAGACAGGCCCTGGCGATCGATAAGGAGGTGCTGGGCGAACGCCACCCCGACTACGCCACCAGCCTGAACAACCTGGCCTTGCTGCTCAAATCGCAGGGGGACTACGCTGCCGCCAGGCCCCTCTACGAGCAGGCCCTGGCGATCCGCAAGGAGGTGCTGGGCGAGCGACACCCCGACTACGCCCACAGCCTGAACAACCTGGCAGTCCTGCTCAAATCGCAGGGGGACTACGCCGCCGCCAGGCCCCTCTACGAGCAGGCCCTGGCGATCCATAAGGAGGTGCTGGGCGAGCGCCACCCCGACTACGCCACCAGCCTGAACAACCTGGCCATCTGCTCGAGTCGCAGGGGGACTACGCCGCCGCCAGGCCCCTCTACGAGCAGGCCCTGGCGATCCGCAAGGAGGTGCTGGGCGAGCGCCACCCCGACTACGCCAAAGCCTGAACAACCTGGCGGCGCTGCTCTATTCGCAGGGGGACTACGCCGCCGCCAGGCCACTCTACGAGCAGGCCCTGGCGATCCGCAAGGAGGTGCTGGGCGAGCGCCACCCCGACTACGCCACAGCCTGAACAACCTGGCCCATCTGCTCGGACGCAGGGGGACTACGCCGCCGCCAGGCCCCTCTACGAGCAGGCCCTGGCGATCCGCAAGGAGGTGCTGGGCGAGCGCCACCCCGACTACGCCAAGCCTGAACAACCTGGCCGTCTGCTCCGAGTCGCAGGGGGACTACGCCGCCGCCAGGCCCCTCCTCGAGCAGGCCCTGGCGATCCGCAAGGAGGTGCTGGGCGAGCGCCACCCCGACTACGCCACCAGCCTGTACAACCTGGGGTTCCTCCTCTGGGCACAACGGGACTACGCCGGGGCGGCCCCGCTCCTGAAGCAAGCTCTCGAGATCGTCGAGGGCAACCTCGACCTGGCCGCCGCCGCCCAGTCCGAACGCCAGCAACTGGCCATGGCCCAGGATCTCCGATTCAGGCTCGATGCCTACCTCTCGCTGGCGCTGATGGCCAAGCTCCCTCCCGGGGATGCCTACCGCCATGTGCTCGCCTCCAAGGGCGCCATCCTCGATCGCCAGCGGCGGCTGCGCGTCCTGCGGCGGCGGTTCCAGACGGACCCTCGGTCCCAGGCCGCCCAGCGCTTCGCCGACTATGAGCAGACGGTCAAGCAACTGGCGACCCTGGCCCTGGCCACGCCCGATCCCAAGCAGGCCCAGGCCTGGCGAGAGAAGCTCGCCGACCTGGCTCGGCGCAAGGATGAGCTCGAGGCGGAGCTGGCGCGACTGGATGCGGGCTTCCGCGCCGAGCAGGCCGAAGCCAGCCGCACGCCCGAGCAGCTCCAGGCCGCACTGCCACCGGGGACGGCGCTCGTCGACTTGCTGGTTTACACTGGCGTTTCAGCCGCCGGCCCGAGGGCAAGGGTGAATTCCAGACCGAGCGTCGCCTGGTCGCCTTCGTGGTGCGGCCCGATCGGCCGATCGCGCGGATTGACCTGGGGCCGATCGCGCCGATCCTCAAGGCGATCGACGAGTGGCGGCCCATCCTGATCGGGGGGAAGACCGCGCCCGCGGCGAGCGACCCGGCGCAGACGCTGCGCCGGCTGATCTGGGAGCCGGTCGAGCCGCACCTGGAGGGCATCACGTCGGTGCTGGTCTCGCCCGACGGAGCGCTGGGACAGGTCCCGCTGGCTGCCCTGCCCGGGAAGGAGCCGAACAGCTACCTGATCGAGGAGCGGTCGATCGCCATGGTGCCGGTGCCGCGGATGCTGGGCTCGGCCGCGACCATCGCGGCGCCGGGTCAGGGCGGCGGAGCCGCGCAGCCCGAACCGGCCCCGTCGCTGCTCCTGGCCGGCGACATCGATTACGGCGGCGACCCCGGCAAGGGCGGTGACGTGGCCATGAGCCGGTCGGCCGCCATCGGCACCCGGGCCGGCTGGTCGCCCAACTTCCCGCACCTGAAGGCCACGCGCGGCGAGATCCTGGAGATCCGCGATTCGTTCGAGCAGCGTTTTCCGCGAGGCCCGAGCGCAGACGTCCTGCGCGGCGACCAGGCCACCGAGGCGGCGTTTCGCCGCCAGGCCCCGCGGTCACCGCTACCTGCACCTGGCCACGCACGGCTACTTCGCCCCGCCGGAGCTCCGCTCGGCACTCGGGCCGGGAGACCAGAAGGCGACGAGACCCGGGATCGACGCCCTGGGAGGCGCCGGAGTCGCCGGCTACCATCCCGGCCTGCTCTCGGGGATTGCCCTGGCCGGCGCCAACCGCCGGCCCACGCCCATCGGCCAGGACGACGGCATCCTGACCGCGCTGGAGGTCGCCGAGCTGGACCTCTCGGGCGTCGAACTGGCCGTGCTGTCGGCCTGCGAGACCGGACTGGGCGAGGTGGCCGGTGGCGAGGGGCTCCTGGGCTTGCAGCGCGCCTTCCAGGTGGCCGGTGGCGCATCGGTCGTGGCCAGCTTGTGGAACATCGGCGACGAGCCGACGCGGGCGCTGATGGCGCGGTTCTACGAGAACCTCTGGCGCAAGGGCCTGCCGCCGGCCGAGGCGCTGCGGGAGGCGCAGTTGTCGATGCTGCGCGGGGGCTTGTGGCGCGGGACTCTGAAGCGGGAGACGGACGGGCCCAAGCCGGACCGGCTGCCTCCGCTCTACTGGGCGGCGTTCGTCCTGAGCACCGACCGGCCTTGAGGAACAGGCCGGGAATAACTTCCTGATTTTCAGGAGGGGGCGGTTCGGGGCGGGTCTCCGGGCACCCGAAGCCTCGCCGCCGGGAACGGGACCGTAGGTCTAGCACGGACGGGAGACCTACGGTCAGTCGGGTGGCAAGGTCGGGAGACCTTGCCACAACTTGAGCGGCCTCGAGTTCGTAGAACGTAATGAATTGGGTGCAGTTCGTTTGGCTACTGGCATTTTCATGCTGCCCGGGGTAATTCCATCGGCTGGTCCGTGCGGATCTGAACGGCTTGGCGGTCATGGAGTTGTTCCTGATACCGCTGGTAAGCCCAAGCGATGAACTTCTGCCAGTCGCCGTTCAGTTCGATGCAGCGCAGGTGCAGCAACGCTTCGGCTCGCCTGGAATCCAACGCATGCCCGCACAATCCATCCGTTCGCCGACCACGTGCCGCACCGCTCCTTCCACTTGGCCACTGGCGATCACCAAGTCTTGCTCGATCCATTCCCTAACGCATCATCTCCAGCCGGGGCTCCAGGTAGCCGATCAGTTTCTTCAGGGCCTTCGTCGGCCCTTGGTTCCCGGTCCATGCATCGGCACCTGCTTCAGCAACTTCTTCAAACGTTCCACCAACTCCGCGGCCGCCCTTGGTACACCAACTCCTTCAAGTCTTCGACCCAGGCCTTCAATTCCTCACTCCCTTCCTTGTGAAAGCGATGGCCCAACGCCCACAACTTCTCCACCACGTGGCACACGTCCAGCGTGAAGATCGCCTTGGGAAACAGCGGCTCCATGCTGCCCTTCAACCCCTTGGCGCCATCCACCACAATCTGCACCGTCTTGGTCGTGTCCGGCCCAAAGCCACGCTTGGTCGCTTCCGCCCGCGCCCACACCGCCGCCGCCTTTCGACCGGCAAACGTCGCCCACATCTTCTTGTTGATCGGCCCGTGCAGTTTGCCGTCCGGCCACGCTGCAGCGTGTACATCACGACCACGATCACTTCCTTGCCGTTCTTGCTTTTATCCCCTTTTTTCCGGCGTTTCTTCTGGCCGCGCTCTTCCTCTTCGCCTTGCCGCGATGACGTTGGCAACCGCAAGCACAGCCCTTGGAATGCCCACGTTTGCCGCGCCGCTTGCGCAACTCCTCTTCGGTCGCCGTCGGCGGACATTTGCCATCGACCTCGATCACCAACACCTCGCCGTCGTCCGGTGGCGCGGCCATCTGTTGCATGAACGGCCCGGCCTGTCGCCCCATACCCAGCACCATTTGTTCAATCGTCTCGGTCGAGGGCGACCATTCCAGCACCGCCTTGCAAATCTGCCGACTGGCCGCGAAACTCATCCGCGTCGCCAACCGCGTCACGAGCTGCACCACCCATGGGGAGAATCCGTCCCGAGTTAGTCCCAAGGCCACGTCCAACGGATGAAACCCCGTCCCGCCGTCCACCGGCAGGAAATGCGACTCGACCGTAGGTGATCTCCCCGAAGACGGTCTTCAATTTCCGTTCCGCATAGCCGTCGCCCAACCGATAGCCCGTGAGGGCCTGATACGGCTTCAGGTCCAACCGCAGGTGGCGGTTCACCAACATCAGCCGGGTCAGCACACGGCCCAAGCCGAACAGCAGGACCAAGAAACGCTTCTCGAATTCCCAGAACGTCCATTCCTCGGCCTGGCAGAAGCCGACCAGTTCTTCAAAGAGCTTCCGCGTTTCCGCGACCACCGATTCCTCAGTGGGTGGACAGGATTCGGTCCCGATGTTAAGTTGAACACCCATGGAGCATACTCCGAGCCGTGTCTGTGTGGCGCACAGGTATACGGTGAGGGTATGCTCCAGTTCGCTTTCTGCCAAGACCTGGCCGTTAATGGCCACCAACGGGCCTTCACTTCGAGCACGATCGCAAGAGAACCATCCGAATCACTTTCGCTGGCAATCAGTTAGGGAAATCGACCCTTTGTAGGCAAACCGATTGCACCCAATTCATTCCGTTTTCCGACGCTTCGAGCCAAACGGAATAAATTCCGTTCTACGGTTCGGCACGGGTCTCCAGACCCCGCCGGGAAACGGGACCGTAGGTCTCCTATAATGGAAGGTACCAAGGCGAACGGTCAGTGCACGCTTACCCAATCCTTGTAGCGGATCACGACGGCATCGCATCTCAATCCCTACCGGCCGGTCGCCTTGTCTCGCAGACCCGCCCCGTGCACGGCATCAGGAAATTCCTGATCGAGCACCCGAATTCAGCATCTGTCGGCATACTACAGAATAGGAGAGTCTATCTATGCGCCGCACATGTCGCGAGCATCGGAGGTTCGTGGGAGTCCCGCCGGAACTCGCGATCGAAACCGCGCGAACGAACCCACGAGGCTGCGGAAAGAAACGGCGCGAACGAACCCACGATCACTCGCAAAGAATCGATAGTGCGGGCAACCTTGGGTGCGGACCTCGAAATCGCGCGAACGAACCCACGATGGGTCGATTCTCAGGGCCACCCGGAGTCCGGACGCGAAACTGCGCGAACGAAGCCACGATTATCCGGAAAGAATCGGTTGTGCGGTCAACTGAGTGTTCGGATGCTAAGCCGAGCGAACGATGAGAAGAGGACTTGAGAAGAAACCGCGCGAACGAAGCCACGATTATGCAGAAAGAATCGATTATGCGGGCTGCCTTGCGTGTGGACTCGAAATTGCGCGAACGAAGCCAGGATAAGTCGATTTTCAGAGCCACCCGGAGTCCGGACTCGAAATCGAGCGAACGAAGCCACGATTATCCGGAAAGAATCGATTATGCGGGCTGCCTTCTGCGTGGGACTCGAAATCGCGCGAACGAACCCACGATGAGTCGATTCTCAAGGCCACCCGCAGGCCGGACTCGAAAACTGCGCGAACGAAGCCACGATTATCCGGAAAGAATGGATTGTGCGGGCTGTTCTGCAACACGACTTCGAAATCCCGATCAATCCCGGAAAACGCCTCTGCCCAACGGTCGCATCGTCGGAGCCACCCACTCATGCCCACGCTCCTGGCCAAGAACGCCGACGTGTTGGTGACGATGGACGAAGAGCGACGCGAGTTGCGCAACGCCGGCCTGTTCGCCAGGGATGGGATCATCGAGCAGGTCGGCCCCACGGACCAACTTCCCCCGAGCGCCGACCAGGTGCTGGATCTGTCCGGGCAGATCGTCCTGCCCGGCTTTGTGAACGTCCACCACCACCTCGACCAGACGCTGACGCGCAACTTGCCGGCTGCGCAGAACAACAACCTGTTTCCGTGGCTGCGAGCCCACTACCGGATCTGGGCCCGCCGTACCCCGGCAGCGACCCGCGGGTCCACGCTCGTGGGGCTCGCGGAACTGGCGGCGTCCGGGTGCACGACGGTCTTCGATCACTCGTATGTCTTCCCGAACGGCTGCCGCGTCGATGACCAGATCGCCGCCGCCCAGGAGATCGGCGTCCGCTTTCACGCCTGCCGCGGCTCCATGTCCCTGGGCGAATCCCGGGGCGGACTGCCGCCCGACGACTGCGTCGAGGACGAGAAGGCGATCCTGAAGGATTGCGTGCGCGTCATCGAGAGCTATCACGACGCCCGGCGCGGCGCCATGACCCGCGTTGTCCTGGGGCCATGCTCGCCCTTCTCGGTCAGCACCGACCTGCTCAAGGAGTCGGCCAAGCTCGCCCGCGCCTACAAGGTGTCTCTGCACACACATCTCTGCGAGACCTGGGATGAGGAACGCTACACCCTCGAAAAGTATCGACTGCGTCCGGTCGCCTGGATGGAGACGCTGGACTGGCTGGGCGACGACGTCTGGTTTGCCCACGCCGTCCACGTCGATGACGACGAGATCCGCCAGTTCGCCCGTAGCGGGGTCGGGACGGCGCATTGTCCCTGCTCCAACATGCGCCTCGCCTCCGGGATCGCGCCGGTCAAGAAGTACCTGGCGGCCGGCGTGAAGGTCGGTCTGGGCGTGGACGGCTCCGCCAGCAACGACGCCTCGAATATCCTGCTGGAAGCGCGGCAGGCCCTGCTGCTGGCCCGGCTCCGCCTGGGTCTGCTTCCGCCCGAAGGCCCGCGGAAGTTCTTCTGGCTGTCGCAATCCGATCCGCTGCGGGCAGCAGGAGTGGATGACCGCCCGCGAGGCGCTGGAAATCGCGACCCGCGGCGGCGCCGCGTTCTGGGCCGCGACGACATCGGGTCGCTGGAGGCCGGCAAGTGCGCCGATTTCTTCAGCATCAACCTGCACACCGTCGATTATGCGGGTGCCCTGAACGATCCGGTCGCCGCCACGCTGTTTTGTGCGCCGCAGAAGGCACGCTACACGGTGATCAACGGCCGAGTCATCGTGGAGAACGGCGCGGTCGTCACCGTGGACATGGGGCCGGTCATCGAGGCGCACAATCGATTTGCCCTATCCATTCGGTAACCGTCTCCCGGATTCTCACAGCCGATCAGAACAGGACGGTCAGCCGAAGCGTGATGGCCAGCGCGTTCGGGAACGAGGTGCGGTGGCCTGCCTCCGGGGGGATACCCGGAGTGGGGATATCGGTGAGGTTCGTCTGAAAGAACCAGCCGTTGACCAGTTTCATCTGGTAATAGCACTGGAACATGAGCTGGCTGGGTCGCATTGAGTTCGTGAGGTGGGTAGTGATACGGGTCCCCATAGAAGAGCATCCGCGCTATAGACGCCCCTGGTCAGCCATGTGCAGTTGAGGCCGAGGCCGAACGAGTCATCGGGACGTCCGGGGACCAGGCCGAAGGCGGTGAGGCCGCCGCCGACGTATTGCCGGGCGTGCAGGGCGTTGGAGTCATTGACGCCGAACTGGTAGAAGCCGCTGACGCCGCTGCTGTCGACGCCGGGATTGCGAAACCAGAGCCGCTGGGCCCCGAACAGGTACATACCGATGGCGCCGTTCGACTGGCCGCCAGTAGAAGTTATTCAGTTTGCCGGTCTGACCCCAGACACCCACCCCAAAGTTGCCGGGCTTGCGCTCTCGCCGAGGCGATAGCTGTGGCCGAACTCGCCGATGTGAAAGTAGTAGCCGTTGAAGTGGGGGCCCGACAGGCCGGTCCCCGTCAACGCCGGGTTGGGGTTTGCGGCGTTCCCGTCGTAAAAGCCATAGTTCAGATAAACCGATTTCGTCGGCGCGAGGGTCGTCGTGATCCCGGTGGCCGAGTTATAGTAGCCGGGGATGACCCCGAGCATCGTCGGGTTGACGAAGATCGGCGTGTAGGCGAGGGCCGTGACGGCCGGGATGGCCGCCGCGGGGTCGCCGACGGGCACGGGTCGCACGACGTTGTTGAAGTCGTAGGTCGGAACCGACTTGCCGATCCGGAAGATCAGCTTGTCGTCGAACAAGGTCTGACGATACCAGAGCTCGTACAGTTCGTTGCGGATCGAAGGGAGGGCCGGCCTCGATCGAGTCGAAGCCCGGGAACGCACCGGCCAGGCCGTTGGTATTCTGGCCGCTGAACTGCAAGAACTCGGTACCGAACGAGCCGCCCGTCCAGCCAAAGAGCTTCTCGGTGTCGAGGTTCAGGTCGACGATCGTGAGGCTGTTGAAGGCCCAGGTTCCCGGGTTCTGGCCGCCGGAGAGGATGCCGCTGGTGTCGCCGATCCAGAGGCCCCCGAGCCGGATCCCGGAGTCCTTGTCGAGACCGAGGAGCCGCCCGAGCGCACCGGTGCCCGCGATGATGTTGACGGCCGCCGGGTTGGAGCTGATCGGCTCCGAGCCGCGGCTCTGCGTTTCGGTGCCGGCTGCGGGCGATGCCGCGTCGGTCGTCGGGACCGGGTGGTGTCGTGCCGGGATCGCCTTCCAGCGCATTGACGGCGGGAACAGGAGGCGCGGATCGGTCAGTGCCCTCGGCGGGCAGGTCCGGGCTTTCCGCAACGCGGGATCGGGACCGGCTCCTGCGGATGCGGATGTCCGGTTCAACCAGCGGCTGATGGGCCGCCAGTTCGCGAGGCGGCTCCGAAACGAGGGACGCCGGCGCGGAAAGCCCGATGACTCGGGAACGCCGGCGGTCGGAGGACCGGCCGCCTCGGCAGGCGGTGCCGTAGGGGCGGGTTCCTCTCCCCGAACCTGGCCCACGGCCAGCACCGCGGCGACCACGATCAGCCAGAGAGGTCGCATCTCATCTCCTTATTCCGGCGGGGATTACAAAGCACTCGCTCGGAAATGATCGACCTGGCCGCACGTCGGGAGACTCCCTTCGTCTCTAATCTGGCACTCGGGACTCACTTCCGTATCTATCGACTGCGCCGACCTTCCCGGTTGAATCGATCGTGGCAGGATGTAAATCACGCCATGACGACCATATCTCGACCTCGGGTCGGTTTTTCACCACCACGCTGAATCACGCATTCTAGAGTAGAGGTGGGACTCGAAGGACAACGGGAATCAGGCGACCCTGTGGGAATCCTCTCACATGGCGGACCTCGGCTTTCCTGAAATAAGGAAAGTCTGTTGAGAATTCGAGTATGCAAGGCTCATGAAATGCCTTATAATGCGATCCTTTCCTCAAGGGCTGCCATCCATGGACCTGCACACAGTCAATCGAGTTCGCCGCCCCGCTCGCGCGGAGGAGATCGCCTCCTGGGAAGCCGGCTTTGCATGGCTTGCCGGAGGTACCTGGCTCTTTTCGGAACCCCAGGTCGACGTCCACACGCTCATCGATCTCGAGTCGCTCCAATGGCCCTCACTCCAACCTTCGGAGGACGGCCTGGAGATCGCCTCCACGTGCAAGGTTGTGGAACTCGATCAGTTCGTCGACCGAGCGCCGCCCGACTGGACGGCGGCCCCGCTGTTCCGCCAGTGTTGCCGGTCGTTTCTTGCCTCGTTCAAGATCTGGAACGAGGCGACGGTGGGCGGAAACATCTGCATGTCGCTGCCGGCGGGCCCGATGATTTCGCTCACGGCTGCGCTCGAGGGCGTTGCCACGCTCTGGCCGAGGAGCGGCGAACCGCGGCGGGTCTCCGTTGTCGATTTCGTGACGGGCAACCACCAGAATGTCCTCGCACCCGGCGAATTGTTGCGATCGATCTTCCTGCCCGCTCACGCGCTCCGCAAGACGTTCGCCTTCCGGCGGTTCACGCTCACGCACCTCGGGCGATCGGAAGTGCTGCTCATCGGCACGCGCTGCCCCGAGCACGGCGAATTCCTGCTGACGATCACCGCCGCCACCCTCCGCCCGGTTCAACTCCGCTTTGAAGGCCTGCCGGCCGCGGAGGAACTGAAACGCGCGATCGACGACGCCGTGCCGTTCAGTCTGTACCTCGACGACGTGCACGGGTCGCCGGCTCACCGCAAGCACTTGACGCATTACTTCGCGGAACAGATTCGCTCGGAACTCTCCCACTGAACAGCTCTCGAACCGGGAAACCGCCATGAACTATCGGATCAACGGCAAATCGTTCGCGGCGGAACCTCGTCCCGGCCAGTGCTTGCGAACCTTTCTGCGCAGCCTTGGCTGGTTTGGAGTGAAAAAAGGGTGTGACGCCGGGGATTGCGGTGCGTGCACGGTCTGGCTCGATGGCAAGCCGGTCCACAGTTGCCTCGTTCCCGCATTCCGGGCCGAGGGCCGCGAGGTCACCACGCTCCAGGGGCTTGCCTGCGACGGCAAACTGCATCCGATGCAGCAGGCGTTTCTCGACGCCCAGGCGTTCCAGTGCGGCTTTTGCGCCGCGGGGATGATCATGACGTCGGCGAGCCTCTCCGAGGACGCGAAGAAGGATCTTCCCTTCTATCTCAAGGGAAACCTCTGTCGATGCACCGGCTATCACTCGATCGAGGATGCGATCCGCGGCATCGCTTCCGTCGAGGAGGACCGGGCCGGCCACGCGTGCGGAGCCAGCCTGGCCAACCCACGCGCCGAGCCGATCGTCACCGGCAACGCCCATTACACGATGGACGTCGAGATGGAGGGGATGCTTCACCTCAAGGTCGTCCGCTCGCCGCACGCGCACGCACGCATCACGGCCATCCGCAAGGACAAGGCGCTCGCCGTGCCGGGGGTCCACGCGGTTTTCACCTGGGAGGACGTCCCGAGGCGAGCCTTCACGACGGCCTGTCACGACGACTTCCGCGTCGATCCCGACGACACCTACATGCTCGACAACGTCGCGCGGTTCGTCGGCCAGCGGGTCGCCGCCGTGGTCGCCGAAACCGAGGCCGCCGCGGAGGAGGGCTGCCGGCTGGTGGAAGTGGACTACGAGGTGCTTCCCGCCGTGTTCGATCCCGAGGAGGCCATGCTTCCCGGCGCCCCGCAGATCCATGGCGACAAGGACGTCGATTCGCGGATCGAGGATTCGGCGCACAACGTCTTCAAGAAAATCGAAGCCGAGACCGGTGATGTGGCCGGGGGATTCGCCGAGGCGGACGCCGTCTACGAAGGCACGTTCTCGCTGCCGAAGATCCAGCATGCGCACATGGAAACCCACGGCTCGATCGCCTGGCGCACCGCCGACGGCCGCATCCACGTCCGCACCAGCACCCAGGCCCCTCACCTCGTCAAGATCAAACTCGCCTACCTGTTCGAGATGTATCCGCACCAGGTTCCACGTCTTTTCCGAATTCGTCGGCGGCGGGTTCGGCGGCAAGCAGGAGTTGCTGACCGAGGACCTGTGCGTGCTGGCGGCGCTGAAGACCGGTCGCCCGGTGAAGTGGGAATTCACGCGCTCCGAGGAGTTTACCGCGGCGGTCTCCCGCCATCCGATGAAGATCACGATCAAGCTGGGCGCGAAGAAGGACGGCACGCTCACCGCGATGCAGATCCACACCGTCTCCAACACGGGAGCCTACGGCAACCACGGCGGTGAGATCCTGGCCTCGTCGCTCGGCTCCTGCGATGGCCACCTACCGCTGCCCCAACAAGAAGGGCACCGGCTATGCGGTCTACACCAATACGGTGCCGTCGGGCGCCTTCCGGGGATATGGCGCGACACAACCGGCGTTCGCCATCGAGTCCGCCATCGACGAGCTGGCCCGCAAGCTGGGTATCGACCCATTCACGATCCGGCGCACGAACATGATCCGGGCGCACGATCCCGTTCACAGCATCTGGCCCTTCCCGCACGACGGCGTGATCGGCAGCTATGGGCTGGATCAGTGCCTCGATTTCGTCGAACAGGCCCTCGCCAGCGGCCGGGGCGAGCCCAAACCCGACGGCGACGAATGGCTGGAAGGCCGCGGTGTCGCCATCCATGCGCAGGACTGTGCCCCCCCACGGAGCACCGCTCGGAATCCCACCTGTCACTGCTGCCCGACGGAACCTACCACCTGGGCGTGGGCTCCGCGGAATTCGGCAACGGCATCAGGAACGCGCAGCGGCAGGTCGCCGCCACGCGTGTTGAACTCGCGAGCGGCGGCCGTCGCCATGGACTTCGTCGACACCGACAAGACGCCCTACGACACGGGGACCTTCGCCAGCACGGGCACCAGCGTGGCGACGCTCGGCGTCCAGAAGGCCGCCGAAGCCTTGCGGGAAAATCTTCTCGACCTGGCCAGTCGAGGTTTCCGGCGTGCCCGTCGAGCAATGTCGCCTCGAGGACGGGCAAGTGCGCTGCGGGGATCGATCGCTCTCGTTGCAACAACTCTACGACGCCGCACCGCTGCCGGACAAACTCCACGTGTCGCGCAAGGTGTACGGGTCACCGCGTTCCACGGCCTTTCTGGCCCATGGTTTTCGCATCGCCGTGCATCGCGTCACCGGCGAGATCCGCATCCTGCAGAGCGTGCAAGCCTTCGACGCCGGCACGGTCATCAACCCCATGCAGGCGCGGGCACAGCTCGAGGGCGGAATCGCCCAGGGGATCGGCACGACCCTCTTCGAGCGAATGGTGATCGACGCGACCGGCGCCGTCGTGAATCCCACCTTCCGGAATTACCGCATTCCGGCCTTTGCCGACATCCCCCGATCCGAGATCTTCTTCGCCGACACCCACGACCGTTACGGTCCGCTCGGTGCGAAGCCGGTCGGCGAGGCTCCCGTCATTCCCGTCAGCCCCGCCATGGGTAACGCGCTCGCCGACGCGACGGGCATTCGCTTCCACAGCCTGCCCTTCAGCGCCGACCGGATTTTTTCGCGCCTGGCCGAGTTGCACATCAGACAGTGATCGACGACGCGCGATGAACCGGGAGAACCGCATGAGCTCCGCACCCGCCGATGATCCGCTTGTCCCCATGGATATCCGTGGCGCGCGGGTCTCCACGGTCGTCGTCCAGCGCGTTCCCGCGGACCGCGTGCAGCGCTTCCTGGAATGCCAGCGCGGGCTTACCCAGGCCGCGGAGGGTTTCCCGGGTTACCAGGGGACCGAGCTCTATCCGCCGGCGGATGACCGGCATCAGGAGTGGGTGGCGGTCATCCACTTCAACGACCAGGAGTCCTTGCAGCGCTGGATCGACTCGCCGGTACGTGCCGAGTGGATCAAGAAGCTCCGCGACGAGATCGGGGACTTCCAGCTCAAGACCTTGCCGTCCGGTTTCGGTGCCTGGTTCGCCGGGCTGGAGACGGGGCCGGAAGGCGAGCCTCCTCCCTCGTGGAAAATCGCGATGACGGTGCTGCTGGGACTCTATCCCACCGTCATGGTGCTCGCCTTGCTCGTCGGGCGATACCTGAGTCCCCTGGGAATGGCTGTGTCGATGCTGATCGGCAACACGCTCAGCGTGGCCCTCACCCAGTGGGTCGTGATACCGCCGCTGATGAACGCGCTCGGCCCCTGGCTCCGTGCGAATGCGCCCGACAAGAGGGTCCTTTCGTTCGGCGGGCTTGTCCTGATCTGGCTCCTCCTTGGGGGCCTCGCGGTCCTGTTCCGCGTGGTGACGGGGTAGTAGACGTTCGCCCATGGACTTCCGAAGTCTTCACGGCGTCGGAAGTCTTTCCGATACGAATGCTTGTGCAAAAGGAGAAAGGGACAACATGACGAAGCAGCACTCGGCTCGACGCGGGCCACGCGGGCTCGCCCGGGTTTATCGTGGCGCTTGCCTCGCGCTCCTGGGCGTGGGGCTCGCCGGCCTGCCGGCGCACGGCGGCGACGTGCCGGACTTCTTGCGCGTCGTCATCGCCGATCGCAAGCCGGCCAGCGAACGCGCGGTCGCCGAGCAAAACGTCCTGGCCCTCGACACGTCCATGATGGACATCTACGAGGGCTCGCTGGCCCAGTACAAGCGGAACATGCGTGACCGGGTGCCGATCATCCTCGCCCTTTTCAGCGAGGGCGGCGGCCGGATGATCCTCTATCGCCCCGGCCACGAACCGCTGGTCGCCGAGCCGGTGCCCATCGTCTATCAGCTCACCAAATCGGTCTCCCACAGCAGCATGGCCGTTTATCAGCTCGTGGCCCCGTACCTGGCCGACCCCTCCGACAAGTCGTGGCATGGCCCGATGCAGGTCTTCCGGACGCGCTGTCAGACCGCCCTGGAAAGCCTGGACGGTCTGGACCTGTCCGCGGACGACCGGGCGATTCTCGAGGCCATTCTCAAGCGCAACCTGGCGTTCATGGACGAATGTCTCAAGACGGGGACCTTTACCACCGAGCAACTCGAGAAATTTGCCCGCGCCAGTGCGCGCTACTTCGGCAAGACCATCGGGATCGCGGCGCGCGCCCAGGTCGCCCACTGGATGGATGTCGTGGCCGGCTGGAAGACGCTGCTCGGCAAGGACTGGGAGCGCACCTATGCCGCCAGCAACACGATTTACGTGACGCGGCAGAACAACATCCTGTTCACCGTCCTCGTGCAATTCATGGGGGAGGAGGCCATCGGCAATCGGCTGCTGCTCCTGGAGACCACCGAGTTCACGACGACCCCCGAAAAGATGCTCGACCTCCTGGGGCGGATCGTCTCCGACCGGGCGTTGGGACAGGTTTTCTTCAAGGACTACTACCTCATGGACGCCGAGCTCCTGGGCGGGGGCGGCCGCAAGGTCATCGCGGAAGAGGCGACCAAGCGGGGGATGAAGCCCCTGCTGCCGCCCGCGGCGCCGTTTTACTCCAACGAATGGCCGTGGAAGACGGATCCGAAGAAGGGCAAGGGCCCGACAAGCCTCGAGGAGGTGAATGAGCGCAAGCACTGAGTCGGCTGGTTTCTGCGATCCGCCCGAGGATGCCTCATCGTCGCAGACCGTCGGCGATGGCGGCATCCGCACCGGACCTCTGGTCAACGACGACAATTGTGGTAGGATGGCGATGGATGAAGTTGATCCGATTCCTCGATGGACCGAACGATCCCATCCTGTCGTAAGGGCGATCGATCATGCCGACCCTCGGAACGTTACTGATTCTCTTCGCCACGATTGCGCAGCCCGGGCCGGCTGAGCCTCGGGCCGTCGATGGCTTCCGTCTCCAGGACTTTCGCGGTGCCCCGTTTGCGCTGGACGATGTCCGCGATCGCAAGCTCGTGGTCCTGGCGTTTCTCGGGGTCGATTGTCCCCTGGCCAATCAGTATGCGCCGAGGCTCGCGGAGCTGGCGCGGGCGTTGGAACCGAAAGGGGTCGCGTTCGTCGCAATCGACGCGAACCAACAGGATAGCGCCACCGCCATGGGGCGATTCGCCAATGCGAACGACTTGCCGTTCCCGTTCCTGAAGGACCTGGGCAACGCGCTGGCCGACCAGTTGAAGGTCGAGCGGACGCCGGAAGTCCTCGTGCTCGACGCGAAGCGAGCGATCCGGTACCGTGGCCGCATCGACGACCAGTTCGAGGTGGGCGTCCATCGGGTTTCACCGTCGCGGCGCGACCTGGCCGTCGCGCTGGAAGAACTCCTCGCCGGGCGGGAGGTCGCGGTCGCGAAGACGGAGCCCGTCGGCTGCCGGATCGGCCGGGCACGCCAGCCGGGCAAGGGCGAGGTGACCTATTCCAAGCAGGTTGCGCCCATCCTGCGGGATCGCTGCGTCGCTTGCCACAGGCCCGGCGAGATTGCCCCGTTCGCCCTGACCACGTATCAGCAGGCTGCCGGATGGGCCGAAACGATCGCCGAAGTCGTCCGCGACGGCCGCATGCCTCCCTGGCACGCCAGTCCGGAATACGGCAAGTTCCGCAACGACGCTCACCTGAGCGAGGGCGAGAAGCGACTGATCGCGGACTGGGTCGCCGACGGGGCTCCCGAGGGCGACGCGGGCCAGCCGACCGGTCTGCCACCGGTCGCGGAAGGCGGCTGGCGCATCCCGAAGCCCGACCTCGTCGTGGAGTTGCCGAGGACCGTCAAGGTGCCCGCGCGGGGTGTCCTGCCGCTATCAATACTTCCTGATCGATCCCAAGCTGGACCATGACGTCTGGGTCCGGGCCTCGCAGGTGCGCCCGGGAAACCCGACCGTCCTCCATCACCTGGTGGTGCTCGTGATGCCGCCGGGCCAGCACGGGTTCAATCCGGTCGACGCCGACTTCCTGGCGGCCTATTCGCCGGGGATGCCGCCTCGCGAGCTGCCGGTGGGGACGGCCAAAGTCATACCGGCCGGCGCCAAACTGCTCATCCAGGCCCACTACACCCCGCGCGGAACGCCCCAGACCGATCGGAGCGTCATCGGATTCACCTTCGCCGACCCCGCGACGATCCGGAAGCGCATGAGCTCCGTTGCCGCCATCAACTTCAAATTCCGCATCCCGGCTGGTAGCTCCCGACTTCCAGGTCGTCGCCGAGCATCGGTTCAATCAGGATTACATCCTCCACGCGCTCCTGCCTCATATGCACCTGCGCGGTAAATCGTTCCGCTTCGAAGCGACTTATCCCGATGGCCGCCGCGAGATCCTCCTCGACGTGCCCCGTTACGAGTTTGACTGGCAGAACGCTTATATCCTCGACCAACCGAAGCCGATGCCCGAGGGGACGATCGTGCGCTGCGTGGGCCACTTCGACAACTCGGCCGACAACCCGAATAACCCCGATCCGACCCGGGTCGTCACCTTCGGCGAGCAGACCAACGACGAGATGCTCATCGGCTACATGGACGTGGCACTCGACTATCAGGACCTGAGCGTTGGCCCGCCCAAGGTCGTCGCCCGGGCCGACGGCCAGTTCGACGTGACTTTCCGCCATCGTCCGCCCGAGGGCGTGAAGACGGTTCAGCTCGCCGCCAGCTTCAATCACGGACTACTCACCCGTCCAGAAGCTCGACGGCCCCGACGCCCAGGGATTCTTCACGACGACCGTGGTCGTGGCTGGTGGTCGTTATAAATATAAATACGTACATGACGGCCAGAAGTACCGTCATGACCCGGCCAACTGGCGTCAGACGGGGTTCTTCAACGACAGTGATCTGATGGTGGGGAAGAAGCCGTAAGAGATTGTGTGAGAACGGTTTAGACCGTAGGCGCAGGCCAAACCCAGGACCCTCGGTCAACCGGTGGGCGGGGTCCGGAAATCCACAGTCTGAATCGATCTGGTGAGTGAAGGGCGGGGGTCAGGAAACCCTCGCCCGACATCGAGTGACAAAACAGGCGCAGTTGACCCTGGCGAGCAACAGGATGACTACGCCAGGGCCCTGGTGTTGGCGGACGATTTGGGCTCTACAAGCGGATTGCCGCCACCTCGGATCAATAACGACCGCGGCCACCACCGCCGCCGCCGCCACCGTAGCCGCCACGACCACCGCCGCCGCCGCCACCACCGTAGCCGCCGCCACCGCTGCGCGGTTCGCGGGGCTTGGCCTCGTTGACCGTGAGGCGACGCCCGTTGATTTCCTGGTCGTGAAGACCCTGGATGGCGGCCTGAGCCTCGGCCTCACTGCTCATTTCCACAAAGCCAAAGCCCTTGCTCCGACCCGTGTCGCGATCCTGGATGACTTGTGCACTCTCCACGATCCCGAACCCGGCGAACAATTGCTCCAGATCGGCGTCGCCGACCTGGTAGGCCAAGTTCCCGACATACAATTTCCTGCCCACGTCAATCTCCAGGAACAAGTTAGAGACCCGTCGATGATCTCTCGGGTCGGAACGAATCGGGGCCGACTCGGGCGGCCCATCCGGAGGGAAGGCGAGAGGGGCAGGCGAGGACAGAATCCCAACGGATTGACGTCGCGGGCTCCTTCGGATTCCGACCAAACCATTATAAGCATTCTCCGCCCGCGAGGGATAGTGACTTCTGGCCTTTTCGCGATCGGGCGATCGGCGTGTGATCCTCGGGCCTCGGTTTGGCCGGAGCTCGAGGCTTCCGGTCAGTGGTGTCCCGCGCTTGCGAGCCGCGAGCCTCTATGGCTCGCGGAGTCTGCCGCGGGAGTCACGCTGTGTAAAAGGGTGCGCTGAGGTATGATATTGTTAGATTCCCGGGCACGCCAAGCGATGGCGACGGTAGGCCGGCTGGCGAACCGACCACTACCCCGATGTGCCTGTCGGCTCGCTCATGATAGAATCAATCTCATATAGTGGACCCATTGTTGAGCTCCGTGAGTCGCCTGGATCGACGAGGGCTCGGGTAACGACGCTGCGAGGTCTGTGGTGTCGCATTCCCGGTCGGTGGGTTGTCGCGGCCGTCGCGACGCAATACCGCAATTCATTGAGCCCAGGACGGGGCTGCACGCTGGGCATGAGGAGGAGACCTTGGTCTATTACGCCAGCATCGGTCCGACCCGCGGACCCGCATTGTACCGCGATACCCCACCCACCACCGGCGTGCTGGAGTCGCCCGGCACCGCGTCAGTTGGGACAGCGACCGAAGCCGGATGGACCGAGAACGGAGTGGCGTTGTGGCGCCTGATCGTCAACGGAACGGCGTTACCCGGCCGATGGGCGATCGAAGGCCGTCAGTTCATCCCGCAGTTCAAATCGGCCACTGATCCGGATCGCGTGTGATCCGGCCGGTTGTCCAGATGCCCGATCGTCGTCCCCCTCCGCTGATTTGTGAACCAAAGATAAGCGTTCAAGCCCGGATCTCATTCACGTTGGGGTGGGCCGGTCGCTCGCCCGCGACGTTTTGAGTGGGAGGGCGCGGCTCCGTCCCAGACCGTTCTGGCTGCCGGCCCGGACGGAGCCGCGCCCTCCCGAGATGAATCGATTCCTCCCGCGCGGGGGATACTCAGCGACTATGTCCTTGCTACGGATCACGCTTCGATGATCGAGGACGCAGACTGTTTGTAGGAAACCCCTCGAGCCTCGCCCGGACATCATCCGGCACGATGACGCGTCCCAATATCGTCGAATCTGGCCACCGGCCACTACTTTGCTCGCCCTCGCCCTCGACCGTGACGGCGACGACGATCGGCGCGGACTCGTCAGGGCCCTTGATCAGCTCGATGCGATCGATCGTGTCCTTCTTCTTGGGATGACGACGAGGTAGCGGACCTGCTGGCCACGGAGGTTGAAGGCGAGCTTCGAGCCGGGGACATCCACGACGCGGATGTAGTCGGCGAAGTGGACGCCGTTCTCCAGGGGATGATCCTCGACGGAGCCGTCCGCGTAATGGAGGCGGACGATCATCGAGACCGTGCCCTTCTGGCCGTAGGGGAATCCCCAGCCGCTGACGCCGCTGAGCAGGTGGATGGCCTTCGCCGGGGCGTGGCAGGGCAGCTCCACGGCCTTGGGCATCCGCGGCGGGAACTCGCCGTTGGGTCCGTTGAGGAGGACGACGTTCCGGACGCGATCGCCCTGAGGGTCCACGAGCAGGAACGGGACGCCCTCGAACGTCTTGGGGGACCAGTCCCGGAAGACGAGGCGTTCCATCGAGCGAGTTGGCGTCGTAGAACATGCCCTTGGTGCTGACGATCGTCGCCGCCTTGCGGAGGTCCAGCGGGAGGTACTTGCCGCGACGGGTCAGGAACGCCAGGAGGTCGTTCAACTGGGTCGGGGTGATCTGCTTCTCGAACCCCTCGGGCATCAGCGACTTCTTCGAGGCGGCCATCTCGTCGATGTCCTCGCGGAGGATGACGTGGCGCTTGCCCTCGGCGTCGAGCAGGTTGACGGTGGTCTTGGTCTCGGCGGCCAGGAGCCCGCCGATCACGCGGCCGTCGGTGGTGGCGACCGAGTACTGGACGAAATTGCCCTCGACGGATCGGCTCGGGTCGAGGATGTGGATCAGCAGCTCGTCGCGGGGCAGGGCGGCCACGCCCGAGAGGTCGGGCCCAACCTGGCCGCCCTCATTGCCGTATCGGTGGCACTTGGCGCACTGCTGCGCGAAGACGAGCTTGCCCGCGGTGGGGTCTCCGCCTTGATTGACCTGGGCCGTGATGGCGTCGATCACGTGCTGGCGGTCGGGGTCGGGAAGGCCGCCGCCTTGCTGGAGCAGTCGGCGGGCGCGTCGGGCGATCGCGGTGTTGGGATGGGCGGCCAGGGCTTGCTTCTGGTCCAGCTCCAGCTCGGAGAGGCGGAGCTGACCCTTCTCCAGGGCGGTCATCAGGGCCGGGGTCCAGTCGGCGCGACGGAGTAACGCCCGGATGACCTCGGCTCGCAACGCGGGCGCCAGGGCCGGCAGCCGCTCGACCATCGCATTGCCCGCCTCCGGTGCCGAGCCGTTCGGCGACGGCGCCCGATCAGGCCGGCGGCCAGGTCGGGCGGCGTGCGGGGCGTGATCAGGGCGAGCAATTGCTGCGCAAGCTCGTCGCTCGAGGCGCGGAGCTCGATGAGCTGCTTCGCCGCGTCGATCCGTCGCCGCTCGGAAAGCGACTCGTCCTTGGCCGTGGCCAGCAGCGAGGCGGCCATCTCGGCGTTGATGCTATCGAGGACCGTGTTGCCCCAGGGGCTCACCAGCCGGATGAGCTGTCCTCGCCCCGAGGAGGGCAGCTCCATGGCGAGCTGCTTGACCGCCTCCGCGGTCTCGCTGATCGAGCTTGGCGGGGCGGCCCTTCGGCCAGCCTCTGGCCATCCCTCTTGAGCAGGGCCTCGTTGACCGGTGCCGCACCGCCGCGGAGCGACGCCAGGAGGCCGCCGGCCTGGTCGGCCGGGCCGCCCCGAGCCCAGTGCTCGGCCACCCGCTCGACGATGCGCAGGACATCCGGGCCGACCGCCCGGCCGCCGTCGCGGAGCGGCCATCGCCTTGAGGAACGCGAAGTCGTTGCGCGATGCCGCGGCCGTCGCCGCGTCGGCGAGCCATCGGTCGTTGCGGACGAGGCCCCGCCGCAGGGCGATCGGCCACAGCCTTGGCGGCCTCATCCGAGGCGGGCTGATCCGCCAGGCACAGGAGCGCCGCCAGTCGGACCTGCGGATCCGGGTCGGTCAGCAGTCCCGAGGACAGCACGGCGGTTGCCGATTACGCGTTGCGGGGCAGTGACCTGCAAGGCGTTGCGCCGGACCCCCGCCGAGGGATGCTTGAGCGCGGCGATCACCGCCGCGGTCGCCGCCGAGACGGTTCGAGCCGTCGAGCGCGCCCAGGCCCTGAAGCGTCCAGAGCGCGTGGATCGCCCCGACGTTCAGGCCGATCGCGTCGATCGAGCGGTCGCTCAACCGCTCGATCAGGGCCGGCACGACGTCGGTCTTCCCTCGCTCGACCAGCAGCCGCTGGGCGTGCATCCGCCAGAATTGATTGTCATTCCCGAGCGCGGCGACCAGGCCCTTCGGGTCGCTCGGGATCGAGCACCGGCGGGCGGGAGGCGGGGGCGTCCTTGTAGACGATCCGATAGATCCGCCCGTGGGTCTTGTCGCGGAGCGGCGTCTCGTAGGCGTTCCCCCGGCCGGTCTTGAAGCCGCGCGGCGTGGGGTTGTGCTGGACGATGTAGTTGTACCAGTCGATGACCCAGACGTGGCCGTCGGGGCCGACCTCCGCCGCGATGGGCGCCGTCCACTCGTCGTTGCTGGCCAGCAGGTTCCAGCCGTAGTACGCGGCGACGTCGCTCCCCTTGCGATTGAGCGTGAAGGTGGCGACCAGGTGCCCGGTCGGCTCGGCGACGAAGGCCGTCGAGTTCCAGTACTGAGCGGGATAGGCCCGCGCGGTGTAGAGCGCATGGCCGGCCCCGGCGGTGAATCCGCCGTGCCAGTTCGACCTGGCGCACCTGATCGGTCACCGGGAAGAACTGGAAGTTCGGGGCGATGTTCTCCAGCACCCGGGGCGACCAGCCGCGGACCGCCTCATAGTATCGGTTGGGGATCGGCATGTAGACGCTCGGGCAGCCGTTGGCCGTCGAGCCGAAGACCAGCCCGTCCTCGCTGAAGCCGACGCCCCACGAGTTGTTGTTGGTATTGCGGAGGAACTCGAGCTTCGACCCGTCGGGCTTGAACCGGTAGAAGGTCTGTCCGGCGCGGTGCTGCTCGCCGCCGACGGTCCCCCGGAATCCGGAGTAACCGACGATCCCCCAGACCCAGTTGTCGAAGCCCCATCGCAGGTTGCTCGGGCCGGCGTGGGTGTCGCTCGTGCCCCAGCCCGTGAACAGGACCTTGCGGACGTCGGCCTTGCCGTCGCCGTCGGTGTCCTTGAGGAACAGGGTGTCCGGCGCCTGGAGGACGATCACGCCGCCGTTGGCCGGGAGCAGGCTGGTGGGGATGTTCAGCCCTTCGGCGAAGACCTTGAACGAGTCGGCCTTGCCGTCGCCGTTGGTGTCCTCGCAGACGGTGATCCGGTCGCGGCCTGCGGTGCCGGGATGCTTGGTGTTGGGATAGTCGACGCTCTCGGCGATCCAGAGGCGGCCGCGGTGGTCCCACGCCATGCAGAGCGGCTTGGCGATCTGGGGCTCGGCCGCGAACAGCCTCGGCTCGAAGCCGCGCGGGACGACCATGTGCCGCACCGACTCCTCGGGCGAGAGGGGTCGCTGCATCTTATGGATCGGTTCGCCCTGCGTGCCCCACTGCTTGCCCGGTAGATAATTGGGGATCTCGGCCGTCGACTCTTCGAAGGCGAACGGCGGCAGACCGGATGTCACGCGCCCCCGGCTGTCGAAGACCGGCCCCTTGTTGACCGCCCAGCGGATGCCCCGCTCGACCAGGTCCTGGAAGCCGGGGTTCTGCCAGGTCCGCGCGTCGTGACCGTAGGCCGTGTAGAACACGCGTCCTTTGCCCTGGGTCCGAACCCACGTCCATGGCTCCTCGCCCTGACCCTCCGCGCGGACCTGCAGGACGTGTCGGTCCTGCTCGTTGTGCTTGTGATGGACGTAGGTCTCGTCCCAGGTGCGGAACGGCTCGAAGCCCTTCATGATCGGGTGCGAGGGGTCCACGATCTTGGTGTCGAACGTGCCGGTCCCGTGCCGGAGGAACTGGGCGCCGACCAGCGCGATGTACTTCGGCGAGTTGAGGAAGCAGTAGGAAGCACAGTGGAGCGGCACGAACGCTCCGCCTCCCTCGACATAGTCGATCAGGGCCTTCTCCTGAGCCGGCTTGATCTCGTTGATGTTGGCGTAGATGAGCAGGGCGTCGTAGCGGGACAGGTTCTCGGGGTTGAGGTCATCCAGTCTTCTCGGTGTAGGTGATCCGGATGCCCCGGCCGGCGAAGACCGGAGTGAGCTGCGCGGCGCGATCGGCCGGTACGTGGTGACCTTGATCACCCAGGAACAGCACGCTCAAGGGCCGGCCCGAGTCGCCGCCGGTCTGAGAGGGCGGCTGCGTCGGCGCCGAAGGAGGTGGTTGCGAGTGTCAGGCCGAGACAGAAGCGCGAGGGTATGCTTGCCAGCCATAGGAGAGGGTCTCGGAAAAGGGCATCGGACCGGACGCGTTGGTCGGGAAACAGGATTCCCGCGACCGCGTCGGGGAGGGTCATCACGGCGTCAAGATCATGGGGTCAACTCGACTCGGCAGCTCCGACCCAACCATTGTGGGCGAACCGGGCTGGGCCGTCCAGACCGTGACGCTGAGCTCACGGATCGTCAGGGTCTTGCACTCGTCGCTCTGGGTGTTTGCCCCGAAGAGCCCGAGGTAGAGCTCGGTCTGCCCATCGAGGAACTTCGGATGGGCGATCGCCAGCGTGCTGGAGCTGTTCCGGGTCAGGTTGTCGACCACCAGCGAATACTGTCCCCGGAGCCTGCGCAAGGTCAGTCGCAGGTCGTCGCCGGAGGTCGTCAGACCGACTTCGTAGAGGTCGGAATCGCGACCGCCAAAGTTATTGACCAGAAACAACCGGTACGTATCCGGCCTGGGCCAACAGATCAGACCGCCGCGAATGTTGCGGTCGCTGCTCGTCCCGGCGTAGAGCCCGAACTGCCCGACCACATTCAACCCGGGGATGTTCGGAATCGTGGCGCGAATCTCGAAGTCCTCTGACCCGGTGAAGCCGAGGTCGGAGAGGCGGACGCCCAGGTATTCGCCTGTGGACATCCGGTCCTGCGTGTTGATGTCGCTCCGGGTGGTCGTCAGCTCCAGGGCGCGGCGGTCGGGACGGAGCCGGAGGTTGGGATCGGAGCCGGGCAGGTCGCTGCCGGTGTCGAGGAAGCCGGTGGGTCAGGCCGATTCCGCGGCCGTCGGCGTCGCGGAGGGTGCCGGGCAGGGGGTTAGTGAAGTCGAGCTGGAGCGTCCGCGGGATGACGATTGGCGGCGGCTCGATGGCCCGGATGTATTTCGCCGCGGCCTCGCCAGGGTCGGGCAACGTCCGGTCCACGGTGCGGCCGTCGAGCCGCGCGGTTTGGTTCTGGTGGATGGTCACGCCGGGATCGGGCCCGCGAGCGGAGCCGGAACCGAGCGGGAATGCCTTGACCTCGCCGGTGAAGACGCGCACGGTCGCCGCGCCCGCCTCGTCGACGGCCAGGCCGAACTCGGTGCCGAGGTTGACAACCTTGTTGTGCGGGGTGAGGACGGTAAACCCCTTGGCATGGGCCGGCACGCGCGCCGTCAGCTTGCCCTGGAGCAGCCGGGCCGAGCTTCCCGAGAGCAGCTCGAGGCCGGCCGGTCCCTGGAGGATGACCCGTGCGCCGCAGTCGAACTCGATCTCGGCCAGCCCGCGCTCGAGGCGGAGCGACTTGCCCGCCACCATGTTCCTGCCGGGCCGCTCGCCCGTCTGAGACCAGAGGCAATCCTGGGCATTGACCAGCCAGGCGACGTTCGCGCCCGGCCCCTTCCCGGGGACCGACGGGCCGCGGCGAGACCACCCGATCGCAAGCCATGCGGCGACCGAAGCCGCGGCTGCAACGATTACAACGGCCGCAGCCACGCCCGCGATGCCGATCCGCCGGCGCGGCCCGAACCCGAGGCGTCGGGCCTTGGACCGCGCTCCATCCTTCCGGCCCTCGCCGCGGGGTTCGTCCGGCCGAGACGCGAGTTGCTCCACGACCGCATCGGCCGCCCGGCGCGCGCGGACCGCGAACTGGATCTCCGTGTGGTGCTGGAAGTAGTCGGCGAAGAATCGCCGCGCCGCCTCGCTCTCGAGCAGGAGGGCCTCGAGCCGGCGGATGCCCGGTTCGTCGATGAGGCCCGAGCAGTATTCATCGACCAGGTCGTACAGCTCGACGGGGAGCTCGGTCGGGGCCCAGAGCGCTCATGCTACCCCCCCGTGTGCCATCGAACGACGCACGCACTCGAACAGCGCGCGACGGATTCGCCGGAGCGAATTGTGAATGCTCTGAGCCGATCGACCCCGCGTTAGGGCCACGTCCCGAACCCCGGCCGACCGGCTGTAGCAGGCCTCCAGCAGGTCCTTGTCCCGTTCTCGCAGTTTATTCATGCAGCCGGCCAGCGCATCACGCCGCTCCTCGAGCCGTTCCTCCTCCAGATTCTCCTGGGCCTCGATGAGAGCCAGGTTGAGCTCGTCGCTGAAATACAGACGGTGACGGCTCCGCGTTCTCAGGAAATTCAGAACTTCGTACCGTGCCACCCCGCAGGCCCAGCCGACGAAGCTCCGCGACGGATCGAACAGCTCGAACTTGTCCCAGAGCACGAGGCTTGATTGCTGGAACAGGTCGTCCGCGTCGTCCAGGTCGCGCACCAGCGAATAGATGTAGCCGAAGAGCTGGCTCTGGTGCCGGGCGAGAAGCGCCGCGAACTCGGCCTTCTGGTCGCTCGTCCGGACCGCAATACGATCCGTCGCGTCCACAGAGCACCTCCCGGCGATTCCCGACCCTTCATACACCGGAGGATTCCCCTCATCGAGTCCTGTCGCCGACCACCTCCTCCAGCCTCACCTAATATATTCCGCCGACTCCCTCGATTTGTAATCCACCGGGCCGGAAAAGTCATCCCACGAGCCCGACGCCGGGCCGGCCTCCGGCGACCCAACTCCTGATCCCGGCGACCTATCCGTTCACCTCGACCGCAAGGGTTCGCGAGTCGGAAACCAGGAAAGTGAGATCTTCGTGAATTTTACCGTTACAAGTCCACCGACCCGGCTGATTCTACTCGGGGAGCGCTCCGGTCCTCTCCAAAGGATCGACTCCCTTCCGTTCGCCTCGGCTCCGGTACTCCTATATTCTTCGTTTCCAATCGCGAGTTCGGTTCGTGACTAAGGTCCGTCACGTCTGCGGCAGTTCCGCTCGGAGGAAAGATCATGTGCCCACGCATCCGTCGCGGTTTCACCTTGATCGAATTATTGGTGGTCATCGCGATCATCGCCGTGCTCATTGCACTCTTGCTCCCCGCCGTGCAAGCGGCGAGGGAGGCGGCGCGACGCTGCGCAATGCACAAACAACCTGAAGCAGATCGGCCTGGCGTTGCACAACTACCACAGCACCATAACTGCTTACCCTGGGGTGACGGGCCGTGGTGGATCGAGTGGTCGGCTCATACGATGTTGCTTCCTTACGTGGAGCAGGGGCCGATCTACAATGCGCTCAACTTCGTGGACACCGAGGTCATCGGGACTGACCCCCATGCCCAACGATAACCCGGCCAATACGACGGCGGAGTACAGCGTGATCGCCGGGTTCCTGTGTCCCTCGGACCAGGACCGTCTGACCAGCCCCGACGGACACAACAATTACATGGCCAACGGGGGTTCGGCACCCAACTGTGCTTACGGCTGGGAACTCCTACGCACCTTCCTGCAACGAGCCGGCCGCCGGGCCATTCATCTACTCGTCGAGCGGCATCGACACCGGCCCTCCCGGATTCGGCGGCAGCTCCGTCAGCTTTGCGATGATCACCGACGGCACGAGCAATACGGCTGCCTTCAGCGAGCGGGTCAAGGCGATCGGGAACAACCTCACCAACACGTCGGCGCCGTTCGACGGAGGGATTCCGACGGCATCGCTGTCCATACCGGCCGCAGTCGCCAACAACCTGGAGTTGACGCCCCAGGCCTATTACAACGTCTGCAAAGTGACACCACCGGTGCCGCAGAACGGCCAGGATGCCGCGAACTTCAACGACGATAACATCTCCGGATCGACCTGGGTAACGGGCCAGCCGGCGAATACGCGGTACTTCCACGTCATGCCACCGAACACCTGGAGCTGCCGCTCGGGACTTCAGATCGCTCACGTCGCCAGCAGCCACCACCCCGGCGGTGTGAACAACCTGTACTGCGATGGCTCGGTCAAGTTCATCAAGTCGAGCATCAACGTCAGCACGTGGTGGGCCCTCGGGAGCAAGGCCGGCGGCGAGGTGATTTCCTCCGATGCCTACTGACCAAACCGGACCGGGTCGAACGCCGGAGCGGTTTCGCGGCCGCGATCGCGTCCAACTGCTCCGGCGACCCGAAGTTGCCCGGTCTGACCAACAAATCCAAACGGCCTTGATAGACGGGATTCTTCATCATAATGTTACTTGTTCGGATGGGACTTATGAAACTCTTGCGTAGGCGCAATGCGTTTCTGCTGGCTATGACCTTCATGAGCTCGGCCCTGCTCCCGGGCTGCGGGGATGGCAAGCCCTACACCGATACCTCGCTGACCGAGGCGACCGTCACCGGGGTCGTCACGGCCAAGGGAGCAACCGGTCACGAAAGGGATCATCAGCTTTAACCCAGCCAATTCCGGGCGACTCGTGGCCGCGAAGACCGCGGAGATCGGCCCGGACGGACATTACACCATCAAGACGTACACCGGGGATAACCTGGTCACGTACGGAGGCGACGTGGCCGAGAAGAATAAGGGCGTCGGACTCAGGAGGGACTTCGCCACGGTCCAGCGGGGCGAGAACACGTTCGATTTCGACGTGCTGGGCGAGGGGGGCAAGAGTCCGACGATCGACTTATCGAAGAAGGGCAAGCGCAAGAAGCGTTAACGCAGCCGGATCACGTTAGGTCGACCCACAGGAATCGCGTCATCGTTCGCTCGGGAACCATCAATGGAAAGCGGGGATCGGACAATCCTCGATCGTCCAGGGGCCTCGACGAACGCGGCAGGCACGATCGATACAGGATCACGGCTGGAGGAGAGACGAGCAGTCCCGGCAAGGGGAGCAGCCCGAGTCTGGGGTTGGGCCGCCTTCGCCCTGGTCATTACTTGCGCAACGGTGGCCGGCTGGTTCGCATTGCGAGGCCGTGCCGACCCGGATCGTCTCTGGGCCGAAGCCGAGCGTGCTTTCCTCGCGGGCCGGTGGGATCGCGCCCGAGACATCTTGAAGACGACTCGAGCGGATGCGGCCCAGGACTCCCTTGGATTGGTTGCTGGAGGGACAGCTCGCCACCGCGGAGGGGCGTCTCGACGAGGCCCTGGCCGCACTCGGCCGCATCCCTGACGATCACGCGATGGCCGCCCAGGCCCACTTGCTGGCCGGCCGGATCGAGCGGCAGCGTCGCCGCGTGAGGAAGGCGGAAGCCGCCTTTCGTCAGGCCCTGAAACTCAAGCCGGGTCTGGTCGAAGCCCACAAGGAATTGATCTACGTCCTCGGAATCCAATCGCGCCGGCGCGAGGTTGATGCCGAGTTTCACGAACTCGCGCGGCTGACGCCGCTCACTCATCACGACCTGTTCACCTGGTCCCTCACCCACTTCACCGCCTGGGGGCCGGACATCTCCGGCGACCTGGAATCCTTCATCCAGGCCGACCCCGACGACCGGTTCAGCCGGCTGGCCCTGGCCAATCTCCTGATCGATCATCCCGGCGAGGAAGCCAAGGTCGAACGGGTCCTCCAGCCCTTGCCCGAGGATGACCCCGAGGCCCAGGCACTTCGCATCGAGCTCAAGCTGAATCACGGTCAGGTCGATGAGGCGCTGGCGATGCTGGCGAGGGCAACGACCCGACATCCCCACCTCGCCCGGCTCCGAGGCCGGGTCGCGCTGCGGCGCGGAGACTCTGCGGGTGCAATTCGCCACTTCCAGGACGCGCTGAGCGACGAACCATACGACCGGGTCTCGATCGCCGAGCTGGGCAAGGCCCTCGTCCTTCAAGGCGATCGATCTACCGCCGAACGCTACCTGACACGCGCCAGGCAACTCGACGAGGTCTACAACCTGATCAATCGGATCAAGAGGCCCGGCAGCGAGAACCAGCCTCCCGACCTGACCAAGCTGGGTCGGGCCTGCGAGGCGGCCGGATTGGTCGACGAGGCGAGGGGCTGGTACATGCTGGCGATCGGTCGCGACCCGCTGGACGCCGAGGCCCAACAGGCCCTGCACCGGCTCCGGCCTTCGCCCCCATGACGAGCAAGACGCCGGTGGGAGTCGAACCCACTTAAACCGGGTTGCAGCCGGTCGCCTGGCCGTCTGGCTCCAGCGTCGTCAAGAAAAGGCCATGTCCCCGCCAGGAATTGAACCTGGTCCCCGACCTTCGCAAAGTCGTGTGCGATTCCGGCACACTCCGAGGACTTTTTGCGGAAATCCGTATTTTCAAAGGAGTTAGGGCGATCTCATGAATTCTATAATTCCCAAGGTTTCGCCCGATTCTTGCTGAGCTGTCACCATTTTACTGACTGAATTACTGACTAATGGACGCGGCTCGCGGGTGGGATGTTCGCGCTGGTTTGGCGGAAACCTGATTGAAGTCCGGCGCGCACGGCGGTCCGCCCTTCGGAGTGGACTGGGGTCGGGTCTGCAAGTCTGCTGTCTGCAGCTCGCGCTGGATTTAGCTTGGACATCACACCTGGAGCAAGTATATGATAGTCTCCGTTTCGATATTCCATCGCACGACGGCTGGGTTGCTCTTCGGCCCCGCGCCCCAGTGAACGAGAAAATGCCCGACCTGACGGCGACTTACGTCAAGGACTATGAAGAGCTCGAGAAGGATAATCAAGTACTCAAGGAGCCGCGTGCGCACCCTGGAGGCCGCACCCCCACCTGTCAACGCTCCGGCGGGCCCTCCGCCCGAGCTGGTCGATCAGATCAGGCGGCTAGAGCGGGAGCTTGCCGATCGAACCGCTGAGGTGGGCCTTCAACAGCGCCGCTATCAAGAATTGGACCGCGAGTTCAAGGCGCTTGAGGCGAAGAATCGAGGATTGACGACCGAGGTCATGGACCTCCAGGAGAATCGTGAGACGCTTCGGTCGCAGAACGACGCATTGTCGATCGAAGTTGCAGAACTTAACCGGCAGTGCGAGGAGCTTCGGTCGGAGAACAAGGAACTGTCGGACGAGCTCGAGCGTGTCCGCCGAAAAGTGCGCGGAGTCGGAGGTCAGGAGCGGGTCGCCCGACGGCAGTGCGCTGGCGGAGTGCAAGGTCCGATATCAGATGGCCGTGAAAGAACGCGAAGGCGTCGAAGCAGAGCGGGATCGGCTCCGTGGCCAACTCTTTGATTGCCAGAGTAAGCTCCCTGGCTACTGACAACGCGGTCGGTCTCGATTCGAGACAGAAAATTGGGGCGTGCGCGATGTCTGCCGAGCAATACAAGACCGGTAGCTGGGAATGCAAGCAATGCAGACGGAAGTTCTCCGTCACGTACCGAGAAACGCCTGGTCTGACCGGACAGCTTCGTTGTCCCTGCGGACACTCGATCACGAAACCTGACCTCGAATTCCTCAAGGTTGAGCCCATTGAAGAGGAGTTGATGCGCACCGGTGCGACTGGTTTCGAGCCCGAAGCAGTTCGACAACGGATCCCAGCGCGGCTCTCGACTCGGTGACGACCGGACGCGCAACGATCGCGCCCCTGCGGCCTCCACAGGCTCGGCACCGGGCAGTCAAAAGGGCAAGGCGAACCCAAGGCAAGCCGATGACTTGGACCGCATGCCCTCCAACGCCGCGCTCGACCGGTCGGATGACGGCAGATTAGAGAGCGCTTTCGGACCCACCTCTATCGAGTCGCATCTCAATGGGATGAAGGAAGGGATCCAGGCGATCAGGCAAGAAATCACGCGGCTCAAGGGCGAGGTCGGTGCGATCAAGGATAGTGTCGAGCCCCAGAAGCTCTCCGGCATGACGAGGAGTCTGATTCAGCCAGAGGTCGCCGCGATTCTCCGGGAGCAAATCGCGGCCATCCGTCAAGAGGTGAACGACTTTCATGCAGAGCCGTCCGCCGCGAACGCACCCCGCGTTGTCCTTCCCGCACCCGCGCCGAAAATCGCCACCGATCTGAAGTCGCAGCTCGATCGATTCGACGCCTGTCTCCACGACTTCTCTCGGGGGTTGTCGCTCGATCACCGGATTTTCCTGTCGCAGCTCGATCGATTCGACGCCTGTCTGCACGAACTTGCGCCACCACAAGGCCGAAACGGAAGCCGCCCAAAGCGACTCGGCACGGCTGGAGACCTTTCTGGCCAGGCAGGAGGCCCTCCGCGACCAGCAAGAGAGTCTGCTGGACAAGCAAGCGACGTGGCTCAACGCGTTGCCGGCGGAATTCGCCAAGGCCGCCCACGAGTTCCTCGCCGAGCGCTTGAAGCACTTGAACGACCTGTTGCGCCTTCTGCCCGACCTCTTCGACGCGGTGCACGACGAATGGTCGCTCTGGGAGGCGAACACGGCACTCAACGAAGCTGAGAAGCCAGCGCGGCCCGACGTGCTCCCGGTCCTCGAGAAGATCAAGGCCCGTATCGAGGACTGGCAGAAGCGCCGCGACGTCGAACTGGAGGATCCCCTGGCGAACGAACCGGCGGCCAAGGTGAAATACGACGAGTGGCGACATGAGCGGGTGGACAGCGAGGACACCGAGGATCCCGCGGAGCACCAGACCATCAAGGAAGTGACGCGGGTGGGATACCGCTGGCGTGGCGAATGGCTGCGCAAGCCCGAAGTGATTGTCCGGACAGTTCGCAAGACGCCCAGGGCCGCCGGTGCCGCTCCCCCGGCGGCCCCCCCGTTGCTGAGCCCGCCCCCGACCGAGACGCCGGACGAAGCCGCCCCCGAGGAGACAACCGACATCCATGAATAACCGAGACGAGCCTCCGATCCTCGGGATCGACCTGGGGACCAGCAAGTGTTTGGCCTGCGTGATGCAAGGCGACGCCCCGCTGTTCATCCGGCCCGACCTGGCGTTCCCGCAGAGGGACCTCAATCAGCTCAAGTACCCGGGTCATCTGATGCCCTCGGTCTTCTGCAATTGCGACGGCCAGGAGCTGACCGGCTACCGCGCCCGCGAGCAGATGACCGACCCGAACTACGCCGATGATGTGATCCTCGACGTCAAGAGCTGGATGAAATTCGACGGGGACAAGACGTTCCCTTCGGGTGGAACGAATTATCCGCCCTCCCGGATTGCCGGCGTGTACCTCAAGAAGCTGGTCATCGCGGCCCAACGTCAACTCAAGCTCCCCGAGTACACGCTCGACAAGGCGGTGGTCACGGTGCCCACGGCCTTCGGCGAGTTCGAGTTGGCAGCCACCCGCCGTGCCTGCGTCGAGGCCGGCTTTCTGGAGGACAACCTCTGGCTGGTCGATGAGCCGGTGGCGGCGGCCTATTCGCTGGGTTTTCACCAGGATCCGGCGGATGCGCCTGGTGCTGGTCGTCGACCTCGGCAGTGGCACCTTCGACGCGACCCTGCTCCGCGCCGGCAGGAACGTCTCCGAGGAGGGATTCGAGGAACTGGGCCGCGACGGCGATGAGAACCTCGGTGGCCGGAACTGGGACCTCGAGTTGGCGGACTGGGTCGCTCGCAAGAACCTGAGCGATGACCGGGAAGTCACCCTCTGGCTCCGAGGGGAGGACGACTATCGAATCCGTCACAACTACCTCTTCGAGGAGTGTGAGAAGGCGAAGACCGTTTTCTTCAATCGCCCCCGGACCGAACGCGGCCTGAGCCTGCTCGTCCCGTTCTTCAGCCCCAAGAAGGGGGCCCGCAGGTTGGATACTCGTGTCAGTGCCCAGTCATTCCTCGATCGCACGGCTCCGCTGGTCGAGCAGTGCGTCTTCGTCTGCGAGCGGCTCTTCGCCGACGTTTCGCGGGCAACCGGCCACCGGATCGATTGGAAGGACCTGGATTGCATCTACATGGCCGGCGGCGGCAGCAAGATGTGGACCGTCCAGGAGGCGTTCGCTGACCGCTGGGGCCGCGAGCCCGTCCTCGACAAGGAGCCGCAGCACGCCGTGGCCAAGGGGGCCGCACTGGTCGCCCAGGCCCTCCACGCCGGCCGACTGCCCAGTCTCATCGGCCGCCGTCGTTATCCGCACAGCATTGGCATTCGCACCCGCTCCGAAGATGGCACCTACGTGTTCGACGAGCTGGTCCCGCGGAATCAGAAGATCGCGTTCAGCCTCGAGAGCGTGTTTCCCCCGGTGTCCCGCCGTGCCAACGCCTCCCGGCTCAAGATCGTGATCCTGGAGCGGAAGCTGTCCCGCGAGGGCCCAAAGGATACGCCGATCAAGACCCTTGACCTCGAAGTCCCACCGCGGGCCATGGCGGGCCGGGACGAACAGATCGTGGTTCGGGTGGCCTGCGACAATGAAAGTCAGCTCGATTGCCACATCGAATTCCGGAGGAAGAAAGAGGGCGGCACGATCACGGACGAGTTGAAGTGGGTAGCGGGCGACAACGGTGTGTCTCGGAACGGGACGGCCGGCCCGTCATCCGGTACCGCTCCCTTCACGAAAGGTCATTGATCCCGCGGGACCGTCGTTGACTGGCCGGGGTCATCCTTCCGAGGCGCGGAGGCCGCTCTCCGCAACTCCCATCTCGTCGGTTGCGACCGTTCCTGGATCGATCGGGTCTCAAAGTCGCCTTTCCGCAGGGGACACATCCGGGAGCGATCGTCGGAATTCCCTCAAATCGGCCGGGTGCGAGAGTCATTGTGGCAGACGGTATGCGGGGCAAGCAAGGGGGCGAAGGCGGCAGTGCGCCCGGGGGCAGTTCGCCCGTTGCACGGAAGGCTTCGACCCACTGACGGAGCTCGCCCTGGATCCGCACCAGCACCTGGGAGACCTGCTGTGGCGACGGTGTCCCGCGGCGTTCCAGGATGATGCCCTGGTGCAGGTCTTCGATCCCGTCTTCGCGTTTTGACGTGCCCCCGCTCTGATGGTCGCCCAGTCGGGCGAGGCCCCGGAAGTAATAGAACCGGGCGTCGCTCGGCACTTTCGCGATCGCCGCGTCGAACCGCGCGATCGCCTGGGCATACTCACAATGGAAGTAGTCTTCGTACCCCTTGTTGAAGTCCCTCTCGGCCGCGGGCGTCGTGGGTACCGGCGGAACCGACGGGACGAAGATGGCCAGCCGGTCCTCCCAGTCCTCGCTCGCGCGGTCAGGCGTCCTGGCCCATCGGACCTCGGGAAGCGGAGCCCCATAGCCGACCTTCTGGGCGACTCTCCGGGCGAACTTGGCCCAGGATTGCTCTCCATAGCTGAGGCGATCGGTCTGCTCGACCTTGGTACGGATGGCGGCTTGTAACCCTTCCATCCAACCGAGGGTCTCGGCGTCGGTTTCCGGAGGAGCCTGTTTCCAGCGATTGTTCTCATCGGGCATCGCTGTGGGGAAGCCGGCCAGACCGGCAAGCCCCTGGGCGAACACGGCCCACTGCTTCTCACCTTGGCCGAGTCGCTCGGCGCGTCGGTTTGCCGCCACGACCGCATCCTTCGCCTGCCTGGCCTCAACCTGCGTGGAATTCAGCTTCACTTCGAGCTCGTGGATCTGCGCCAGGAGCTTCTTGGGATCGGGGCCCGCGGCGACGGGATTGGTTACCGGGGGAACGGGTTGGCTCATCGCCGCGATCCGATCCTCGGCCCTCTTGAGGCTCGCTCGAGCCTCCGTAAGTTGCATGGATAAAGTCGCATTATCCCCGGTGAGCTTGCCGTTCTTCGTCTCGAGTTCGTGGAGGCGCCGTGCCAGTGTATCGGACGCGGTCCGCAACAGGCTGACCACTGTCCCCAGTTCCTTGCGAGCTCGTTCCTGATGAATTCGTCTCTCTCAATACCGGGGAAGTGCCGAGCCCGTTCAACACAGTTCTGCGCCGCATCTTCCAGGTACTTGATGGCTTGTTCGTCCGACTGGTCCTGGAAATAGGCCCCGATCTCCCGATTGGCGACGGCCAGGTTGAGCAGGGAGTCCGGTACGTGTTCCCGCTCGACTTCCTGCTGGACGTCTTTGAGGTTACTCTGCAACTCGACGAGTCGAGCCGGCTGGTTGGCCTGGAGGGCAACGAGGATCCGGACCCCGAGGCCGATCGAAAGTTTCCTCTGGAAGCCGTTTTCCATCCCCCGCGGCCTTGCACCTGGGGCCGTGGCCGTCCCCCCCGTCCCCGCCCCGGTCCGGCTGCTTTTCTTGCTCCTGAGGATCCGTCGTTCGGCACTCTTGAGGCGTCCACGAAGGGTCTTGGCCGTCCCGCTCTTCTCGTCCGGTCCCTGGATCTTCGAAGCCTCGGCGATAGTCTTCAGTGCGGCGTCGAAATCTCCGTTGGCTTCCTGGGCCTGACTCAAGAGCAAGTAGGCTTCGAGCTGGGTCGCGGGATCGCCGGTTGCCTGAGCCAAATCGACCCCCTTCCTGGCCAGTTCCAGTCCCTGCTTGTAGGTCCCAGGATCGCTCAGGGCCTGATCGATCGCATCGAGATGAGTGAGAACCGCTGACGGGGTTGGGGGCCCCGGCGTCTTGCCCGGGTCGTTGACCTTCGGGGTGACGGGCGCGGTAGTCTTCTCCTCGGCGACTTTGGTGGGCTCTGGGGTAGTCTTCTCCTCGGCGACTTTGATGGGCTGAGGGGAAGTTTGCTCCTCGGCGACTTTGGTGGGCTGTGGGGAAAAGAGCCCCGAGCCGACACCTCCGACCCCGACCCCCACGAGCAAAGTGGCGGCCATACCGATCCAGGGCCATTTCGCCGCGGGGGGTTTGGGGGTCGTGATCGGGGTCGTGATGGGTCGGGACCTCCTCCTCCCCGTCCGTTTCCGGTTCGGGGACGTCCTCCCCCGAGTCCGTTTCCGGCTCGGCGGATGAGGTCCCCCTCGCGCTTCCGGGCTCGATGGTGTCCTCCTCCAAACCGGATGAGGTTTCCGCGCGCGTTCCAGGCTCGATGGTGACGTCCTCCCAATCGAATTCTTGCCGGGCGGATGCGGGTCCTTTGGCCGATTGGGGCTCGACGATGTCGTCCTCCGAACCCAGTTCCTCGACCGGCTTTTCCGACGCACCCGGGACGATGTATTCGCCCGAGTCCTCGGGGGGCAAGAACGTCGAGAAATCGGGTTCCGGGTCCGGCTCGTGTTCAGGACGGGGTGTGTTGCTCATGATGACAACCTGACTGGCACGTTGCGATGTGGGATTGTGATCGAGCGGCCCAGTGCACGAACGACCGACTCCGCGACCCGCCGTGGTGCAACCTCATTTCGAACGTCCCGAGGGCTGAGATCGCAGGCGTTCTTGCACAGGGGACAAGTCTAGCAGGTCGATAATCGCAACGCCAATACAAATTGCCCAGACTTCCATTTCGGCCTGGCTTAAAGCGATGGAGGTCCGGAACACGACCGCGAATCGCGGCGTACCTCGAGCAGTTCGTTCAGGAGTTCACTGGCTCCGCAGTGTTTGGCCCGGCCCCGTTGGAAGAGGGTACGATCTTCCAGGTCGGGCATGTCAGACCGTGCCAGCGTTGCCTGTTGATCGGACTCATCTTGACCTCGAGGTCCCAAATCGATGGGGCCTCTTCAATTGGGACGATCTCGTGCCAGCGGAGTCCAGCCTTGGCCCAATCGTGCTTCTGACTCAGCCATTGCTTTGACGCGAATTCGGGATGCGGGCACTCGGCCAGGGCAACCTTCTCGGTGTCCGTCGCACTCAGGTTCAGGCCCGCGCGGATCGTGTCCTTCGCCGCGTTCATACCTGTGTTGACCATGCGCTTCCAGGCCAATTCCCCGGCCCGGCTCGTACCCAGCACCCTACCTTTCTCGACGATGCGCCTCCAGCACCATTCCTCGGCCCCGTTCACACGAACGGTACCCAGCACCCCCAGGGCCACCGGTGAGGTTCGTGTGACCTCGAGCCTGTTGATCTTGTTGTTGAGCCATAATTGCCCGTCCAGCAGCAAACCCCCGTGCCGGACCGCCCCGATCGCCACGGCGTGCAGGCCCATGTCGATCACGGCGCTGGGCCGGTCGCTCCGCTCCAGGTTGTCGACGACCTTCTCCGCGGAATCGGCAATGCCCGCGTGGAAGAGGGGGGCCTGAGAAGGGTTCCCCCCGAAATGGCGAAGCGAACCAACGATCGCGTCCGGCTCGATGTCGATGGCCGCATAGGCCGTGATCGCGATCCGCAACAAGTTGCCCTCGCGAACCAGCGACGCGCCGGTCAGTTCCAGCATGGGAGGGTCGCCCGTGAGCAAGAGCATCGACGCCGTCGAGTTGACGGTCTCCACCGCCTTCCGCTGCGCCACGCACTCTAACGCCAGGGCGATCGGAGCCTCGATCGCCGATCGCCTGTTGATCGGGTTCGCCGTGACCGTGCGATAATTGAAGATCGAATGAAGATTCTTGCGCACGAGGCATGGTGTCTGGTAGGGGAAGGCGAACGCAACCAGTAATTCCTTTTCCTCGGATGCGAACACCTTGCGATCGATGGACTCGGTATCACTCTCCAGGAACGATCTCAGGCGTTTGTCAGGGTCGTCGGGGACCTCTCGGTCGAGGTTGCCGAGCCCGAGAGTTTGCCCGATCCGGTTCCAGAAGGAGCGATCCTTGTCGAGGACCAGTTCAGTCGGCCAGTCAGAAACGGGGGATTGATCGAGAGGGATCAACCGTTGGCTGCGATCCGACCCGAGGCAGGCGCCGCTATGATCCATCGAGGGTGGGTGAGGTCAATTCCCTTGCAAGCCATGTTGGTGTTTCCTACGTGGACTTTCGGGCGCGGCGACACGCCCAATCGGCTTCACTCCCTGGTGATCTTACTCGGTCGGCGTCCAAAAAGCGCGACGGTACTCGACGCACTTCGGGAATCACTGAACGGACTTGCAAACCCTCTGTCTTCTCTCTGGTCGCTCCCAGCCGTGATGATGGTCTCACAGCTTCCCTGAGAGGGATTCAATCTCCGGTTGACTTTGCCTGGACCTGGGAAGTTACCAGAGACGACGCCGGGGGAAAAGGACCGGCCTTCGGTTCCGGCGAAGCCCATCCGGCCTCACGGAAAAAGTGCGTTTTTTACTTGGCGGTCACTCCACAAGGAATGTATGCTTGTATTTCCGGCACCGAATCGCCGGCGACGGAGGTTGGCTTCGTGCCACTTTTTCTGAAGCGAGACCGCCTTCCTGGGCCGGCGCTCGAAGACGTCAGTCATCCGAAGCCATCGCGGTCCATTTCAGAAAGGCAATGTTCACGGCGGGAGCCCTCCCATGACACCAGACTCCGACCTCTGGTATGTCCGCGACGGCGATCAGGTCTCGGGGCCGTTCACGGCCGCCGAGGTGGAGGCCAAGCGTCGCTCAGACGACCTTCAGTGGTTTCACGAGGTGTCTCAGGACCGCCTGATCTGGACCAGCGCCTCGGCCTTGACGGATCCCGTTACCGGCGAATCACGATTGGGGATGACCGCGCAGTCGTCGCCGCGCGGCAAGTCGGGGTCGAGGAGAACGGCCGTGGTGGGGGTGGGTGTGGTGGCGGTCCTCCTTGGGCTGGGATGGTTCCTCCAGGACGGGATACCCGGGCTCGGCGGCAAGTCCAAGGCGGCGCAAGCCATCCTCCTGGTCTTGCAAGAGAACGATCAGCTCGCGAAGGAGACGGTGACCAAGGCCGGGATCAAAGATAAGCCCTCCGTCTATGCGCAGGCCATTGAGGAATTCGTTTCCCGGATGAGCGAGGTGAGCCTATCGGACTGTCCCGCCGACTTCCGCGTGGCCGTCCGGCAATACCTGGACGCCTGGCTGGAGTTGCGCGAGGTGGTCAGGACGCTCCCGGACGGGTTCCTCGACGGAGTGTTCGTCGGGGTGCTGAACGGGTTCCTCTTCGGTGAGCGGGACGGAGGGTTGGCCCGGATGACGGGCAACGTGAAGCAAGCCTCACAAGTCGTGAAGCTCAGGTTTCAGGATGTCGAAAAGATCGCCGCGGCGTACGGCGTCGCCTACCCATGAGCGGCAATCTTGTGGGATGACGGCTGACGGGTCACGGTTGGGCTCGGAGCTTGTGAAAGAATCGGATAGAAAACTTCGAATTACGTATTGCGAATTCATAAATGCCTTAAAAATCAGGCTTTATATCCATTTGCAATTCGGAATTTGTCATCTGGAATCGATTTCCTCACCGCCTTTCAGGGCTGGTCCGACTGGAAAAAACATGCGATCGCTGAGCAAGAGTCGTCCTCGAGAATGACGAAAGCACCATTTCCATGTCTCAAGAAACGGAATACTGGTACGTGCGCGACGGGGATGCGATCACAGGACCATTCCGTCGCTCCGAGCTCGATGAGCAACGTGAGCGTGGCGTCCTGAACTGGTCGCACGATATCTCCCAGGACCAGGTTTTCTGGGTCAGCGTCTCGTCCTTGCCGCCCCTGGATAGCGATGGTCGGCCCGAGGGCGAGAAACGGAAGAGAGGCGGCTCCTCAATCGTCGCAATTGGTGCGATCGCCGCCGCGGCCTGCCTGGGGCTCTGGTGGGCGTTCCACCTCGGGCCAGAACCCGAAGCGGTCGACAATTCCCCAGCCGGGATGGTCGCGACCGTGGCGCCGGCCCCGGCGGCGGCGACGGTCCCACCGCCGGCTCCGGCTCTCGAGCCGCCAGCGGTCCTCCCGAATCCACCGCCGGTCTCCCGAGTGATTCGCTCCGCCGAGGCGGTCTCCGAGCTCGCCTCGGCGATCGGCTTCGTCGTCTGCGCACGCTCCTACGAGACGGATGACGGGACCAAGACCGAGGTCCCGTTCGCGACGGGTACCTGCTTCGCGATCTCCGGCAAGGGGTATCTGCTCACGAACCGGCACGTGATCGAGCCGGTCTTGAAATATCGCGATTCCGAAGAACGGAAGGCCGCCGAGAAGAAGACCGGCATGAAGGTCGAGCCGGTGATCTGGGTCTTCTTCAAGACGTCCGCGAAGCCGCCGGAGAAGCAACGCGCCACGATCGTGTTCCAGACCAATCCCGACGACGAGGTCGATCTCGCGGTCTTGAGAATCGACTCCGGCGCCGAGCCGTTGCCGTATTATTTCCAACTCGCGACCAGCGGCAACGGCAATGAGATCAAGTCTCGGGAGGTCTGGTCGCTCGGTTACCCCGCCGCCGCGCGGATGCCGATCTTCGAGGAAAAGGAAGCCCACGACAGCGTCCCGATCGGGACCAAGGTCGAGGAGCTGTTCCACGAATCGGACTTCGAATATGTGACGGAACGCGGGATCGTCAACGTCGTCCGGAAAGAAACCGGCAAGACCCGGAAGCTCGTCGAATGGATCCTGCACGGTGCGAGAATCAGCGAGGGGAATTCAGGAGGGCCCTTGATCACCAAAGACGCCACCGTGGTCGGCATCAACACGATCGTCCAGCGCATCGCCAAGGTCGGGATCACGAACTACTTCGCCCTCGGGATGACCCAGATCAAAGAAATCCTCGCCAAGAACGTCCCCGAGCTCGGTCGAGAACTCAACGAGCCCCCGAAGGTCAAGCCCGACGACAACCCCAAGCCAAGCCCCGGGCATTGATCCCGAATCCAACAGTCCTGGCCGAGTTCCAGGCTTCGGAGCGGTTCGAACCAGAACGACATCGATTAATCTTCGAATCCAGTAAGCCTCCGGGCGGTCGCCTCGAAGTCGTGCGAGGTGGCGACCGTCAGGACTGTCGTCTGGTTGATCGGCGAGGGAGCGGTTACAAGAGGACATGATCCTACGCGGGGAACCCTCGCCATCCTGCGTCTTCCGACCTGGTCATTCAACCTTGTTCCCCTGGCTCCGGACTCACGATGAACCTCGATCTGACCCCTCAGCTCATTCACGATCATGAGGAACTTCGAAGAAAATCGGCTTTAGAAATCGAGCGGCTCGAAGCGGAAGTTCGACGGCTCAAAGAAGAAGTCCAGCCGCTCGAAGCGGAAGTCAAACGGCTCAAAGAAGAAGTCCAGCGGCTCGTGGGAGAAGTCGAGTCGCTCAAAAGGGAAGTTACACGGCTCGAGGGAGTAGTCGAGCCGCTCAAGAGGGAAGTCACGCGGCTCGAAGCAGAAGTCAAGCGGCTCAATGGGGAGGTCGATCCGCTCAAACGGGAAATCAAGCGGCTCAATGGGGAGGTCGATCCGCTCAAACGGGAAGTCAAGCGGCTCAACGGAGAAGTCGAGCCGCTCCGAGAGGAAGTTAAGCGGCTCAAAGGGGAGGTCGAGCCGCTCAACGGGGAAGTCAAGCGGCTCAAAGGGGACAACGCCCGTCTCTCCGCGGCGCTTAAGGCGGAGACCGCGAAGAAGCAGGCGGAACTGGATCGGATTCGCTCCGAATACATGGAGGAACTGGAAACTTTCAAGAAGACGCATGCTGGAGAGCTCGATGAATCCAAGCTCGTCAAAGTCGTCTATATGCCTCTGGGGATGCGCTGTGACGGCCCTGATCGTGGACGTGTTGCTGCTGGCAATCGTCAGCGCGAAGCTGCGGTTCGGGACGGCGTGGGGCCAGGAGCTCAGTTCGGAAACGTTCATCGTGGGGATCTTCTCGGTGTTTTTCCTGCGGACCTTCGTCTCGCCAGGGAGACTCCTCCTGGGAATCTCGCCCCGTCACATCGGCCCGGACCTCCGCCCGACGGGTCCGGCGGGCTTCACCGCCAGGCTGTTCTGCGGCCTCTCGCACTATGGGCCGCTGGTGGCGACGGCCTTCTTCGTCGCCTCGGACGCGGCAACCACGAGGGCGTGGATGAAGCTCGTCGAATGGGCCTACCATCCGCTGACCAGCACTCAGGCCTTTTCCGCGATCCTCGTCGAATTGATCAAGCCCGAGGCTCCGGCCCCTCCCGGCGTAGTCCTGGCGCTGACTCTGGTCTGGTGGGCGCTCCTCCTCGTCTCGATCCTGTTCTCCCCTTTGATCTACATGGGCACGCCCTACTTCCGGAACACCACCCTGGTGGAATCGATGTGGAGGGTCGGATTCCAGCGATTCTCGCTCCCGCAGCCCAAGCTCGCCGAGATTGAAGTCTCAGCATGATTCATCCGTCCCGACGCTGAGATGCGGCCGGAGGTCGCTCCGGCTCCCTCGCTCCACCCATGCGGGGCGAGGGGAATTGCCGGGCCGGGAAGGGGCCAGCCGGCGCCGACGGTCAATACCGGGTCGCCGGGGAGGACGCTTCGGGGAGCTGCTTGGAGGGAGCCTTGGGAGTCTTGGGGGAACTCGCGGGTGCGGGAGACGACCCTGCCGCGACCCCACCCGTCCCGCCAGGCTGGGGCACCGGCGGAGCGACAACCGCCGTCCCGACACTCGGGGGCGTCGCAGGCTTGACGAGCCGCGCCGAGGCGGCATCCTTCTCGACCTGCTCGAGGAGCCATTGCCGCGGATCAAGGCCATGATGGCTGTGCGGTCGAAGCGGAGCGTCTTGCCTTCGAGATTGAGCGTCGCGGCGAGGGCCGTCAGGATTTCGGAACCCGCGACCAGGTTGCTGGGGGTGAAGGTGTCGAGGACGTTCTTGACCTGCTTTTCGGCGTCGGTGCCCTTGACCGCGGTCAGGTCCGTGGAGGTGATCGGGGACTTACCGACGAGCTCGGCGTAGGCCGCGATGTCTTTCGTGCTCAGGTCGATCTGCTTCTTGGTCGTGTCCCGGGGCCGGAGCAGGGTGGCCATGGCATAGGGCGCGACCCACCGGAGATGAAGACAATTCCGCGATTGGTCAGCTCGGGATGGGCGGCGGTCTGCCTGGCGAGTTCCGGCTCGAGGAGGCTCGTCCTCAGCGCCGTGGCCGTCGCCGCGAAGGGCTTCTGGTCCTTGGCGGCGTCGGCCGCCACCCGGTTTTCGAAGGTCACGCTCCCGAACGGGATGCTGAAATCGACCACATCGTTCCCCTTCAAGAATCCCCCCTTGGTATTGCCGCTGCCGACATCCACCAGCAAGGCGCCGGCACGTTCGGATTCGTCACTCAGGAGCCCCTTGATCGTGTATTTGACCTCGTCGGCGGGGACGATGAAGGTCATGGGGCTGAGCTGGGTGGCGTCCGCCACGGCTTTCACCAACGCGTCGCGGTTGGACGCCTTGGGGAGGCCACTACTGCCGATGACGGTGACCTTCGTGGGCGAGACCTTGAATTCGTCCCGGATACGCTGGGCGAATTTGCCCGCCTCTTCGGCTGTGTCCTCGATCGCACTGGCCGAGAAGGCCCCGGTCTGGGCGACCCCTTGCGCGAGGGTGGTGTTTGCGATGGCTTCCATCACGTTGTTCGCGCCGGAAGGGCCGACTTCGACGACGACCGCCTTGATCCCCTTGGAGCCAACCTCGATCCCCGCATAGCGATTGGCGACGACCGCGGGGGCCGGGGCTTGCCCGAGCGCCGCAGTTGCGGTGAGGGCGGTGAGCAAGCAAATCACAAGTCGCAGCCGTGCCGGCCGGGTGCTTAATAAAGCAGGCATCCGCGTTCCTTTCGCTTCTAGAATGGAGCTAATTGTTCGGCGCGAGGGCCGCCTTGGCCTTGGCTTTTTCTTCAACGACAAACCCGACGGTCCAGGCGACGAGTCCGGACTTGGTGAAATAGAGGTCTAGTTCTGGTCCTGTTGCCAGTGGAGAGCATCGTTGAAGGCGAGCAGGATCTCGGCGCCGATGAGCACGTTCTTCGCGTCGTAGATGTCCATGGCCTCGCGCATCTGGGTTTTCGCCCGCTCGAGGTCCACGTCGGCGAGCCCGGTGAGGTCGGTCTCTGGCACCTTCTCGGCCGCGAGGAACCGTTTCTCGAAATCCTTCAGGCGGTCGATCGGAACGGGTACTTCCAGGAGATCATCGCGGGCCATCTCCAGGGGAAAGAGGAGACTGGCGATCACGTAAGGCGAGCCGCCGCTGAGGTAGACTCGAGTGCGCTTGGGGTTGATGAAGCCGGCATGTCGGGCGATCTCCGCGGCCACCTCGTCCTTGATCTTTCCGCGTTTCTCCCGAGTGATCACGCAAAAACGTTTGAAGTCTTCGAGCTTATTCTCTTGCTTCAATTCGCCGTCGATTTCTCTGCGCTGGCCGCCGGTCCCCTTCAGGGCCGTGTTGGGGACGTGAGGCTGGTAGACCAGTGGCGGCCTCGCGGGCTGGAGGTAGCCGTATTTGGTGTTTCCGTTCCCGACGTCCACGATCATCGAATTGTCCCACTGATCGGGCGGGATCGCTCCTCGCATGAGGAGCTCCATCTCCCGTTTCTGGGTGATTGCCAGGAGGGCCTTGGCCCCGCCGGTCGCCTTCTTGACGGCCTCTTCCAGCGCGGGGTAATTGGACGCCTTGAGCATCAAGAGGCCGCTGCTGGCGATGATCCAGATGTTCTCCGGCCTGAGCTTCGGCCGTTTCGCGTCGGCGACCGTGGTCAGTTGCTGGTAGAAGTCCTTGACCGCGGCCTCGGCGTCATCGATGGCTTCGGGACGGAACATCCCCTCCTTCAAATCGCCGAGGGCGACGTTGTTCACAAAAGCGTGCGGCAACTTCTTCACCAGCCGGTTGAGGTCGGGCTTTCCGTCCTCGCCGATCGGCAGGGCGATGACCTTGATGCCTTTGGCGCCGATCTCGATCCCGGCGTACCATTCAGTCTCTCCACCCCGCACCGAGGGTGTGAAGGCGAACAGGATCAGCGATAACGCGACGGAATCGACCGCGAAAGACCGATGTCCGTAGAGCGTCATGGTCGTCGAGCCTCTGGGAGACGTTTGGTCGGTCGGACGTTGGTGTGCTCAACCTTCCGAGCATATCATGCTACCGCACGGCCGTCAAAAACAAGACCTGTATGAAGGAGACGCGACCGCGGTCGGGCGTTTGCCGCAGTTTGCCGCACTCACCGGCCCGATCCACCGAAGCACGACAGGCCCCGATTTCCGCCCGGGACATTGCCCGAATTGCTCAATCGTTCGGGGAGTCATTCTCCAGCAAGTCGAGCAACTCCTTGGAGAGGTCCCGTACGGGGGTCTTGAGTTTGAAAGAGTCTTCCTTCAGTTTTTCTTGCAGACCCGAGTCGAGCAAAGACTGCCTGGGGGCGGGGTCGATCCAGTAGATCGACCACTTCATGCCCGATCAGACCCTTGCTCAACGCGTCAACCACAGGTACCGCCTTCTCATCGGCGATGTCGCGGAGGAGAAGGGCTGGCTTATCGAAAGCTTTGCCTCTCACCAGGTTTTGGACACGACCGAAAGTCGTCATACTCCGACTCACCCAGCATCTCGTCAGTCTTCGCGTTCCTCTTGAACAAGCGCTCTGGGTCCTTCAGGGCCTGGAGACGAAAGGGGGATAATTCCCTCTTGGCGTCGAGGACGAAGACCGTCCCGCCTACCAGTCGTGTCCTGCCAGTCCCTTCTCTTAGCCTCATCGAGAGTTTCCTGGATTCTCTCGAGCTCCACCTGGGTCAGACCTTGTGTGAGAACGAGGACGACAAAGACGTGGCCCTTGAGGGATCGAATACGGGAGTCGTGAACGGTGAACTCGTGCGGCTCTAGCTGATTGGGAAGTTCCCCGGTCGCTTGGATGCGAACCCACCGCTTCCCATCCGCGGTGAAGACAAGGTCGGACGACGGAATTGGGATGGGACAGGTCTCCTTGGTTTCGTCCTTGGCCCAAGGGTCCGCCGGTGCTTTCAGCACGCAGGACCCGTTTTGCGAGTCCGATCCCACGCTCACCGTGTAGGATAGATTGATGGTCCGGCTTACCGGCGGCGTGATCGTGACCTCCAGGGTGGCCTCGATCGGGGCGCCGGGATTCTGGGGATCTTCGACGAGTTTCTTGCGCGACCAGGAGAGTTTCGATTCCGGGTCGGAGATCCCGATCTCGACGGCGCCTCGGCCGGGGGCGAGGACCACCGCGTCGCCGGCGGGGAGCACGCACTCGACGCGGACCTTGCGATCGCCTTTGCCGCGTGGGCCTGGGAGCCTCCGCAGAGTCAGCCTGGCTTTTCCGTCGCTCGGCGAAAAGGACAAGGTGTTGTCCCGCGTTGGGCTGACGACCTCGTAGTCCTCGGAGTCGGCCGTGCCCCCGAGCCGGTATCGGACCGAGATCGAGGCATCCGTGGGCGGACGGTCGACCTCGAAGACGATGGTCCGCTCCTCCCTTTTCCGCGCGTCCGGCTCCTGAAAATCGCCCGGCGAGACCATCGAAACCCGGTAAGGGCCAACGAACACGGGGGTCGTCAGCGGAAACTTCCAGTCCCTCGACGTGCGGGGCGCGAGTTCATACCCGGCCCCTTCCGGGTTCGCCAGCGACAGAGTAATGACGACCGGCTTGCTCGCGTCGCGGACAGCCTTGCCCCGGGGCGGGTCAGGTTTTCGCTTGGTCAAGGTTAGCGACGTTTCGCGATCGCCATGGTTGATCACCAGGGCGCCGGGGGTTCGACCACGAAGTTCCGGTCTTGCTTGGCGGCTTCGGGGCCCAGTCGATAGTCGATCTCGATGCGATCCCTGGCGGGTTCGTCGAGACGGAAGAAGAGGCGGGCGACCCCATCGTTTTCGAGGTCCCCCTTCGACGTCACGGTCAGTACGGGCGTGTGCGGGGGGGGTGGATCGCCCGTCCGATCTTGTCGGACCTTGTGGATCGAAACGAAGGCGACCAGCAGGACCATGGCATAGGAGGTCCAGAGGCCCATTCGGTTCAGCTCGGGGTTCATCGCTGGGGCCACTCCTGGATATCAATGACAGGGTCGTCGCGGGGGCCCTGGGCCTTGGCCTTGGGGGCGAGCAAGAGCCAGCCGCTCTTGACGACCTCCAGCGAGTTGGAGACCCCCAGGCTCAGTAGGATCAAGAAGAACGCCTCGCCCAGGGTCAGCAGGAGGGGGCGTCCGGCGATAACCCAGGAGGCTCCCTTGCCCGGATTCCAGATTGCAACGGCGAATCCGATCAGGGGGACAAGGTAGGCGACGACCTGGATGATCCGCCGGATTTCTCGCCAGGGGACGGCCAAGGCCCTGACGTTGAGCTCGATCTCGTCGCGAGCGGTTTGCGGGTTAACCGTTTCGTCGAGGAACGGGTCAGGGTTGTGGAGCCTGGGGAGTTGCCCGGGCGCTCGACGAGGGTGCGTTCCCAGCCCGCGACCGAGAGGGACTCGCCGAGCAACGTCACGACCGCGAAGGCGACCATGCCGTGCGCCACGGTCATGACCCCGCCGATCAAACCGATCAAGGGGCGGGGTGTCTTCTCCAGGAGTTCGGACCCGACCAGGCCGAAGGTCACGGCCAGCCCGATACAGACGCCCGGCCAGATGGGGAAAGCCCTGGGGAGGTTCGAGGTCGCTAGCCCCCCTTTGGGATTACTCGTCACCATCAGTACACCCCGGACGAGGATCGAGCCGTCCAGCCCGCCCTGCCGCGTCGGGATGAGTCTCAGGGACGACCCGTCGTGCCGGACACCAGCAACCTCGCCATTATTCCACGGGCTGCTGTGAGAATCCAGTCCCGCACGCCACCAGTGTCGAGCCTCGGGACATGAAGCCGCATCCGGGACTCAGTCGGACAAGACAATTGCTCTCCGACCGACCGCTCTATTAAACTCTACCTCAGTAAGACCTCCACGCCGTGCGTGCGTCTTGTGAACATCCCAAAGACCGATTCCAGGTTCCAGATCCGATGCTCCGATATCTGGAATCTGAGCTTGGGAATTCTCTTTGGTTGCAGCCGCGGGCTACGTTAAGATAACGCGAGTCCTGATGGCGGGACTGTTTGGCGGCAGATCGTCCGAAGGAGTGAGTTCAGGTCGAGGATTGGTCCACTCTGTGGGCGGGGTATGAGTTCGATGGGCGAAATGGCTCGGCTTGGCTGTCCCTACCCGCGTTGCCCGTCGCATCGTGCGTCCGCTCCCAAGGCGGAGGCCCGGCCGGGGACGTCGCAGGTCGAGGCCGATGGGACGCTTCACGCCGACCGGGGCGGGATTCGTGCCTGCGAAAGCTGTGGCCGGCTGATGGTCGCCTGCCTGAAGAAGGACTGTCCGAACATCGGCACCTACAACCGCCCGTTCGTGAGGTTCTGCCGACGCTGTGGGGAGGACGTCGAGCAGGCTGCCGTCTGGGACGATGTCCGACAGGACGGTTGGGACCTCATTCCCAGGTCGTTCGACGCCCCTGAGGTGATCGCCGACCTGTCAATAATGGTGGAGAAGCGGTCGGTATCGCGTAACCTGATCGCGATCGCCATGATCCGGGGGGCGCTGGCCGTTCACCATGCCGGCCAGTACCTGACACTTCTCAAGACCAACCCTGGCGATAAAGGGGGAGCGTTTCTCTGGAGAGAGGTCGGCGACCCGTTCCCGGCTCCTCCCGACGGCTCGGTGCCGGCCCCGCACACGCCGCGGCTCCTCCCCGGCGAGCGGTACCTGATGTATTCCAGCTCGCAGGGGGTCTTGGTTCTGGACCTCTGGAGCTGTCATGGGCTCTCGGCGATGGACAACGTCCCCCAGTTCCGGATCCTCGCATTGCGGCAGTGGTCGCTGGCGGTCCCTCCGATCGCGCTCGACGAGCATCGGATCGGCCTCTTGACCCGGAAGTGGGTCGATCCCGCCGATCCGACGAAGCCCTACCGCTGGGCCGTCTGGGACCGCTCCCTGCCCAAGAAGAAGGACACGGAGTTCCGGGATGCTCTGGAGAAGGCGGAGAACTCCACCGAGCTGCCGATCGAGGGGCGAAACTGCCGTTGCGAGGTCGTTGGTGACCGGGTCATCGCCTTGTCGACCGTCAAGCAACAATGGGTCTGGCGGCTGGCCGATGCCAGGCTCTCCAAGATCGACCAGATGAAGAAGACCTGGCCCAACAAGGGGACAAACCCCGGTGACACGATCGTCCTGGACGACCGGGATGAGTTTCAGACGGCGACCAATCACACGACCCAGTCGTTCCTCGTTCAGCGCCCTGGCGGCGGGGGCCGGCGCAGCGGCGTCGAGCGGTTCTCCTGGTTCTATTGCGTCCGGCGGGACGACGTCTCGATCCGCGAAGCCCTGGAACGTTACGAGGTCGCGTTTGATTCGCTGAACGCCGAGCCCCCAGGAGATCGAGCTCCGGTCGGGCGCGAGGCCGATCGGCGCCGCGCCGGACCTCAACGAGACCCCCCAGATGTACTTCAGCGTGGGGCCCGAAATCTGGTTCCAGAACGAAGGCGCCACCGCCAGCCACTACCAGGCTGGCTTGCCCCAGACCCCTGTCAGCCACCAGGTTGCCGGCCCGCTGGTGCTGAGCGTCGGCCAGAAGGATCACGGGGCGCACTACATCCAACTCGACTCGCTCCGTCACCGGCGTGGGCACGTAGACGTCCCGATCGAGAACCGGCTGGTCTCCGACCCGCTGCTCTGGTACCGTTGGCTCTTCACCGTCGAGCTGGACCGCGAGAATCATCTGTTCGTGAAGCGTCGGATCGTGAGGTTCGACAACCCGTCCGCCAGTACATGAGCACCACACGGCCATGTCGGCCGGTCCGAGCAGGAAGGACAACCACGATGACGACGATCCCACCCGTGACCCCGGCTGGCCCATGGCGGCGATGCTTGATCTGGGCAATGACGATGCTCCTGGCCTTGACGATCGGGGCGGGGCATGCGATCGCCGCGAGCCCGCCCGCCGGTAAGCCGGCCCGGCCCGGCTCCGACCAGGGCTCCTGGATCAGGAGTAGCGCGATCTTCCTCGTGATCTCGGCCGTCGGCGGCTATGCCTGGTATTTCGGGCTCTTCCCCAGGCTACTCCGCAAGAAGGTCCCGAGCTGGCCCCTCGACGCCTGGAGACTGTCCTCGTACGGCGCATGGATCACGACCTGTTTGGCCGTTTATGCATTCAGGAAGCCCCTGGTTGCGCAGGTCGTCGAACCGTCCCTCCGCGGCGCCCCAGCGCCTTGATCACCTACTTCATGGAACTGATCCTGATCCCGTTGCTGGTGCTCGTGGGGCTGCTGGTGATCTGGAATTTCCGCCGGGACGTCACCACCCGCACTCGGGCGGGTTGAGCGTCTCTGTTCGGATGATCCGATGCGTTCTCCGTTCCGGTGGTTGCTGGGACGCTCAATAGTTGATAGCACGCCGGAATGGATCGTTTTACCGAGTCTGTATCAAGGATGCCGGAGATGGGGATTGTGCCCCGAAGGGGCCGAACAAACCAGCCCAGGGCATCGCCCTGGGACCACCAAGTCCGAGAGAACTCAAGCCCTGAAAGGGCGGCACAATGCTCTGGAGATGGTTCGCCCTTTCAGGGCTCAGGTATCAACGTTCGACCCGCCCCCAGGGCGTTGCCCTGGGCTGATTTGTGGCTGCCCCTTTCGGGGCGAGAGACCAAGATACCGGCATTCTCGCTACAGTCTCGTTTTACCTCGTGTTTCTTCGCTTACTGGTCTCGCGGACCTTCCGGAGAACTGGAACCTGACAGTCGGGGGCACCTCATGAGCGACGTCGAATCGAGAATTCTGACAATCGGGGCGGGTAACTACCAGAAGCAAACCCTCACGAAGCGGGTCCCCACAGTCTTCATCGCGTTGGGGGGGAGTGGTAAGGACGTCGTGATGCGGCTCCGCAAGCGATTCTCCGACCGCTTCCAGACGAAAAACCCGGGCTTCGCCCAGTTCGTCTTCATCGACACGGATACCCAGAATTTCACACCGACTGGGGAAAACCCGGAGTCATTCGCCGAGCTCAAGCCCGATCAGAATGAGCTCGTCCAGGTCCCGATCACCCCGGCTCAGTTCAATAAGACCTTCCGGGATTTGAACGCCAAGGTGAATTGCGACCACCTGTCGTGGCTCAAGCAGGACATGGAGAAGATCACGCCCCAGGCAGTGACCGCTGGAGCGGGGACTTACCGGCCGATGGGGCGGCTGGCGTTCTTTCTCAATTACACGGCGATCCGCGATACGATCGAGCGGCAGATCACCGCGGCGCTGCAGTTCGCGGCCGATAACAATGGCGCCGCCGAGGACAATCTGATCGAGGTCGTGATCGCGACGTCGCTGGCCGGGGGCACCGGGGCGGGGATGTTCATCGATGTGGCCTATCTCGTGCAGGAGATCCTCAACCAGCCGCTTCATCATGCCCTCCGGAGCAAGAACGTCACGCTGATCTGCTTTCTCCCGGGCGTCTTCGAGGACCGGAAGGAGATTCTGGAGCGGCTCCGGCAAAACGCGTTCGCCGCGTTCATGGAGCTCGAGCATTACGGAACGCCCCGGACGGGCGACGAGCTGTTTCTGGGGAAGATGAGAAACGGGACGCAAACGGGCCAAGGTTACAATCCGGCCCAGAACTGGACCGGGTTCGCGGCGAACTGGGGCGATGGCAAGAAGCGATTCATCCGCGGCCCCGGCTGGGACACTTGCTTCCTGATCGACAACCGCAACGACCTGGACCCCAATTCGCCGCTCTCGCGACGCGAAGTCTTCCAGATGGCGGCCGATTATCTGTTCCTCGACTTCGAGAACCATGAATTCGCGATCGCCAAGCGGTCCGCGCGATGCAACCTCGTCCAGTTCAAGGACAAGATCAAGGAGACCTGGGTCCGTCGTCCGGACCAGCCGAATGCGAACGCCTCGATCTACGCGGGGAATTCCGTCTACGCCACCCAGAACGGCTGCCGCTTCAGCTCGTTCGGGCTGGCCGAGATCTACTTCGACGTCGAGAGGCTCTACCAGATCGCGGCGTATCAACTCGCCCTCTGCCTGGTGCGGCGACGCTGGCTCAAGCCCGCGACCAGCTTTCTCGATACCCAGTACACGACCTGGGTGAAGGAGCACCTGTTCCAGCCCAAGGCGGGTCAAGAACAGGAGGTCCCGCCTTCGTTCCTCCCCGAAAGCCTGACGCGGCGCTTGTTGACGGACTCGTCCGGCTCCCACCTCGAGAAGCTCAAGCGAGACCTGGACGCCCTGGCCGACATCGCCCCCGAGGAGGGGCTCCAGCGTCTGAGTGCGCTCTTGAAGACCCACTCGTCGTCGCTCGGGGAGGGGGCTCGGGGTGAGAACGGGGCCGCGCGGCAGACGCTCAAGGAGAACCTGACGCGGTTGAGTGGCGACCCCGGGACCCTCGGCCCACTCCGGCAACGGCTGAAGCAGCTCGCCGCGCGGCATTGCTCCCGATACGGCACGGGTGTCACGCTGGGTCTGCTCCACAAGTACTGTGACGCGATCGACAAGGTCCGGGAGCGAGCCCGCGCGCAGGCCGATGCCGCGCCCCCGGAAGACCCGGTCCTGCTCGCCCGCCTCGCCGAGGCCGAGAAGGTCCCCTGGCCGGTTCGCGACACCGCTGTCTCGATCGAATTCGCCCGGGCCCGCGGCGATGTCGCCAAGGCGACTCCAGCTCCGTTACGAGAAGGCCGCGGCGATCACGATCGACCTCCTCCTCCTGGACGCCAGCCTCTATATCGGCGTGAACAACAAGCAGACCTATCCCCATCTCGCTCGCCATGGCACTTTGTTCGGCTATTACTCGCGGGCCCAGGACATCCTCCAGGGGATCGCGGCGCGGCTGGAAGACCGGTTCAAGGTGTCCTTCTTTGACGACCAGCTCAAGCCCGACGAGAAGAACCCGACCAGTTCCCGCCAGCCCGGCCACGAGGAACAGAAGGTCAAGGTGACGCGCCGGCACTCCCTCTCCCCGCAATGGGACGAGGAAACCTACCGGATGCGGATCGACGAGGCCCTGGTCGGACATCCCGAGATCAACAGGGCCGAGAAACCGGCAGACGGCTTCAACTTCGACTGGGTGCGGTTCGAGGCCCTGGTCTTCCATCAACTCCAACGCTTGCCGCGCGGCGACCTCACGGACGTCCATAACGTTGATGACCTCGTCCGATATTGCATCGACCATGGACATGTCAACAACGAAGGGCATGTCCTGATCGCCGAATTGCTCACCGAAGCTTGCAAGATCGTGCTCCACGGTGCCAAGGACGCCAGCGGTCGAGACGCGGGGGGCTTTCATCTGCGGGATGAGGGCGAGGGGAACGCGATCGACCTCCTGGTCAGCAAGAACGACTGGGACGTGGTTCACGATAAGCTCGACAAGCTGGTCAAGGCGAGCATGCCCTATCTCCAGACGACCGACCCGGCGCGGATCTCCAACGACTTTTCCCCGGCCTACAGCAACCTTTACAGCCAGAAGCAAGGAGTGACCGGCCCGCAGTGCGACCAATGCCAACAAGGTCTTCCAGGACGTGAGGTCCGTGGTCGCAACCAGGGCGATCGTACATCCCGACTCAAGCGGCGAGGGCGCTCGATAATCCCTTCGTCGCCGAGAACTCGACAATCATTCTCGTCCGCGAGATGACTGGCTTCCCGCTCCAGTTCTATGCCCACCTCGATACCCTACGCCATTCCTACGAGAAGACGCTCACGCAGGATGGGCTGGGGGCCGACGTCACCCATATCAATTACAATGAGGCGAGCGAGAACCTCCCCGACATCACGCTCCTCGATACGGAGACGTACGCCTTGATCCGCGACCACGTGTCATACGTGATCCGGGCGATCATCCTCGGGACGATCAACTGGCGGGAGGACGTTCTGAAGGTGAGCATCCCCGACGCATACGCGAGCCCGATTCGCCGAGGTCCGGCTGGGCAAGCGCCTCCACCGAGCGATCAAGTACGCCTGCGACAAGGAGCGCGTCCGCAAGCACCTGGTGAAGGTCTGGACAGACTGGTCGAACCAGGCCACGCCGCGCGACTGGGCCTGCCTGTACGCCTCGGGTCAAATGACCTGGACACAGTTGAACCCCGAGCAAGACATCAAGCCAGAGTGAGGTCTCGTCCCCGCTGCGCAACTGCTATGAGAGCCTGCTCGGCCTGGCCACAACCAAACTCAAAGCGACGGACGAGGGCAAACTCTGGCTCCGTGCCCTCGAGTCGGACCCATTCGATCGAGGTGGGCCCCGACGACCGGGCCGAGATCGCCGCCCATGGGACATTCGCCCAGAAACTCGTGCGCATCTGCCTGCGGCGCCTCAACGCGGAGATACCCATTTGGCAGATCCTCCACGACAAGGTCCCCGATATCAAACTTCCCGAGTCAAACGCGCCGACGCCGTGAGCCCTGCCGGAAGGCGATTCGGGACCGCTTCCCGGTCCCGCGTCCGGACCATGACGGATGAGGGTTGGCGCATCGACCGTTGCGGAGGGCGATGCGGCTCCGGATGGCATGGATCGACTGCGAGGTCGGTTGAGACGCCTCAGGACCGACCGCCCTCGTGCCATCCGCTCTCCGCAAGCTTCGTTCCCGGACTCCGCGGCGAGACGCACAAGGTTTACATTCAGTCAAGGGTCGCGGTAGCCCCCGGACCCTGGAGGCGGGGTCGATGCCAAAGAATTACCACGACGAGAAGACCGATTGTGACTGCAAGAAACACGACTTCCCGCTCGCGAGCTTCTGCAACGACGACCTCTATTGCGCGCAATGCCGGCGCCCGTCGCCTGGCTGACCTCGCCCAACGAACTGCCTAACCCCGACCCCGTCAAGATCACGAGCCCCCACCCGCTCGTCTGGGTCTACGCACCGAAATCCGGCGGGAAGGACAATCGGTTCAAATTGCCCCTGGATTATCGCGCACTCAACAATAACCATCTCATCATGTCGCGCGACCTGATCCTTGTCGAGGACCTCTGCCGGATCGAAACTCATTACTGGAACTTGCCCTATAATTTCGAGCTGGAGTTCATCACGGAAGAGGTCAAGGCCGATAAGAATCATTACGCGCGTTACGTCGGTATCCGCCTCAAGACCGATCCCAGACTGATCGAGGAATACGGCGAGGAGTGGACGAATGACGATCAATTCATGCCCGTCAACGGGATATCCTGCACTCTGACCCTGTTCGGCAACTGTGGCGAGCGGACCTTTAACCTGCTGGCCTTCGGCGAACCGAGATATGAGATCGAGGTCTGCGACGGGAACGGCCAGCCCCTCCAGGATCGACCCTCTCCCACCGACGACTCCCCGGAACCCGTCGATCACGCCTGGGTCATCGCCAGGCGCGGGGAACATGAGCTGAAGGCCCGGATCCACTGCAATAAGGGGTTCCTCCACCTCCCCGAGGTAGGCGAGGGGGATCGGGAATTGAACCCGACGATCAGCAAGCCCAAGGACGACTTTACCTACAGGCCGAACCTTCCCCGCGACCGGATGCTCGGGCCAGGGCACGGCCCCTGCGAAATCACCATCAATTTCGACTCGACGGACTGGGAGCCGGGCGAGTACCAGACGGTCCGCGTCACGTTCTCGCCCGACGTGCTGGTAACCGACCTGGTCGAGGTCCCCCTCTACCTCGAGCCCCGCGGCGTGGTCAAGTTTGATCCCGAAAGCGAGCTGCGCATTCCTGAGATGTATTTCGGCGAGGTCACGTGGAGCCAGCGCGAAGGGACCGAGGCGCTCGCTTTCTACATGTCAAGGTCTCCAACATCGGTGAGAAACTGCTCGAGGTTCGCCGCCCCAGTGTCGAGCGGAAAGACCTTCCCGATATCGAGTGGATCCAGGTTAACTGGGCGAAGAAGCAACCCGACCCGGCCGAGGTCCCTTGCATCTCCGACGTCTTCCTCGAGCTCAGCGTGAAGATCGACCTCTCCCGAGTGACAGCGGCCAATCACAAGTCCGGCGAGCCCCTGAGCGCGACCATCTTCATCGAGAGCGAGGAGGACGAACTGCTACCCTGGCAGTTGCCGGTGCTCGTGCAATCGGTTGAACGCACGACCCGGCCTCGAGTCGTACCTCGCGATCGACTTCGGTAATTCGAACACCTATGCGGTCTATGTGAAAGGAGATCGACTCGTCCCGGCGCTCGGGGGAAGGGACCCCGAGAACTTCCCGACGGCCCTTTATTTCCAGGACGTTCCCGACCCAGCCTTGTTGAAAGTCGAGATCGGCAAGGAAGCCGTAGCGAGGGGTCAGAAAGACCCTAGCACCATGGTACCCTGGCTGTTGAAACGCTGGTTACTCGACGACAAGAGGAGCTGGGAAACCCCTTGGCCCATTCGCACCGGGAACGGCCAGCTCTGTCGATTGCGGCGTGGCGAACTGATCCGCATCTTCATCGAGAAAGTCATCCTCGAGTGCGAGAAGGCCCTCCGAATGACGGTCACCAAGGTCGGCCTGTCGTATCCGGCCAACTTCGGCCCCCGGGCCAGGAGGAGGCTCGACGAGGTGCTCGCCGAGCTGGAGAAAAGACGGAAAGCCGAGTATCCCCACCTCGCGGACGAGATCCGGATCGAACGCGTCGCAGACTTCGACTCGTCGCCCGACGAGGCCAGCGCCGTGGCGATCGGGTTCGTCCACGACCCCGAGCGGTACGAGAAGGAGATCGTCCCCGCCTTGGGCCCGGAGAAGACCTTCCTCGTGGCGTCCTTCGATTTCGGCGGCGGCTCGATCGATTCCGCGCTCTTGCGATTCAAGTCCATCGGCGACCGGCTGCCGCAATTCGAGAGCGCTCACCTGAGCCTGGGAGGCGACGAGAATTTCGGCGGCGACAACGTCACGATCGCCGTGTCCCAGTTGCTGCTCGAACGCTTTCGCACCCTGCTCAAGAATCAGAGCCCCGTGCTGGAGTTCCTCGTGGCCGATGGGAATGATGGCAACGCCGCGGGGACAGACCCCTGGAACAACTATCAGCATCTCCGCGTCCTGGCCGAGGAGCTCAAGCGCTACCTCTGCCAGCTCGAGCCGCGCCCGAGGGGGAACCCATGGCCTCTCCCTCGATCGAAAACTCGGGTCGGGCCCGAACGACCGCGACCGGTGATCCTCAGGCCCTGGAACCCTTGAAGTTCGCCGTGACGACGTTCACCGGGCGCATCAAGCTTCGAAACCCGGCCACCAACCAGGTCGCCCCGTCGGCCCAGGCGGCCGCGCTGCGAGACCCCTTATGCGACGCCCTGCTCACGATCACTCTCGACGAGGTCTACCGCCATCCGATCTTTTACGACGCCGAACTGGGCTTGACCTACCGAGTTGATAAACGAGTTGAAAAATGTATTTCTGAATTACATGATTTTGTGGAGAAGGCGAAGAAGGGACGCGCAGGCCGACCCGTTGTTCATCGTCCTCGCCGGCGCGGCGTGTCGCTTGCCGCTGGTGCGGAAGCTCATCGAGACCCGGTTCGATCGCAAGCACGTAATCGGCGACCCCTTGCGGGAGCCGGACAGCAAGCCCAAGAGCAAGGTCGCCTTCGGAATGGCTCGGTATCTGGAATATGTGAACACCCCCGCTCGGGTGGAGAGGCTCAGCCGCGCCGGCCGCTACACCCACGGGCCGATCATTTGGAAGGGGGGCATCGGCGAGACCGTGGTCTGGGTCCCGACATGCTCGGAATTGAGGAGCGACCAGTGGCATCCCCTGGACCGGATTCACTTGAGTCTCTGCCTGAGTCGAGCGGGCAAGATCTACGTCTACCATCAGGCCTTCCGGTCCGAGTTGATCGGCTGGTTCGACCTGACCAAGGCCGCCACCGAGGGCGATGCCGGGCTCAACAAGAAACTCCCCGACAGGATCGACGCCGCCGTGCCGTGCGAAGTCCTCTTGATGGTAAACGGCTCGGAGGATAATTTGCTCCTCAAGATTCACTACGGCAAGCCTGAATCCGGCGAATGGCACGTATACGGGTACTGGAAATTGACCCGAGTCGATGAGGACGTCGCGGACCAGGCCGGGCACCCATGACGGGTGGCCGACATCGGCGTCCCATGATGACATGGATGGAGGGGCCATGCGAAGCGACTCGGCACTGGAGATCTTCCTGGGGCGATGGCTCACGGCTCGGATCCGTGAGGAAGCGGTGTCGAAGACCGCCTTGGCCCTCCATGGGGCCCTCTCATCGCTGACCCGGGGGGAAACGCCGGCTATATTCAAGGCGGCCATGGCCAGCCGGATTTCTCACCTCGAGGCGATGATCGGACGGATCGACGGGGACGGGAATAACCCACCAACCCCCCTGGGTTCGCCCCGCGGCCAGTGGCTCAAGAATGCCAGGCGGCTGCTTGCCGGTTGGAACGAGTCCGACTGGGCAATGTCCGCGCTCGAACTGTCGGGGGAGAAGAACCCGTTGATGCTCGCGGCGGTCAGCCAGAGTCTCGATGAGGCCATCGGTGCAGGGCAAGGCGCGGCTCGTGAGGCGGCCGAGCACGTCCGGAAGCTCCGGACCCTGGACGAGCGCGAGTTCCGTTCGATCCCCGTTGCGCCCGGGCCCCAGGCCCCTTGGGACCCGTCGGCCTATGTGTTTCCGTCCGAGAGTCGGTCGATTTTCGAGGGCCTGGAAGCCGGCCTTGCCGAACTGGTCGCGAAGGAGCCGGCCGACTCGCCGAGGCTCGCCTCCGCGAAGGCCCTTTCGGTGCAGCTCGGGCTGATCGAGGGGGGGTGGCCCATCCCGGTTTCTCGCCTCGAAGCCGCGCTGCGACCGTTCGCGGACTTGCTGCCGCCGGAGGGAGCCGGGCTGGCGGTCGCGGTCCGGAAGGCCCTGCGGCTCCTGTGTCCCGACGCGGGTGTACCTGCTTCCACGACAACCATCGTCCCGGGTAACGTCGGCGACGCGACGCAGCCAGTGGATCTCATCCGACAGCGCGCGGAGGAACGTCTGAACGAGCTTGCGCGTGTCCTCCTGTCGGAATCGTCCGACGAGGCCCGGGCGTTTGGCCGTCGCCTGAAAGAACTGGGCGTTCTCCCCGGTTCCGCGACGGCCCAGGGTCTTCATCAAGAACTCGTCGGCTGTCTCGCCTTCCTCGACGAGCCGGGCGCGTCGGGCCGATGGCGACGCTCGGCCCTGGAACAGATCGCCGGGATTTCCCAGGAGCTGGGCGGGGGCGAGCTCCTCAACGAGCAATTGCTGGACCGGCCGCTCGGCGATTGGACCGAGTTCGTGACGGTCGTCGGCAACGACGACCAGGCCCCTCCCGGAGAGCCGGGGCGCATCACCCGGGTTGAACGGGATCGGCTATCGGGTCATCTTCTCAAATGGCGAGGGGCGGGCCCTGGTGCGCGCCCGGGTACGGATCGCCCTCTGAAGAATCGCGATGGGTCGTACCGAATGGCCGTCGCACTCGCCCGGCCATGCGACGAGACGGTCAGAGGCTGTCCGGAAAGGCCGATCCGAGCCCCGAATGGGGCGGCATCGTAATCCTCGGGGCGTGAGCCCCGAGTTTCGACCACGGCATCAACCGAGGGAATCGTGGGTGGCCCGTCATCTCTCGTCTCTTCGAGACTCTCCGGATTAGCCTCTCAGTCCATGCGACCCCGAGCGAACACGGATTTCAGCGGACACTGCCCGAACTCTTGGACCGGAGTAGCTCCACGAGTTGCACGCCGCATTGGATCGTCCTGGTCAGGCCCAGCTTTTCGTAATGGATCACGATGTCTCCGGAATACGGCCTGAAGCTCGGTTCCACGTCGGCGAATTCCAGGCTGATCTCGACCCCGGATCGGCCGTTTCCTTTGTATTTGCATTCGATCTTGTTCACTGGCTTCAGTTGCAAGCGTGGGTTCTCGGTGTTGTTGTTGACATCGAGGAAGGCCCCTTCCTGGGTGACCTGGATCTGTCCCGGTTCAAGATCCCCGTGCGCCAGGAAGACCTGGAATTTCCGAACCAAGGGGGTTCCCTTGATCTGATAGAAGAATAGACTCCTCTTGACCTCATTCCCCTTGAGATCGACCACTTCGAGGTCGTTGACATGAAAGACGAGGTCGACGGGCTGCGATTTGATAAGGCTGGCTGACAGTTCGCCGTTGAGGAGTGTGTACCTACCGCAATGGACCTGGGGGGGGGCTGAAACCTTGATCCTCAAGGATTGTGGCACGGGGGCGGCACCGGGCTTCAGCTTCACAGTCTCCAGGGGCTCCAGTTCGATGCTCGAATTGGGAGTGGCCTCCTCCTCGAACCGGAAAGTGGGGGAATCGGGGCGTTTGGTGTCGGGGTTTTTGCACTGGAAGGACACCTCGCGGTTCGGGGCTGCCCCCTCCTTCAGACCGACCTTGAGCTCCATGAACAGGGTCTTGCCCCGCTGCAAGAGCACGGGCTCGGGCTTGACCTGGTCAAACTGTGGCGCGTCGAAATTGAGCTCGACTGCGCCATACTCCGGCTCATAATGAAATCCGGGCGATTTCACGGAGACATCGAGTTGGAACGGGTAATACCCCGTGTTGTGGGTCGCTCTGGGTCGAAACAAGATCTGAAACGTGTCTTCGGAGTGGGGAAGTATCAACGCTTGATTCGGCGGCTGGCCTCTGGTCTCGAGCCAGAGTTCGTCCCGGCTGAAGCCGATATTGGGGATTTTCACGGTCACCTCCTGGCCGATGATCGGCGCCGCATTCTTGCCGCGGGTCTCGACTCGGAGGTCCCCCGAACTGACGGCCTCGCCCTTCTTGTAGAAGAGCGGGATGGGGCTCCGGTTCAGTCCCAACTGGACTTTGGCGACCGAGGCCTGGAAATCGACGAACAAGGGCGTCATCTTGAGCGAAGGAGCGGCGGAGACCTTGAGCCGGCCGCCATTATACTCGCCGAGGTTGGCGTTCTCGACGAGTTCGAAAGTCAGCTCGCCTTCCAGCTCGCCCGTATCCTGGACGTGTTCGGTCACGGCGAACCGGATGACGTCGAACCGGACGGCCTTGCTGATCGACGAGGGGATGTTCCAGCTCCACCTTGAGCCACGAAGCCCCCAGGTTCTTGTCGAGACGCGGCCATTTCCCGAGGGGCTCGAGCTTGACCTTCTTCCTCACGGAGTCCAGATTTCTGAGCTTCACCATCGGTACATATTTCAGCATCAAGCTATTATCCAACCGGAAGTCGGTGGGAAGCAGGACCAGGGAGTAGCCACGGAGCGAATAGTTCAGGTCAGCGGGCTTTCCCTCGGCGGTGACGACCAGAGTGTAGTCGTCGGTATCCCCCCCCTTCGATTCCAGTGGGGCGAGATCGACCTCACACTGGAAGACCTCATTTCTCTCGTCGAAGACCAGGGGGACGGGCTTCGGGAGGAGGTCCTTCTCATCCCCGTTCTGGCCCGCGCCCCGCTTCAGCATCGCCTCCAGTTTGAACTGCGACGGTTGAAATCCCCGTGTCATATCCATCTTGACCCGGATCCCAGCGGCCGGTAGCGCGGGACATTTCCCCTGGCGAACCCCACCAACTGGAAGAGCGGCTTGACGGTCCGCTTCGAGAAATAGGCGCGTCGTTCAGAGGCGGCGGGTTTCCATTCGGTGACGAGCGTCTCGAACGGCCTCGCGGCGCCGCCGCCTTTCTGCTCATAGTAAACATAGGTGTAACTTTTTTCTTTCACCCGACCGTCTGCATCGACGCCGTTCAGCGGTGCGCCTTGCTTGCCTTGCCTGGTGAACGAGAGCTCGTCAGCGCCGTCGAGGGCGACGAAGTTTCGAGGGCTCCTCGCCGGCTCGTTCTTGTAATAAAGGATGCCCATGTCGTAGATCTGGAACATCGAGTCCTCTTCCCGACCGGAGGCAGGCAAGGGATTCGGCAAGGGATTCGACAAACTCGTCGGCAAACTCTTGGTCCAGCACCCTTTCAATCGCCAGATCAGCTCGCGGAAGGTGTCGATTAACTTGCCATTGTCTGCGACGTCGTAGCTGTGCCCCCCCGTCGTGACGGCGACCAGCTTCAACAAATCGCGGTCCACTTGCTTGCCCAGCCCCATCGTGTAGATCTTGACAGGGTATGACAATTTCGATTCATCGTTGAATTGTTCAAGCCAGTTCTTGACCCTGGGGTCCTTGTCCAGGCCCTCCATGTCCTCGAATTGACCGGGTACTCTCAAGTCACTCAAGGCGGGGTGGCTTCAGCGAATCCTTGGATTCCTTGCCGTCGGTCAAGAGGACGACGAACCGATGTCGGGCGGGGTTCGGTTGGCGTATCAATCGCAACCTGGCCTCTTCCAGCGCCATGAGGATTGCCGTCCCGCCGAAGTCACCGTTCCACTCATTCGCCCGCCTGGAAGGGCCCGGATTGTCATCATGATTGAATTCGGCAATTCTTGCCAGGATGGCCTGCCCGGCCGGCGACCGTGGTTCGAAGAAGCCATCGGCCAGTTCGGCCAGGTTCCCCGGGACCAGATCCTGGCCACGCGCGCCGGGACTTCGGAGTTGAACGGCAGGACGACCGCCTGGTCCTCGGACGTCAACAAGGTCAGCGCGAGCAGGACGGCGTCCCAGCGAATGCGTTGGGGATCATTGCCTGTTCTTTCCGCCTGGTCCCGGAGCTGATACATGCTCATGGATACATCGACCAGCAAGACGAGGTCAATCCCCTCCTTGCGAGGGACCTGGCCATGGGCGAGGGGAGTGGCGGCGAGCCCGAAAAGGGCCACGACGAGCAGAATGACGGGACGGGTCAGTTGGGTGATCATGGTCAATGGCTCTCAGAAAGGCCGAGGCGTTCGACTCGACACCAGCCGCCAGAAATCGCATCCGCCATCGGACTGCGCCCGGACCGAACCGCACGCCGGTCGTCGTCTCGCCGCCTGGCGGAGCGTTGAGGATCGGTTGACGGTCTCGCGGAGTTGGGTTTCACAACAAACTCATGGTCGATACCGTGCATCGGGCACCGTTCTAATCGAAGTACTTGGAACCGGCGCCACTGTCTTCGCCCGGCCCGAGGTCATCGAAGTAAGACGGCTCCGGCTTGGGAGACGGAGTGGTGGGGGCCCGTGGTGTCTTCGGCGCCGCCGGCGCAGGCGCAGGCGAAGTTTCGGCCTCGCCGTCGTGCGGCTCCAGGCCGCTGAAGTAATCGCGGTCGCTGGCGGGCGAGGCCTCGGCCTCGGCCTCAGCCTCAGCGGCCTTCGCGGCCAAGGCCTTGCGCTTTCGCTCGAGTTTGCGGCGACGAATCCTATAGATGATGGCTATCCCGAGGACGACTCCGACTCCGAGGAGGGCCAGCACTTCCGGCGGGACTGCATCCATGAGCTCGTCCCATAAGCTCCGGACAACCACTTTGAAACGACGCGAGTACACGCGACCAATCGGTCTGCCTTGGCCGTCGAGCCCCATGAAAACGAACCGCGCGAGGCGAAGCTGTTTCCCGGCCTTCTGCTCCAATTGTAGCTGATCGGCCGAGAGTTGTTTGAGCGAGACCTGCAGGTCGAAGAACGGCCGCGGGCCGTCGCCTCCCAGATCCAAGGGGAAGGAGGCCCCCTCCTTCACCCTGGCCTCGTCTACCTCTTCGACAGTGCGAGGATGGACCGACTTGTCGTTCCAGGAAAAAACCATGAGGGCGGGATTCGGGGGCTGGCTCGAATACCTCCGGACCGCGCTCGTCGGCGGGTCGTTGGCAGCCGGATCGAAGAAGACACCTTCATATCGTAGATGCATCGATTTAAAGGTGTGGCCCGGCGCCAGGCGGAAGCTCATGGCCTGATTGGTGTTGGTCTGGCGTTTCTCCGGGGGCCGAAAATTCTCGTGGGGGGTTTCGAAGTTGGGCTCGCCCCATACCCACCATGGCGGCTCGCCGCCGGTGAACACCTTCAGGGGGTTCTCGTCCTCGAATGGGGGGGCCTTCGGCTCCCCTTCGATCAGCACGCTTAACGGCACGTTGACCTGACTGATGTCGGGCCAGTTCGGGGGAAAGGGGACCAGCGGCTCGTCGGTAGGGCCGCCACCGCGGTAGACTCTGATCTGGTAATGCCCCGGCACTTGCAGGGCACGTCGCCCCTGATACCGCGCGATGGTCGGCTTGGACGGGTCAACGTCCATCCAGTCGAGCCTGATGATCCGATCATCCAGCCGGGTCGGATTGGCGGGATCTTCGAGAAGCTCAACATCCTTGTGATCGGGGACCTCCTTGAGTGCCCCCTCCTGGGTCAGGTCGGTTCCCGTTTCGATCACGGCCGAGACGGAGAAAACCTCCCCGGTGATTGGCATGTTGGTGGAGACGTTGAGGCCCGAGGCGACCTTGATCGACCCCAGGGACCTTCTGGTGGCGATTGGCTTCGTGGGATCGCTCGGGGCAAGCGGTGCCGTTTTGTCGGCGGTCGCCGTGTCCCAGTATACCAGGCCTTCCAGGGTCCCTGGCTCGTAGCAAGCGGGCAGGTAGGTGTCGACCTGGTGTCGGTGGATCCGGACCTGGGGCAATTCGGACAGATTCGGGCCGCGTTCGAGGTGCTGGAGGATCAGTTGATCCCTCCATTCGTCCGCGAGATCATACCCGAGTTCCCGGGGCACCTCGACGGTATCCCAGCCGCGATCCTCAGTCTCAGTCTTTCTGTCGGGATCGACCTCTTTATCCGTGAGCCGAAAGCGAACCTTTCCACCGGGATCCGTCTCCTGGGCGGGAAGTTGCAAGGGGAGCGGCAGACGCGCCACGCGGGAATGGTTCTTGGCCTCGTTGAGCTCGAGCCACCAGCCCGGATCGAGCCGATAGGATGCGTTGGGCTCGTCCGTCTCGACCGACTCGATCGCGACGTGGAACTCGGGCTTCACGCCCACCCCGAGCGCCTCGGGGCCTTTGACCGCGATCACCCGGCTTCCCGAGATCACAATGGCCAGGGGCTGGCTAACCCGGATCGCTTCTCCTCCTTGGAGCGGGAGAGATTTGTTGCTCAGTATCAGCGTCAACGAGCCGCGGAAAACGCCTGCCCCGACCTTCCTGGAGAGCTCTCCCCAATGGTGAATCGACACCTTGATGGTGCCGGGGCGATCCTTCGTAACCTTTTCCGGGACGTTGACTTCGACCCAGCCCACGTTGGTATCGGCGGGCGGCCCGGTTTGCAGCGGGATGTCGTCGTCTGGCTGGTGCGAGGCCGATGGGGGGTTCCGGGTCAAGACGCTCGACCTATTCTCCAGCACGCAAGTGAGGCCCTCGTCGCCGAGGACGTTCAGGAGGCCCTCATGCAGTTCGGCCTTGATCGGGATCTCGGCAAGGCGAAGGACTCCATCGGAGTCGATTTTCGGAGTCTCCGGCTTGCGTTCGTCGTTCCGGACGCGATAAAAGCTGGGCGGTTGATTGATGTTGGGCGCACTCGGATCAGCCTTCTTGAAATCGACGCGCCAGAGTGGTAACGACCATTCGGGCTGCGCGCCGCGCGGGAGCTTTGCCCTTGTGATTGCCAGGCGGCTGCGTTGCGCGGAGCCTGTCCGATCATGCACAAGGCCAGGCCAACTGCCCAGAAGAACCGGACCCTGCGCGGATCTTGCGGACTCATGTTCGACCTCGGTCGCCGCGCTCGGAGCGGGTGATGTTGGACTTGGGGACTTGGGAATCGGTTCGGTTGCAAGACCTATCATCGTGCCCGGACGTTTTTGAACGACGGCCCGTTCACGCATTCCTTGCGTCCGGCGAGCTCGCCCAATCGTTTTCTTGGGGGTGCCCAATGCGTCAGGAACGCGAGCGCGAAAAAGCCGCGCATGGTCAACGATGTTGATCGGGTTGCACCGCGCCGGCCCACCCAGCGGGTCGGTGAAGGGCCCCGAAGGAATGTGAGTTGTCTCCAACGACACTGGCGCGTTGCATTACCTGAGGGCACGAGGGTGAATTCTAGTCGGACAAGGGCTTTGTAAGCAAGAGAGAGGAAGACAGGAGATCGGTCCTGCCCGAATGTGACCCTCAACGTCCGCGCCTGAAGACTACGACGGCGGCAAGTATGATCGATCAGTCGAGTCGGCAGAGGCGGTCAATCTCAGGTTGTCGGAGTAAGACCAGGCTTCGGGTTCTTGGCCGCCTGGGTCGTCAGTTGCGTCGATGACGAGCGCTTCGGTGGACCTGGGGCCATTGACGACTCGCAGATCAAGCGGAATCGCAGCCGGTTCTCTCCAACTGGCCGGCCCCGACGTTCGGTTCGACCACTGTCCACTCGCCCGCTCTTTCGGTAGGATCGAGTTGGAGGCGAGCCATGATTGAACTGAACGTCGAGCAACGGCAGGCGATGGCACAGGGCCAGCCCGTGCGGATCGTCGATCCTTCGACCCAGGAAGCCTATGTCCTGTTTCGGGCCGTAGATTTTGCGCGATTGGAAGGAGTTCTACCGCGACCCGTGGAAGAGCCTCCTCCGGGGATTGCGCCCATGATACTCCGCTCGATGCAGGCATTCTGGCGGGACTTGCCCGAGATGCTGAAGCACCGGCGGAATCGTGGGAAGTGGGCGGCCTACCATGGGGAGGAGCGGGTGGCCATAGCGCGGTCGGACGTCGCGCATACCAGGAGTGCTTCCGCCGGGGGCTGAAACGCGGGGAGTTCTACGTCGGGTGGCTGAAAGAAGATCCCGACGGAATCCCTCCGTGGGGAACGATCGAGTGCGACTGGTCTCTGTACGAATTCACGGAGGTGGACGAGCCCCCACCCGACGACGCATGAAGATCCTCGACCGACTGCCGATCACGGAGGAGCGCACGTCGCTACGGTTCGGCGACCGGCACATCACAGTCCGAAGCAACCAGATCCTGGTGTGGATGAGCGTCCACATGGCCGGAGTGCTCGAACCCGAGGAGTCCATTCCGAAGTTCCCGGCCCTGCTCGACACCGGAAACAACTTCGGATTTTCGATACAGGACCGTCACCTGCGCGAGTGGGCCGGACTCGACCCGGCCTTGCTGGAGTCCCTCGGGCCTGTCAAGATCAATGAGCAGGTCGTCACGCGCCAGCAGGCGAAGGTCTGGGTGTACCCGAACATCCCTGGCCGGCAGGGAGGCGCAAACGGGAAGCCACCGTTCTGGTTGAAAATGGCCAAAGGAATCGCTGTCTACACCCCGGACGCCGTTCCTCCTGGCCCCCGCTTGCCGCTGCTGGGGCTCTCCGCCCTTCTTAGCAACGACCTCGACTGGTGGCTCGATCCCGAGCGGCGGCACATCACCGTGCAGACGCGCAACTGGCGCAGGCCGCTCATCCGTCTCCTCTGCCGATTGTGACGCGGCGGTGGGGCATTCACCAGCGGTCCCTCGATCCAGCCAGCACGGAGGAGCATCTCATTCCTTGGCAAGGGCGCGATTGCACCGCCGCACATGTCGGGCTCGGGGCTGGGCCACCCCTGAGACCAAGCATTTCTGATCGCTGAAGCGGATCACGACGGTCTCACAGTTCGATCCCTTCCCGCCGGTGCTCTCGTCTCGGAGACCCGCCGCCTCACACAAACTCAGGAAATCCCTGATCGATGCCGCGGAATTCACAAGCTGAGGCATACTCTATAGTGGAGAAGTCTGTTTGCGCATCCCTGGATCGCGAGCCGCACGAGGTTCTTGGGGCACCCCACCGGGATTCGACATCGAAATCTCGCGAACGAACTCACGATCGCTCGGCATTGAAACTGCGAAAACGAAGCCACGATTGTGCGGACTGAATCGATTGTACGGGTCGCTCAGACTTCGGCGCCGAACTCGCTCGAACGAACCCGCGATCACTCTGGATCGAAACTGCGAAAACGAAGCCACGATGATGTGGAAGAAATCGATTGTGCGGGCCAAACCGCCACCGGACGCCGCCCCCGATCAGCAAGGTGACGCGAGATCACACGATAACGATCAAGCCGAGAACAACGATATCGCGGATCGAGGAGTTCCTGCCGTTAGCCTTAGAGACCCTAAAAAAACCCAGTGACTGGCCCGTCAATTGCTGTAGATCTTGAGAGGAGTCCACTACACCTTTGCCCTGTTGGAAAGGGTCTCGTCATGGCCAAGCCCTTGCTCCCGGACGACCTCTGGGCCTTGATCCAACCCCGGATCCCGCCTCATCCCCCGCGGCCCAAAGGTGGACGTCCTCCCCTGGACGATCGCAAAGTCCTCACCGGGATCATCTTCATCCTCAAAACCGGCCTGCCTTGGGAGGACTTGCCCCAGGAGATGGGCTGCGGCTGCGGCATGACCTGTTGGAATCGCTTGCGCGACTGGCAGGCGGCCGGCGTCTGGGACCAGATCCACCCGATCTTGTTGACCCACCTCCGTCAAGCCGACGCGATCGACTTCGAGCGGTTCATCGTGGACACGGGTCACGTCCGCGCTGTGGTGGGGGTGAAGAAACCGGCCCCAGCCCCGTGGATCGCTCGAAATTGGGGAGCAAACACGCGATCGTCACCGACGGCCAAGGCGTGCCCTTGGTCATCGATACGATCCCAGCGAACACGCCGGATGCCAACTTGACCGTGCCTTTGGTGGATGCCGTTCCTCCCATCGGCGGTCAGCCGGGCCATCCCCGGAACCGCCCGGACCATGCCATGGGCGACCGAGGATTTGACGATGAACAGCAACGGCAGGAGATGCGCAACCGGGGGATCGATCCGGAGTTGGCCAAGCGGCGTACGCCCCACGGCAGTGGGCTGGGTGTGTATCGCTGGGTGGTTGAGCGAACCATCAGTTGGTTTCACCAGTTCCGCCGCCTGCGTGTGCGTTATGATCGTCGCGATGACATCCACCAAGGGCTCTGCAATCTGGCCGAGATCCTCATCACCTTCCGGTTCCTTGAGCTGTACGGAGTAACTTAGAGTACACCGATTGGCTTTTTTTTTTCTGACCACTGACTACTGGGGAAGCAATCTGGAAAGCTTGGCCAAGACCAACTGTTCAACGTGCCAGAGCCAGGCCGATCGGATGGTAGCAGCTCCAGGAGACCGCCGCGCTGATGGGGATGGTCAGCACCCAGGCCCAGGCGATCCGCGCCGTCACCCCCCATCGCACGGCCGAGACGCGCTGGCTCGAGCCGACCCCCATGATCGCCCCGCTGATCACGTGGGTCGTCGAGACCGGGAGCCCCAGGTGCGAGGCGGCCAGGATCGTGACCGCCGCGCTGGTCTCGGCCGCGAAGCCATGGATCGGCTTCAGGTCGATGATCTTCGTGCCCATCGTCTTGATGATCCGGACGCCGCCCGACATCGTCCCGGCGCCCATCGCCATCGCGCAGACCGCCATGACCCAGATCGGGAACTCGAAGTGCTCGGCCGCGTGCGACCCGCCCGAATAGACCGCCAGGCTCATCGCGATGATCCCCATCGTCTTCTGGGCGTCGTTGCTGCCGTGCGACAGCGCCATGAACCCGGCGGAGGCGACCTGGAGATGGCGGAAGGACCGGTTGAGCCGGGACGGGTTCCCCTTCCGGCAAACCCACATCAATGTGATCATCAAGACGAATGCGAGCCCGAAGCCGACGATCGGGCTGATGATGAGGCTCTCGACCACCTTGACGAGCCCCGGGACGTGGATCGCACTCCCGCCGGCGTGGGCGAAGCCCCGAGCCGACCAGGCCGCCCACCAGGGCGTGCGAGGAGGACGAGGGGATGCCGAAATACCAGGTAACCAGGTTCCAGACGATGGCGCCCAGCAGGGCCGACAGGACCACGACCTGCGTGACCGCCCCCGCCTTGATGAGATCCTTGCCGATCGTCGCGGCGACGGCCGTGCCGGTCAGCGCACCGGCGAAGTTCAGCAAGGCGGCCAGAAGGATGGCCGTGCGCAGGGGCAGCACGCCGGTACTGACGACGGTCGCCACGGCGTTGGCCGCGTCGTGGAACCCATTGATGTAATCGAACGCCAGCGCGGCGGCGACCACCAGGGCGAGGATCAGCAAGGCGGTGCTCATGGTGGTCCTCACGCGTTCTTGATCACGATCGTCCGGAGGGCGCCGCTCACATCGTCGCAGGTGTCGAGCGTGTCCTCCAAACCTTCCAGGAATTCCTTGTGCTTGATCAGCCGGATGGCGTTGGTCTCGGTCCGGAACATCGAGGCGAGCTGGGTGCGATAGATCCGGTCCCCTTCGCTCTCCAGCCGGTCCAGGTGATCGCATTGGTTGCGAATCCGGCCGAGATGTTTCATCCGTCGGAGGTCCGTGACCGCGACCTCGATGGCGCCGCACGCCTGCTCGATCAGCGCCGCCAGCTCGCAACTGCCCGGCGGCAGGTCCTCCATGGCGTGGACGACGACCTGCAAGGCCGTGGCGAAGACATCGTCGACGATCGTTTCCAATGACGACGCAAGGTCGTAGATATCGGAGCGGTCCAGGGGCGTGACGAACGTGCGATTCAATGCCTCATACACCTCCGCCATGACGCAGTCGGCGCGGTGCTCGACCTCGCGCATCCGCTCGACCAGGGCCTCGCGGTCCTCCGGGGCCGCCGCGCAGCATTCGGCGAGCAGGGTGCCGATCTCGTGCGCCAGGCAGGCGCCGCGCTGGAGCAGGTCGAAGAAGTGCTCCTCCCTCGGCAGCAACCACTTGACGACCCGGTCAATCCACATGCATGCTCCTCCCGACCTTTTACGGAACTTCCTCGTGGATCAATGGTCCGGCGCCGGCGACTTGTTGACGAACTCGAGCGACTTTCTCGATCAGGATCTCGCCGGTCATCTCGCCGAGCGACGTCCGCGAGACATAGTCATACCGCGGGAAGCTCTGGAAGTCGACCTTGGTCAGGATGTAGCCGAAGGCGTCGTTCGTCAGGCCGAACAGGAGGTTGTGCTTGCCCCGCATCTTCCGCTTGAGATAAAAGCCGATGTTCGGCAGGGCCTCGCCGGGGATCGTCAGGATCTGGGCGTCGCCGAGGTTGATGAGGTTGATCCGGGCGTTGATCGAGCGGTCGTCGTTGTGCGGGTATTTCAGCGGCGAGTGGAGCACGACGGCCCACATCGCGTCCGACTCGACCGGGAACCGCACGGTGATCGCGTCGCAGAGCAGCGTCGGGTCCTTCTGGTCCGGCGCGTCCTTGACGATGCGCATCGCTTCATCGGCCATGAGATGGCCGATGCCGCAGGCATTCGTCCCAGGAGCGCGCATCGTTCCAGTAGGCGCGATGGGAATCCCTCGGCTGGTCGAGGTTGCGGTTATCGGCCGTGACCATTCCGCCCTGGGCACCGTTCATGAACAAGGCCGTGCCCCCGGCCTGGGACTCGATCTTCTCGCAGAGGGGGCCGACGAGGTCCGGGCTGAGGATGCCGACGCTGTTGCCCAGGACCTCCGGATGGATCGCGTAGTTGACGAGCGTGGCGATCGTCTTGCCCTGAGGGCTGATCGCCTGGATGACGCTCATCCGCCGGTCGTACAGGTCGGGCGCGTAGTAGTTGTAGGCGATCTTCCCCTTCGCCTCGCCGGTGGCGACCTTGATCCAGGCCGGCTGGAGCCGGTCGATCGCCTCGTTGACGGCCTCCGCGGCCTTGTCGCAGACGAATTCCATGTACTTCAGGTCGCCGGTGTGACCGCCCTTGCCGTCGGGGAACGCATAGCAATCGGGGGCGTGTGCGTGTGGGTCGAGCCGATCAGGATGTTCGCGGCCGGAATGCGGCTGACCTTCGCACGCACGCGATCCCCGAGCGCCGACGGGAACCCGAGCAGGTCGAGGGCCACGATGGCCAACGTGGTCTCGCCCTTGCGGAGCACCAACGCGTCGCGCCGTGAGGTCCCCCCGTTTCTCTCGGGACGGCTTGGGGATGCCCATCCCGCCCGAGATGGGCAGGAGCTTCTCCGGCGTGATCACCCGCACCGCGGCCCCGGCCTGGATCTCGGCGCGAGCCGCGGGGACTTCCGAACCAGAACGCGCCGGCGCAGGCGCACAAGACGAGCCATCGTCGAACCATGGTTGGTGTCTCCGGGAGAGGATTGCGATTCATGCTGTCGCCCGGCTGATCGGTTCCGGGATATCCCCATCAATACCGCAGATCGCGGGCTCAAGCCAGGATCTCCCGGATCGGCCGGCCATGTTCGACCTCCAGGCGCTTGCGCCGGGGATCTCGAGGCGGCGGGAGTCGAGGCCGAGCAGTTGGAGGATCGTGGCGTGAATGTCCGTGACGTAGTGGCGGTGCTCGACGGCGTGGAAGCCGAGTTCGTCGGTGGCACCGTGGACGATCCCGCCCTGAATTCCGCCGCCGGCCAGCCAGACGGAGAAGCCGTAGTTGTGGTGGTCGCGGCCGTCGGGCCCCTGTGCGCACGGGGTGCGGCCGAACTCGGTCGCCCAGACGACGATCGTGTCGTCGAGCAGTCCGCGCCGCTTGAGATCGATCAGGAGCCCGGCGATCGGACGGTCAACCTGCGCGCAGAGCGCCGAGTGGTTCGCACGGAGGCCGGCGTGGGCGTCCCAGGCGCCGGCGGCACCCTCGCCGTGGAAGACCTGGATGAACCGGACTCCGCGCTCGGCCAGTCGTCGGGCCGCCAGGAGCTGCTGGCCGAACGGCCGCGTGACGTCGTGGTCCAGGCCGTAGAGCCGTCGCGTCGACTCGTCCTCGTCGGCGAATCGCAAGACCTCGGGCACGGCCGTCTGCATGTGGAAGGCCAGCTCGTACGACTTGATCCGGGCGCGCAGCTTGGGATCGTCGGGGTATTCCAGGGCCGCGAGCCGGTTCAACCGGCCGAGGAGGTCGGCCTTGATCGCCCCCTCGGACTGCCCGACGGGCACCCCCGGACGGGCGAAGGGCAGGGGATCGTTCGGGTCCACCTTGAGCAGGACGCCGGCGTGCTCGGGGCCGAGGTAGTTCGCGTCGACGCCCCCCATGCACTGCGACTCCAGCGCCGGACCCATCGAGATGAACTGCGGCAGGTCGTCGCTCAAGGCACCGAGCCCGTAGTGGATCCAGGCGCCGATGGTCGGATAGCAGCCGTCGAGCAGGTGCCGGCCGGTGAGGAACTCCAACTGGGCGCCGTGGTTGTTGTCGGTCGTGTACATCGACCGCACCACGGCGATGTCGTCGACGCAACCGCGCAGGTGCGGCCACCAGTCGCTGACCGCGGTCCCGCTCTGGCCGCCTTTCTTGAACCCGATCTGCGTGGGATAGATGAGGGCCTTCTGCTTGTCGATGATGTTGTTGGCGACCTGCTCCCGGACATTCTTGAGCAGAGGCGAGTCGAAGACGGTCGACTTGTAACGGGGTCTGGCCGATCATCTTGCCCGCGTGCCGGTCGAGTGCGGGCTTGGGGTCGAAGCTCTCCAGGTGGCTGACGCCCCCGCGCATCATCAGCCAGATGACCCGCTTGGCCCGGGCCGGCTGTTGCGGCCGGCCGTCGGGCGGAGACCAGCCGGGCACATCGCCGGCGCGGGCCACTCCGTCGCGGTGCAGCATCGCGCCCAGCGCGAGGCCGACGAACCCCATGCCCATGTCCGCCAGGAATGTCCGTCTCTCGATCATGGAAGAGTTTCTCTGCGAGAAAAGCGGTCTGTTTTATCGGATCGTGATGAAATCGTTATGATTCAAGAGCACGTGCACGAGAGCGGACCTGGCTCGGGCTTCAGGTGTCCGACTGGGCTTCGCTCCGGCTCCTTCCGCCGCGAACGCTCCCGCGAGCCGCGCCAGGCCCGCCTCGCATTCCGACTGCTCCGCACCGTTCGGTGCCCGGCCGAGGACGCGTTCAAAGGCCGACGACCACGAACGCCGCGCAGTCGAGGGAGCGGATCGGCGCCAACCTCGCGGTCGATCGCCGCCGCGATCTGACCGGCGCGGGTCAGGACCATCCCGCTGTTGATCATCGCCAGTGCCTGCTGGGGCACGATCGTCTCGTGGCGTCGGTAGCAGTCTTCGACGTTCGGGGCGTCGAACGCGGTCAAGAGCGGGATCCGCTCGTCGCGTGCCACGCGGTAGTAGAGCGTCCGTCGGCGTCCGGCCTCGGCGAAGTCGATCGGAAGGTCCGGTCCGCCCATCGTCGGATCGAGGCGACCGGCCAGGAGCAACAGGCTGTCGCGGATGACCTCGCCTTCCATGCGCCTGGCGATTCATCCGCCAGGCATAGCGGTTGTCGGGATCGATCCGCGAGGTTCGGGTCATCCGGGCCCGCGTCCGACGATCGCATCCGATAAGCCTGCGACGTCACGATCAGGCGATGCAGGTGCTTCAGGCTCCAGCCCGACTCCATGAGCTCGACGGCCAGCCAGTCGAGAAGCTCGACGAGCTCGGGGCGAGCGGCCCGGAGTCCGAAGTCGGACATCGAGCCGACGAGGGGCTCGCCGAAATGCCGGGCCCAGACGTGGTTGACCGCCACGCGGGCCGCCAGGGGGTTGCGGCGTCCGACGATCCATCGGGCCAGGGCGAGCCGTCGGCCCGTGCTGACCTTCGCGTACGGGGCGTTGCTCGGTGTGTCGCGGTAGGTCGTCTTGGCCCTGGGGAATTCGAGCGGACGCGGCGTGTAGTCGGTGGTCGAGCGGCCTCTTGGCGAGGGCCTCGGCCTGGGCCAGTTGCTTCTCCGCCTCGGCCAGCCGGGCCCGGGCCTCGACCAGCGACGTCGCGGCCTTCATGCGGGCGTCCCTGGACGGTGCGTCATCCCGCACGGCAGCGGCGAGCAGAAGGCCGTCGAGAGTCCGCTGCGCCGGGCGGTGTCGCGACGGGCCTGGTGGAGACTGTGGTTGGCGTCGGCGAGGCCCAGCGCCCGCTGAGCGGCCGAGGCCGATGCGCGCCGCCTCGGCCCACGATGCCGACCCGCTCGCCTTCGCCCCCTCATCCTCGAGCCGCTCCGCGGCCAGCACCGCCCGCAGCGCCGATCGCTTCGCCTCGGCCAGGGTCAGGGCCGCCTCGGCGACGTCCTGGTCTTCGAGGGCGTTGTATTCGGCCTGCCTGGCGCGAGCGAGACTCTCCACGGCACCGATCGCCGCCGCCTCGGGCGCCTTGAGTCGGTCGGGCTTGCCGGCGGCGGCCGCGAAGCTTCGCCGCGGCCTTGGCGTCGACGTCCCGTGCGGCGTCCAGGGCCTTTTCCGACCTGCTCGAAACGGTGCCTGGCCTTGTTGACGTCCGTCTGGGCCCGGACGACGGCTCGATCGGCCTCGGCCAGCGGCCTCCTCGATGACGAACGGCCGCTTGTCGGGGCAGGAGGCGGTGAGCGGCAATGGGATCGGCTCGATGCGGACCTCTCCGCCCAGGACGGCGGGGAGTCGCCGGGCGGAGCGGGCGAGACTTGTCCGGCCGCGATTCCTCGCCGCGGACGAACAGGAAGGTCGGTCGATCCAGGAAGTCGTCGAACGCACGCGGCAGGCCCGCCTTGGCCCGATCCGGCTCGCCGGGCACGCGGTCGACCCGGATGTGGTAGGGCTCGAAGAAGGCGCGGAGGCGGTAATAGTCGGCCTGGGAGATCGGGTCGAACTTGTGGTCGTGGCACCGGGCACACTGGATCGTCAGGCCGAGGAACGCGCGGGAGGTGTGCTCGACGGTGCTGGCCAGCCAGACGTTGCGGTTGAAGATGTCCCAGTTGCGCGCCAGGAAGCCGGTGGCGCGGGCGGTGTCCGGATCGTCCGGGGCGAGCTCGTCGCCGGCGAGCATCTCCATGACCATGCGATCGTAGCCCTTGTCGGCATTGAGCGACGCGACGATCCAGTCGCGCCAGTGCCAGAGATGCGGGTGGCTGTATCGGGGCTCCTGGCCCAGTCCGTACCAGTCGCTGTACCGCCAGATGTCCATCCAGTGCCGGGCCCACCGCTCGCCGTATCGAGGGCTACCCAGGAGTCGGTCGACGACCTTCTCCGCGGCGTCGGGAGCGTTGTCGTCGCGGAAGGCGTGGATGTCCTGGCGGGTCGGCGGCAGACCGATCAGGTCGAGGTAAACTCGGCGGAGCCAGAGGTCCTTGCCGACCGGCGGGGCCGGCTTCAGCCCGCGCGCCTGATGGGCGGAGTCGAGGAAGGCATCGATTGGATTGCGGACCCAGGCGGGGTTTGTCGCGTGAGGGATGGCCGGTCGCGCCGGAGGCTGGAAGGCCCAATGACGGCGAGGATCCGGGGGTACTGGCTCGGGCGGAGCGTGCGCGCCTGGTCGATCCAGGCCCGCAGGGTGGCGACCTCGGCCGGGCTCAGCGGCGTCCCCTCGCTCTCCGGCGGCATCCGCTCCGACGCCTCCTCGGCGGTCACTCGCTCGATAAGCAGGCTCTCGCCGCTACTTGCCGGGCTCGACCGCCGGACCGCTGTCGCCGCCGCGGCGGATCAGCGCGGCCGTGTCCAGGCGCAGACCCGCCTTCTGCCGGATCGCCCCATGACAACTGGTACAGCGCACGGCCAGGAGCGGCTTGACCTCCCGGGCGTAATCGACAGCCGGGCCGGACCATGCGAGGACGGCCAGCAGGATGGGTGTGATCATCGATCGGCTTGCCTCTTACGGGACTCCCGCACCGCGTCGGGACAACCCGCGACATCTCCTCGCACATGCCGCGAATCCCAGCTCCTGCGGTGTAGACCATCTCCAGGACGGTGGGATTCGCCTACTTCCGTAACCTGACGCGATTATCCAGGGGGTACCGAAGTGAGCGTCAAGCAAAAATTAAACATCGTTCGGTCGATCGTGACGGCAGTTAGCCGTGGGAGGCGTCTTCCTCGAAGTCGAACATCGCGATCCTTGGCTTGTGCTGGAGCACCTGGGCTCGCCCAGATCGGCCATTGCTCTTCTTCTCCTTGATTGGGTCTACGCGGTATATTGAGTCTGGTCCGCGCCCGGACGAAAGGAGACTGCCGTGGCCACAACCGTAGACGCGTTGATCGTTGACCTGCTTGACTGGATCGGTCCGGACCCACGGCCGTACTCCGAAGTCATCGAAGCCTGGCGAACATCTTGCCCCCGCTTGCCTGTGTGGGAGGAGGCCAATGAACGAGGCTTCGTCGAACGTAGCCACGAGAGCGGTCGAGGGGCCTATGTCTCCGTTTCGGCTCGTGGACGGGAGTTTCTCGAAAAGCACCACGAATCCCCGCCGGCTACACCACGATCGACGTGACGCCCCGGGGACTGGCGGTGGTTCGGCGCGACTCTCCGGGCACCCGAAGGGGTCGCCGCCGTCCGCGGGAGACCTTGCCGCAACCAGTCCTCGAATGCGCAGACATCCGGGAAGTTATTCCCGACCCGTTCCTGTTTCGTGAGTGCAGGTCACCGAGACTTGACGATCTCCAGCTCCCACAGGGCTTCCAGCCGGAAGAACCTTGCGACCTCGGTGAATTCGCGGGGAGGCGCCGTCGTGACGGGTCCGCCGACTTGCGGAATCCCGTCGTGCAGAAATCGCCCATCTTCCAGCGACGCCATGCGCTCGATGTGTGACCGGACCGCGGCGAACTGGGAGTTCCGGCCCTCGCTGGCCTGGGCTCGCGCCCATCGGATCGACCATGACCCGAGTCGCTCCGCGAGACGGGTGTCGAAGCCTGGGCGGACGTCGGGCAGCGCCCACCCTTTTGGGCGCCTCCCGGTACCGGCGTGCCGCCCCGTCCAGGATGGCCTGGTAGATCCGGGCCGCGGTCGCAGTTCGGCTGGAGGCCGTCACGTCCATGCTCTTCGGCCTCAACGCCTCTGGCAGTTGGCTCTCGGCCTCGAGCCGGAAGAACCGGGCGATCTCGACGAACTCGTGGAACCGGGTCATATCAAGGGCCTCAACGGCCGGGCGGCCCGCGTCGTTGAGCGAGTTGTGCAAGAAATGGCCACCCTCCAGCGCACTCATCCGCTCGATGTGCGACTTGACCGCGGCCCAGCGCCAGCCGGGCCGCCGTGTTGTGCTCCTACCAACGCCAGGCGAGCCGGGCCGTTACGAGCCGGCGCCGATCGCGCGTCCGTGGCCATGAAGACATCGTCCTCGGCCTGCCTCCCGAGCTCCGACCAGTATCCCAGCCGCTCGGCGAGGAGGGCATCGAAGATCGCGACGTCGACCGGACGTGCCGCACCCGCCCGCGAGGATGCCAGGTACCGATCGACCGCATCGTCCATGATCGTCCGGTAGACTCGGCCCGCGAATCTCAGCCCGCTCGGCAGGAGTGACCGCGAGCCCCCGAGATTTGAGTGGTCGCTCGTTCTCGACCAGTTGGGGAACAACTCTGTCGATGCCGCGTTCGTCGACTGGCCGGAAGAACCGGGCGATCTCGGCGACCAAGCGGGGCGGCTTCGGCTCGCCCGGTCGGCCGGCCGGAACCACGGCCGCCTTGCCGCCGCCGCGCAGGAGGCGGCCGTCCTCCAGGAGGCTCATCCGGTCGAGATGGTCGGACAATGCCTGGAAGCGACTGGCCAGGCTTTTCGCCGCGTTGTCCTGCGCCTGCTTGCCATCGGAGCGACCATTGCCCCGACCGCTCCGCGAGCTCGAGGCTGGAGGCGGCATCTTCGTCAGACTGGCCTTCTCCTGGACGAGGCGGTTTGACAGCCAGCCGAAGCCATCCGTCCAGGACGGTCCGATAGACCCGACCCGCGACCACGGCCCGCTCGGCGGCGGTCGGGTCCTTGACGGGATAAGGCCAGTATCTCCCCGGAATCTGTCGGCGCGCCGTAAGGATTGAGGGAGTTCGTTGGCCCCACGCTTTGCCCTCGACCCTGGTTCGTGGCTCGCCCACCTTGAGCGCTGGCGCTCTGTTGACCGTCGCCAACCATGAGGGCGGCGACGGCGGTCATCGTGATGCCGATGGCCGAAGCCGGCCGGCGAGTCGTTCTGAGAGATCGGACGCTCATGGGTTTCACCTCCGACTCAGATCTGCGTGGACCGTCATGCCGGTCGTTTGCGAGTCTCTGCATGGTCCGCGATGGCCCGTACAAAGGCGGCGACCGGCGGGGGCAGACGCCCGGCCAGTGCGGCGCGCTCCGGCTGGAACAGCGTCGCAACAAAGAACGAATGCCCATCCTGTTCGAGCGCACGCACCTCGCCACGGGAATCTTCCGCCGCGACCCGCAACCGACCCTCGGAGACCATGGCGGCGCGGAAAGCCGGATTCAACCCGTAGCGACAGTGATAACCCTCCACGATCTCCTCTGTACCATAAGCGGCCGCCAGTCGCGAGCCGGGCAGCAACCGCACCACGTCCGAGACCTCCACCAGCGCAGTTCAACGGCGCGATGACCGGCCGCCGCACCCGGCGCGGTCTCCGCGTGTTCCGCATCTGCCCAGCCCATCACGTGGCGAGCATATTCCAACACCACATGCTGGAAGCCGCCACAGGTGCCCAGGAAAGGGACACCATGGCGGCGGGCGAAACCAATGGCCAGAAGGGCGCCGTCCATGCTCCGATAAGGGCTGGCCGGTACGCACCAGAGCCCGTCGAAATTGTGGAGAGTCGCTTCGTCCGAGATCTCCTGCGTCGGCAGCCAGTGGTGCTCGAGGGACAGGCCCAGCGATCCCGCGGCGATTGCCAGCGCCACGGGGAATGGCCCGATGAGCGGGGACATTCGCGTCATAGTCGCCGATCAATCCCACGACCATTCCTCGACACCTCCACACACCTTGACACTCGGCATCGGCGCGTTAGGAGATCCTCGTCAGGATCCACTTCACGATGACCACGATGCCAACCACATAGATCAGGCCCGAGATGCACATCGCGAGGATGAGGCTGATGACCTCGCCGACTCGGAGTCGCCGGCTTGGAGCATCCTCGCGGGCTTCGAGAATCCGCCCGACCCAGATGGAGCGGATGTCCTGTTCTCGCGCTGACACGATGTCGTCCGTCCTCGCCTCGTAGAGGATCAAGTCCCGGAGGCGGGCGAACGTCTCGTCATCACAATTCAGGCACAGTTGGCCGTACGTCTCTTCGAAGTGGATCTCGATAGCGTCTCTCCTGTCGTGGACCAAGGCACTCACGACTTCGGCGCTCCAACCTCGCGGAAAGCATCCTCACAATCGTCCCCAGAGGTGATTATCCGGGGGACCGAAGGGGACGTCAAGCAAGTTAGAGTCTGTTCCAAGGGCCCCCGAATGGGGGCTGAAGTGCCTATATGGAACAGACCCTTAGGGCCGGTTTTGGAGATCTCGATCTGGCCGATCATTATACAGGGATGCAAGGTGTGTTGTCACCGGGTTGCATGCCCGTGCCCGCCGTTGTAGTCTGACATGGCGAGGCTCGTCTCTCCTGACTTTTCCAGGAAGGAGTTCGACGCGATGTCTGAAATCACCAACGAACCGCCCGCGCTGAGCCGCCGCACGATGCTCGGGGGCGGGGCCGCAGCGGTCCTTTCCGCCGGGGCTTATCGGCGGGTTCTGGGTGCTAACGATCGGGTGGGCCTGGGCTTCATCGGCTTCGGCCTGATCGGTAAACGGCACGTCCTCGACTTCCGCGATCAGCCCGATGCGGGATGCGTGGCCGTCGCCGAGGTCCATCGCGGCCGTCGAGATGAGGCCGCCGCGCTGATGGGGGGCTCGGTCAAGGCCCACGGTGATTTCCGCAGGCTGCTCAACGACCGCGACATCGACGCGGTCGTCGTCTCGACGCCCGACCACTGGCACGCCTTGATGACCATGATGGCTTGTGCGGCGGGCAAAGATGTGTACGTTGAGAAGCCGCTGAGCCTGTTCGTCCGTGAGGGGCGGTGGATGGTCAACGTGGCCAAACGGCACAAGCGGGTCGTCCAGGTCGGCACACAGCAACGGTCGGGGCCGCACTATCAGAAGGCGCGGGACCTGGTCCAGACCGGCCACATCGGGAAGGTCGTTGCGGTCCGGATGTGGTCCTACCGGAACGTCATGCCTGGTTTCGGCTCGCCTCCGGACGGCAACCCGCCGCCCGGTCTCGATTACGACCTCTGGCTCGGTCCGGCTCCGAAACGGCCGTACAATCCGAACCGTTCGATCTACCACTTCCGGTGGTTCTGGGACTATTCGGGCGGTCAGATGACCAACCTCGGGCAACACGCGATGGACATCGTCCACTGGTTCCTCGGCACCACGGCTCCGTCGGCGGTGACCAGCGTGGGCGGACGGTTCGCCTTGAAGGACAACGGCGAGACGCCCGATACCCAGGACGCGATCTTCGAATACCCGGGCTGGACGGCGACATGGTCGCAGCGCGAGTGCAGCCGCGGCGCGGCGCCGGCGCAGGGGCTGGAGTTCTGCGGGACCCAGGGGAGTCTCACGATCTCGCGGAGAGGGTTCGTCGTGACGCCGGACCCGAAGATCGCTCCGTCCGACGCCATCCCCCGTTTCGGCGGCCCGCATCCGGTCGGCGGCCCCTCGAGTACCGGTAGCCGCGAGTCAGCGGTGAAGTGGACCGGGGCCGTCGAGGATCGTACCGGCAACGAATACGACCAGTTCAAACGCCACGCCGGCAATTTCCTGGAGTGCGTCCGATCGCGACGCGACCCGATCTCGGACCTGGAAGCTGGGCATCGCGTCGTCTCGGCCTGTCATCTGGCCAACCTGTCGCTCCGGCTCGGCAGAAAGCTCCGATGGGACGCTGACCGCGAGACGGTCGTCGGCGACGCCGAGGCCAACGCGATGCTCGAACGGCCGTATCGATCTCCCTGGGACGCCGAGCTCAAGACCCTCCTCATGATGGGGTGAACCATGCGACTGACCCGCCGCGATCTGTTCGCCGCCTCGGCCGGGGCCCTGGCCGCCGTGCCGGCGCTCGGCGACACGCCGCCCGACGCGGCCGGTGGCCGCGATTCCCTCGGGCTGGTCATCCACTCCTTCCCGGTGCGAAGCGCCGGCGACCGCGACCGACGCGCCGGGGACCGGTTCTCCGAAGCCAGCCGATTCCTGGAATTCGCCCGATCGCTCGGCGCTCGCGGGGTCCAGGTTGGCCTCGGGGTCCGCGACGACGCCGGGGCTCGCGCTCTCCGCGACCGGGCGGAGGCCGCGTCGATGTACCTGGAGGGGATCGTCTCACTTCCGCGCGACGCCGCCGACCTGGGGCGGTTCGAGGCCGAGGTCCGCACGGCGAAGCAGGCCGGGGCCGAGGTCGTACGCACGGTGATGCTCTCGGGACGCCGCTACGAGACGTTCACCACCCTCGCGGCGTTCCGCCGGTTCGCCGAGGCGTCCGCCAACTCGATGGGACTGGCCGCGCCTGTCGTCGCTCGACACGGCATCCTCCTGGCCGTCGAGAACCACAAGGATTGGCGCGCCGACGAGCTGCTGGGGATGCTCGAAGCGTACCGGGAACGATCACGTCGGGGTCTGCCTCGACACGGGTAACAGCATCGCGACTCCTGGAAGATCCGATGGAGGTCGTCGAGACTCTTGCGCCCAAGGCATTCACGACCCACTTCAAGGACATGGGGCTCGAGGATTACCGGGAGGGGTTCCGACTCGCCGAGGTTCCACTCGGCACAGGGGTCCTCGACCTTCCCAAGGTTGTCCGCAGCTTGCGTTCCGCACGCGCGGGAATTCGCTTCAATATCGAGATGATCACCCGAGACCCGCTCAAGGTGCCCTGTCTGACCGATAAATACTGGGCTACCTTCCCCGACCTTCCAGGGCGGCACCTCGCGCGGGCGTTGACGCTCGTCCGTGACCATCCTCCGAGCCGGCCACTCCCCCGCATCAGCCAGTTGCCACGCGACGGACAACTCCGCGCCGAGGACGAGAACGTCCGACACTGCCTGTCCTTCGCGAGAGATCAGCTCGGGCTGTGATCGATTCCCGAGGAGACTGTCTCGAGGCATGCTCATCAAGGATTGATGCGATATCGGTACGTCATGGCGTTCTCGGGCCGAGGGGGGCGTGGCGGTCTGGCCAGGGCGACGCGGAAGGCGGCCAGCCCGACGACGCTGATGCCGCTCAGCTCGAAGATCCAGTTCCACCTCACTCCACCCAGCCGAGCGGCGAGCAAGGCGTCGACGTGGTGGAACGACGCCGCGCGGATCACGACGAAGCCGAGGATGAACAGCATCCCGACAATCGCCGGCCATCGCCGGGTCAGGTTCCGGCGCGCCGGCCCAGACACACAACGCCAGCAAGCCGGCACTGAGCAGGGCCACCGACACGATGAAGCCGGCCTGAAGCTCGCGGCGCTCCGCATACAGTTCCCACGCCTTGATCACGTCCCGCCCGATCTGGGTGGCCAGGCTCTGGAGGTCGAGCTGTTTATTGATCCCCAGGCGCGACCATCAGGCCGGCCAGCGACAGCCAGAACTTCGACGGCCGCGCAGCGAGGCCGCCGAGTACCGTCGGGCAAGGGCTCCCGCCAGGCGGCCAGGCAACAGCCGATCGCTGCAACGAAGTAGGCGGCCACGGTCACCCAGCCCATGACAGTCGGGTCGCCGATCCCGGGCCTCCAGCGCCCCTCCACGACTTCAGCCAGCAGTATCGGTTCAAACATTCGCTCCCCATCTTTCTCCGACCAGCCTCGATACTCTTCCCTTCACGCTGGTTTCCGATAGGATCGTGCGCATAGACTGAGGTTATGAGAGTCTGCTCCGAAAAGTCATTCGAGCCCCCGAATGGGGGCGGGATCGTCTAGCTCGGGGCGTCAGCCCCGAGTACAGACGACGCAGCAATCTTCCCCTCTGCGCCGCCGCAAGGCCCGGCATCGCCGGGCCTTGCGGCGGCAGAGGGGGAATCACGGGTGGCTGAGTACAGCGTACTCGGGGCTGACGCCCCGAGCTAGACGATCCCGCCCCTGGGGGCTCTTGGAACAGACTCTGAGTAGTTCCGCGCCGGGGCACAAGGCTTGTCCTCGAGCTCACAGGACTCAACATGAGACACTGCCATGGAATATCAGCTCGAATGTCGATGCGGTAGGCAGTCCGTCGTGAAGGCCTCGGAAGCGGGGACAACGATCCCGTGCGGGTGCGGCCAGAGCGTTCAGGTTCCCTCGTTGAGCAAGCTGCGGGCCAACGCGGGCCTCGGCTCCTACGAATCCGGGGCCATCGACACGATTCGCAGGCTGCTGGCCGAAGGGGCATTGCCGTGGGGAGAGATGTGTGCGCAATCGGGCCGTCCGACGCGGGATGTGATCCAATTCCACGTCCAATGCGAGCGGACCTATGCCGCGCAGGAACGCTCCAAACTCGAAGGTCCTGATGGTCCTCCTGCTGGGTTGCTGGGCGTTAATGCTCACGATGGGCGGCAAGCAGGGCGATGCCAGGGGTCGGGATACGGCCGTGAGCATTCCGCTGCGCGTTTGCCGCGAGTACCATCGCGGGCTGGCGCGATGGGGGACTCGGCGCAGGCTCCGCCGCCTGCTGAAGACCGTGCCGATCTATGCCCGGCTCCTCGACGAATACCCGAGGGCCACGATCCGCGTGGAGGCGTCATTGATCGAAGACGACTGGCTGATGGACTGACGGCTCAATCGACAGGCGGCGTTCAGTCGCAGAGATACCACGGGACGTTGACCACGATGACGCGACGGAGACCGCTAAAGAGCAAGTACGCCTTGATTACGGCCGCAGTCTGGTTGTGCAAGATATAATGATACCACTTGGTCGCGACCAGTTCGGGGACGATCACGGCGAGGTCGCGATTGGGGTGGGCTTTCTGAATGTCGGCGACGACCTGCATCAGCGGCCCATAGAGCTGACGGAATGGGGAAAAGATCACGATCAGTTGCGGTGCGGGCACGCCGGCCTCCTGCGCCGGCTTGCGGACACGCTGCGCCCAGGTGTCCTCCAGGTCGAGGACCGTCTGCTCGTCTCCCGCGATGTGGAGGACGTAGACCTCCGGCGAGATCTTCATCGCCATCCGAAGGGCCTTGCGGGTAATCGCGCTCCAGCCGCGGATCGGCAAGAGCGCGATCGGCGGCTTCAGGCCGGAGGCGTCGAGCGGGTCGTGGCTGATGACCTCGCGGGCAACGGTCTTGTAATGGGCATGGACGCTGGCAAACATCAACAGCAGCGCGGGGACGAGCAAGGCGGTGATCCAGGCCCCCTCGGCGAACTTCGAGACCAGGACGACGATCAGGGTCACTCCCGTGCAGGCCGCTCCGAGGCCGTTGATCGCCATCGATCGGAGAGCCGCCGGGCTGCCGATCTTGCGCCAGTGCTCGACCATGCCGGCCTGCGAGAGCGTGAAGGCCAGGAACGCACCGACCGCGAACAGCGGGATGAGGCTGTCGGTGATCCCGCGGAAGACGACCAGCAAGGCCCCCGACAGGCCGGCCAGCACGAGGATGCCGTGCGAGTAGACGAGCCGTCGGCCCCGGTGGGCGAACGCGCTGGGCAGGTAGCCGTCCTGCGCGATGACCCGGCAGAGCCGTGGGAAATCGGCGAAACTCGTGTTGGCCGAGAGCGCCAGCACGGCCAGCACCGACCCGATCGTGACGTAGTAAAACACACCCTTGCCGACGACGGCGGCCACGAGCTGCGATAACACGCTGTCGTATCCGGCCTCTCCCGGCGGGGTGGCAGCGACGCCATAGACCTGGCACAGGTAGGCGATGCCGGCCAGCAGGATGGCCAGGAGTGCGATGATCGCCGTCAGGGTGCGTCGGGCGTAGTGGACCGCCGGCTCCCGGAAGGCACTGACGCCGTTGCTGACCGCCTCGACGCCCGTCATCGCCGTGCATCCGCTGGCGAAGGAACGCATCAGGAGCCACAAGGGCGCCACCGTCGCGACCGAGGGAAGAGTCGGCGGCGGGACCACCGGCACCGGGTGGCCGCCCGTCGTGACCGTCTTCAAGATCCCGACGGCAATCACCCCCAGGAGCGAGACGACGAACAGGTACGTGGGCACGATGAACGCCACGCCCGACTCGCGCACCCCGCGCAGGTTCACGATCGTGATCATCGCCAGGATCACCAGGCAGAGCGTCAGCGTGTACGGCTGGAGCACCGGCAGGGCCGAGACCAGTGCGCCGACGCCCGCCGAGACGCCGACGGCCACCACCAGGACGTAGTCGAGCAAGAGCGCCGCCGCGGCGAGCAGTCCCGCGCCGGTGCCGAGGTTCTCCTTGGCCACGGTGTACGACCCGCCGCCATGCGGGTAGGCTGCGATCGTCTGCCGGTAGGAGAAGTAGACCACCGCGAGCAGCCCGATGATCAACGTGGTGATCGGCCCGATGTACCGCACCCCGCCGATCCCAAGGGGAATCAGCAGCGTCAGCGCGGCTTCGGGACCGTAGGCCGCGGAGGCCAGCGCATCGAGGCCCAGCATCGGGATGCCGGCCAGCACGCCGACGCGCTGGTTCTCCTCTTCCAGCGTCGCCAGCCTGCGGCCGAATAGCCAGTCGGATAGTGCCATGGGATCTCCTTGGTTTTCGAAGATCCACCATCTTAACCACCGACAGGCCATTGCATCCATGACCACGAAATACCGCGACTGGCCAGGATGAACCAATGCAGCTTGGAGGACCGGCAGCGGCGCCGGCTCATTCAGCGGAGGCGGCGCCGTGTTCGCTCTCCTCCAGGCTGAGCTCCCGACGCAACTGCTCGATGCCGATGCCGCCCTGCTCCTGGTAGGAGCGACGCGATTTCTCGATGATTGCGGCAAATCGCGGGTCACGGGCCAGCGCCGCGGACTCCCAATCCGAGCCCGACACATCCCTGACGGACACCAGTGGCTGGCCGTCTCGAGTGAGAATGATAGGCTCGCCCCTGGCCAGCTCGACTAGCTCGGGCACTGTCATCGTTGTCCCTTCCAGTGATACAAACTTCATAGCTCAATCTCCTCGCTACCGACTCGCTGAGGTGGACCCCCAAATACTGGACCACTCGACCGGGGGGTATTTGTTAAGGCCTTTCCCCGCTCCAACCGGTCCGGATTCCCGCCAGCACGACCTGGGCCGGGGTCCGCTCGCCCAAGTAGCGGTGGGGACGCTCCTCGAGGGAAGACCCGGAGTCAGCCTCAGTCCGAATCCCATCGTTTGCAGGTTATATCATATTGTTATATTAATATATTATCTACATGACTGCCCTCCCAAATTGTTCCTCGAACTTGGCCTTCCCGTAGCGAATGGACAACGAACAACGCGAAGCCGGCTGAGTCTCATTGGGCAGAGGAGTTGCTTTTTCCATTGGCTGATCTGGACGGAGTGGACCTGAAACGCTCCGGACGGCTCGGCGAGAGTCCTGGTCTGCTTGGCGGGATCAGGGCGACTTGGCCCTTGAAGGCTGCTCAATCGCGCTTGCGTGTGCCTCTCATAACGCTCCGCGGGATGAATCAGAGACCTTCGATCAGTTTAACATCTCGAGTGGCCCAGTTTCAGAAGTCCACCTCACCAGGAGGACGAACCGGCGCCCAGTTTCCGGTTAATCGGCCGCTCTGCAAATCTGGCAATAACTTCCGAACGCAGTCTCCTGGAATGACCATGCCGCCGTGCGCGCCAGGCCTGGCGATCGTGATCCCGATAGCGCGCCCGGTGAGATCCACAATGGGGCCCCCGCACTCGTAGGAATAGAAAGGCACGGCGCACTCGATCACCGTGGGAAAGCCGTCTGCCCGGTAGTTGGTGTCGCAAAGCGTTTCCGGTGCCAGGGGGAGCTGCAGATCCATCATTTTCCCGGCCCTTTCGAGACGGACCGGCACGACGTCCCCTGCCTGTCGGTGATTCACCGCTTCGAGTATGTCTTCTTCGGCCACGATTCGGCGGCCGTTGAGACTATACAAAAGATCGTATGGTCTAACGCCGGCTGAAGCAGGCCAGACCACAAACGTCCCAAACATGATAGGCAGTCGCTCGCGGTAAGCCGAACGCGGCGCGCAGCGAGTAACCGCGAATCGGCCGCAGGTTTCCGTAGATTCCCGGGCGGCCGGCGGGTACCCGTAATGGCAGGGTGTCGGTCGGACGAACCGGCGCACCGAGATCGCGACGCGGCACGCTAACCACGCCGACCGCCAAGGGCTGCTCCGTGCCGACGGCTGCCAGGAGCGTTCCGACGGGGGGATTGAAGTCATCAGCCCACCGCACCGGCTTCAGGTCCGTTGCCGGCACCGAGAGCAAGGCCAGATCAAATGCCGGGTCGACTCCAGCGACTCGGGCGGACACAACCTTGCCATCCGGAAGACGGCACGTGGGTCGGCCAGGCAATTCGCTCGCTTTGGTGACGACCCACCCTTCGGCACCGACGATTGTGCCAAGACCGACGGCGACTCCCGCGTTCAGCACAACGACGACGCTAGCGAGAGTCGGCTCCACGATCGACCGGTATTGAGCCAACGATGCGGAGCCCTGGGAGAAGTCCGCCGGTTGTAGACGTGCGCTGTTGGCCAATTCGCGGTCGGTTCGGACGTATTCCTCGTGGTCGAACGGGGAGATCTCTCCACGGCGCATCGCGTCAAGCAGAGAGTCGATGAGCTTGCTTCCCGTGACGTTGAATAAGGTCAACCCCACGTTGCGTCGGTAGAAGCTCGCATCATGAAGATACATGAGCATTAGGTCTTCGTTGCCATGATACATGATTCCCACCAATTGTCCGTCGAGACTGAAGTAAGGGCCGCCCGAGTCGCCGCCGGTCAACATGCAATCGGTACCGAAGGTTTCCGCCGTCCCATCGGTCACACGGCCGAGCCGCACGGGAGCGGATCGGCCCTTCCGGTATCCGAGCGGGTGACCGATCTTGAGAACCCAGTCGCCCACTGCGACGGGAGCCGTGGCGCGGATGGGCACGTGCAGATACGGACCAGGCGCGAGCAGCCGCAGGAGAGAGACATCATGAGTGCGATTCGCGCCCGAGCAGTTCGGCAGGACACTCACGGCCGTCGTGGAGAATGACCGTTGTCCTGTCGCCCGCTGAGCCAGTCGGCGAACGGCCCGGTCGATTCGTGTCCCTAAACTTCCAGTGGCTGACGTGCCCCTGCGACAACACGATCCCGTCGGCGGTTATGATCACCCCCGAGGCGTAATTGTTCTCCAATGGCTTGTCAGATGGACATCTGACTGCGACAACGGACGGGAGCACCGTCTGGGCCGTTCTGCGGACCCGTTCTTCCAGTCGCGGTAGATCGACTGGAGCACACTGGACGGTCGCGACAGTCGCGACGGTTTGGTAGTTGCGGCTTAGCCCGACCACATCGTCCGGCGGCAAATAGGTCACCGAGAGACGGATTGCGAGACGGATGGTCAGCCAACCAAAGAGAACGGCGGTGGTGCAAAGCGCACGTAAAGAGCCCGCTTTCGCCAGATGCGAGGGGAGCCAACGGCGATCGTTGCAAGGCCAGTGAGCATCATTCGCATTGGGGCGCACCTCTCGGAAGGCAGTCGCCAGCCCGCTAAAGTCATTGACGATCGGCTTGACGCACGGATGACGCTCGATTCTACCAACATCCCACAAATGTCGGAAGGCTCTTCTCCCAACTGAGTGAGGTCAGGTGTCGTAGGCCCTCCTCATCTTCAAGAGCCGGAGCACTCGGCGTTGCAACCGGCTCAACTTCGTCGTGAAGACCACGGCCGGGCGGCGGCCCGCTGACAACTCATACCGTTGCACGTCCTCGAACAGGTCGAGCACCTTTCGGGCCGTCGGTCGGCGGCACGCCCGGCCTTCCGGGTACAGCGGCAGGCTCTCGATCCCCGCGCTCCCCCATCGCTCAGCTCCCGCTCCAGGAGCGACTCCATTAGCAAAGCCAAGAAATGAGAGCGTAATCAGAGCGAATCTCCGCTGCCACCTTCGTGGCCATCACGATTTCGAACGGCGGCTTGACCTTGCAGGAATCTCCGGGGGCGTTACAGGCGGAGTAAGGTAATCCCGCTTCAAGGACGACGCACGACCGTTGTGGCAAAGTCTCCTGACCATGCGACTCCCGCCCGTTGGCTGGGCGGCTGATAGAGTTCAAAGAACTTCGGCGGCCGGGATACCTTCAGAGCCTGAACCCCTCGGCGACGAAGCTCCGCGACTTGCTCCGAGCAGACTGTGAGTAATTCAAACCTGGGGACCCTCGATGGTGGGATCCAATCCTCGATTGGTTTCGAAGAAGTCCTCGGGCTGATAGCAACGCTCCTCGACCGCACTGGCAACAAGGAGAACGCGTTCCCATAAGTCCTGGTTGTCTCTTGCACAGGGAACAGCCACCGGCGTTCGATCTTTTCGGGAGACGGCGAGGGCCGCGAGCAGGGCCCAGATTGGATCCTCGAAGACCACACCTCCGCTTGGCACACTCGCAAATCGACCCCGTGCCGTCTCGGCATTCAAACCGATCAGCAAGTAATCGGCCTCGGGTGAGAGCGGGGGTGGCACGCTGACCAACGCCGGGACGGGCGGGTTGCCAATCTTTATGTCTCCGGTGGTCTCGAAGCGACCATCGGCGATGGTCTGGAGGGTGCGGACCAGCGTTTCGGGTGTTGGGTCCGACTTCGGCACGATGCCCGCATCCGCAAGGCTGGCCAGACTATGGATCCCGGTGATGCCGGCCAAGAAATGGTCACGCCAGCTCTCGCCGAGCGTCATGACAGGCGGATTCATCACATCCTCCCTACTGGATCAACCCACACCATTCATGATCTCAGGCATCGGCGTTCTTTTCAAACCGGCTTGTCGAGACGGAATGCGACGCCCGATTGTAACGCATGAGAGCCAAATACTAGGATCGGGATGCGTATGGACCAACCGCTCTGCCGGCCGGAGGGGCCCCGGATGGACTTCTCGATCCCCGATCCGATGCAAGTTATCCTGGCCACGATCCGGGAACTTCTGGAGCGGGAGGTCTATCCGCTCGAATCGGGGCTGGGATCGAGGCCCTTCGCGGAGCTGGTGCCGGCCCTGGCGGCGGTCCGGCAGCAGGTCAAGGCGAAGGGCCTCTGGGCTCCGCAACTCCCCAGGTCGTGCGGCGGGATGGGGCTCACCTTGCGGGAATTCGCACTGGTCGGCGAGGAGCTGGGCCGGAGCCCGCTGGGCCATTATGCCTTCAACTGCCAGGCACCCGACGCGGGCAACATGGAGCTCCTCCAGGAGTTCGCCACGGAAGAGCAGAAAGCGCGCTGGCTGATGCCCCTGGCGCGGGGCGAAGTCCGGAGCTGCTTCGCCATGACCGAGCCGGACTTCCCCGGCTCCAACCCGGTCTGGATGGGGACGCGAGCCGTCCGCGACGGCGACGGCTACGTCATCGACGGCCGCAAGTGGTTCGCCTCCGCGGCCGACGGCGCCCGCTTCGCCATCGTCATGGCCGTGACCGACCCGGAGGCCGATCCTCACCGACGGGCCAGCCTGCTGATCGTCCCGACGGACACCCCGGGATTCCGCCGCGTGCGCAACATCTCGTGCATGGGGCATGCCGGGGACGACTGGGCCAGTCACGCCGAGCTGGCTTTCGAGGGGTGCTGGGTGCCGAGCGAGAACCGGCTCGGCGAGGAGGGAGCCGGGTTCGCCATGGCCCAGGCGCGGCTGGGTCCGGGGCGGATCCACCACGCGATGCGATGGATCGGGGTCTGCCGACGCGCCTTCGATCTGATGTGCCGGCGGGCGGCCGCGCGTCCGCTCGCCCCCGGTGACCCGCTCGGCAGCCGGCAGGCCGTGCAGGGCTGGATCGCCGAGAGCCTCGCCGACATCGAGGCCGCCCGGCTCCTGGTCCTGCACGCCGCCTGGACGATCGACGTCCACGGCATGGAGGCGGCACGCGAGGCCGTCTCGCTCGTCAAGTTCCACGTCGCCGGAGTCATGCAAGAGGTTGTTGACCGCGCCATCCAGGTCCATGGTGCGCTGGGGATCAGCGATGACACGGTGCTGTCCTGGTTCTATCGCCAGGAGCGTGCGGCCCGCATCTACGACGGGCCCGATGAGGTCCACAAGGCCGTCGTGGCCAAACGCATCCTCAAACGACAGGGACGCCCGCACCACGAACTGACGGAGACCGACCATGAGCTTCGCGATCGATGAGGCCGGCCCGGTCCGGGACGGCGAGCAACTGGACGAGGCCCGGCTGGCGGATTATCTCGCGGCCCAACTGCCGGACGCCGGGGGGCCGCTGGTCGTCGAGCAGTTCCGCCACGGCCATTCGAACCTCACGTACTTGCTCCGCCTGGGCGATCGGGAGCTGGTCCTGCGACGGCCGCCGTTCGGCAACCGGGTCAAGACGGCGCACGACATGGGTCGCGAGTACCGGATCCTGTCCCGCCTCTGCCGGGTCTACGAGCCGGCCCCGTGCCCGGTGCTGTACTGCGACGATGAGGGCGTCCTCGGCGCCCCGTTCTACGTGATGGAGCGGAGGCGCGGGATCATCATCCGCCGGCCGCCCGCGTCCGATCGGCCGATGGCTCCCGAGACGGTGCGGCGGCTCGGCGAGTCGCTCGTGGACAACCTGGCCCGGCTGCACGCGCTCGATTACGAGTCGGCCGGGCTGGGGGATATCGGCAAACCGCAGGGCTATGTCGACCGCCAGGTGACGGGATGGACCCGTCGCTATCGGGACGCCCAGACCGACGATCTCCCGGGCCTGGAGCGGGCCGCGGCCTGGCTGGACGGCAACCGGCCGGGCGAGTCCGGGGCCGCACTCGTCCATAACGATTACAAGTTCGACAACCTCGTGCTCGATCCCGGCGACCTGACCCGGATCGTCGCCGTGCTCGACTGGGAGATGGCCACGGTCGGCGACCCGCTGATGGACCTGGGCACGACGCTCGGCTACTGGATCGAGCCGGGCGACCCGGAGCCGCTCCGGCGACTTCCTCGTCGGGCCGACGACCCTGCCCGGCAGCCTGACCCGGCGCGAGGTCGCCGAGCGCTACGGGCGAACGACTGGCCGCGACGTCTCGAACATGCTCTATTACTACGTCTTCGGCCTGTTCAAGATCGCCGTGATCGCCCAGCAGATCTACGCCCGATATGTCCGCGGAGCCACGAAGGATGAGCGGTTCGCCGTGCTCGGAGTCGTGGTCGCCGCGCTGGGCGATCGAGCCGTCGAGGCGGTCGAGTCGGCGCGATACTGAGCGGTTCGAACGACCCCTGCGGCGCGGAGGGAGACGACGCGAATTCCAGCACCCCGGAGCAGAGATCCGATGCAGACCAACCCGCTGGATACGCACCAGAAGGCCATCCAGATCAATCTGGACAACACGAAATACGGGACCTTCGCCGAGATCGGCGCGGGGCAGGAGGTCGCGCGCTGGTTCTTCCGGGTCGGCGGGGCGGCCGGCACGATCGCCAAGAGCATCTCGGCGTACGACATGACGGTCTCGGACGCCATCTACGGCGCCTCCGGCCGCTATGTCAGCCGTCAGCGGCTCGAGACGATGCTGGACCATGAATACGGCCTCATGACCGAGCGCCTCACGGCGAAGCGCGGCGAGAGCACCCGGTTCTTCGTCTTCGCGGACACCGTCGCCGCCAAGAGCTATACCCGCAAGGACGAACTGGCACGGCTGGATGGGCATCCGGTTCCAGGTCCGGCCCGGCTCCGAGCCCTCCCAGATCCTGCTGCACGTCACCCTGCTGGACCGCGAAACGACCTTGCAGCAGGAGGCCGTGGGCATCCTGGGCGTCAACCTGGTCCACGCCGCGCTCTACGAGGCCGCCCCGAGGGCCCTCTTGCAGCACCTGCTCGACAACCTGTCGAGCGAGCGGATCGAGGTCGACCTGATCGAGTTCTCCGGGGCGGCCTTCGAGCGGGTCGACAACCGCCTGATGAGCCTGGGGCTGGTGCACTCCGGCCTGACCAACGCGGCCATGTTCACGGCCGACGGCAAGGTCGTCGAGCCGGCCGAGGCGTTGTACAAGCGGCCGATCCTGGTCCTCCGCGGCCGGTTCCGGCCGGTGACCAACCAGACCGTGGACATGCTCCACTGCGCCCTGGCCCAGTTCCAGGAGGAGCCGGCCAACCAGGGCGAGGACATCCTGGTCGTCGCCGAGATGACCCTCCGCCACCTTCAAGAAGGGGACGTCATCGACGACCGGGATTATCTCGATCGCGTCGACATCATCCGGGCGATCGGCCAGACCGTGATGGTCTCCAAGTTCGGCGAGTTCTACCGGCTGGCCAACTACCTCCAGAGCCACACCACCAAGCTCATCGGCCTGGTGATGGGCGTGCCCACGCTCCGCGAGATCTTCGAGGAGAAGTATTACACGGACCTCGCCGGAGGCATCCTCGAATCGTTCGGAAGGATGTTCAAGAATGATCTGAAGCTCTACGTGCATCCGCTCCTTGATCCCGGTCGCCGGGGTTGCCGCGACCGCCGCCGATTTCCGGGTGACCCCGAAGCTCCAGCATCTCTACAACTTCCTGGTCGAGAGTGGGCATATCCAGCCGATCCGCGACTACAAGTCGGAATACCTGAGCATCTTCTCGCACGATGTCTACCGAAAATTGAAGGAGGGTGACCCGACGTGGGTTGACGACGTACCGCCCAACGTGGCTCTGCTGATCTGCCAGCGCCACCTGCTGGGTTACGACCCCGAGAAGTTCGAAGTCGCAGGCCGAGGCATGCCGTCCGGCCTGATCGATCGAAGCACGGAAGCCCGGCGTTTTGTAGGGTGGGTGAAACCCACCGTGAATCCGAATGCGACTGGTGGGTTTCACCCACCCTACTTGAGGAGTTTGACCTGTGACGACGTTGTTGGGAAGGTTCCGGTTGCCGGGCGCGACGGCCGGGTGGGCAATCGCCGCGGTCTTGTTCTGGGTCCAGAGTAGTCGCGGCGGCGCCGGTGGAGGTACCGGGCTTCGAGACCGCCGAGGCGATGGTCTCGATGCGCGACGGGGTCAAGCTTCACACCCTGGTCTTCTCGCCCAAGGCCGCGCGGGGCAACCTGCCGATCCTGTTCCTGCGGACTCCATACGGCATCGACAACCGGACGGCAATGTTCCAGACGAGCCTCAAGGAGCTGGCCGACGACGGGTATCTGTTCGCCTTCCAGGACATCCGGGGAAAGTTCCGATCGGAGGGGGAGTTCGCCATGATCCGGGCCCCCGCGACCCGGCCGACCCGAAGGCGATCGACGAGGGGACCGACGCGTATGACACGATCGATTGGCTGATCAAGAATGTCCGCGGGCACAACGGGCGCGTCGGCATGCTCGGCGTCTCCTACGACGGCTGGCTGACCGTCATGGCCCTGCTCGAGCCGCACCCGGCGCTCAAGGCCGCATCGCCCCAGGCGTCGCCCGCGGACATGTTCCTCGGCGACGACTTCCACCACAACGGCGCGTTCCGGCTCAGCTACGGGTTCGAATACGTCGCGCGGATGGAGAGCGTCCGGGGCATGAAGTTCTTCCAGTTCGACCGTCGCGATACGTATGAGTGGTTCCTGGCGCTCGGTGCGCTCTCCTCGGCCAACGAGCGCTACTTCCACGAGAAGCTCCCGACCTGGAATGACTTCGTCCACCACCCGAATTACGACGCCTTCTGGCGCAAGCAGGCCGTCGCGCGGTTCCTGACCCGGCCGAAGGTCCCGACGCTCAACGTCGCCGGCTGGTGGGACCAGGAAGATTTCTACGGCCCGCTCAAGATCTACGAGACCTGGGAGAAGCAGGACACCGACCGGAAAAGCACGCTGGTCGTCGGGCCCTGGAACCATGGCGGCTGGAGCAACGGGGCCGGCGACCGGCTCGGGCCGATCAAGTTCGATGCGCCCACGGCCTGGCAATACCGCGAGAAGATCCAGGTCCCGTTCTTCGCCCATTACCTGAAGGATCGGCCGATCGACCTCGACAAGGAATTCGGCGGTGGGACGGCGAAGGAAAAGGTGGGGATGCCGGTCGTGGCGAGTTTCCCCGAAGTCATCAGCTTCCGGACCGGGGCCAATGCGTGGGAGTCGTACGACCAGTGGCCGCCCCGAGGGGCCTCGACCGCGCAGGCTATTCCTGCAACGAAGGGGGACGGCTGGCGTTCGACCCTCCGCCCGTCACCGAGGGCGAAAAACCGGGCTTCGATGAGTACGTCTCCGACCCGGCCAAGCCCGTGCCCTACTACGCCCGGCCGATCTCGCCGCTGTATGCGAATCGCCAGTGGACCGAGTGGCTGGTCCAGGATCAGCGGTTCGTCCACCTTCGCCCCGACGTGCTCAGCTACGAGACCGAGCCCTTGGCTCAAGACGTTGACGTCGTCGGCCCGATCGTCTGCGCAGCTCTTCGCCTCGACCAGCGGGACCGACGGCGACTGGATCGTCAAGCTGATCGACGTCTATCCCGAAGACGCCGAATGAACCGCTCGCCGGCTACCAGCTCATGATCGCCAACGAGGTCTACCGCGTTCGGTTCCGCAAGAGCTTCGAGAAGCCCGAGCCCGTCGCCTCCGGTCAGGTGGAGCACTATCCGATCGATCTTCACTGGACCGACCACCGGTTCAAGAAGGGGCACAAGATCATGGTGCAGATCCAGAGCACCTGGTTCCCCCTGATCGACCGCAATCCTCAGAAGTTCGTCCCCAACATCTTCGAGGCCAAGGCGTCGGACTATACCGCCGCGACCCAGCGCGTCTACCGCACTCCAGCCCGCGCGACGCATATCGAGCTCTCGGTCTTGCCTTGATGAACGGTACGGCGACCATTGATAATCAGGCTTGTTGAACTCCGGACTGGCATTGAGGCATTCCATGCGACTGCCCAGGCTACGAGCCGCGACTCTCTGGATCTCGGTCCTGCTCAACATCGGCCTCGTGGTCGCACTGGCCTGGGTAACGCTCGACCGAGGGAGAGGGGCCGGCGACCGAGGATCACGCCCCCTCCTCGCCGCGAAGGTCGAGACGGCGAAGGCGGAGCCCAAAGTGATCTACGAGCTCAAGCGACAGCGGTTCGAGCTCAGATTCCGCATCATCAGAGCAGCCGACAAGAAGCCGATCAGCCTTGCACGAGTCGTGATCGACAACCTGAATCTCGCCCCCGAACTGGGAGACGATTCGGACGCCGTCACCTGGCCCGACGGCCGGGCCATATTCGACCACCGGTTCTTCGTGTGGGAAGAGCAGCGGGGCGACCAGAGGTCGGGCCGACCGACCTTCCAGGGACCTTGGATTCACGTCTCCGCCGATGGGTTTGCGCCCCGGAAGATGCCGCTTTCGGACCTCTTGGAGGCCGAGAGAGACGGTCTTCGAGGAGAATAGGTTCGCGACCGTTCAATCCTTGCCGCGAAGTGGTCGTTACTCTTAAGCCCGGACGATCGGTGGCCCTTGACCTGGCGGAGTTGGCTGGCGACTTCATTTATGGAAACGGCTCCGTTTACGAGCACCTCCTCGTCAGCTTGCCCGGTCGGTATCAGTTTGGATGGCGTAGCCATGAGAAAAGTGACGATCCACATGCTCGGGACAGATACGAGAGCCAAGGCGCATGCACGGTCGTGGACGGTGTCCTGCGGCTTGTCCCGGAGGGACCCTTTTCTTCCGATCTTCGGCAGATGATGTATAACAATTTCGTTCCGGTCCGGTGGGACAAGCGATGGTACTTGATTCCCGAGAAGCATCGCCTGGGCTTCTGTAACGTCGTGAACCAGGGAGGCGTCCCGAAATATATGAGGAGCGGAGAATTCTCATTAGAGGATACGTTGCAGCATGAACCGCCGAAGGACCTCCCCGACGTCCCGCAAGAATGGTCCCCGTACCTGCTTACCAAGCCGGTGACAGGCACTATCACCGAAGTCTTCTCCGATCACCTGGCGATCATGAACATCGGGGCGAAAGACGGGGTCAGATCTGGCATGGAATTCGTACGTGAGAATCGTTTAAATCCATCATTGGTAAAGATACTGTTCGCCGATACCGATCGCTGTGTAGTTCGATTGAAGACACGTGGAACGGGAATCATACCGGATTCGTCGCCTGTTCCAGAGCGTGTTTCGTGATTACTTCGAAAACGTTCGGCCACTCGATGTCGGCGAGACGATCTCGTCCCGGTCATCGGACCCGGAGATGGATTTCTAGGCCGGAATAACCAGGTCCACGCCCGATCTGGCCTAGCCTTGCTCCGATGTGCCGGCCCTCCTGGACAACGGCTGTGCCGTTGATTATTACGTGTTGGATGCCGACCGATGCCGGGTGAGGCTTTCAAACGTCAGCACGCGTCGAACCTGAGCGGGCCGCTGAACTCCGTGGAGCGATCAGGTCACTCGAGCGGGTCTTCAAGGCTTTCCCGCAGCCCGCTGGTGCAGGCGGTCGACGTCCGCCCAGAGGGCCTGCCAGGACTTCCGTTCGGGCTCGGGGAGTTGGTTCAAAGCATCCGGATCGCGGACGTGGGCCAGGTCAGTATCGACTTTCCAGTGCTGGAGGATCTGCGCGACAGCTACCCGCACTCTGCGCCACCGTCTGTCCACGATCGAGCTCCACGCTACCAGCTCGGCCTTGAGCCAGTCGAGGGCCTGGCCGCGCAATTTGGCCCGCGCGGATTCGGTGGGTGCGGGATCGTCTTTGCCTTTCCCGCAACCGGCCAGGGCCAAGGCGCAGGCGGCGTTATAGCGGTGCTGGGTACGGCGATCATCGCCGAGCTTTCGGGTCGGCCTTCAATGCTTCCGCATAGAGTCTCGTGGAGGCCGCGTACAGGCCCTGTGTGTAGCAGAGATCTGCGAACTCGATGCCTTCCGCCGGGCTCGCTGGTCTGTCCTGACCCTTGATCAGAATCGGCAGCCGATCGCGCGAGGCGGACTTGCCGCTCTACTGCGGCAATTCGCTGGCCGAGGCCAGGAAGCTGCTGTTCGAGGCTCGGTCCGCCTCGATCACGGGCCGACTTCAACTCGGCGAGCCCCTCATCGAGTTTCCCCTGTGCACACAGGGCGATGCCGAGGTTGGCGTGGGCCTCGGTGTAGCCGGGCTTGAGCCGGATCGCCGTACGGAATTCAGCGATCGCCTCCTCCGGCTTCCTCTGGGCCAGCAGGACGTAGCCGAGGTTGTAGTGGGCCACGACGTAGTCGGGCTGGAGGCGGATGGCGGCGCGGTATTCGGCGATCGCCTCCTCCGGCTTCCCCTGGGCTAGCAGGGCATTGCCGAGATTGTGAGTGGGCCACGACGTAGTCGGGCTGGAGGCGGATGGCGGCGCGGTATTCGGCGATCGCCTCCTCCGGCTTCCCCTGGGATGCAGGGAGGTGGCGAGGTTGTTGTGGGCTGCGGCGCGGTCGGGCTGGAGGCGGATGGCGGCGCGTTGCTCGGCGATCGCCTCCACCAGTTTCCCCTGTGCGCGCAGGGCGACGCCGAGGTGGTTGTGGGCCATGGCGCTGTCCCGCCGGACCGCCAGGGCCGCCGTCAGGTGCCGCACCGCCTCGTCCGGACGCGGAAAGATGTCCTTGGCCGACCCGCTCTCCGTCCCTTGGGAGTGGGCCAGCTCGTAGTTGACCCAGAAGTCGTCCGGACGCAGCCGCCAGGCCCAGCAACAGCCGCGCCGCGCTCTCCCGGTCGCCGGCCGCCTTGAGCCGCAGGGCCAGCAGCCGCAGGCTCTCGGCGGGCTGGGCTTCCAGTGCCTTCTCATCGCCGGCCAGCTTGTGAAGGGCCTTGAGCGCCGCAGCACTCTTGGCCCCGGGCCGGCGCGGAGGGCGTCGCGCCAGGGGTCGGGATCGACGGCGCGGGCCGCCTCGACCAGCCGAGCCGAGGCTTTCTCATCGGCTCCGCCCTCGCGGCGGACCATCGCCCAGTCGTCGAGGAACGCGGTCAGCTCGATCGGCGCGGTCCGGCCCGGCGATCCAGGTGCCGGCCTTCTTCGAGTTGGTGGCGTCGAGGTCGAGGCCGACTTGGCTGAAGGCGGCGGCGTATTCGGCGTCGGACCGCTTCGGGTCCCAGTGCTCGGCGAGATTGCCGCGGACCGATTCCAGCTCGGATAAGAGCTTGCGATCGGCCGCGATCCGGGCGGCCTGCTGGTCCGCCGCGTCGTGTCCTTGCTCGATCGCCGCAACCTCCTGTCGCACACGTTGCCGCAACGGCTCGTCGGCCTCACCCTGGCGGAGTTGGTCCTCGGCACGATGCGCCGCGGCCAGGGCCTCGACCCAGGGGCCGGGCTGGTCGGGCGGAGCCGCCATCGCGGTGGCGCGGAGCTCGGCCGCCTGGTCCAACGCCGTGGCGACCGCGCGCTCGGTGGCGGTGCGGCGGATGGCACGCTCCGACTCCAGCCGGGCGTAGCCCCCGCCCACCGTCCCGATCAACAGCAGCAGGGTCGCGGCCAGGCCCAGTGTCAGCCGCCGCGCCCGCCGCTCGACGGCCGCCGCCTCTTCCGCCTCCTCGGCCCGCGCGACCGCCGCCGTCCGCTCCAGCTCCGCCTCCCGCAATCGCTGACCCACGCCGGCCAGGTAGCCGCTGATCCGATCCGCCACGCCGCCCGCGTCGCCGGGCCGGTCGTCCCGCTCGGGGGCCAGGCAGTCGCGTGCAATCGCGATCAGTTCCTCATCCGCCCCGCACGAAGCCAGATCCGCCAGGGCCTCGGCCAGGTCGACCCGCGCCGCCTTGCTGGACCTCGGCAGGCACTCGACCGATGTACGGCGGCCAGCCCGTCAGGATCTCGCAGAGGATCGCGCCGAGGGCGAAGACGTCGACCCGCGTATCGACCTCGCGCGATATCTCCCCGCGCCTGCTCCGGCGCCATGTAGGCTGGCGTGCCGATGACCGACCCGGTGCTCGAGAGATCCGAGCCTGCCGAGCCGCTCCGCGCCGTGGCCACCACGGTCTGGTCCGGCCGCGATGGCTCGTCCAGCGGCCGGTCCTCCTCGCCACGGGCCAGGACCTTGGCCAGGCCCCAGTCCATCACCTGCACCTCGCCGAAGCCGCCCACCATGACGTTCGACGGCTTCAAGTCGCGGTGGATCACCCCCCGCGATGGGCATACGCCATCGTCCGGCAGACCTGCTCGAAGATGGAGAGGAACCGGGGCAGATCGTCGGCCGGTGTTCTACGCGCGGCCAGCAGCGCCGCCAGCGTGCGGCCCTTGACGAGCTTCATGGTGAAGTATGGTCGGCGGTCGGGGAGGGTCCCCAGCCGGTAGACCGGTACGATGCCGGGATGCTGGAGCTGGCCGGCAATCTGGGCCTCCTCGACGAACCGGCAGATCAGGCGGGGGTCGTCGCGGTGCTTGTCCAGCAGGGCCTTGACGGCCAGGTCGCGGCCGAGGTCGGGGTCGCAGCCCTTGAGCACCGCGCCCATACCGCCGCGGGCGATCTCGCCCAGAAGCTCGAGGTGGCCGGCGTCGCCGGGCACGGCCGGCATCTCGGACGAGCCGAGCCGCGCGGCCGGATCGTCCTCACCATCGCCCGCCGCCACATTGGCTTCGAACAGACGGACGAGGGGCACGGAGCCCGAGCTCCGCGTCAGCGCCTCCAGCACCGGTCCGAGGCGGGACGACCCGGGATCGGACGTGTCGTCGGACGAGACGTCCGACTCCGTCGCGTGGCGGAGCACGCAACGGGGACAGAGGCCATCGGGGGCGTTGGCGGTCCGCGCGGCGCCGCAGGACGAGCAGCGGTCAGGATCGGCATTGGCCATGGCGGGCCCTCCCATGGGCTCGAACCTGGTCTTGGACTTGAACCGGACGCGGTCGACAACCCTCTACCCTTTAGTAAAGCAGGTCTCAAGAAAAGGTTACCGACATTCTCCGGGAAAGCGTCCGTTCGGCTCAACCCAGGGCGTCGAACAGGGCGCGGATCTCGTCGTCGACCTCGGCCGGGTCATCCACTGTTGCGGCGATCTGCTCGCGCAGTAGGGCTTTATAACGCTTCCGCAGCCGGTGGACCGCGACCTTGACGGCTCCCTCGGTGGTGCCCAGCCGGGCGGCGACCTCGGAGTAACGGACGGTGCCCGGGCCCCCTCCAGCACGACCTTGAGCGCCTCGAATGTGGCCAGCTTCCCCTCGGACTCGAACTCGCGGCGGAGTGCGTCGAACACCGCAGCCAGGAGAGTCAGCGCCAGGCTGCGTCGAAGAGACGTTCGGGCGTTACGTCGTGAGACGGCGGCGCCGTAACGACCCTCGGCCGCTCTCGAATCGATCGGCACAAACGTCCGACCGCCGCCGCGCTCGAGCCGGGCCGCCCAGTCGCGAGCGTTGGCCAGGAAGTGCACGCAATCCGTGAGCAGGAAGGCGCGGAACCGGCCCTTCTGGCGATCGGCAGCGGCTGGAAATGATCGTCTAAAATTGACCCACCCTGAGCGCGTAATTTTGACCCACCCTGGTCGTCAAGATGGCCGCTCTGGGCAAGAGCGGTAACCCCGTCTCACTCGGGCTTCCGGCCCTTCTTCGTTTTCATCGACTCGCGAAACCGATAGCTCTCACCATTCATCTCGAAAATGTGGCAGTGGTGGGTCAAACGGTCCAGCAGCGCCGCGGTCATCCGTTCCCCCCTGGAAGATCTGGTTCCACTCGCTGAACGGCAGATTGCTGGTCACCAGGATGCTGCCGCGCTCATAGCGGTCGGCGAAGACGCGGAACAGCAGCTCGACCCCGCCGCGGCTCAGGGTGACGTAGCCCAGTTCATCACAGATCAGCAGGTGGGCCCGGTCGAGTTGGCGAAGAAACCGGTCGAGCGTGTACTGCTTCTGCTCCTTCTCCAACTGGCTGACCAGCGCCGCCGCCGTGAAGAACCGCACGCGGAGGCCCGCCCGACACGCGGCCAGGCCCAGTCCAATCGAAATATGAGTCTTCCCCGTTCCGTGACTCCCCACCAGGCAACAGTTGGATTTCTCTCCAATCCATTCGCAACGGCCCAGCTCCAAGACCTTGGGCTTGGACAGCCCCGGCATGGCACTGAAGTCGTAAGTATCGAAGTCCTTGATCATCGGGAATCCTGCGTTCTTGATTCGCGTCGCGATCGCTTTGGCCGAACGGGCGGCCAGCTCGATCTCGGTCAACCGCAGCAAGAACTGGGTAAACGTCTGGTTGGTCGCGGCGGCATCGCGGGCCAGTTTCTCAAACTCGCGGACCATGGTCGGCAGCCGCAACTGCCGAAGCTGGGTCTTGAGCAAATCGATCGTCACATCAGCCATGAGCAGGGTCCTTGCCGGCAAAGCGTCCAGGGAAACCGTCCGAGCCCGAGAGTCGGACTCGGGCACGTTCATGTCACACCTCCTCGGATCAAGACGACGCGGATTTCGAGCAAACCGTCCCGGCGAGCGTCCGAGTCCGAGAGTCGGACCCGGGCCTGTTCATATCACACCTCCTCGTATGAAGAAGACGCGGACTTGTTCATATCACACCTCCTCGTATGAAGAAGACGCGGACTTGTTCATATCACACCTCCTCGTATGAAGAAGACGCGGACTTCCCGGGAATCGTCCGAGCCCGAGAGTCGGACCCGGGCACGTTCATGTCACACCTCCTTGGGCGCAGGAGACGCGGGTCGGGCCTTCGGTGGCCGGGCCGTTGAGCAACTGATCGAACCGGTTGAGATCGGGCAGCGGGACCTCGACGCGGGGTGCCGTGAGCTCCTCCGAAGGCACGGGCGCTCGACCGCAGGTCGCGGCCTGGATCGCCGCGAGGGTTCGGGTCCGCTGGATGACCGCCTCGGCGCTGAAGAGGTGTTCGCGCCGGCAGGCCTCGACCGCCTGACTCACGCGCGTCAGGGGGTGTTCGCCCAGCAACTGCAAGACCCGGGCGAACTGGCGGGAGCCGGCCGTGGTGCCGTGGTGCTGCTCCAGCTCGGTACGGAAGTCGGTGAAGCCCGCGGGAAGCTTCCAGTCGCGGAAGACCGGCGAGTGATCCAGGGCACCGGGCTTGCGGCCCAGGGCCACCAGATAATGAGTCGGCTCGAGAACCATTGTATGTTTAGCTGAACATCGTAAATGAGTCGCAACGATCTGGCATTCCGCTGCGATCACGACCCGATCGACGTAGCCCTTGACGGTTACCATCCGGAAGGCGAACGGGCGAGGCACGCTATAACGGTTGGTGTCAAAGGCCACGGTCTGGTACTTGTCCACGGCCACTGCGGGGTGAATCACGCAGGGGTCGAACCGGTGGTTGGGCAGGGGCGCCGCCGCGGCGAGATCCTCGGCGAGGCGGTCCTGGATCGGAAACGGGCCGAAGAGTGATTGAACGACCCGCTCCCGTTCGGCCTGGCACCGTTGGCGAAAGAACCGGTTCAAGTCGTCGAGATTCGCCACCTGGGGCACCGGCGTGGCGAACCGCCGCTGCACGGCTTTGACAGTGCCCTCGGCGTCCGGCTTCTCATTGCCGCGGGCCGGCATGCAAAACAGGGGCTCGAAGAGATAGTGGCTGGCCAGGGCGGCGTACCGCGGAGGGAGCCGCCGTTCGCGCCCTGAAGGATCAAGGTCGCCACCGTTCTGGGGTTGTCCCACCAAACTTCCTTGGGAACGGCTTGGAAGAACTCGAAGGCCGCGACCATGCCCTCAAGGATGGCTTCGGTGCGTTCAAAGGGCAGCGCAGGACGAAGGGAGCGTTGGAGTAGGCCCAGGCCGTCACGAGGAAGGGAACCTGGCGACGCCCCTCGGGGAAGTCGACCTGGATGTGACCGAAATCGGCCTCGAGCCGCCGGCCCGGGAGATGCCCCAGAGGATGAAGGTCTCCTGATGCCGGCGTCGATGTTTGAGCAGATAGCGTTGCACCTGGGCATATCCGCCGCGGTATCCCTGTTCGTCGCGGAGACGTCGGAAGACCTGGGCGGCGGTATGGCGCTGCTTGGGCGGGGCGGCCTCGTCGTCGCGGAGGCCTGGTCGATGAACGCCTGGACCGGTCCCGACCGCGGGGCGAGCCGATCCCGGGTGGAAGGCAGGGGATTGGGCTCGGCCTGCTTGAGGATCTTGCGGATAGTGTTGCGCGAATGGTCGAATTCGCTGGCGATCTGACGGATGGATTTGCCATCGCGCGCGCTCGCCGAATGGCACCGTAATCGTCCACCGTAAGCACGTCCTTAACCCTCCGTGAGGTGAATCGTTCGCTGTGAGAACGTTCACCTTACCGGAGGTGGCTGCGGTGGGTCAGTTTTAGGCGCTTAGATTGCCCCCAGGTGGGTCACTTTTACGCGCTCATTTCCAGCGGCCAGGACAGGCTTCTCCAGCAGGCGGGCGAAGTAGTCCTGGGTCAGGTCGAGCGCGGCGTCGGGATCGTGACCCCTGCGGCGGATAAGGGCATAGACCGGGAACCAGTAGGCGGGCACAACTCGGCCAGGGCGGCGCGGCCGTCGGGACGGCCGGGGTCGGCCGCGGCGACGACGCGGTTCCAGCACGTTGACGGAAAGCGAGCATCCGAAGGTTTCTGAGACATGGTTGAAGATCGCTCCTGAAGTCTCGCCAGGACTCCGTCACAGCCCACACCGTCGGTAGGCAACCCGGCGATTCGCCGTCTCGAAACTCCCCAACGACACAAGCTATGGGCGAGTCTTCCGACTGACCTGTGGACAACGCTTCATCCTTGACCGATAACAGACTGGGAACACTGGTCAGATACCGGCCCGATGATCATCGGGTTGGCGTTCACACCGGCCGCGGTTTGCTGCCTCGCAGGCTTGCATTCCGAAGCCGGCGAGCGACCCGGGGATCAATGCCTACCAAAGCCCAGTGAGGAGCCGCCGATGCCGACGCCCGACTTCCAGCATATCCGCTTGAGTATGGTGGGTGACGTTGCCCTCGTCGAGATTCTCACGAAGGACCTCCAGGGTCCGAAGAGGGCCCAGGAACTCGGTACCGAGCTGGCGCGAGTCACCGCCGAAGAGTGGTCGAAACGGCTTCTGGTGGACTTCCGCAGGTCCGGTTACCTCAGTAGTTCAGGGTTCGCCGTCCTGTTCAAACTTGTGACTCGAGCCCAGGCCCAGGATCGGCAGGTCAAGCTATGCAACATGGCCCCGGAGATGCTGATCGGGGCCGGTGTCGTCGGCCTGACGAAGCTCGTGGAGATTCATGAGAGCCAAGGATCGGCCCTGCGAGCCTTCGAGCAGGTCTGAGTCGCCGAACGTCGGGTCACGGAGCATTCCCCTCCCAACAAATGCAACGACCCTGGTCCGGCGGGAGGCTCTATGGGAAGCTGCCCCCGTACCGCCGGACTCGGTCACCATGTTCGGTGAGCCGGGCATAATCAGTTGCGGGAAGCAGTCCGGGCGATTGCAACACCTCCAGATCCTCGTCCAGCTCGGCCCGGCTGGAGGGGGCGGCCAGCGTCACCGTGATCGAGGGAGACTGAAGCACGAATCGGTACCAGTCGGGTGCTCTCGGGAGGCGGAAGCCGGGCGGGTCGGCAGGTGTTGGGTGGAGCAGGGCCCCCCATCGCAGTGCGGTGTAGGCAATCACCGGCATACCGATCCTGTCGGTGACGGGGAAGATCTCGTGCTCAGCACCGCGGTGAGCCGCGTTGTATCGGATCATCAGGGCGTCGAGGAGTCCACTCCGCGCCATCCTGGCCGTCAGGGGCCTCTGATGACTGGTGACTCCCAGCGACCGGACGACACCGTCACGTTTTGCGGCCTGGCAATACTCCAGGGCACCTCCATGTCCGATCAGGGCCTGCCATTCCGCCGGTTGCTCGACGTAATAGAATGTCAGTATGTCGATGTAGTCCGTCTTGAGAATGGCCAGGATCGAGCGGAGCTCGGCAGCCGCTTCGCCCGCGGTCCGAGCCCCGAACTGAACGCAGACGACGAGCGACTCCCGCCGGGTGCCCAGGGTTGCGATGGCGTCGCTCACGCCGTCCGCACCGCCGGGCGTGTCGGCCTCACCCGGCCAGTTCACGAAGTTCACGCCACAATCGATGGCGTGGAGCACGTCGTCCGCTGAGAGCCCGTAGCGGTCCCCTCGCGAGGCCAGCCCGAGCCGGCAGACAGGCTTGCCGAATGCGGCCGGCGAACCGATCAGGAAGGCGCTCGGCTTGTCGGGCTCGACCGAATGGCCAGATGTCTTACTGCCGGTGATGGTCACTGCGGCTTCCTTCCCATGGGCTATGCTGATTCGTGGCCTGCTCCCGGCGGCGTGACGTCAAGAACCTGGCCCTCCCGCCACTCAGGGTGATGCGACGCCACGACGACCGCGCCGAGACGCGGGTCATAGACCGCGATCGCGCCGGCAGGCGAGCCGTGTAACCGGTGGAAAGCCATCCCGTACGCGCAGATCGGAGCGCGGCCTTCGACGATCACGAGGACGCCGCGCGGGATCTCGGGCAGAGGAGGCAAAGGTTCTTCCGGCGTGATCGGGTGGGAGACGCCGATGGCGTAGAAAACGTACCTACTTGATCCTGGCATGGCGATCGCATCCGTTTCAATGGAGCCCCTCTCCGATGGCGTCAATGATGAACCGCTTGCCTTCGTGATGTCCGAACCCCCGCCATGCTCCCCGGTCGGCCCAGAGGTCAAACTCGTGAGTTGACGGCGGACAGGGATTCCCTTTGAGGGCTTTGAAGTCCAATCGCTTGACGCTTAACCGCTTTTCCAGCAAGACCGCCAGATCGTCCATCCGTTCATTGAAGGTCAGGCGCCGATCCTCGGACATCTTCGAGGCGTCAGCCTGCACGTTCTCCGACAGGCTTATCAATGAAGACCATGGCGTCCAGATTCTCTCACCATAGAGACGCCGTCGTACTCTTTCCCAGACGAGTTTCCCCAAGGGGACAGCTCGACTTCGCCGTCGAGTTCATAGACCAGGGTCTCGGGAATCCCGTCACAGTCCTCACGTGGCATCGTTGACCCTGGTGGGGAGAGTCTCCGGAAAACCTCGATGTGCCGCTGGACGGCTTCTTCGACGGAGCGTTCTAGCTCGACCGGCAGGCGAGGAATCCTGAGTAGTTCATCGTTGTTCTCGAAGATGTAAACCAGCTCAGCCGCATAGAACATCCCCAGCGTTTGCATGAAGCCTTGGAGGCTCTTGAATCCGCCGCTCAGGTTGAGTACCACGCGAAATCCACTGTCTCGATAACCAGGGAGAGTTTGCTCACACCATGTGATCACCGAAGAGATGCCTACGCGGAAATCATGGACGGTCTTCGTCGTAAGCCCCTCCGCGCACTGACGCGTCGCATTAAGCTTCCGGCTCGTCAGCCATTCGCGCAGGGCTTCGGCCACTTTCTCGCCCAGGAAAGTGTCGGTATGAAGCAGGACGTGCTGATCCTGTGACGACGCCGGAACCCGGCCCTCGTAGAAACCCAAGATGCCATTCAACTCGGCGCTGAGGATGCGAACCTGCCGAGAATCCGCCGAGTTCAGCTCGTCCGACCTCTGGCTGAGCCTACCGAGAATCTGGTCCCGTTCATCGCTCTCGAGTTGGTCCCCCTTGGTGTTCGCCGTCCTGGAAAGCAGGGCGCGCATCTCCTTGGACGCATCATTGATGAGCAGGCTTGCTCCGCATGTCGAGACGATCAAGTTCCTTGTCATCGTCGGAAATCCCTCGGGGGTTTCTTGGCGGGGCTGGATTTCGTTTTGCTCGGCTTGTCATCGGGCCATCGGTACTGGGGACACTTTGGCTCGTCGTTGTGGACGATGACGGCGACCTCATCTCCGACATTCGTGCTGATTTCGGGCGGTGGCGTCCCCAAGGTCAGGGTGCCCTGCAATCGACCGGACTCCTGAACGTCAAATCCGCCCTTGGGGCGGGGTGCGACAATCCGCACTCTGGCAGGCGTCTTCGGTGGTCGTTTGCCCGCTGGGCTTGGTGCGGGCCGGGATACTTGGTGGGTGGTTGTCGAAGTCAGGGGAACCAGCCGGCCGTACCCGCTACTGGTCTTGCCGCCGGCTCCCCACTCTCGCAATGCCTCCTTCAGCAGGTTGAATGCCAGGTCGGCCCACCTCTTCGCTTCAGGATGATCGGCAGGTCCCGCCCACGAAATGGCGATCCGGAAGGTCCCGGTCACTGACAGGAATGAGATCGGAGTCGGACTGTCGAAGTCGGTGGGTGCCTTCTTGTCGATTTGCCAATCGGGGTGGTGCGGCGTCATTACATCAAGGAGCAAGCAGCCCTTCTCCAGGCTCGTGGGGACGATCCAAGCATCGTGGAAGACGATGACTCCACCGTCGTCGGTGGTGCCGAACAGCAATTTGTAGTAATCCCGGTCGCTCCGAAAGCGTCGGTTCTCGTCGGATTGCCCCCAGACCTGGTTGCAGTAGTGCGCCGCAAGTCCCTTGAGCGCCGATCCCGGAATCAACGGCAGGCCATAAGTGTGATGGAGACGGATGCCGGTCTCCAGGACATTCTCGGAAGCGAGCCCGACGATCAAGCGGCCGTCCGACTTCAGCTCCTCGAACCGGTGCGAACCGCCTCCGAAAAGGTCCCTGGCCCATCGATCGAAGGCCAGCTTGTAGATCCGATGGAGTGGCTCGCACTTGGCCGCCTGAATCGCCGCGAGCAGCAGTGCCCGCTTTTCGTCCGGGTAGTCAGTTTTCTGAGCGACCGGCTTCAGGTATCGCTGGAGGATCAGCCCGGGATGCTGGCCCTCGGGCCTGCGATCCCGCACGAGGCCAGCGAGTTGGATGATTGGCTCTCGCACGATCACGTCCCCTGATTTACGGAGGTGCTGCCGTCGGCCGACTCGACGTATCGCTTCAACCACACGGCCGCCGCCAGCGCGTCCCGGCTGAGCCGGATGTACCATGTGACTGAACGTTCCTCTCGAATGCGTTTGGCCAGTTCCTTGGCCGAGCCAACCTGCTCGTGACCGGCGGCGGTCAAGACTTTAGCCAGATCGTCGGCGTACTTCTTGTGGTGTTCACTCTTTTCACCCTTGGCTCTCGCGAAAGCTAGCGCCTGCGCCAGGCCACAGGAGTGGACCAGCGTGGGGAACTCGCGGGCGAAGCTCGTGTATTTGGGGTCCGGCTTCTGATCGGTGATCCGCTCGTATGCCTTCTGCGCCATCTTCTGGCTGGTCGTCGGGACGGTCACTCGTCACCTCCGTTTACCTCCGTGAACACGCAGCGAACCCGCCCGCGGCCGATCGTCGCCTTGCCGCCGATCTGGAGGGTCAGCGGATTGTGGGCGAACCTGGTCAATAAGCCGTCCTGGGTGACACCGCTGGCATTCTTCTCGTAGATCCGATCGCAAGCGATAAGCCCGGCGAGGATCGTCTCCGCAGGTAGAGATTCCTCATTCCAGAGTTGGCCATCGACGACCGTCTTGGACTCGTCGCAGATCCGAACACGCGACGTCACTTCGGTGCCGGTTTCGGTCAGGAAGTCGAAGACGACATCCGGAAGGATGGCGAATCGTTTCCGAAACTCGGCTTGCCATGTTGATGCTTCGCCCGGGAAGACCCGGTCAGCGATCCACTTGGCCCACCGATGGGCCTCGGCGCTCTGCTCGGCGGCGAAGTCCAGGTCTTCCAGATAGACTCGGCCATCCTCGATCAGGGCGGGATTCTCCCCAAGAAAGACCGTTTCGGGGTTGGGCTCAACAGGGCCCGGAAGATCATCCTTCCCGGCCGCTAGCAAGAAATCTCGCCGCAACATCTTCAACGCGAACGCCGAGGTGCACCAGGCGAAGGTCCCCTGGAAACTCCGCACCGGTAGACAGACGATTCGAGCATCAGTCGGAATGAGAGCGCCGGCGTTGGAGGCGTTGGGATCGACGTTGGAGGCGAAACCGAAGGCCGCCTTGAGTTCAGGATTCGAGCGACGATTCTCTTCCGACCCCTTGTAATGGTCGGCCCAGACGCCCTTGAACGCCGAGCCGGGAATGACAGGCCAGTTGGTCACCTTGTCCCGGTGGATCGGCAGGTCGATGTAGCCGACCCCGCGGCCGGTGCCGACATGGGTCGGGGAGAGACAATGCAGCCAGTACATCCGCGTCTTCATCATCAGTGCGGACTCCCCGTGTTCCGGCACCAAGTACCCCAGACCACCATTCCGAAACCGTCGCGTCGATCTTGCTCGTCATCGCTGACCGGGCGCAGCCGAGTGGTCGACCAGCCCGGAGGCGTCCTCATCCCCCTCGACCTCGAAGAAGTAGACCCCACCCGCTGGAACGATCCGCTTCACCGGTTTGGGGCCGTGCGGATCGGCGAGTGACCATCCGGAAACCGCGCGCCAGCGTTTGATCGTGAACCCCACCAGTCTCAGCTTCGGACCGCCCTGGAAGGGGCTGCCGGTCAAACCCTCCTTGAGCCATCCCGGTTTCCATCCGTCATGGAAGATGGCTGGGGTCGCCAGGACCATCCGGACGTAGTTCGATTCCTTGAGTGCCTGTTCAACCGCCTCGGGACACCGCCAAGGATTCCACTCAATCGACTTCCAATGGACCAATCGCCGCTCTCCGCCGAGCGGGTGGAGCGTGTTCAAATCAGTAATAGTCTTCTCCGTCCAGCCATCCGCCGCGGCACGGGTCATCAGGCGGATCGGCGCGAATCCAGCCATTCGCCCTGCCTGCTCGGGTTTGTCTTCGTAGCGGGGCAAGTGGGTGAGGTTCAGGGCGGCCGTCGTGAAAAGCATGCCGTCTTTACCGGCTCCGGTATCGGGGTTGAGCTGGACATGGGTTCGCTCGTCGATCTCTGGGGCCCTGAGGAACGAGTGATCGAATTTGACCATTTTCTCCGGTTCGACCAGCCACTCCACGAGTCGATCCACCGGCCACCACGCCGGCCCCTGCTTCGGCTTGAAGTCTTCCTCGTTCCAATCGATCGGCAGCATCACGGGCCGGAGGCCGTCTGCCGGCCAATCGCATCCGGCGCCTTCGACATGTTCTTCGGGACGGACGTACAACACCCGGCCATCGCTTTGAACAACGCAGTCGTCCGGTGCCGGCAGGTAGAGCTGGCCGTTTTCCGTCGTTGGGAAGACCCCGCCGACGACAACCTGGAGTAGCTCCTTCGAAGTGGTTTCCGAGAACTCCTTTTCCGCCGCCTTCCCCGGCGCAGTCCGCAACGATCCGGCCACGATCGACGGCATCGGCCATGGCAGGGAACGCATTCGGTTCCCTTGGTTCCTGCCGAACGGCCGTCCGTCGCGGGAGACGATCGGGTCGCGGCACGTCAGCTCGATCGTTGTTGTTGTCACGAGTTCACCTCCTCGACGGGCTTTCGCCCATCGCCCTGGCGAATGGCCACGGCGATCTGTCGGGCGACGAGAAGCTCATCGGCGAGTCGCCGGAGGGAATGAGCATCGGACACCTGAGCCATTGGCCTCCTGACCTCATCCATTCCGCCGCTCTCCCGAGGCTGCTTCGCCTTGAGGATCCGAAGAACATCGAGCTGAATCGCATCCGCGAGTTGCTTCTTGTCCTGCCAGTTCTCATAGACGTCAGCGACGCAATGGAGATCGTAGGCCACCTTCCCCGGGATCGCCTCGTCATTCAGGAGACGGGCAAGGTTGTCGAGGCGCTTGTCAGGCTTGTCGATCCAATTCGCACGCATTTCGACCGGTCCGCCGCCGCGCTTGATCACGTGGACGGCCAGCCCGTCGCACTCATGTTGAATACCATCTTCGACCGTAGGTTTCTTGGCGTGCTTCTCGGCGTCTCGACCGTACTCGAGCAAGTCCTCGAGGTTATCCATGAAGTGGGCGATGGCCAGGCCGACCGACAAGGTCAGCGGCTTTCCGGTCTCGTCCCTGAGTTCGCCGAAAACGTCATGCAACTGGCGGGCACATTTCAGAGCCAAGTCCACGGGTAGGAAAGCCAGCACGTCGTCTCCACCAGCATAGACCAGGACCCCAGAATGCTGGTTCACGATGTCTCGGGCCTCACCCGCGAACCGGGAGATCTCCTGGGAGAACTTCCGATGATTGTTGGCACTTTCGATAGTCGAGAGGGCCTTTCCCATCCGGTCGCCATCGGCGATAAGCACGGCCAGGTAAGGGCTGGGGTCTCCGGCGCGTTTGGTCAAGTCGGCGAGAAGAGCGCCCAGCTTCTTGATTTCTTCATCCGATAGTTTCGCTTCGTCCTTCAGGTCCGGATATCGCGATCGGTAGACCGCGGTCCCCTCGAAGGGAAACGCTCCATAACGCGGCTGTCCCCGATCGGAGGTGTCAAGCCGGTGGATCTTGTCGCGCCCCAGCGACTCGCAGGCTTGGATCAAGGATTTCAGCACGTCTGGCTCGTGGGACTTGATCAGTCCCCGAAGCCACGGATCGGCCGCGACGCGCGCCACGGATGGATAGGATTGCTTGATCCCGGCCGTTCGTTTGACGAGCCCCATCAGGTCAAGTTGCTCGCCTTCCTGGAGGCGCAACCGTCGCCGGATCTGGTCCGGCCACTCCTTCGGAGGCTTTAACACGCTTTCGCGGAGCCCGTCCAGCGAGGACTTGGGAATTCTCTCAGGTTCTCTTCGCCCGGCCGGGAGGAAGTCTTTTCCGTGCTTGCGCCCGTCGAGGAGCGCATAACATGACGTCGGGCCTGCTTGTAATCGTCCCCGAGCGGCATCCAAGCAGCATGGAACTCGATCACGTCATCGATCTGAGCGTTCCAAATGTCGCATCGGATGCAATCCTTGTAGGTCTCGAAGACCCCCGCCACCGTTTTCCTCCAGAGGTTTTTGGCAGCTTCGTTGGCCTGGGACGCTACCGTTTTCGGGTCCGCTCCTCCTAGCTCCGCGACGATGACGTTAGCAACATTGAGATCGGAATCGGCTTCCAGCTCCGCAGGGCTCTCCAGGGCCGGGAAGATTAGCCCGCCGCCTTGGAGTTGGATCGACTGGGCCACAGCCCTGCTGATGTCGGAGAGCAACTTTGACCCGTACCATAGGTCTCGGGTCCGCCGCGCCGCGGCGATGAATTCCTGCACCGGTCCAACTGAGATGGCCAGGAGGTAAGTCATCTTCGCTCCTCCCATCTCAACTCTTCATGCAGGTAGTTGATCAACGCCTGTATTGCGTCTTCCTTCTCTCTCAAAGGCTTGATCTTGCTCAGTCGAGGACCCACGATCTGATCGAAGCGGATCTCACGATCGCAGTCCCGTCCCCCGGCCATGGCCCGCTTTCCCTTGAGCCTGGCATGAAAGCCATGGGGCAGCGGCGTGCTCAGGATGATCATGGCCGGATACCAATTCCCATCGATCCACAGGGGCCGCGTGATGACCGGCGACGCCATCCGCTCCTTTTCCTCCCATTCGCCTCTGTTACACTGAATGATGGGGTTCAATTGCACGTCTTGGGGGTCCTTGTGTGCGCTTCCGGGTCGGTCCTTTCCGGGATGGTCGGCAAAATGGAAATTGATCGGCAAGCCGAAGACGGCTTTGGGAAATGATGGAAGTGTCTCGGGTGGTACCACGGGTGTCGAATGATCGTGTGGATCCTCGTCGGCCGGAGCGCCGCTCGCTGGGGTTCCGAGCGGCGGTTTGAGCGAACACCCGGTGATCTTGCGGATCGAGTCCGCCTCGGGCCAGTGGCTACGTCCAGGCACCGTTCGCGGCCCGTCGCGACCCATTTTCCTATGGTCCGGACCCCGAGGCGTCTGACGAAACTCTCGATAGACCTCCAGTGCTCTTCCCCAAGCGTCGATGGCCCTTGGCTCGCGAGGCCCGGCAAAGATTCGGGCATCGATCGGCGGCAGCGCCGATGGTCGAGCCGACCTCTCAACGAATGAAACCGAGCCGCAACCCCGTCGAGTACGGCCTCCCAAACCCCCGTAGGTTAGCCAGGCTCGAACTGCGTCGTGGATCTCTATCGCGATCGGCTCAACGTCGTCGGGAAGGCAGGTCTTCCTGTCCCTCTTCAATCGATCGTTCTGCGTCCTGCGACGAAGCTTCAAACCGGCTTCATCCGGCCAGTTCAGTTGAAGCTCGAACCGGATGCCCTCCTTTGCGACTTTCTGATTGTTCGTGATCGATGCGAATAGGGCATAGGCGATTGGTCCGAGACCATGGTTTGGCTCGATTCCGCGATCCGAGGTTGGGTCGGCACTTTAACCTCGAGCGAGCTCGAGAACTCGGTGCTCCCGAAGATCTCTTCCTCTCTCCGCCACATGGCCTCGACGTCCGAGCCATACTTCCGACCCGAGGTCAGCCGCCACCAATGACGCAGATGTCCGCGGATAGCTGTCGCCCGCACCGGAAAATCCGCGTCGTTGACGCCTGCCTCCACTCCCGCCCCTACCATGTAAGTGACGACCTCGACCTCATATTGAAGGCTCGACCTCCGCGAGGAGTCGATCACAGGTATTGGGGGACATGCCGGAATGATTCTTGGCACGGCTTGGCCTTCTCCGATCATTCTGAACTCGATCGATCACAAACGTCTCTACACTCGACAGCGAGCGGTAGCATCCTCAGGATTCCGATCGGACCTCCTACGACTGCCCAGACATGGTTGCCATGCTCTGCACCGCACTCCCGCTCGCGAGCGATCATTATATGGCAAAGTTTTCGCTATTCCAATGAAAAGGACAAGAATCTCCAGGAGGTGGTTCGGACGGACTTGATCTGAACCGCGGTCATCGCGTCTATTGTCGATCGATCCTTGCTACCACAGCAAGATACGCCTTGTGGACGGCAAAGTTTTTAACAATGATTTAACCTGGGGAGACGGAGGCTCAGTGACCAGTCAGATAGGATTGCCATGCACCCTCATCGCCTGACCATCGTCGTGGTCGTCTCCATCATCCTCGGTCCGGCCGTCACGGCGGGTGCCGACAAGAACGAGCCGCCGGTGTTCGAGCGGGACGTCCGGCCTATCTTGAAGACCTATTGCCTCGACTGCCATGGGGGTGGCGCGGAGCTCAAGGGGAAGCTCGACCTTCGTCTAGCTCGGACCGCCCGGCGCGGGGGCAAGAGCGGGCCGGCGATCGTCGTCGGCCAGCCTGAGGAGAGCCTCCTTATGAACCGCATCCAGGACGGCGAGATGCCGCCGAGTGAGAAGAAGGTCCCGCCGGCCCAGGTTGCCATCATCGAGCGCTGGATCACCGCGGGTGCCCGGACGCTCCGCGAGGAGCCCGAGAGCCTGCCGCCGGGCATCGATATCACGCCCGAGGAGCGCGCCTACTGGGCCTTTCAGCCGATCGGTCGCCCCGATCCGCCGCAGGTCCAGCCACGGGCTCGGGCAAGGGTCCGGACGCCGATTGATGCGTTCCTCCTGGCGAACCTCCGAGTGCGCGGGGCGTCGTTCGCCGTCGAAGAGGACAAACTCACGCTGCTGCGCCGGGCCTCGTTCGACCTCATCGGGCTGCCGCCGTCGCGCGAGCAGGTCGAACGCCTTCCGCGCGGACGACGCCCCTGACGCCTATGAGCGGATGATCGACCGCCTTCTCGATTCGCCTCATTACGGGGAGCGATGGGCACGTCATTGGCTCGATGTCGCCGGTTATGCCGACTCCGATGGCAACGGCAACGACGATACGCCGCGTCCCTATGCGTACAAGTATCGGGACTACGTCATCCGCTCGCTGAACGCCGACAAGCCGCTCGATCGGTTCATCATCGAACAACTGGCCGGCGACGAGCTGGTCCCGCGGCCCTGGAGCAACCTGAAGCCGGACCAGGCCGAGACGCTGGCGGCGACAGGCTTCCTCCGCACGGCGGTGGACGGCACCTCGACCGGGGCGCCGGACGAGGCGCTCGCCGCCAACCAGGTCGTCGCCGACACGCTCAAGATCGTCGGCTCGACGTTCTTGGGCCTGACTGTTGGCTGCGCCCAGTGCCACGATCATCGCTACGACCCGATCCCCCAGTCCGACTATTACAGGCTCCGGGCCGTCTTCGAACCGGCTCTCAATCCCCAGCAATGGCGGCGGCCCGGGAGCCGGCTCGTTTCGCTGTATACCGACGCCGATCGCGTCAAGGCCGCGGCCATCGAGGCCGAAGTCCAGAAGCTGGCCAAGGCGATCGATGCGAAGACTCAGAAATATCTGGCCGAGGCGCTGGAGAAGGAGCTGACGAAGTTCCCGAAGGAGAAACGTGGCAAGCTCCGCGACGCCCGCAACACGCCCGAGAGCAAGCGCTCGGACGAGCAGAAACGGCTGCTGGCCGCCAATCCCAGCGTGAATATCAGTGCGGGGGTCCTCTATCAATACAATCCCGCGGCCGCCGACGACCTGAAAAAGGACCAGGCAAAGGTCGATGCGGAGCGGGCCAAGAAGCCGGTCGAGGACTTCGTGAGCGTGCTCGACGAGGTGCCCGGCGTGCTGCCCGAGACACGCATCTTCCACCGCGGCGACCATCGACAACCGACGCAGCCGGTCAGGGCGGGGGACCTGACGATCGCGGCGCCGGTACGGGCGCGATTTGAGACACCCGCCAAGGATCCCAAGCTGCCGACATCGGGCCGCCGCCTCGCCTATGCTCGGCACCTGGTCAACGGCCGTCATCCGCTGGTCGGCCGAGTTCTGGCCAACCGGATCTGGCTACACCACTTTGGCCGCGGGCTGGTTGACACCCCTGGCGACTTCGGGGTGCTGGGCAACCGGCCAACACATCCGGAGCTTCTCGACTGGCTGGCCGACGAGCTCGTGCGTCAGGGCTGGAGCCTCAAGCGGATGCACCGGCTGATCATGACGTCCTCGGCCTACCGGCAGTCGTCGCGGCGCGACCCGACCGACGGGACACCCGACAACAACGACGCCGAGTACGGCCGTTATCCGCTCCGTCGTCTCGACGCTGAGGCGCTTCGCGACCGGATCCTCTTCGTGAGCGGCCGGCTGGATCAGACGCCCTTCGGGCGTGCGGTGCCGGTGATCGAGGACTCCGTCGGCCAGGTGCTTCCGGCCAATGACTCGCCCAGGCGCAGCATTTATCTGGAAGTCCGCCGGACGAAGCCCGTCTCGCTCCTGGCCGCGTTCGATGCTCCGGTCATGGCCGTGAACTGCGATCGGCGACCCACCAGCACCTCGGCGCCCCAGTCGCTGATGCTCATGAACAGCGAGTTCGTGTTGAGCCACTGCGCAGGCCCTGGCTCGGCGGCTACGGTCGGAGGCCCCGGCCCAGTCCGACCTCTCCAGCAGGATCGCCCACGCATGGCAACTGGCCTACAATCGCCCGATCTCGGACGAGGAACGGGAGGGGGCGCGCGCCTTCATCGTCCAGCAGCTTGATGTGCTGGCAAAAACCAAGGCCAGTGGCGATCGAGAGCTCATGGCGCTCACAAACCTCTGTCAACAACTCCTGACCTCCAACGAGTTTCTCTATGTGGACTGATCAGCCCTACTCGAGCCGTCGTGCATTCCTGTCGAACTCCGCGTTTGGGGTCGGGGCGTTCGCCTTGATGCATTTACTGCGTCAGGAAGGACTGCTGGCCGAAACGCCACGGAAGCCGGGCGAGAATTTGCCGATGGACCTCAAGCCGAGGCCCGCGCACTTCACTCCGAAGGCAACGGCGATGATCTCGATGTTCATGCACGGCGGACCATCGCACGTCAACCTACTCGATCCCAAGCCCGAGCTGACCAAACATCACGGGACCGAATACGGCGGCGACGTGGTTTATAGCTTTGTCAACCGGGCGAACAAGAAGCTCTTCGGTACTCCCTGGAAGTTCGCGAAGTGGGGCCAGTCCGGAACCGAGGTCTCGGAGTTGCTCCCGGCGACTGCCGGGATCGTCGACGACATCTGCGTGGTCCGCTCGATGCACACGGGGCACAACGGCCACGAGGTCTCGATCCGATACTTCCACGGTGGGATCGCCGGCATCGCGGGCCGGCCGACGATGGGAAGCTGGATCGTCTACGGCCTCGGGAGCCCGTCGCAGGAGCTACCGGCCTACATGGTCCTTTCGGACCCCGGCGGGCCGCCGGTCGACGGCACGATCAACTGGTCGAGCGGATTCATGCCGCCGCTGTATCAAGGGACGGTACTCCGGCCGGAAGAGCCGCGGATTCTCAACCTCGACCCGCCGCCACATCTGCGCGGAACTTTGCAGGAGCAGAACCTTGCGTTCCTGGATCGTCTCAACCGGCGACACAGGGATCAGCATCCGGGCGAAGCCGACCTCGAAGCCCGGATCCAGAGCTACGAACTGGCCGCGGCCATGCAGACGGCCGCCAAGGAAGCCCTCGACATTTCGAGCGAGCCCGAGTCGATCCGCAGGCTCTACGGACTCGACCAGGACCACTCGCGAGAGTATGGCACCCGCTGCCTGATTGCGCGGCGGCTGGTCGAGCGCGGGGTCCGGTTCGTCCAGCTTTTCCTCGGCGGCCAGCCCTGGGACAACCACGGCTCGATCCGCACGACACTCCCCGACATCTGCCGTCGGACCGACCGACCAGCGGCGGCGCTGGTGACGGACCTCAAGCAGCGCGGGCTGCTCGACACCACGATCGTCCACTGGGGCGGCGAGATCGGCCGGCTCCCGGTCAGCGAGGGGAGCCTCGACGCCAACGCGGGTCGCGACCACAACGGACAAGGATTCTCGATATGGCTGGCCGGCGGCGGGATCAAGGCGGGCATGACCTTCGGCGCGACCGACGAGGTCGGCCATCGCGCCGTCGAGAACGTCGTCACTCCGAATGACTTCCAGGCGACCCTTCTTCAGCTCTTCGGACTGGACCATAACCGGCTGGTGTATTACGCCAACGGCCGCGAGCAGCGCCTGACCGATGGTCGTCCGGCGCGGGTGGTCAAGGAGATCCTCGCGTGAGCCAGGATCCAACCCACCGCTCACACCACCTGATGAATCCGGGACAAACCTTCCTGTCACGACGATCCACGAGGCTGAACTAGCTCCCGGTCCTTCGGGTGCGGTAGAATACGGTGCGGAAATTGACGAGCCGGCAGCGGTCGCGCGACGGAGGAATGGGGAGAACATCGTGGTTCGCGGGCGTGATACAAAAGCAAACCGCTCCCGAGCCCGACAGATCGAGAGCCAGGTCGGTCCGCCGACCAAGCCACAATTCCCCCCTCAGAAGGGCGGGGCCGGATGCTTTGCCACACTTCCACCAGCATTCGCGGTTCCCATCGGGCCACGCTTTCTATGAGACCGACAAACGCAAAGCCAGGAAGAAACCATGAGGTTCTTCACTCCAAATCTTGCTCGATCAGTTCGGCTCCGAAAATGACGATGTCGCGCATGCCGCGGAGGAGGAACTCGAGCAACGCTCCGAAGCATATGTGAAGCATCTGGGGGAGATCGAGGGCAGGTTGCCCCAACGCTTCCGGGAACTCCTCGACCACTTCTATTTGCACGACGCTCGGGTGATCTCCCAACGATCTCTGATGGTGACTGACCTGGAATGGTTGGAGCATGAGTTGCGACAGGGGAAGCCTCCGCGATGGCGAGTCTTCGGCGAACAAGAGAGCCGTATTCCCTCATACTGGATCCCCCTTCAACTGGATCCTCCTCCTAGGGAAGTCCTGGTCCTCCAGTATCGATCAGTGCAGATCGAGGATGCCAAGCTCCATGAATGTCTGTTCGACGAATGTCCCTATCTTGAGTGGCTGCACGATGAAGTCGAGCTGATCGAGACCGGTGAGAGTACAGAGTTTCGCCACTCGATCCTCTTCACAAGGGGCCTGGAGCTTCAGTTGAGGTTCAAGGACTTCGATTTCGCGACGATGAAGCCGATGGTAATCGCTGGGGAGCTCACTGCGGCCGGTCGATCAGGATCTCTCGGAGAAATCCCCATACCGCCTGCTCCGGCCTCGCGGCGGAGATGACACGAATCGGACGCGGCAGGAGCTTCCGGGCCGCCGGCTCCGAGAGTCGATTCCCGTCCCCATCAATCGGGTTGACAATCAAACCACCAGCGCGGGTCGAGGCCAGTAATTGCGGCAGGTCCCGATGTCGCGACACATCGAATACGAAGAACGCGGCGGGAATCTCGCGGTCGAAGGACGTGGTCCGGTTGCCGTCGGCCGGCATGAGCCGGAACGAGTCGCGGAGCGCCTTCGGCCTCTCTAAGAACGCGCGATAGGTGAGGAATCCATCGCGCAGGAGATACCACTTGAGCAGGGATTCTCCGAGTTGGTCCCGGCCGCCGCGCGCCATCGTGTAGATCGCCATGAGGGACGCATTCTGACCGCGGGCGTAGAGGCCGATCGGCTTGCCCGGAAAGGCGTCGGCAGTGCCCAAGTTATCGATCACCTGGTGCAAGTCAAATGCCTGTCGCCCCACGAAGTTCTCGCCCAGCAAGAGGCTGACGGCGAAGACCCAGCCGGTCTTCGTGGTCGCCGATTCGCCGATGCCGCGCGGGTCGACGCCGCAGACCGCCCAGCTCTTCTCGAATGCCTCGACGATAACCGAGTCAGATGCGAGCGACTTCCTTGCCGCGGTCGTCGACGGCCACGACGACGCCTCGGACCTCTCCCGGCGGCCGGAGCAGGAACGCCGGGACCATGATCCCCGGCTCGGTTGGGATCAGCAACCGCTGAAGTCGGACTCGCTCGACCCGCAGGCCGGCCCGGCCAGGTCGCGGCGCCGGCCAAGGTCCCAGGACCGATTTCACGTCGATCCTTCGATCCGGCGAGTTCGGTGGGAGGTCGTGGGCGAGCCGCTGGACCATGGCGATGATCGCCGGCCCGGCCGGCTGATTTTGGCCCAGGGGGAAGCAGCGGAGCTCAGGCGCGTTGAAGGCGGGTGTCTTGGTCGTTGGCTCCGGAAAGGGGCTACCGTCGCCGCGGTCCATCAGCCAGCGGAGGAACCAGCCGTAGGCCGCCTCGCGCTTCTTCCGCTGGTAGCCGTGCCCTTGGGATGAGTCGACCATCAGGCCGATCCGGCCGCCGGCGCCATAGGAATCGTAGAGTGCGCGGCCGTAGTCAGCCACGGCACGCACTCCGTTCACCGGGAAGCTCTGGTCGTGCTCGGCGGCGATGATCAAGATCGACTTCGGCGCAGCCATCGCGAGTAGTTCGTGGTTGTTGGCGTATTGGATCAGGCCCGGGACGAAGTGGCAGTGCTCGGCGGCCTGGTACCAGTCGAGCGGCCGGCAGACGTGGATTTGCTCGGCGAACTCGCTCGTGCCGACCACCGCGACCGCTGCCGCGATGCGGTCGTCGAGCGCCACGGTGATCCACGTGTTGAAACCGCCCCCAGAGGCCCCGGTGATCCCGACTCGTCGAGGGTCTACCTCGTTCCGCGACAGGAGGTATTCGAGGGCACAACGCGTCTCGTACTCGGCGATCCCTTGCTGGGCGACGCCCACCAGCAGCGCCTCGGTGCGGCGATGGTCGCGCGAGGAGACCCCGCGCTCCCCCTGGCCGAAGGGATCGAAGCTCATCACCACGAAACCCAGCCGCGACATGTTGATACAGAACGCCTGGAAATCGGGCCGGGTCTTGCTGTCCGCCCACCAGTGCCCGGGATAGAACAGCACGGCCGGCGCGGGTGTCGTCGAGACCGTTCGGGACGTAGAGGTGGGCCGGGACCATCATATCGGGGAGCGTCTGGTAGACGATCTTCTCGACGTGGTAGTCCTTCCGAGGGAGCTTGCCGACGACCCGCGGCCGCAGATCGGGCGGCCAGGGCAGACGCTGGAGGCCAAGCGAGTGTACAAGCCTCCGCCGCACGGCCGGCCGCGCCTCGTCGGCTTCACGGCGGTTGCGCGCCCGCGGGATGGCCGCCAGCGCGCTCCGGGCACGCTCCTCCAGGTTGTCCAGCATCGCCGACTCCTGGGCCGAGACGTCTTTCGGTCGTCAAGGCGGCTATCTCGGCCTGGAGATTGCCTTCGATCGGCCCCCACGTTAAGAAGAGCGATCGCGAGCAAGGCAACGAAGTTGGCCATGATAGTCGACAATCCTTCAGGCCAGGAACCGCTGGTGAATTCGAGGCGGACCATCCTTGGCTCGTCACTTCTTCGAGTCCAGCTCGATCCACCGGGGCCGCGAGACGACGGTCCTGTAGTTCGATTCGTTGAAGTCGGGATTGCGGATCGGTGCGTAGATTCGTTTCCCGTTGAAAGGACGATCCTGGGTGTAGATCCAGACGCGCTCCTGGTCCCAGAGGATGACTTCGTCGCGGGCGTCGCCGGTCAGGTTGGCCACGTAGGCGGTCAGGTCGGGGTGGCCGTCGTCGGGGAACATCACGACTCGCCGGAGCTGGCCGTCGATCATGCCTCCCTCGCGGGCATTCCCCGAGAGCAACACGAACTCCTGTCCGTCGCCGCGCCAGTTCACGGGCAGCATGGGGCTGCCCGAATGGATCGGTTCTTCCTGTGCCAGCAGTTGCCGTCGGCGTCGAACAGAGTGACGATCCCGGGGTTCTTCCAGTAGTTGACGCAGATGAGCTGCAAGCCGGGCAGGTCGGGGCGGAACTTGCCGACGCTCGCGCTCTGGGCATGGCCGATCCGCACGTGCTTGAGGATCGTGCCGCGGCGGTCGAAGATGAGGAAGCCCTCGTCGGACCCCCAGGCATAGACGCGCGGCTCGGCCTTCGGGTCGGCGCCGAAGCTACCGACGGCGAGGCCGTCGGCGTGGTCGCGCAGCTCCCTATCACGGCTCCAGAGCTGACGGCCGGTGTGGTCCCAGACTGCGTAGCCGATCGCGAGCTCCTCATGGCCGTCGCCGTCGATGTCGAAGGGGTACGGGTAGTGGCCCGTCTGGCCTTGGCCCTGCCAGAGCCGCTCCAGGCGGTTGGTGTAGACCCAGAAGTTCGAGTAGCGGTCCTTGACCAGGAATTCCCGGCGTTTTCCTTGCCCCGAGAGGTCCAGGAAAGCCAGTGAGTCGCCGTTGGTGAGCGTGTACGGCTTGAGGCGATTGTCGGGCAGGGCCGGCGGCATCGCGACCGATTGCCGCAGTCGGCCGGTCGAGCCCTCCCGGACCTGGAGCTGGAAATCCTTGACCATCACGACCTCGTTGCGGCCGTCGCCGTCGATGTCGTGGATCTGGAACGGGGTATCCGCGGTCAAGAGTCCGTTGCGCGGGTCCGGGCGGCCCAGTTGCCAGAGCACCTTGCCGTCGAAGGTCACCGCGGTCAGGCAACTGATCTGGATGAAGTTGTCGCCGATCCGGGGGATGTTCTGGGCGATCAGCATCTCTGGCACGCCATCGCCATCGAGGTCGCCGAACCGCGGCGTTTCGCCCGGCCCCGAATCGCGGCGTCGCGAACGACTTCCAGAGCTTGGGCTGCGGGTTCTCCGCGCGGAGCTGGGTCAGCTCCGCCTCTCGCCGGGCGATCCGATCGCCGATCCCCTTCTTGACCTCATCCGGCGCGGCGACGCGGAAATCCCGGAACCGAGCCGGGATGTTGGCGGTGACGCCCACTTTCCCGAGGGTGAGCTCGCCGTCGTCGGCCGTCAGGACGAGTTTCCCATCGACATACGCCTTGATGGCAGGTCCCGCGTTTTCGACCGTCAGACGGTAGTAATGCGTCGTGTCGTACGGGAAAGCAATGCGGCCGAGCTCGCGCCATTCCGCCACGCGGAACGCCTTTTCCAGGGGACGCCGCACGGCCAGCCGGGCCGTCTTCCCGCCGGTGAGTGCGAAGAGGTAGTAGTGGCGATTGGTGTGGTAGCGGAAGACGATGCCGGCCATGTCGTCGAGCGAGAGCGGCTTCACCTGGACGTCGACCGTGTAGCCCTCCCACTCAGGGTCCCCGGTGATGAAGAGCGGATTCATCGATCGCTGCCTGCTCGTTGACCGTGTGCTGCTCCAGGTAGGGCGTGCCGTCCTCGTCCCCGACGGCCCAGGCATCCAGGTGGCAGATCGCGTTGGCCCACGGTCCCAGGGGCACGCCCCGATGCGGCAGGTAGTGGTATTCCTGGATCGCGCCGTTGAGCTGCCCGATGGGCCTGGTCAGCCATCCGGGCGGGTATCGGGAGAAGTCGTCGCGGAAAAGGTTGGTCGGGATCGCCCGGTATCGCTTCCAGAGCTTGTTGATCTGCCGGAGGTGGCTCATGTGGTCGGCCCCTTCCGTTCCGGCGAAGCCGAGGGCGACGAGCTGGCCCTTGGAGAACGCGCGGGTCTGAGTCCAGGCGTCGGTCCAGGCGACTTTCGCGGGTTCGGCCTTGCCGCCGACGGCGTCGATCAGGAAGTCGGCGGTCTCGGCCGTGCTGGCGTAGCCCGGCGGCACCAGGGCCGAGTGGGTCAGCAGGAACGTCTTGCGGCCGGCGGCGGCCTCGACGGCGAAGCGGCGGAAACCGTCCATCAAGGCCGGGTCGACGCGGTGGTCCTTCGGGTCGCCGGTGTAGCCGCAGTAGATCGAGTCGGCCATGATCAGGCCGTCGATCCGGGCGAAATGCTCGGGCACCTTGAGCATCGCGCGGACGCCGCCGAACCCCGCACTGAAGGAGCTGACGACCACGCGGCCGATCCGCGGGTCGTCGGCGACGTGCAGGTCCTTGAGTGCCGATCGGGCGGCGTCGAGCAGCCGGGGGAAGAGCTTCGGGTCCGAGAACGGCTCGGCGTAGACGCGGGAGAGCCCCTTGCGGTTGAACGCGATGAGCACGGCCGGCCATTGGGCATCCACCAGGGCCGGCTCGAGCACCGATGTCGCACCGTGCAGATGCAGGACCACGTCCACCACGCCGCCGGGCCCGGGCCGGTAGCCCTCGGGGACGAACAGCGTCGCGCCCTCGATTCCGAGGCCAGCGCGACGGCCCGCGGGTGGCTCGGGCGCAGGCCAGCGAGGTTGATCATCAACCCGAGAGTCAGGCAGATCGCGTTCATGGAACCTCCGCAAGAGGGTACCGCGAGGCTCAAGCCAGGATGTCGGTGAGGACTTCGCCGGACACGTCGGTCAGGCGGAAGTTCCGGCCGTTGTGGAGGTACGTCAGCCGCGTGTGGTCGAGGCCCAGCAGGTGGAGGATCGTGGCGTGCAGGTCGTGGACCGAGACGGCGTCTCGCGCGGCCTTCCAGCCGATCTCGTCAGTCTCGCCATGAGAGGTTCCTCCCTTGATGCCTCCGCCGGCCATCCAGACCAGGAATCCGTAGGGGTTGTGGTCGCGTCCGTCACCTTTTTCGGAGATCGGCATGCGGCCGAACTCGCCGCCCCAGACGACCAGCGTGGAGTCGAGCAGCCCGCGACGCTTGAGGTCCGTCAGCAGGGCCGCGACCGGCTGGTCGGTCTCCCGGCAACGCTTGCCGTGGTTGTCGGCGAGGTTGTTGTGCGCGTCCCACTCGTCGTTGCAGTAGACCTGGACGAACCGGACGCCGCGCTCGACCAGCCGGCGTGCCAGCAGGCACTTCTCGCCGTAGGGTCGGGTCGTCGGGTCGTCCAGCCCGTAGAGCCGCCGGGTGTGCTCGGGCTCGGCCGCGAAGTCGACGGCCTCCGTCGCCTCGGCCTGCATCCGGTAGGCCAGCTCGTAGTTCTGGATGCGGGCGAGCAGGTCGGCCTCGCCGGGGTGTTGCTCGGCATGCTCGTGGTTCAGCCGCGCCGAGAGCTCGAGCATCCGGCGCTGGCGGTCCTGGCTCACATCCGGGGGCCGGTCCAGGTTGAGGATCGGCACTCCCCGCGAGCGGAAGCTCGTGCCCTGATAGCTGCTCGGCAGGAAGCCCGAGCCCCAGTTGCCGGCGCCTCCCTTGCTCCCCATGGCGTTCTGCAAGACCACGAAGCCGGGCAGGTCCTGATTCTCGGTCCCCAGGCCGTAGGACACCCACGAGCCGGCGCTCGGGAACCCGGCGCGGACCATCCCGGTATTCATCTGGTACATCGCCGGTCCGTGGGCGGGCGACTCCGCGTAGCACGACTTGATCAAGGCCGAGGTCGTTGACGTGCCGGGCGATGTGGGGCAGCCGGTCGCAGACCCAGGTCCCGCTCTCGCCGTGTCGGCGGAAGGCGAACGGTGACTTCATCAGCGGGCCGGGGCTGCCGAAGAAGACGTCGATCGACTTGCCCGGCCGTCGGCCGTGGTGGCGCGTCAGCTCGGGCTTGGGGTCGAAGGTGTCCATCGCGCCCGGGCCGCCCTCCATGAACAGCCAGATGACCGAGCGAGCCCTCGCGGCGAAATGCGGCGGCTGGGCGGCCAGCGGGCCGGCGCGATCGACGCACCGTCCCGGCGAGGAGCCGGTCGCGGCCCAGCAGGTCCGCTAGCGCCAGCATCCCGAACCCGGCCCCGGCCGTTCGCAGGAAGTGCCGGCGATTCGAGATCCCCGCCTCGACGCGGCCGCATCGGCAGTTGGTCGAATACCCGTTCATCGTCGCCTCCCGCCTTGCGATTCAATCGATGTAGATAAACTCGTTCAAGGTGAAGAGCACGTGGCACAGGTCGGTGAATGAGTCGGGGCCGTGCCCGGTCGAGAGGAACTCCAGGGCCGCCGCCAGCTCGCCCTCGCGAGGCGGCCGGCCGAGGGCCAGTTCGTAGGCGCGGCGGACGCGGTCCGCGGGGGCCGGCCCAGCTTCCGCGGCCGCGCGTCGGGCCAGGTCGCGGGCACACCCGCGCACGAACGGGTCGTTCAGCAGGCGAGGTTCTGGGTCGGGACGGTCGTGGTGTTCCGCCGGCCGCAAGTGGCCGTGGAGTCGGGGGCGTCGAACGTCTCGGCGAACGGGTTGACGACCGACCGCTTGATGAAGGCGTAGACCGTCCTTCGCCAGATATCGGGCCCCTCCCGGATGTTCGACGGGTAGGCATCCTTGCTCCGCGTGGAAATGGCCTCCGCCGGGATACGCGGGCGGAACGGCGGACCGAACATCGTCCGGTTCAGCCGTCCGCTGGCGGCGAGCATCGCGTCGCGGATCGCCTCGGCTTCGAGCCGGACCGGCCGCCGGTGAGTCAGCAGGCGGTCGTCGGGGTCGAGTGCCGGCCGTCGCGGGTCCTGGCCCGTGCCCTGCTCGGTAGGCGGCTGCTCGTCACGATCAGCCGGTGGATCGGCTTGAGTCGCCAATCGTTCCGGATCAGCTCGACCGCGAGCCAGTCGAGCAGCTCGGGGTGCCGAGGCGGGTCGCCGGTGCGTCCGAAATCGTCTGGCGTCCGGACCAACCCCTCGCCGAAATGATGCTGCCAGAGCCGGTTGACGATCACCCGGGCCAGCAGCGCGCCGGCGCCGTGGTCCACGTCGGTCAGCCACTCGGCCATCGCCGCTCGCTGGTAGGTCGTCCCGAGCACGGTCATCGCGCGGCTGACGACGAGATCCAGCGCGATCCGTCGGCATGAGCACGAGCCAGTCGCCCTGGCCCGTTGGTCTTCGGGCGTAACTCCCGCGCGTCAGCACCTGGAGGAATCCCAGCGTGACCACCTCCTTCTTGGCCGTGACGCTCCCACGGCCCAGGAGGTAGCTGGTCTCCGGCACGGGGCCTCGGTCGAGCAGGATCAAGCCGCTGGCTCGATGGATCGGCCCCCCCGGCCCTGGCGTCGGCCACCGCGTGCTCCAGGATCTTCCAGGCTCGCGCGCTTCGGCTCGGTCAGCCACGCGCGGAGGGCCTCGGTGGTCGGGTCGAGCGCCTTGCCGTACTTCTTGTAGAGGGCGATCTGGACCGGGATGAAGAAGTGCTCCGGCTGTCGGAGCCAGAACTTCTCCGCCTCGGTCAGTCCGAGCTTTTGCATCGCGTCTTCGCGATAGAGCCGGCGCTGTTCCTCGATCCAGAGCTCGAGGTCGCGATGCGGCCTGGAGAGCGGTGCTTCGCGGCGCGTCGAGGTCGTGAAGGCCGCGAGCATCCGGTAGTAGTCGCGGGTGGGGATCGGGTCGAACTTGTGGTCGTGGCACCGGGCGCATCCGATCGTCAGGCCGAGCAGGCCCGACCCGGTGGTCGCGAGCATGTTGTCCAGCTCGTCGTAGCGGATCTTGGCCTTGTTCTCGTCGGTGTCCGCCGGGGTGGTCTCCTGGCTGGGCGCGGCGGTGCAGAAGCCGGTGGCCGCGAGGGCCGCGGAGTCGTTCGGCTCGTACTGATCGCCCGCGATCTGCCAGCGGACAAAGCGGTCGAACGGCATGTCCGCGTTGAGTGCGCGGATGACGAAGTCGCGATATCGATAGGCTTGGGGCCGGTCGCGGTCCCCCTCGTAGCCGTCGCTATCGGCGTACCGGGCGACATCGAGCCAGTGGCGGCCCCAGCGCTCGCCGTACTGCGGAGAAGCCAGCAGGCGGTCGACCAGCCGCTCATAATCATCGGGGGACTTGTCGAGAACGAACGCCTCGACCGCCTCGGGCGTCGGCGGCAGGCCGGCGAGGTCGAAAGTCACGCGCCGGATGAGAGTCTGTCGAACGGCCTCTGAGGCCGGTGCGAGTCCCTTGGCCTCCTGTTTCGCAAGCAGAAACCGGTCGATCGGGTTGCGGACCCATTGGCCGTGTTTGGCCTTCGGCGGCGCAACGGGCCGCAGCGGCCGGAATGACCAGTGCTCACGATCGATACTTGTTACTGACATATCTACAGATTTGACAGTCGTCACTGCGGCAGGCATTCGCCTCGGGCCAGGGGGCACCCTCAGCGATCCATTGCCTCAACACGGCGATCTCATCGGGCTTGAGCGGGTCGCCCCGGAGCGGCATCCGCACACCAGGGTCGTCGGAGCCGATGCGTTCGAGGAGGGTGCTGGCCTGGATGTCTCCAGGCTTGACCGCCGGGTCGCCGGAGTCGCCGCCCGCTATCGCCGCGGCGCGCGAGTCGAGCCGGAGCCCGCCCCGCGGCTTCTCGAGCCCGTGACATTTCAGGCAGGCGCGGGCCAGGATCGGCCGAACGTCCGCGGCGAAATCCACCGGCTTGTGCGGATCCGAGGATGGCTCCGACCCATTGCCCGCGAAGGCAACTCCTGCCACGAAGGCCAACCCGATCGATGCGACCGCGAGAGAGCAGGGGACCCCCCAGACGGGGAGGCCCCTTTTTAGGGGACGCTCGGTGAGACGGTATGGTCATGGACTTGCCACCGGGCTGATCGGGTTTCATGGCTACGTGAAGTTCAGATGTCCATTTTCGCCGAACCGGGCCGGCAAGTTCAAGGACTCGAGCGCGTCCGATTCGGGTACCGGGCCAAACGGCCATGATGGCGCGATCCCACCGTTGCCTCGGGAGCGAGCTACGGACCTCGGAGTATCGACCTTGACTTGCCGCGGGCCAACTGCCAGGGACCGCCTCCAAACTCATTTAACATATAAAAATATTATATTTAATTGTCAATGATCAGTGCCCAGCTTGTGATCGCACTCGGGATGGTGCTCCAGTAGCCGAATTTCTCGTAGATCTGGCCGGCTTTGTTGCGGACCTCCTTGGGAGTCAGACCGGTGGAATCGATCTGAGGGTCGGAGGCGTTCCGGACTGCGATCCATTGCGGTGCCTTCGCGCCCAGCCCCTGGATGACCAGTCCGAGGACTGCATCGCCCATCTCGACCGCCGTCCCGTTCCCTTGCAAATGGAACGTATCGGCCGAATCGTCGTACGCAAAGAAATCCGTCGTGATGACATCGGTATTGGCCGCCGCGGCCGTGGGTTTCGAGAAGATCTTGGGCGGCGCGGGATGCCGTCGGCAGGTGGGCGGCATTGGCCTGGAAGAGCTTGGTGGCCATCGCGAACGACGTGGTCTTGAGCGACGAGCAGGGGTACTTGCTGTCGTGGAATGGCCGGTTCTTGAACTCCGCGGTGCAGTCGAACTGCACGGCCGGTGCGACGACCACATCGCCCACGATCAGCTCGGAGCCGATGCCGCCCGCGGTTCCGGTGGTGATCACCATCTTGGGCTGCACTTCGTCAATCAATTGTCCCCAGAGGTTCTGGATGGGCATCTTGGGACCATCCTGGCGAGAAATGGAGCTCGGACTTGAAGCAAAGCACGCGTTTCTTGCCGAACTGGGTGAAGAAGTAGCTGCCGAGGCGTTTGCTCTCGAGTGCGGGTGCCCCCTTGCGAATCAGCGGCACGTACTGGGATTTCGAAGTTGTGGGTGTACGGGTACCAGGCGGTCTTGGAGGCGAAACCCGGGGTCAAGGTGTCCGCCAGCGAACGCGCCTCCTCGACGGTCCAGGTGACGACGAGGTAATCGCACTTCGGCAGCGAGGCGTTGGGCGAGGGCGTCGGTTTCAGCGGTGCCGGCACGGGTGCCTTGCCCGTCGGCCAGGGGATCGGCGACCTGGCGGCCGCGGTCATGATGGCCGCCGCCGGGAGCGTGTGGGGAGAGTACGTCCCGGGATCGGTGTGGTCGAAGGTCAGGATGTGACGGGCGAAGTCGCGATCCGATTTGATGATCTGCATGAGATGGCTCCTTGAGATGGTCAGACTGCCGGACACCGGGAGACCAGGGCGTATCGAGCTTGTGGCCGGGCCCGGGCGAACACAACTCTAATGTCAGAGGCGAACCTGTTCCAGATCCCTCCGCGAACGGCCATAATGGCTCGATCTGTCCGCGGACGGAGCGGTTCGACTCTCGAGAGTCCCTCGTAAGAAGAGGACAGGCACCTCGAAGAGTCGGAGCCGGTCCCCGTCTCGTTCGTGTCTTCAATGACCATTGGCAGCGAATCCTCTTTTCTCTTGCGTATCGGAGTCCTCGACGATGATAGTCACCCTGTCCCCAAGAACGAGAAGGCTGGCAACATTCGCGGTCCTGCTGGGCTCGCTCGGGATAGCCTGGGCCGCGCTCGGTCAGGAGCGCTCCAGCGGAATCGCCGCCGGTCCGGACCGGCCGAGCGGCATTGCCGCCGCCAAGGCCGACCTGCTGGCGTTGACCCCCCTCTGGAAAGGGGACCGCTACCCCGACGGCCGGCCCAAAGCTCCCGAAGACCTCCTCCTCCGCTTGAAGGCCATCTCGATCGAGGAGGCGTGGGACGTGCTCCGCCAGCGCGGATACGACAACCAGTTTGCGTCGGGCTGGCAGATGATCCACCCGGACCAGCCCTTTGTGGGCCGGGCGCTGACCGCGGCTTACCTCCCTGGCCGGCCCGACCTCGTCGCGCACATCAACCGGACCGGCAAGGAGGAAGCCCGGATCGGCCCCTCGAACTCCTGGCCGATCGACATGCTCCAGCAGGGGGACGTCTACATCGCCGACGGGTGCGGCAAGGTCGCTGATGGTACGCTCATCGGCGATAACCTGGGCAACGCCATCTACGCCAAGACCCACACCGGCGTTGTATTCGATGCCGGCGCGCGCGACCTCGACGGACTCAAGAAGATCGAAGGATTCAATGCCTTCGTCCGCGGGTGGGACCCGTCGTTTCTGAAGAACATGGTCCTCTCGTCGATCAACCGGCCGATCCGGATCGGGGCTGTGACGGTCCTGCCCGGCGACGTCATCCTGGCCAGGCGTGAAGGCGTGATCGTCATCCCCCCTCACCTGGCGGAGGAAGTGGTTGTCACCGCCGAGATCGTCGCCCTCAAGGATGAGTTCGGGCACCTGCGGTTGCGCGAGGGCGTCTACACGCCTGGACAGATCGACGTTCCCTGGACCGCGCCGATCAAGGCTGATTTCTTCAAATGGCTCCAGTCGCGACCCGAGAAGCCCCCGATCCCCAACCAGGAGATCGAGAAGCATTTGTAAGCGGGAAAGGGCCCTGCGTCTTCTCTCGGTTTACGTCTCTGCGAGGGCCACCAATGGATTTGAGCTCTTAACTCATGGGTAGAGCACGCAAGGACCTCCGGGAGCTGAAATGAGCCCGAAGCGCCAGCGAGTGCATTCCGGCAGGGACGATCCATGCACTCGCTGGCGCTTTGGGCTCATATGAGCCACCCAATCGTTCAGCGCCTCTAGATCTGGCTCATCCGGATTCCGCGATGGAGAGCCTGTCGGGAGGGTGGTTTGCGGAACGGGTCCCATGTAAACTCTGAATCAGAGGCGAGATTTGACGGGCCGCGATTATTCAACCCCGGAGGTTCGTGATGACTCAGTCCGCATCGCAACCCGATCGTTCAGCTCCTCTGAACCGCCGCGACCTGTTACGCGTCGGGGCGGCCGCGTTGGGAGGCCCGCTCCTGGCCGCTTCGACGACGCCTCTCGTAGCGGCCGATCGGCCGGCTCAAGCTAATGCGGAGGCGACTCCGTTGTCCGAGTTCCCCACGTGGGAAGACTTCCCCCCATGGGAAGGCGAGGACTATCCCGACCATCCCGACCCCCGTGCCCGTACCATCAACAACCTCAAGTTCATGGGCCTGGCCATGCACAACTTCGCCGCCATTAACGGCGGCCGGTTCCCGACGGCTGCGATCCGCAAGGGCGGCAAGGCGATCCTGAGCTGGCGGGTTGCGATCCTGCCGTTTCTCGAACAGTTCGCGCTGTACGAGAGGTTCCACCTCGACGAGGCCTGGGACGGCCCGCACAACGCGACGCTGCTGAAAGAGATGCCTCGCGTCTACGCGCCGGTCACCCCCAAGGAAACGGTGCCCTACACCACGTACTATCAATGGGTTGTCGGTCCGGGATCGTTGTTCGGTGGGGACAAAGTCACCAGGGTGGGCGTCAACATCTTTGCAAGGCCGGCCCTGATGATCGTCGAGGCGGGCGAACCGGTCCCCTGGACGAAGCCTGATGACCTGCGCCACGACGATGGGAAACCGTTGTCGAAATTCGGAGGGCAATTCGAGGATGGGACCTATGTAGCCTTCGCCGATGGTTCCGCACGGTTCCTCAGCAGGAGTCTCTCTCCCGAAACCCTCCGCGCCCTCATCACGCAGCGTCGACGGCAAGGTGATTCCCTTTGATAGGCTTGGCCATGGCGACAGCTTCGTCCGGGGCGCTGCCCGTTGCGACTCCTCGTTGTCTCTGACGGATCCGGGATGAAAAGACCCCCAGAGCTGGAATGCCTGATCGAGAGTTCGGGCTTTACGGTTCACGGCTCGGAACCTCAACGCTCGATTCGAACTTCAGGCATCGCTTGCTGAAGTTGTCTCGCGCCGGCAGCCGTAGTCTTGGTCCAAGTGATATCGAGCTTCTCAAGGCGCGCGATCGCTTCCAAGGCCGCGACGCTCGATTCGAACTCCAGGCATCGCTTGCTGAAATCGTTTCGCGCCGACCAGCGTAGTCTTGGTCGAAGTGATATCGAGCACCTCAAGGCTTGCCATCGCTTTCAAGGGCGCCAGGCCGTCATTACTGACCTCGGTGTAGCTGAGATCGAGATACCGGAGGTGAGTCAGTCCCTTCAGGTGCAGCATACCGCCATCAGTGACCTTGCTTCCGCCCAGACAGAGAGCCTTGAGGTGGGTCAGTTCCTTGAGATGGACCAAGCCAGCGTCGGTGACCGCGCTCCCCGGGATGTCGAGCGTCTGAAGGCTTGAGGTCCCCGCCAGAGACGCCAGCCCGGCGTCACTGACCTTGGTGGATTCGAGGGTCAATGTCCGCAGCTCGGTCAGTCCCTTCAGGTGCAGCATACCGGCATCAGTGACCTTGCTTCCACCCAGGCAGAGATCCTTGAGGTGGGTCAGTTCCTTGAGATGGACCAGGCCAGCGTCGGTGACCGCGCTCTGGGAGATGTTCAGCTTCTGAAGGCTTGCAAGCCCCTTCAAAGACGCCAGTCCGGCATCCGTGACTTTCGTATTGCGGAGATCCAGATCTTGTAGACTGGATAATCCCTTCAGGTACAGCAGACCGGCATCAGCGACTTTACTATAACCCAGGCAGAGAACTTTGAGGCGACGCAAGTCCTTGAGATGGGCCAAGCCAGCGTCGGTGACCGCACTGCCGAAAAGGCGGATCCGTTCGAGGTTGGTCAGCCCCTCCAGGTGAGCCAGACCCGCATCCGTGACGGACGATCCGTTTAACGACAGCTCGACCAGCCCTGTGAGACGCCCGACGTGGACCATATCCTCATCGGTGAAGTTCCGGGTGTGGAGGAACCAGCCATATTGGTGGACGGCAACGACGCGGCCGAAATAGTCCTCGCCAAGGCGCCCCACCAACCATTTCGGGCCCCAGGGCTCGCCTTCCCAAGAGGATGGGCGTTCGCCCGATTTGTACTGCCATTCGTACCAGGCGTCGCCTTCGGCTTTCCTGATCGATCGCACCGCATCTCGTTGGTTATTGGCGCAACGAGCCAGGTCGGCCAACCAGCCCAAGCCACCGCCGAGCACAAGCACGAGTATCATCAGAGTCCGAACGCTGAGTCGGATCCACCGACGCCAGAATCTCGGCTGTGGTTGGTTTGACATCTCACCTTGTCCGATCGTCAATTCCGATCTCAGGATCACACGTTCCAGGTCCCCGCATCGTCCCTCGCCCGCCTGTCCGCGTCAACTATCGTTCATCCCTCCCATCCTGGGCCGATCTGGGGTGAGCGTCCGCCAGATCGGGTCGCTGGGGCATCGGCCAGGGTACGTCACCCGTCGGGGGGACTGGCCGGTGGAGACAGGATGGAGAGGATGAAGTCTTCCGCGACACCATCGTCGCCGCACCATGGAAGCGGTGATTTGATCCTGTCGATCCTGTTCGTCCTGTCGAAGTCTTCCGCGACACCATCGTCGCCGCACCATGGAAGTGGCCTCGTTGCCACAATCCGGCGTGGCCACGCCTTTCCTGGCACCACCGCGGCGTGCGGGCCGAGACGACGCGGGGAACGCTGACGAAACAACTTCCTGGAATCGGACCACCCGTTCCCGGGGAAACCGGGAGCGGATTTCGTCGCGTTCCGAGCGTGGGACCGCGTTCGCGAAGACGACGCAGAGCGTCGCGGACGGCATTCCCACGCGGAGCGTGGGAACGAGTTCTCGTTGGTGATATCGGGAAGTTATTTCGTCAGCGTTCCGAGCGTCGCAAGCCGACACTCCCACGCCGGAGCGTGGGAGCGAGGATTTCTGGGGGCTCCGCAACCCGCTCTCACACCAACCCGGCTGCGTTGCTACAGTCTCCAGAAATAACCAGCATTTATCTCGCGAAGATGCTCGCCGCCTTCTCCGAACGCGACCATGACGTGAGGCATCACGATCGCCTCGGTCCCGACCCAGAACGGCGGTGGGTCTCTGGTTCGGGGACCTGGAGGACCGAGGCGACGTAGGGCAAACCGGATGAGACCAGGATAACAAGTGCCAGGAACAAGATATCTTTTTCCCCGGCCCGCTCCCCGAGCATCCAGACTGCGGCCCCGAACGCCAGACGCGATGACGGCCGCCACGATCATCCATCGCCGCGTCGTCATCCGGGGCAGGCCCATGGGGGTGCTCTCAGAGGGCGCGCAGGTGATGTCACCGCACCTTCTCATATCTCTGAACTACGCCCCGGAAAGGATCGCGCGGATGCGCTCGCCGACGATCGCGTCTTCGCCGGGCTCCATCATCCAGACGCCGATGACCAGTTGGGTTCGGGCTCCGCCCGGGCTGAGCTCGATGCTCGGCTTGCCCTCACGGAGCTTCTTGACCATGTCCGACACGCTGATCTTGCGCCTGGGTATCCCATCGGATGTGCAGGTGCGGCACGGCGTTGGCGATCGCGGGGACCCTCACCTCGGTCTTGACGTCCTTGAATTCCTTCAATGCCTCCGCGATGCGCTGGCAGCGGTTTTCCCAGTCCTTCCATTCGGCGGCGTGGTCCAGCTTCAGATAGGTTTCCAGGGCCACCAGCATGCCGATGACCTCTTCCTTGTTGACCTTGTTGGTCCGGCAGAGGGTGTCGCCGTTGGGGCTGTTGTTGAGCCGGGCCGCCTCGATCAGGTCTTTGCGGCCCAGCAGCAGGCCGGTCAACTGTGGCCCGCGCAGGCCCTTGCCGCCGGAGAACCCCACCAGGTCGAACCCCAGCTTGGTGTACTTCCACAGGTTCTCGACCGGCGGGACGTCCGCCGCGGCGTCGATCAGCGTCGGCACGTTGTTCTTCTTGGCGATCGCGACGAACTCCTCGTGATGAATCCTGCCCCTGGGATCGGCGGAATTCAGGAAGAACATCATCGCGGTCTTGTCGCTGATGGCCTTCTCCAACTGCTCGCGCGTGGTGACCTCGATCATCTTGACGCCCGAATTGCGGATGGCGTGGTCGTAGTTGACGCGGTGCCTCCTGCTGGACGATCACTTCGCTCTTCAATGCCGGTGGTGTCCGGCAGTTGCCGGATGTGCTTCGGGTCCTTGCCGGCGACGCAGGCCGCCGTGGCCAGCGCCAACGCCGAGGCACAGCCGGACGTCACCAGTGCCAACTCACAGTGGAGCAGCTCCGCGATCCGGTTGCCGACCGCGATGTGCAGGTCTTCCAGCTTCACGTACTTTCGCGAGGCGACTTGCATCGCCGACACGACCTCGGGCCGCATCAACGAGCCCGTCAGGGCCGTGAACGTGCCGGCCGCATTGATGAATGACCGGACGCCCAGCTCCTGGATCACGTCCCGGCCGGTCGCGCTGTCGCGCTCGGCGGCGACGGCCGAACTGGCGGGCAACAGCAGCGGCAGGCTGGACGCGCCGGCCAGGGTGCGGAGAAAGGTGCGACGCTTGGTCTTGAGTCGACTCATATTGCTCTCCAGACAATGAAGGATCGCGGGGAATTCAACGGTTCATCCGGAATATTGATTCAGGGCTTGACTTGAGGGCGATTCGCCGGCTGCGGGGCAGCGCCTCCGGGCGCCGGGGAGCACTCACGGGTTTGGTGCCCTGGGGGTCCTCGCATACCGCCGCCGATGAAGCTCCGGTTCCCATCCCATCGGGAACTGCCCGTGGACCGGTAATTCTTGGGCAGCGTGGTCCAATCCGGGCGGGACAGGCCGTTCAGTTCGTAGACGATCTTGCCGACCCGTAGCGTCATCTCGCAGGTCAGCTTCTGGCTGCCGCGGAGGCGGGCACCGTAGGAGTCCAGGAAGCCGAAGTCGCCCTGCTCGAGCCGGAGCACGGCGACGTCCGCCGGTGCTCCGACCGAGAGGTGTCCCAGTTGCTCTTGCTTGATCTCGCGGGCCGGGTTCCAGGTCGAGCGCAAGATCACCTCGTCGAGCGGACATTCCCAGGGCCAGAAACTTGCTCATGACATTCAGCATGTCCTTGACGCTGGCGTTCTGGCTGGTGGCATGCAGGTCGGTCGAGATCGAGTCGGGGAGGAACCCTTCGTGGATGATCGGCACGGCAACGCGCCAGGCGAAACTGCCGCCACCGTGGCCGACGTCGAAGATCACCCCGCGCTTCCGGCCTTCGAACAGTGCGGGGTTGGCATGGCCCGAGGGGTCGAGCTCGGTCCGCAGGCCAGAGTAGACGTGGGTGTAGATGTCCCCGGGCCGAAGCTTCTGGGTCAGGAGCCCCTGGAGGGACTTGGTGGGAGCGACCCGGCCGAAATCGACCATCACCGGGATGTCGGCGAGCGTGCCCGCCTCGACGGCCCGCTCCACCCCCGTGTAATCCCGGCCCGAATAGTGGGCGGTCTTGATCCCCACGATCAGGCCCTTGTGCCGCAAGGCCATCTCGGCCGCCGGCTTGGGGTCCATGTCCTTCACGTCCTGCTCGTAACGCGAGCCGCGCATCCCGTGGCCGACGATGTTCAGGAACGCGAAGACGCGGGTCCGGGATCGATCGATGACCCCCTTCTTGAAATCCTCGAAGTTGCGCCAGCCCGCGCAGCCGGCGTCGGCCACGGATGTCACGCCCGATCGGATCGCGAAGTCGTCCGGATAGACGCTGTTGTCGCCGGCATAAGATCGTCGCTCGCCGGTACCGGCGAAGACGTGCACGTGGATGTCAACGAGTCCCGGGGTCACGTACAGGCCCCTGACGTCCACGGCCTTGAGTGCCTCGGCCGGATCGATCTTCTCGGCCACGGCGGCAATCTTGCCGCCGCGGATCGCCACGTCGCGGATGGCATCGATCTTGTTGCGAGGATCGATGACGTGGCCGCCGCGAAGCACGAGGTCATATTTCTGCTGGGCGGCGGCGTGCCCACCAGTAGTAAGAGGACGGAGGCTTGCAGCACTTTCATGGCGTTACCCGGGTAGGCTGTTGCGGTGTGATCGAGGCCGTCCCGTCGTTCCCTCCGATATCTTGCGGCGCCCGAGAGCTCTCTGTCGAGTTGCTGCTCCCTCGTTGAGGAAAAAAACCGGGGCGACCGCCGAGCCGGGACGCTGCTCTCTGTAAGTTATCTTAAGGAGGGCGACGATCGTATTGTCTGCGGATGAGATCCCGAGCGGTAGAATGCGAGCGCGGCGTCTGGTACACTCGGCCCCGTCGTGGATGAGTCCGCAACCGTGTCGGCATCAAGGGGATTTCTGTCATGACCCGAGCCGGTCTGTTCGTCGTTGTTCCGGTCGTTATCGCTCTGGGCCTGGTCCGGCCGGCCGCGGCACAGGAACCAGCACCCGCCAAGAAGACTCCGGCCAAGCAGGCGAGGACAGAAGGGCGCCACCTTCGCGCCGGGGGCCAAGGTCGGCAAGACCCTTTACATCTCGGGCAAGGGCGACTACAAGCCCAACGCCGAGTTCCCCGAAAAGGTTGAGAATTGCCTGAATGAGATCCGCAAGACGTTGCGGTCGGCCGGTCTCGACATGAAGCATGTGGTCAAGTCGTTCGTCTATCTCGAGGATCAGCGACAAGTACGCCGAGATGAACAAGACTTACGCGAAGTTCTTCCCGGAGGACCCGCCGGCACGGACGACGCTGGGGGTCGCTCAGGTGCCCGGTCCATCGCGGCTGGAGATCACCTGCATCGCCTACACCGACCTCGCCGAGAAGAAGCGGATCGGCGACCCTCCCGCGGGCTTCCCGTACAGCCCCGGCATCCTGGCCGGTGACACGCTGTATGTCTCGGGCAAGGGGGATCAGCTCCCCGGCGGCGGCCACCCCGCGACCTTCGAGGAGCAGGTCCGGCAGTCGATGAAGAACGTCGAGACCACGCTCAAGCAAGCCGGGCTCGACTTCCGCCATGTCGTGATGAGCCACGTCTTCCTCGACAAGTACGAGAACCTCGAGGCGGCCAACAAGGTCTACAAGGAATTCTTCGAAGACGGCAACGAGCCGGCCTGCTCCACCGTATTCGTCGACTGGATTCCCGGCGGCTCGCACGTCGAGATCACCTGCATCGCCACGACCGACCTGTCGGGCCGCAAGGTGGTCCGACCGGCCGGATTGAAGGACGTATCGAGCGAAGGGGCCGTCGCGGCAGCCCCGCGGTCTGGGCGGGGAATGTCCTCTACGTCTCGGCACTCGCCGGGCTCCAAGTCCACGGGAGGAGTCGCGGCGGGCGAGCCTGGCCGAGCAGGTGCAACCAGATGGCGCGGAACCACAGCATTGTCCTCGAAGCGGCCGGGTTGACGCTCGAAGACCTCGCCTCGGGAACCGTCTATCTCCGCGACATGAAGGACTATGACCCCATGAACCGCCTCTATCGCCCGCATTACTCGCGTGGGAACGCCGTCCGGACTTGCCTGATGCCGAACTCGACGTATGAGAAGAATGACATCCTCGTCAAGGCGTCGTTCATCGCGGCGCGGAAACGATGAACGATCGTCCGGGCCCGCGGCGGATCAGGTGACGGGAGGCGACCGCCGCTGGGCCTCTTCGATGAATTCCTTCGCCATTTTCAAGTTGACCCCAGTGGCTTCGCGGTATCGCTTGATCGCCTCGATTTTCTTGCCCTGCGCAGGGCTTCCGCCACCGACGTGGGGAGACCCGGTAGGCATCGTAGTTCAAACCAGCGCTCTTGATCAGCAGGTCGAGTTTTGCTCCAGCCTCGAGACGCATTGGTCCGCCTCTCGATACTGGATATCTGAGTGTTGATGTATCCGAGATAGGCAAAACACGCCACGAGAAGACTGAAGGTCGGGACGTCCATTGCATATTCCCTTTCGAGTGTGAATCTGAAGTGGTCTACCCTCGGTCGAGCTCGCCGCCCGGTTACAGGGCGTCATGATCATACCCGAAATCGAGGCCGGAGGCCCGTCTCCGGCCTTTTCACTGCGGCTCGGTCGCGCCGCCAGACCTCGATCCGGCCGAAGCGGGCCTCGAGGCGATAGTGCTTTCGGATGACCGCGGTCAGGCGATGGAGCTTCAGTTTCATGAGCCATGGCGCTCGGCGGGCGACCAGACGACGACCGAGTCGGTCGATCGTTCGAGCACATCGGCGAACTCGGGTTCCAGGTCGATATCGACCAGCCACATCCAGCAGATCCCCGACTCGGCGCGGAAGGGGGAGAGCCGCGCCACCGGCCCATTGATCGCGGGGAACGGGGGCACTTCTCAGGACGTTGGCCACCGGCGTCGCGGGGCCGGTCGTCTCGCGGAGATAGATCAGGACGCGCCGGTAGTCGTTCCCAGGGATACCAGCGCGCCGCGGTAGGGGTCGAACCACTCGCAGGCTCCCCGGTGGGCTCCACTCGGGCAGCGTCTGGCCCGTGCCGAGGGAATCGAGTGCCTTGAGCGCCGCGGGGATATCGCAATACCGGGGAATTCCCGTGCTCATTTCGGAGATCAAGCACGAGCAGAGCCATCACGCGCAGGGTCGGGGCGATCGCTGGGCGATCGGCGATCCAGGCGATCGGGATCGCCGATGCGACCGCGCCGACGAGCACAGCCGGACAGATCAGGTACAAGTGCTGGACGGGTGGAACAGCCGGTAGACGAGTGCCGCCGCCAGGGCCAGTCCCCAGGTTGCGGCCCGGCGGCGCGACTCACCTCGACTCGAGATCAGGGTCAGGGCCAGTAGCCCGATCACGATCAGGTTCGTGGTCTCGTGAAGCTGGTCCGCGAACACCTGGACGATGGTCGCGGGATTGGCTCGGTTGTAAGGACCTCCGAAGGCGACGACCCTCAGTCCGCGCACCAGGTCGTCGGCAATGCCCGCGATCAGCAAGGGTGCGAAGGCCATCGCGGTGAAGATGCCGAAGGCGAGCGACCACTCCGCAAGCGACCGGACCAGGCCGGGCGCGGATGAGCGTCGATCGGCCCGGTGGCGCGGTCGACCGATCCCCTCGGCCACCGCCGCCCACAAGGCCGGCAAGAAGACGACGACGTGGGGCCGGATCGCCAGCGCGAGGGCCGCCAGCAGGGCCGAGATGACCCGGCTCGCCCGTCCCGGCCACGCCTCGAGGATCAGCAGGCCCAGAACGACGCAGAGGCTCGCGTGCCAGTCGCGCTCGGCGACCGTCTCGAAGTCGAGGCTCAGATAGAATGTCAGGAAAATGAGATAAGCCGAGACGCCGGGCAAGAGTCTGCCCAGGCATCGCCGGCTCCAGGCGGCCAGGATCACCCCGAGGAGGATCAACGCGGCGGCGTCGACGGCATAGAGCGGCCACGTCCGGCCCCAACCGGCCACCTTGCCCAGGACCCAGAACAGGTAGATCGCACCCGGGAAGTTGTAGGCCCGGATATCGCGATAGGGCAGGATGCCGGCGTCCCACGACTGGGCCAGGGTCGCGAAGGTGTCGGAATCGCGGATACCACGGCCAGAGCAGATAGTGGGGCACCCAGGTCGCCAGGAAGGCCACGCAAACCGCGACGACGACACGCGGAAAGCCCGCCGCCGAGCGCGCCGGCCGCCGGCGGTCCAGCCAGTCGAGCGTCCGGCGCAGGCGATCCGGCAGCCTGGCGGCCGGCCCGCGCACGGTCTCGTCAACAAGCGGCCGATCGCGTACGCCGCCGCGAAACCCACGAGGGCCATCCCGATCGGCCGGCGTACGCGGATGGGGGTCGGCAAGTATCTTCAGAGATCGGGAGCCACGATACCGAGGATGACGGCGATCGTCCCCGCGAGGGCCAGACCGACGATCGGAACCAGCCGGCTACCGAAGCCAACGAGACCACCACGAGACTCCATGACCACGCTCCTCTCTGTCCGGCTATCCTATCATCATGGATTCGGGGCCGGAGGGAAGCGTCGGGCCGGCCGCGTTAGGACGAAGGCCTAGGCCGAACTCCTCACGAGTTGGCGGCTGGCGTCCGGGAGGTGGTCTTTTTTCGCGAACCTTTGTGAGATCTCCGACGTATCGCACTGATCAGCTTCTCCTGGATATTCCTCCGTTTCAGAAAGGGGACAAGGATGTGCCCCGTTTCACGGCGACCGCTCGCGTCGGTTGTCCTGGCGGTTTTCCTCCTCTTCGTATCCGGTTCGCCGCGGGTCCACGCCCACGGCGGAGGCGGTGGACACGGCGGTAGAGGCGGAGGCGGCAGAGGCGGCTATCACTACGGATCATCGGGTAGTGGCTGGCCCTCCGGGGGCTCCGGTCGCGGCTATGGGTTGGGACCCTGTCTCGGGCGGCCTGCCCAGCGGCGGATGGCCGAGCTTTCCTGAAGACCTGCCGGTGGCGCGGCTCCATCGGTTCCTCGCCCAGCATCTCCATCGCGAACCTGGGGGCAGGCTGTGGCATCAGGCGCGTTGAGGGCCGAGGAGACGCGGAGCGTCGAAACCCCGGATCGACGGAAGCCGCGCATCGATCAGGCTCTCGGCTGCCACCCAGCCGGGAGCCGTCAGACGTTCCGGGTTCTCGGCTTGAGTCCCGGTGGCCGTTCTGGTGTGATAAGGCCCATGTTTTTCCGCACCTACCGACCTGGGCCGCCGCTCTCCGACTTCGTCGACCTCTTCTGGCTCTACGAGGGTTATGCTCCGTCGCACGCGCACTCGAAGGAGCGACTTCTCCCGACCGGTACGATGGAGCTGGTGATCAACCTGCGCGAGGATCGGGTTCGGGTCTATGACCGTCAGGACACCGATCGGTTCCAGAGCTTCCCGGGTGTCGGTGATCTGCGGGGCCCAGTCGGAGTTCTTCGTCATCGACACGGCGCGAGCAGGACGTCGGTGATCGGCGTCCATTTCCGGCCGGGCGGTGCCTTTCCGTTCCTCCACCTGACGGCCGGCGAGCTGCTCGAACGCTCACGCCTCGCTGGAGTCACTCTGGGGAAACCGCGCCGCCGACCTCCGCGAGCGGCTGCTCGAGGCCAGGACTCCCGAGGCCCGGTTCACGATCCTCGAACAGACCCTTCTGGCTCAGGCGGACCGGCCCCTGGTGCATCACCCCGCCGTCGCCTTCGCAATCGAAGAGGTTCGGCGCATGCCGCACGCGTGGACTGTCGCCGATCTGGCCGAACGAGTCGGTCTGAGCCAGCGACGCTTCATCCAGGTGTTCACGGAAGAAGTGGGGCTCACACCCAAGCTCTTCGGCCGGATCCTGCGATTTCAGGAGGTGCTTGCACCAGATCGGTGTCGGGAGACAGGTCAGATGGGCGAGCCTCGCCGCCGCCTGCGGTTACTACGACCAGGCGCATTTCATCCGCGACTTCCGCGATTCTCGGGACTGAATCCCACGGCCTACCTGGGGCTCCGGACCGATCACATCAATCACGTGCCGCTCGTCGAGTGATTCCGAGGTCAATTTTATCCAATACACATCAGTCCACCTGGGGTAGAATGGCGACGGAGCAGGGGAGGACAGGCGTCTGCCGCGACGAGACCGGGTCCGGTCCGGTCGGACGCCCAGGAATCCTGTCATTTCAAACCAAGGGAGGAAGCCGAAAATGGCCGTCAAACCGATCCCTGACGGGTATCACACCGTCACGCCCTACCTGGCCGTCGAAGGGGCAGACAAGCTCCTGGAGTTCGTCAAACAGGCCTTCGATGCCGTCGCCCACGAGTGCATGAGACGCCCCGACGGGACGATCCATCATGCCGAGGTGAAGATCGGCGACTCGCCCGTGATGCTGGCCGAGGCCAGCGGTCCGTGGAAACCGAGGCCCAGCACCCTCTACCTTTACGTGAACGACACCGATGCGACTTATCACCGCGCGATCGAGGCCGGCGCCACCTCGCTGATGGAGCCGGCCGACCAGTTTTACGGGGATCGCAACGCTGGCGTTCAGGATCCCGTGGGGAACTTCTGGTGGATCGCCACGCACGTCGAGGACGTTTCACCTGAGGAGATGCAGCGGCGTGCGGAGGCACAGAAGAAAGCACCACATTGAGTGCGTGTGGCCTGGCATCAGGTCGCATGCTCGTCGGCGGAACGGGGAGCGGTTAACCCGTCCTTGAGCGGGGCCGGATAGACGGCCCACGCGGCCTGGTACGTTTGTTCCAGGGGAGCCGGGACATACTTTTCCGGCTCCAGGAACAGCGGCATATCGGGAAGGACATCGCCGACCGCAATCGGCTCGATGCAGGCCATCTTCTCCACGCCGGCCGAGTATGACACCAGGGTGAGCCGTTTGTCGGGAGGTAGCTCGAACGGCACATCCTGGATCTCATCCCAGATCGCCTTGTGGATACCTTGAGGGACCCCTTGCCAGTCGGCGGAAACAGGTCAACCACCAAGAGGTGGATACCCTGTCTTAACAAGTGAACGGCCTTCTCGACGAAAGCCCGCAGGGGTGCCCGACTCCCTTTATTTCCCGGTGAGACGATTTCGATGACCGAGACAACCTGCCCGGACGGGTGGCGGATCACGATACGGCTCGCCTTCGCGACATAGGGGTCGGATTCCGCCCGCAGGACATATCGCGTCCGTGGGGGAGCGATCGCGAGCCCGGGGTCCGTTGGATGAGCCGGATGGGCCAAAAGGCTCGGGCTCTCGTTGGAGAGTCAGAACATCGGGGATCGGGCCGCTCGCGACTTGCTCGCTCAGGGCATAATACCCGGGAGGCAAGGCACCCGTGTTGAGCCGAGCGCAAATCGTCTGGATCACATCCCTGATGGAAGTGATGAAACAATCCGGCGTAAACTCGGGTCCAGTCGTGAACCGGCATGCGTAGGTCTCCCGAAGAGGTCCCTGGTTATCACGGTCATTCTACCAGATGTCGCGTACGGTGAATGGACTTTGAGCTGGAATCGCGTTGGGTGGACGCATCGAGAGGATGACACGGGTGACGGAGGTTCTCTGGCCATTTTCGGACGTCGATGCCGATTTCGCATCGACGTCCGAAAATGGCCAGACACGCCCGGAGATGGCGGTTAAACTTCGCTCGTGTGGATGGGAATTGACGACGCGACCTGTCACCGAGCGAACACCGCCATGCGAATCGACGACGAGACGTGTTTCCGAGCCCTGGCGGCGCGCGATGCCCGGTTCGACGGCCTGTTCTTCGTGGGCGTGACGACGACGCGGATCTATTGCCGGCCGATCTGCCCGGCGCGGACGGCGGGCCGCGACCGTTGCCGGTTCTTCGCCGACGCCGCCCTGGCCGAGCGCGAGGGATTTCGGCCTTGTCTGCGGTGTCGGCCCGAGCTGGCGCCCGGTCATGCCCCGGTCGACTCGGTCAGGCGGACCGCTCGGGTCGCGGCGGCACGCATCGAGGCCGGCGCGTTGAACGACGGGGGCAGCCTGGCGAAGCTCGCCCGCGACCTGGGCCTCGGCGAGCGGCAGCTCCGCCGCGCGATCCGGCAGGAGTACGGGGTCTCGCCGATCGAGCTGGCCCAGACCCGCCGGCTTCTCCTGGCCAAGCAACTGCTGACCGAGTCGGACCTGCCGATTGTTCGGGTGGCATTCGCCAGCGGGTTCGAGAGCGTCCGACGGTTCAACGCCCTGTTCCAGTCGCACTACCGCCTGACGCCGACGACCATGCGGCGATCGTCGCCGAAGGTCCAGGCTCGCGACTCGCTCCGGCTCACGCTAGCGTACCGGCCGCCCCTGGCCTGGGATGCCCTCTTGCGATTCCTCTCGGGACGCTCCACGTCGGGCGTCGAGCAGGTGGAGGGCGGCGCGTATCTTCGGACGGCCGCCGTCGGGCCTCACCGCGGCTGGTTGAAGGTCGAGCCGGACAAAGGGCGGAACACGCTGGCCGTCGAGCTGGCCATGTCGCTTGACGCCCGCTCTGCCGGAGGTCCTCGCCCGGCTGAAGAACCTCTTCGACATGGGCGCACGGCCGGATGTCATCTCGGACCACCTGGGGTCCGACCCACGGCTCGCCGGACTCGGTCGGCCGGAACCCGGGCCTGCGGGTGCCGGGCGCGTTCGACGGCTTCGAGATGGCCGTGCGCGCCATCCTGGGGCAGCGGGTCTCGGTCCAGGCGGCGACGACGCTTGCCGGCCGGCTCGCCGGCCGATTCGGCGAGCCGATTGAAGTCCCCGTTCCCGGGCCTGGCCCGGCTGAGCCCCACGCCCGATCGGCTGGCCGATGCCGAGGAGTCGGAATTGACCGCGCTGGGCATCGGTGCGAAACGCGCCGTGGCGATCCGGAGCATTGCGCAGGCCGTCGCCCAGCCGCGAGCTCGAGCTCCAGCCCGGCCCCGATCCGGAAGCCGTCGCCGCCGCACTCCGCAATTCCCCGGTATCGGCGACTGGACCGCCCAGGTCATCGCGATGCGCCGCCCTGCGATGGCCCGACGCCTTCCCCGCCGCCGACCTGGGATTGCTCAAGGCGGCCGGGATGGCCTCGGCGAGTCGGCTCCGCGACGCGGCCGAGGCCTGGCGCCCTGGCGCGCCTACGCGGCCATGTATCTCTGGTCGTCAGTCAGTAGTCAGTGGTCAGTAGTCAGTTGGTCAGTCAAACGGAGATTATCCATGAACGCGTCACCGCACTCTACAGTTACTATTCCAGCCCGTTCGGCGAGCTGTTGTTGACCTCCGACGGCGAGGCCTTGACCGGCCTGCACCTGCCCCGGCACGACGGCAGCCCCGCGCCGTTGCCCGAGCCGGGATTCGGGATGGCGGCGGGACGATCGGGCCCTTGGTGACGTCCGCGACCAGTTGCGTGCCTACTTCGCGGGCGAGCGGTTCGCTTTCGATCTCCCGATGCGCATGGCCGGCACGCCTTTCCAGCGACTCGCGTGGAACGGGCTGCTGACGATCCCGTTCGGCGCGACCGTCAGCTACGCGGAGCAGGCCCGGCGGATCGGTCGTCCGGCGGCTTCGCGCGCGGTCGGGGCCGCCAATGGCCGCAATCCCATCGCCATCATCGTGCCCTGCCACCGGGTGATCGGCGCCGACGGGTCGCTGACGGGCTATGGCGGCGGCCTCGACCTCAAGCGAGGGCTGCTCCAGTTCGAGGCGAGCGTGCTCGGCGACGCGGCTCCGGCGCATTCGGTCCGCAGGAAAGTTGCAGCCTCGCTCGCCAGAGGGTAACTTCAAAGGTAGGGCATATCCCGGCGATACGATTGTGACGGATTGGCCGGAAACGCGGCCGGTCCGAGCTTTCTGTCACCCCGATCGAACCGGTAACCCTCCGGGTGGAACCGACCATGATCACGCGACGTACGATCCTTCAGTCGGCCGCGGCTCCAGGGGGCATTGGGTTGTTCTGGCATCGGCGTCGGCGCAGCAGCGCGAGAAGCGCAAGACGACCGCGAAGAAAAAGGGGGCGGATGACCGCACGGTGATCGAGTCCGACCCGCGAGTCGAGAAGGTGCTCGCCCCGGTCCGCGATACGAACCACCTGCCGGGTCTGATCGGCGCCATCCTCACAGGCGATCGGCTCGCGGCGATCGGCGCCGTCGGAATCCGCAAGATCGGCTCCGACGCTGCCGATCCAGGTCACGGACCAGGTCCACCTGGGCTCCTGCACCAAGGCGATGACGGCCACCATCATCGGCATGCTGGTCGATGAGGGGAAGCTGACGTGGGGCTCGACGATCCGCGAGGTGTTCCCCGACGTGGCCTCGCGGTTCCATGACGATTTCCAGAAGGTGACGCTGTCCCAGCTCCTGACGCACCGGGCGGGGCTGCCCGCCAACGTCTCGTGGTGGCATCTCGCCGGCCAGACGACGACCGAGCAACGGTTCTCGATCTCTGACCTCGTGCTCGTCGAACCCGCCGCAGAATCGGCCCGGCTCGACCTACGCGTATTCGAACGTCGGTTATGCCCTGGCCGGGCTGATGGCCGAACAGGTCTCTGGCCAGTCCTGGGAGACGCTGATGCAGCGCCGGCTCTTCGAGCCGCTCGGTATGGCGACCGCGGGGTTCGGATCTCCGGGCCGGCCGGGCTCCGTCAACCAACCCTGGGGCCATCGCTCCACGCTGGGCAAGGTCCAGCCAACCCAGCAGGACAACGCGGCGTCGATGGGGCCGGCCGGCACCGTCCATTGCTCGATCCCGGACTGGGGCAAGTTCGCCGTCGCTCCACCTGGCCGGCGCCCGCGGCAAGGCGAAGCTCCTGAAGCTCTCCACCTTCAAGGCACTCCATACCCCGCCGCCCGGAGCCGAATACGCCGGTGGCTGGACCGTCGTGCAGCGCACCTGGGCCGGCGGCCGGACGCTGTCCCACAACGGCAGCAACACCTCCTGGTACGCCACCATCTGGCTGGCGCCGGCTCGGAACCTCGCCTTTCTCGTTGCCACCAATCAAGGCGGTAAAGTCGCCGAGACCGCCACCGACGAGGCCGTCGTCGAGCTGATCCGGGCGGTTGACTTCCTCACCTAGCTAACCGGTGTGACGAAACGGGTGATTGTTGGAATTTCGGATCGAGATATCCTGAGGCGACGTAGCCGCAGTCGGATTCCAGATTCCAGATCGGGGTGGCCGACGCGGGTTACGAGCATCCGAGTTTTCATCCTACTCGCCAAAACCGGCACGACCTGCCGAATCGTCTGCTCTTGCCGACGATCGGGCCGGTCCGTACGCTGATGGTTTGCCGTTCAGGTTTCCGATCAGCCGACGGTGCTGGGACTCATTGGGAATGGATGTGATGCACAAGCCGCCGCGACCCCTTCTCGGGGTTTTCTCCCTCATCTCTTGCCTGCTTCTGGGATCGCAGGCTTTCGCCCAGGCTCCGAAGCCGGATGCCGAAGCCGAAACTCGCCGACTACTTCGGGTTCCAGGCCCTGGAGATCTACAAGCTCGAGCACCGGATCGGCAACCTCCTGCTCAAAGACCTGGACGGCGACAAGACCGACGACATCGTGGTCAGCGATAATGCCCGGTCGCGGATCGACCTGCTGCTGAGCACCAAGAAGCCGGACGATGACCAGTCGAACCGGCCGTTCCGCAAGGACCCCAACGATCTTCCGTACGATCACCGGATGAGGCTGGCGCACATCCCCGTCAATAAAGAGGTCGTCAGCCTGGACACCGGCGACTTCAACGGGGACGGCAAACCCGACCTGGTCTTCTACGGGACGCCGGCCGAGGTCGTGATCCTCTTCAACGAGGGTTCGGGCCGGTTCGGCAACCCGAAACGGATCAGCACCGGCGACGGGGCCGAGCGGGCCAGCGCCCTGACGGTCGGCGACCTGGACCAGGACGGGCGGGACGACCTGGTCTTGCTGGCGCAGGACGAGCTGGTGTTCGTCTACCAGACCGCCCCGGGGACGCTCAGCGAGCCCGAGCGCGTGCCCCATACCGCCGCCAATCCCTGGCTGGTCCGGGCCGTGGACGTCGACGGCAATGGCGCCAAGGACCTGGTCATCCTCGATACCGGGTACCGACCACCCCATCCACATCCGGTTCGCCACCGAGGAGAAGAAGCTGGGGCCCGAGCAGCGGTTCGCCGTCGAGATCCCCCGCGCGATCGCCTTCGGGGAGATCGACGGCCAGCCGGGAACGGAGATCCTCACCATCGAGGGACAATCGGGCCGGGCCAGAGTGCTGAAGCTCGATCAGTCCGGGACCGATGAGTCGAACAAGCGGGGCCGCCTGACGTTCTTCGGCCTCCCCCAGGGGACGGAGCGGGGCCGTTCGCTGGCCCTCGGAGACCTCGACGGCGACGGCAAGAAAGACGTCGTGGTGACCGACCCGGCCGGTGCCCAGGTGTGGGTGTATCTGCAATCGGGCCGATTGGGCCTGTCCGCCAGCCAGACGTTTCCCAGTCTCGTCGGGCGCACGGGCGGTCCACCTCGCGGACCTCAACGGCGACCGCAAGGAGGAAGTTTATGTCCTCTCGGACCAGGAGAAGCAGATCGGCCAGAGCGAGTTCGTCCGCGGACGATTGAGCTTCCCCACGCCGCTGCCGATCACGGGCGAGCCCGTCGCCATGGACCTCGCCGATCTCGACGGCAACAAGACGCCGGAGATCCTCTATGTCGCCCGAACCAAGCCCAAGCCCGCACGATGCGTTCGAGCTGCGTGCCTTGATCCGAGACAAAGTCCGGGTCCTTCGGCCCGTACAAGTGGGGCGATGTCGAGGCGGTCGCGCTGGGCGGCGTCAAGTCGGTTCCGGCGGCCATCGAGAGCGTGGACATCAACCAGGACGGTCAGGCCGATCTCTTGATCTTCAACGAGTATTCGCCGCCGCAGTTGCTCCTGGGCAAGAAGGGCGGGGCTCCGCAGCCGTTCACCGGCGGCCTCGGGCCGCTGACCGGCGCGACCCCCGCGGGCGTCAGCCTGATGAATCTCGACGGGCCGGCGTTGATCGTCGCCCAGAACACCTTCGCCCGCCGCATCGCGCTGAACCCGAAAGGCCACTGGGATATCAAGGACCAGTTCAACAGCGGACGGAACACGGCGCAGGTCCTCGGCGCCGCCGCGCTGGATACCGACGGCGACGGCTCCAAGGAGATCGTGCTGTTCGATCGCACGAGCAAGTCCCTCCTGTTCCTCGCGCAGAAGGAGGGCGTGTATCGCCCCAGCGGCACCCTCCTGGTCGGATCCATCAACTTCCAGGGCATGTCACGTCGCCGATTTCGACGGCGATGGACGCGACGACCTGCTGATCGCCGGTAGCGATCGCTTCGGCGTGCTCCAGACCGGGCTGAAGGGCCTGCGGCTCAAGACGATCGCCAGCTTCGAGCCGCGCCGCAACGAAGCCCGGCTCGCCGACCTCGCCGTCGGCGACGTCAACGGCGATGGCAGTCCCGACGTGGTGTTCTCCGACATCGGCGAACAGTCGCTGGAGATCGCCACCTATTCCGGCGACAAGGACCTGATCCCGGCCATCACCTTCAAGATCTTCGAGCGCAAGATCTTCCACAACGCCCAGCGACACGATCGAGCCCCGCGACATGGCCATCGGCGACGTCAATGGCGACGGCCGGGCCGACATCGTCCTGATCGCCCACGACCGCGTCCTGGTCTATCGCCAGGACCCTGGCCCATCCCAGCCGAAGCCCGGCGAGAAACCACCGGTCGCCTCGCGTTCGGGGCCCTGAGCGGAGACGAAGAAATGATTCCGGATGACCGATTCCGAATTGCGAATGGACATAAAGCCTGATTTCAAAGGCATTTATGAATCCGCAATTCGCAATCTGGAATCTTCCATTGGATTCGCTCACAAGCTATGAGTCCCTCTCACGAGTTAAAGGCGCGTTTCTCGCCCGGGAGCGTGAACCGAGACTCAAGTCCGGCCCTCGACTTCTCCGATGATCGCGAAGTGGAGCCTGGTGTCGACGATTCCGATCGGGGCATCCGCGCTGATCTTGACGGATCCGGCGAAGGAGGCGATACCTCGCGGGGCGGAATCCCACGGACGAGCCACGAGTTCGTAGGGTGGGTGCAACCCACCAGTCCGTGCGAATCAGGAAGTTCGGTGGGTTTACCCACCCACCTGAGTACTCAAGCAGGAAGGAATCCACGGATGGCCAGAGGCACGCATGGTACGCAGTGGGTCGAGTATGTCGTCACCGCGGTGATGCTGATCCTCGCCCTGCTGTTCCCCGTGGCCTTGATGATCTTCAACCCCACCCTGATGTTCGAGCGTGGTTGGGAGCAGTATGTCGGGACCGCGATCTACTTCTGGGCCGTCGCGACGCTCGGGCGCGAGCTCTACGGCCTCTGGCGCAACGAACGGGCCTTCGAGGAAGCCCCGGAACTGCTCAAACGCGTGAACCTCGCCACCAACCGCAAGACGCGCCGGGACGGATCTTCCTCCCTGGTCGAGAGTTTCCGACGATGAACGTCGCATCCTGCCGCGGCGCGTCCGCCAGTTGGTCAGCTATCTCCAGGACAGCCGCAGTCCCTCCGTCAGCCAGCTCATGGAAGTCAACCGGGAAGGCTCCGGACTCGACCAGGAACAGGTCGCCGGGCGGTTCACGTTGACGCGGTATATCCTCTATCTCCTGCCGGTGATTGGATTTATCGGCACCGTCGAGGGAATCTCCCGGGCCTTGATGAATATCAGCAAGGTGCTGCCGATGGTCAAGGAGCTCGATGGCTTCCTGTCGAACTTGACCGGGGTCACGTCGGCCTTGCAGATCGCCTTCGACAGCACGCTGCTGGCCCTGTTCCTGAGCGCGGCGCTGATGCTCGTGCAGACGCTGGTCTTTCGCCGCTCGGAGGAGCTGCTGGCCAAGGTGGACCGATGGATCGTGGAACACGTGCTGCCACGGGTCGGGAACCGAGCATCCGATGATGGATCGCCTGTCCGAGGTGATCGGCCCGCGGCTGGACGAGCTGGGTGAACGGCTGAGCCGGCTCATGGAGCCCTCGGCCCGCGCGCTCCAGGAGCAGGCCGAGAAGCTCAGCGAGAGCCTGAGGGTCCCCATCGCCCAGTTCAGCGCGGAGATGCAGCGACTCCCCGAGGCGCTGGCCTCCTTCAAACAAGGCGCCGAGGTCATCGGCCGCATCGGCGACGACCTGGAAGCGATCGGGTCGGCCAGCGGGTCCCTGAAGGTCGGGGTCGCGAGCCTCAGCCCGGATCGAATCGGCGCTCGAGGAGATGGGCCGGACCGGGGCCCAGCTCGATGAGATCCGACGCGAGCTGGAGCGCACCGGCTCGGGGATCGAATCCCTGGCAGGCTCCTGGTCGGCCGCCTACGAACGGTCCAGCCGCGCGACGCAAGAACAACTGGCGCGGAGCCTGAACAGCCTCAAGGACGCCCTGGAGTTGCTGAACGTCAGCATGGAGCAGGGTAATGCCCTGTATCGGAACATCGTCAAGAAGCTCTTCGACGAACGGGCCGAGCCGGTCACGCCACGATCGGAATCGATCCGCGTGGCCTGAAGAATGCTTCGTGGCAGTGGCTAGTGGCGGTTCAAGTGAAAACGATTGGGTTTTCCTGGCCACTTGCCACTCGCTGGTCATGAATCGCAAGAGGAGATCTCCATGCGACGCTCGCGACGAGGCAAGAGTTCGGCGCTGGAATTCGGCGGCTCGGGCGAAGATTCGTTCGTCGCGGTCGTCGTCACCAAGCTCACCGGCGCACTGCTGTTCATCCTGCTGCTGACGATGGTGATCATGGCCCTCTTGCCCAAGGCGGTCGACTTCGGTCGCGTCGAGCCGCAGACCAGGCTCAGTCCAACGCGCCGAGCGACCGCGAGCCGTTGCGGATCGCGACACCCGGCGCCCTACCCGATGCCGTGGCGGGCCGTCCCTATCTCGTCGCCCTCGCGGCCACCGGGGGCCATGGCACGCCCCACTGGTCGGTCGTCAGCCCTTTACCCGAATGGCTCACCCTGGAGGATTCGACCGGCCGGATCTCCGGAACTCCTCCCAAAACCGACCGAAGAGCCACTGGCCTTGCGCGATTTCCGCCGGCGATGGGACCGAGGTCGTCAGCCAGTCGATCCAGCTCGCCGTGCTGCCTCGCGCAATCCGTGGCGACCGCTCGGCTCGTGGTGGAAGCCCCGCTGGCACGCCGTCGCCTGGCGGAGCCTGGCTGGAGCAGGGCTTCGGGTTCCTGGTCCTCTGGCTGGTCCACCTACTCGGGATGAACCTCCTGGCGAGCCTCGAACGCCAATCCCTCGAGGAGGCCGTCGTGGCCGACGGCCTCGAAACCGGCCAGATTGCCGTTCACCGGCGGTTTTTTTCCTACCGGATCCTCATCCGCCTCGCCACGCTCTCCGCAACGATCGCACTGGCGGCCTGGCTCGTACTGTCTCGCGGTCATTCGATGTAAGTCCATTGATATCAATGAGATATCGCCATCATCTGTTGCTCGAAGCAGTGCATGCCCAGGTCGCTCTCGCCCTTCCTCCGCCTGGCCTCGCCGATCCCCGACAACCCCGCCCGGCGCATTCCGATCCGACTGCCGATTTTTTTTTGAAGTAATATGGCCACCGTTTGCGCATCTGCCGCTTATCTCTATTATCTTGGTGAACGGTCCCCCTGCGCCTTTCTGGGGTGTCTCCAGATGAATGGCAACCGGCCCGGGGCCTAAGGAGTTGACGATGCATCGAATTCGAATCACACTCATCAGTGCGGCGATGGTGACGACTCTGGCAGTGTTGACTCTCAACTCGATGGCACAGCAGCCTGGCGGAGGTGGGGGGCGCGGCCGTGGAGCTGGAGGTGGCTTTGGCGGGGGCCCCGGTGGCGGCTTTGGTGGCTTCGGCGGGGGCCCTGGTGGCGGATCCGGTCATGCCCGTCTTGACCCTGGTTACGATGCCGGCTGTCCAGGAGGAGTTGAAGCTCACTGACTGCTCAAAAAGCGAAGGTGAAGAGCCTTGTCGACAGCTATAACCGAACGCCGGCGGGCTCTCCTGAATCAGATGAATCCAGGGCGTGGACCCGGCCGTGGCCAGGGACACGGTGGTGGCCAGGGACCCGGCGGGGGCCAGGGACACGGCGGGGGCCAGGGACATGGCGGTGGCCAGGTGGCCAGGGTGGCCAAGGTGGTCGCGGCAGGAATCGTGGTAACGCCGTCGGGGGTCAGGGTGGTGGTGGCGGCGGCCAGGGTGGCGGCGGCCAAGGTGGCGGCGGCCAGGGTGGCGGCGGCGGTGGCGGCGGCCAGGGTGGCGGCGGCGGCTTCGGCAGGGGTGGCGGCCAGGGTGGAGGTGGCGGATTCGGCGGAGGGAGTCAGAACGGTGGTGGACGTGGGAATCGCAGGCAGTTGACTCCCGAAGAGCAAGAACAACGGGCCATCCAGCAAGAACGGCGGGCTGCGCTGTTTGAAACCATGAACCAGCTCCAGAGGGTTGGCGGAGCAGAGCCTGGTCAAAATCATCGGGACGCGGTGCGTATGGCAGGATCAAGCAGATCCAGCTTCAACTGCAAGGACCGCAGGCGCTGCTTCAGGAGGAAATGATCGAGAAGCTCAATATCTCGGACGAACAAGTCGAGGACCTCCAGGAATTGATCAATGGGCGCAGCCAGGCTCCGGCGTGAAGAAAGTGCGGACCCGGATGCAGTTCGATGCAAGCGGCTCTCCCGGCCCCTGCGGATGGGAATGCTGGCGATACAACGGCGGGCTCGCGGCGGTCGCGGCGGTCGCGGCGGGAACAGGCTCGAACTTCGGAGATCCGGCGGTCCAGGATGCCATGAAGGCGTACATGGATAAGCCGGAAGTCAAGGCGAAGATGGCGGAGTTCCAGAGCCAGCGGGAGAAGGAGGACGCCCAGTTGATGGCGGCCGTGCACCGAACTCTGGGCAAGGCCCAGGATACCGCAATTACAGGAAGTTGCTGGGTGCCCCGTTCGACCTGTCCAAGATCCGGGGAGGCGGGCCAGGTCGAGGATTCGGCAGGAACGGGCCCGGCAATCAGGCGGATGCCACCAAGAACGCTCGGAGACCAAAGCCGCGAGCGGGCTTCGACGAGGACGAACCGGCTGCCAAGTCGCCCTCAACAATCAGCACCAGTACCAAGAAGGCTACCCCCGCCGCACCGGCCAAGACCAGGAGGAAGAGTCTGGCCGCGGAGCGCGGGCTTGACGACTGAGAATCTTCTCAATGCGGTTGCCGGGTGGGCATTTCCCCACCGACTGCCGCGATGTTGTTGCGACTCACCATCGGCGAGCCAGCGTCCGATCGACCAAGGTCGAGAATCGGACGCTGGCTCGCCGTGCGCGCCGTGCCGAAGAGCTTCTTCGCGGTTGGTCTTCCCAGGCGGTCGGGTCCCGCGTATAAGAACCCAGGCTGTCGTGACCCCTCAACGAACGGGGGCGAAGGTGAACGGTGCAAGGAGGAGAGGTCTGGATCATGCGTCATGGATTGACAATGGCTCCGGCGGGCCTCGTGCTGGCCCTGGCCCTCGTCGCCGCGGGCCCTGAGAATCCCTCCACCGAGGCCACGGTACTCGACGAGCGATTCGGGAGCCGGACCGCTCCGATCCTGCTCATCGCCCGGCCGGACGTTCAAATCGAGCTCCAGCTCGATTCCCGACAGGTCTCCAGTGCCCGGCACATGATCGCGCGGCTGCTCGAGCGAGGCATTGAGGTTGAAGGGTAAGACGGGCCGGGCGGTTGAGGATGAGCGCCGGCGCATCGATGACGAATCGATCCGTTGGCTCAGCGACACCTTAACCGAAGAACAGGTCGATCGGCTACACGCAGGTGAACTTCCAATGGGAAGGTGCAGCGGCGATGACTCGTCCCCACGTCATTTCGCGCCTGAAATTGACGAGCCAGCAACGTGACGCCATCGGTCACGTCCTGAAGCAGCTCGAGACCGAACGTCGAGCCCGAGGGAGGTTGACGCCGGCCGAAATCGGCAATTTCTCCAGCCAGGCATTTGCATTCCTCACCCCGAGTCAGAAAGCCGCATGGAATGTCCTTCTCGGGCCACCCTGCCATTTCACGATCGGCGGGCGGCCGGTGACCCCAGGCAATCCGGCGAAATCGCAAGGTGTCAAGGCCCAGCGTCCGGCGGGCGGCTGAGCGAGGCATTGGGCTCGCCCGCTCCGGCTGGATCGCTCGATTCCGCGAGGTGAAACCGGAAATCGCAGAACGGGGCGCCTTCCATGATCGTCTGGGTCCGGGTCAGCTCGATCGCGGGATTGAATCCCTGAGCCAGTGTGTAGTCGCGCTGGCAAGAAAGGCTGGCCCCCAGATCGGCGAGCCCCAGGGCGCGGTACATCTCGGCGTATCGGCACCGGGTGACATTGAACGCCAGTCGCGTCGGTGATTGCTCCAAGAGATCGAGTTCCAGCGCGCCATTCTCTCGCCAACGGTCCAAGGATTGGGCGAAGGCCATCGAGCGTTTGCTCGCCGAGCAGACGGGCCAGGTCGGCCCCGCTCTCGACGGGCCAATCCGCGAATCACCTCGGCCACGATCGCCAAGGTCCGCTCCGCGCCGATCTCCTTCTCGAACGCCCTGACGAGTGGCCCAACGATCCGCGCCTCGATCTCGCGCTGTTCGAGGAGCGGCAGCTTCGGCTTCTCGACGCCCATGGATCGATTTCTCCCAGGTTCGGCCGGGGCAACGCCGGTTCCGGGTCGGCCGGAGCCTTTCCCGACCTCGACAAAATGAGACGCATCCGAGATGACGAGCGCTGCTCGATCGTCCATGATGATTGTACCCCGAAAGGTCGTGGAATCGACGAGCCGCTTCTTGTCCGAGAGCAGGCGCATACCGATACTGAAAGGGACTGTCCCTGGCGGTTGGACTCCGATCTCCCCTCCTGATCCGATTCCTTCGGTTGATGCGCACGATCCCAGTCCTCGTTCACATCGTGGTCTGGCTTGGCCTGGCGGCGCTCACCGTCTGGTCCTGGACGGCCTCCGACCGCGTTTTGCGGATCGCAATGGCACCCACGGGTGTCCTCGCACGGGAAGACGTGGTCTATCAGACCATCGGCCGACGCCGAACCACACTCGACGTCTACGTCCCTCCCGGCAGCTCGTTGCCGGCGGCCTCCGGGGTGCGGCGTCCGCGCCATCCTGGCCATCCACGGCGGGAGCTGGATCGGCGGGTCGAAGCGGTCGTTCCGCCCCGATGCTCGAAACACGATGGTCTCCGGCCTGACACGGGAAAGGCTACGTAGTCATCGCGGTCGATTACCGACTCGCCAGGCCCGGCTCGCCCGGTTGGCCAGGGGCCCTCGACGACCTCCGCGAGGCCGTGCGGTGGACGCGACGCAATGCCGGAGAACTCGGGATCGACCCCGATCGGATCGTCGCCCTCGGGCAGTCTTCCGGAGCCCACCTCGCCGCGCTCCTCGGCACCCTTCCCGACCCGGCCGATCAGGACGGAGTCTCCTCCCGGGTCCGAGCGGTCATCAACTTCTATGGCCCCTCCGATCTCAATCGCCTTGCCGAGTCTCGCCGCCACCTGGCCCATGATCCCACCCGCGTCTTCCTGGGTGACGACCCGAGCCAGTTTCACGACTCGTGCATCCGATGCGTCACCGATCACCCACGTTTCCCCCGACGATGCCCCCATGCTGCTCCTCCATGGCAGGGACGACTGGTGGGTCCCGCTCGAGCAGTCGAAGCTCTTGGCGGCGAAGCTCGAGCAAGCCGGAGTCCTGCCATCGTTTGATCGCCGTGGATGGAGCCAGCCATGGCTTCGGAGCACGAAGTGATGACCAGAGCCGGAACGGAAGCTCTTGCCCGAAATCTTTGCCTTTCTGGAAACTGTATGGAATGCTCAATCTAGGTAAGCTGATCTCACGCCATTGATGTCGAGGGCGGGTAGCACTCGGTCTGGGATGATGAGGTCACGCGTTCGGCGTGCGCCTGCGGCCACCTCACCAATCCCGCACGACACCCAGAACGACATCGATTGAGCGACTCACAATGCAATCATCGGATCGGCGATCCTCGGGGCTCCTTCGGGGCCTTTTCCGGCGCGAGGGCCATTCCGGCGAGGCCGCGAGACCGGGCGTTTCGCCCGACTGCGACAGAACGGCTGGAAGTCCGCGCATTGATGTCGGCCGTGGCTTGGACGGACATGCCTCGACGGATCCGGGCGAGCACGGCTCCGGCTCAGTTCCAGGCGTGGTGGACACCATCGCGAGACGCTCGGTCGGGTGAGCATGGAGGATCACATGATCGAGGAACCGAACCTGCCGTATCCGACCCCGGCTGGACCGAGCGAGAGTCTCAACGTTTATCTTCCGCATGGTCCAGTTCCGCCGGGTGGTCGTCCGGTGTTGATTGCAATCCACGGTGGCGGTTGGCGGAGACTCGACAAGGCGGGCTATGGAGACCGGATCGCCAGTGCGTTCGTCCCGACTTGGTTATGTGGTGGTCGCGCCGAACTACATGCTGTCGGCTCCGGGTCGTCCGAGCTGGCCAGTCAACCTGGAGGATGTCCGATCGGTCGGTGGCCTGGGTGCGCACCGATGCTGACGCGCTGGGCATCAATCCCGAACGAGGTTGCGGCGATCGGAGAGTCGGCCGGAGCCAACCTGGCCGCGTTGCTCGGGACCGATCCGGGTCCGCCCGAGTCCGGTGGTGTCTCGACCCAAGTTGAGGCTGTGATTGCATTTTCGACGCCGACGGATTTGAGCGTGCTGGCTGCCGAGAGTCCCTTGGCCGGCCTGGCGGCCGCCCAGTTCCTGGGGGAACGCCGCAGCAGGTGCCCGCCAGCTACGCCGCGGCCTCGCCCATCGATCATGTCGCGCCCGGCGATCCGCCGATGCTTCTGGTACACGGGCTGGAGGATCCGCTCATACCGGTCAGTCAGTCCGAGTCGATGGCCGCCGCGTTGACGGCCGCAGGGGTTCGGAACGACCTGATCCTGGTCCCGGGCGGCCACGATCTGGATTTTCCCGTGCATTATTCGAAATTGATCCCCCGACCTCCTTGAATTTCTTGGGACAACCTGGAACGATGAGTGAATCCCATCCCGTTTTTGTCTAACGCACTCTCGACCTGGAGATCGGTAGGACCCCCCCAAGGAGGGGGGCGTTCCGAATCGTCTGATGGAGATGCATTGATGTCGACCGCAGTTCATCTCGTCGGACTGAGTTCATCGGTGCCTGGTGCACTCGACCTGACGATGGAATTCGATCGCGTCCTGCATACGGCCGCTGACCGACCTGACAAGGATACACTGCCGGCTCTCGCGGACCCCGCGGCCGACCATGGTGATGTGGAACTTGAAACGCCGGCGGGATGATGTCGAGGAAAAGCACCAGCAAATTCGCGACTTCCTCGATGCGACCGGACATGACGCCGTGGTCCTGGGTATGGCCGACTCGGTCGCCTGGTTTACCGCGGGAGGCGACCTGGGCCAGGATCTGTGCTCCGGTTCCGGATCGATCCTCCTGTTCGTCAATCGCACCTGCCGGGCGGTGATCTCCGACAATGTGCAGAGCAGCCGGGTGTTCGAAGAAGAGCTGGCGGGGCTGGGATTCCAGCTCAAGGAACGGCCATGGTATGACGACACGTTCCAGGTAGTCGCGGAATTATGTCATAACAAGCGTGTGGCGACGGACATGGGTGGCGGTTGCTCACAAGTCCGCCGCGAGTCCGATGCGCTTCGTGCCTTGCGGCGGCGGCTGACGGGCCTGGAGCGGCAACGGCTCCGCGAGTTGGGCCGGACCCTGACCCTGGCCGTCGAGGCGACGTGCCGCAACTTCGATCGTGGCGAGCGCGAAGCCGACGTGGCCGGTCACCTGGCCCACCGGCTGATCCGTGAGGGCGTCGTGCCGGTCGATCTTCGGGTCGCCAGCGACGATCGGCTGGCGCGGTATCGCCAGCCGACCTTCAAGGCGTCGCCGATCCTGAAGCGTGCGACGATCGCCGTCACCGGCCGCCGGCATGGTCTCTGTGCCTCGGTCACGCGCACGGTTTCGTTCGGGCCGGTTGACCGCGAGCACAAGGCCCATCATTCCCTCGCGACCATGGTGGACGCCACCTGCATCTTCTTCTCCCGGCCGGGCGAGGCGGTCTCCGAGGTCTTCCGCCGCGCCAAGCGAATCTACGAGAAGTTCAACCACCCGCATGAGTGGACCCTCGACTACCAGGGAAACCTCGTCGGCTATTCCCCCCGCGAACTCCTCTTGAGGCCCGATAGCACCCTGATCCTCGAGTCCGATATGGCCCTGGCCTGGAGCCCCAGCGTCGGGACGGCTCGCACCGAGGACACGGTGGTCATCGATTCCCGCGGTTACGAAGTCGTCACCGCGCCCAGGACTGGCCGCAGCTCGATGTCGCGGTCAAGGGCTTCATCATTCCCCGGCCGGGCATCCTCGAACGCTGAACGCGTGGCCTGATTCTCGGCATGCCGGGGCGTCGGTATCGGCGAATGTCGGTCGGACCTGCCCGGATGAAACATCATTGGCTGACGGAGCTTCTCTGGTTCCGGCCCTGGTGGAGATACCCTGACCCGAGGGACCCGTGGTTCTCGGTCCCTTATCACCTCTTCAATCTCTTCGAGGGATCGTGCTGGGTCATCTTCGCGGTACTGGTTCTGCGTCGCTACCTGGCCCGCCGGCGCTCGCGCCTGGAAACCCTCTATTCGCTGGCATTCTTCACGTTCGGCCTGACCGATTTCCGAGAAGCCTATGTGCTGGAGTCCTGGCTCGTCTGGGTCAAGCTGTTCAACCTGGTCCTGCTCGTTTGGCTCCGTTCGATCGCCGTCAGACGCTGGTACCCCGAGAGCCGGCTCTTCTGATCGCCGGCCTTATTTCGAACTGATCATCGCGCATCGAAGTTCTCACCGACGATCTCCGCGGCCAGTCAATGAGATCGATCGATCGCTCAGACCTCCCAACCTCACTCAGACAAATCAACAAATCGACGACGCCAGTTGGAGCGAAGGACGACCAGGCCCAGGATCACGGCCACCAGCCCACCGGGCTCGATCCCCTGGATCGACCCTCCCACCCAGGCGTATCGGATCATCGGGGCGAACTCTGCCGGGACACCAATGAGAGCCCGCCGAAAGAACTCGGGGCTGAGCGACGCCAGGCCCATGCCCGCCAGGCCGCCGACTACCCAGCAGACGAAGGCCCCGGCGAGGATTCCGAGCAGGTGCTTGAACGCGAAACCGTACGGGCAGGCCGCCCGGCTGATCAGGCCGGAGACCACCGTGAAGATCAATGAGAAGAAGACCCCGAACAGCAGCCCCTCGAAGAGGCCCTGGGCGATGCTGGCACGCCAGACATCCTCGACATCCTGCCAGCCGAGGATCGTCACGAAATAGAGCGGACTGACCCATCCGTTGACGGCATTCGTGATCGCGCCCAGCAAGCCGCCGGCCAGGACGCCCGTCAGGGCGATCGCCGCCAGGTCGAGCGGGCGCGAACGTGGCGCTGACTTCTCGTCGGGGGTCGTCATGGCATCAATCCTCGAATCCGGAGTCGGGGACGACCTTCCGTGGCCGGCTGGACCAATCTCACGAAGGCGCGTGTCGTTCTCTCTTGCGCGACATTATCATGGAGGAGGCATCCTCGGGAAGATCCCTCATCGCTGCGACGAACGGATTGCAATCATGCCCCGGTTGAGAATCCGTCAGCTCATGTTGCTGGTGTTGTACGTTGCCGTAGCCCTGGCGCTGAGCATGCCCGCGATCAGGTACCAAGGACCGGGGCGGACCCACTATGCTGCAACTTTATTAGGCGTCCCTTTTGCATTGGCCGGTCTCTCCTGGTTGATCCATCGGCCAGGGCCGCACCGAGACTGGCTCAGGGACTTCTTCATCTGGCTAAGTTTCACCGTGGCCATCTTCTTCTGGATCGTCGACTTCATCACGAATCCCTTCCCAGGGGACTTGGACGTGAGGGTCTGGATGATCGTCCAGTCCTGCTTCTTCTGTATCTGGATCGCCAGGCGATCGCTGATCCCCAAGCAATGTCCCCGCTGTGGTCGGAAGGCGCTCCTGAATGCTGAACCATGGAAAGAGTCGCGAGCACGTCCAAGAATGACGGCCTTGCAGACCGAACAGCGAGCGCGGCGAGAATCCGATGCGCCATTCCCATTATCGCTGTCAGGCCTGTGGTCTTGTCAGGGAGTTGAGCAGGGCCGAGGCTCACAAGGGTTGCCCAAGCTGCGGGGAAATCGAGTTGGTTCCCCTCATACGGATCGTTCCTGGGTTCGAGCCACCACTTGTCCCCCCGCAAGGTGATTTCTATTGGTGCCTCGCCTGCGGCGACACGGTGCAAGCAGCTCGTTCCTGGTGTTTGGGAAAACCTCGTGAGTCCCGAGGATTACCGCCCCTATTCGCGGTGCGATTTCATCGGTTGGGTCGGAGCCCGGTTCCCTCGGATCATGAAGACCTTCCATCTCTCGAAGTCATCAGACGACTCGGTCGAAGACACCGAGCATTGCGCGGTTGGTCGGTGAGCCAGACGTGATGCAACCGTAGGCAATCCGGATCGTCAGCGCCACTGACTCCTCACCGCCTGTAATGAATCGATTGCCATCCGACCCAACTCGCGTGTTATTCTATTCGCGGGGTTGAAGGCTCGCTGATCGCGTCAACATCACCCGTCGGATGCAGGGTGGAATGGGATGAACATCATGAAGAAACTGCTCCTGTCTTACCTTCTTGCCGTGGGGGCGTACCTCGTCGTCGGCATGACGTCCCGGGCCGAGGAACCCGCCGGGACGCCACGTTCGACGTCGAAGTCCAGGGCCGACCGTCCACCGCGCAAGGTTGTCGTCGGAACCGTCATCTTCGGGCCGTACGGCAAGTATCCGGGATTGGAGGAACGGCTGAAGGTCCTGAGCAAACTGGTCGATGACATGGCCGACGAAGCGGGTCGGACCTATCCGGGCCGCCGGCTCGACCTGGCAGTCCTGCCCGAGACATCGGTGACCGACAACCAGGGGCCGGCAACCCATCGGGCCATCCCGTTGCGGGGGTCGGTGCTGGAAACCTTCGGCGCGCTGGCGCGTCGGCACAAGACGTACTTGGTCGTCCCCCTGGATCTGGTCGAGGAGGGTTCCTCCGGCCCGGTCTACTTCAACTCCGCCGTTCTCCTGGATCGTCAGGGGGCCGTGGCCGGCATCTATCGAAAGGTACACCCGGTCGCCGTCGTTGGACGCGATGACCTGGAGAATGGGATCTCGCCAGGGTCTGAGTTCCCCGTCTTCGACTGCGACTTCGGGAAACTGGGAATTCAGATCTGCTGGGACATGACATTCGACGACGGCTGGCAAGCCCTGGCGGACAAGGGTGCGGAACTCGTTGTCTGGCCGAGCGCGTCACCAGCCACGGCCCTGTCTGCGGCCCGTGCGGGCCGGCATCGCTATTATGTCGTATCGAGCTGCTGGCGGAACAACGCGACGATTTACGAACCGACGGGTCTGGTCGCGGCTCGGGTCGAGTCGCCCGGCAAGCCGCTCGTGCACCAGATCGACCTGAGCTATGCGGTCCTCGGCTGGTCCGCCCACTTGCACGACGGCAAGGCCTTTCGGGACAAGTACGGCGACCGCGCTGGGTATCACTACGAGCCCGGGAAGACCTCGGTATGTTCTGGTCCAACGATCCCGCCACGACGGTCGGGGAAATGGTCCGAGCGCTGGGCCTCGAGGAGATCGACGTGCAGATCGCGCGCAACCGACGGCTGCAAGACGCGGCGCGAGGCCGGGCTGCACGATGATGCGATCTGGGGCAGCACGATGCGGGTCGAGCCTCGGTTCGGGGAGATGAGCGTGTTTGGCTTTTTCAAGCGGCGACGCCGAGACCATCTGCGATCCGCACCGTTTCCACCGGCATGGCGCGCGATCATCGAGAAGAATGTCCCGTTCCACGCATTTCTCCCGGAAGCCGATCGTCGGGAGCTTCAGGGTCTCGTCCAGGTTTTCCTCGCCGAGAAGAACTTTGAAGGCTGCGGCGGCCTCGAGCTGAACGATGAGATCAAGGTAACGATCGCCGCTCAGGCTTGCGTGCTCTTACTACACCGAGAAACCAACATCTTTCCTCGCCTGACGTCGATCCTGGTCTATCCCTCGGCCTATGTTGCCAAGGCGGTCGAACCCATCGGAGGCGGGGTCGTACTGGAAGGCGAACAGGTCCGGCTTGGCGAAGCGTGGAAAGACGGCGTGGCCATCGTCTCGTGGGATGATGTTCGGGCGACGGCCCTCGGGCACAACTACGGCAAGAACCTCGTGCTGCACGAGTTCGCTCACCTCCTCGACATGGAAGATGGGGCCGCCGATGGGACACCGATACTGGAACGACGCGACCAGTACGAGGCGTGGGTGAGAATCCTGGGGGAGGAGTATGAGCGGCTCAGGAGAGATAGCACTTTTGATCGCTATACCGCGCTGGATACCTATGGTGCCACGAACTCCGCCGAGTTCTTCGCCGTGGCGACGGAAGCCTTCTTCGAGAAGCCCGGCGTGCTTCAGAAGCGACATCCCGAACTCTACGAGGAGTTGAAATCCTTCTACCGGCAAGACCCAGCGCGGCTGCTGCCGTTCGGAGCGTCGCCCCTCGCACCTGGAGAGGATACCGACCTGATAAAGCATCCCAATTTCATGGCTTCTTGGGCATTCTCAGCCGATCCAGCGCGATGGTGGCGAATCGCGCCATATCTCTGTTCGGGTCCTGGTGCGCCAGCTCGTTGAGTAACCCGATCGCGTCGGGCGTGCCGAGCTGGACCAGCAACGCGATGGCGCGCCTTACGGCGACCGCCGACTCGACCTTCGGGTCTTTATTAATCAAGAGCATCTTCATACGTCGCAGACGCTGGATCTCCTCATCCGAGTTTCCTTTGTCGACGTGATCCAGGTCGATGACAGTCTTCACCGGGCGGAGCTTCTCGGCCAACATCGGAATCGCGCGGTCGGGCATTCCGGACAAGGCCCACATCGCCTGATATGCCGCCGGACCATCGTCTCCAGCGAGATCCAGCCAGAGGCGGGTCAGGTCGTGGTCCGGCCGGTTGCCGGGTGGCCGCAAATCCCACAAGTAGCAGACGCCGTCCTCTCCGCCGCTCACGAGAGTTCGGGCGTCGCGACCGAAGCCAACCGTGTAGACACGGCTCTGATGCCGGCCGCCATTCCAGACGGCCTTGGCCGTCAACGGATCCCACACCTCGATGCTGCCATCGGTCGCGCCCGTGGCCAGCCAGAGCCCGTCTGGCGAAAAACTCATGGTCCCGTAATTGAAGAGGCCTGGCACATGAAATTGCGTTCGCAGTAACATCTCGTCGGCCTGCCAGATCCGAACGAACCCGCCGAGGTGAGCCGTGGCGATCAGACCTCCCTCAGGCGAGTAGCACACCGCGTACATACGCAGGTCGCCGCCCTTGGCACGATCGGCGACTCTGACCTCGCGGCGCATTTTCCCAGTGTCCGTTTCCCAGAACCGGATGATCTCGTCCCAACCGGAGGTGGCCAGCGTCTGGCCATCCGGACTGAACGAGAGGCCATAAACCTGATTGTGTGCCAGTTGTGCGATTTGCTGGCCGGTCGTCAGGTCCCAAACATAGGCCGCCGACTGCCGAAAGACCTCAGCGGCTAACCGACTCCCGTCCGGTGTGAAACTGAGGGACTCGACATCCGAGTGCGGATCGCGTCCTTTCGGCCAGTCCCAGCGGTGAACCAGGTTCCCGCCGGGCACATCCCAGACGGCGACATGCACCCGATCGCCGCTGGTGCCGCCGCCGGCCAGACGCCGACCATCCGTCGAGAAGAGTAGCTGAGAATACTCGGTCCCCGGCAGAGCGATTGTGCGCCGTTCCGTGCCGCGATCGGCGTCTACAAGTCGAATCGCTCCGGAGTCATCCCCGTAGGCCAGAGTTTGGCCGTCAGGGGAGGCGGCGACCACGCCCGTCGCGCGGACCCCTGTGGGCAACGCGAGCTCCTTTCGAGCCGCTACGTCCCAGCGGCGTATCGCTGAGTCCCACCCCGAGGAGTAGAGCATCTTGCTATTCGCTGTGAAGGCCAGTGTCCAGGGATACCAATCATGGCCGGTAAGTTGCGCAACCTCCGCTCCAGTTGAAGGGTTCATGAGGTAGATGCGATGATCCGTTGCGCAGACGGCGAGCGTCTTGCCATCGGGACTGAATGCAATGGCGGACGTGTAGTTTTCATAGATGTCGGTGAGTTTAACGATATGCGACCACACACGGTTGCCGGTTCCAACGTCATAGAGTCGCACCGCTTTGTCGCGCTCCGTCGTCGCGAGGGTCTTGCCGTCCGGTGAGAAGGCCAATCGGACCAGACGCGATGCGAGCGCGACCTTTCGTAGTTCGCGGCCGGTCTCGGTCTCATAGAGCCGGAGTTCCTCGGGCCTGTCACTCGTGACCACGGCCAGGATCGTTCCGTCGGGGGAGAACCGTCCGAAACTGTAGTGGCCGAACATCGACAGTCGGTCATCGTTACCGAACTTGAATGGGCCGTGAGCGTTGGCGATTTCGTAGAGGACTTTCCCGTGCAGGTCGCAGACAACCAGAGCTCGGCCATTTCCCACAGCCAGCTTCCGCCCATCCGGCGTGATGTTGACCGATCGCGTCCCTCCCTCCATCGACCCGATTCGATTCGGCGTGGTGACCGTCAGGACTTCATGGTGTCCGGAAGCGGTTTCCCACACCACGACTTCGTTCCGCCCAACTCGCCCCGGTGTATAGAATCGGGCACCGTCGGCCGAGAAGACCAAAGCTGCGCTGTCCGTAAGCCGCAGCGGGCGGATTGTCGAACCCATAGTCGCGCCCATAGGCCCGCCACCGTTCCTTGCCGGTGGCTGCATCCCACACGATGAGTTCGTCCCCGACCGTAACGATGGCCGTTTCATCGGGGGACAATGCCAGATCCACAACCATCGAGGGCGGGCGAAAACGCAACGTTCCCAATCGCAGTCGAGCGGCCGTGGGCAGAGGATCGCCCAGCGAGTCGGTCGTGGACGGTTTGGCCGCGGGCTGAGGAAGCCCCTTGACATTCTCCACGCCGGGTGTGCGTCGTTTCGCCCCTTGCTGCGCGAGCACGGCCATGCTGCCGGCCGCGGCTCCGAGCACGAAGACCATGGCCGCGATCATCCGCAATTTCGTGAATAACATGGATCTCAAGACTCCTTGGGAGAGAATAGCGATCGAGGCCGGGATCGACCCGGCCGTCAACCCCACGGATACGGTCATCGCGATCCCGGTCGTCGAACTCGCCAGCGCGGCCGGCACGGCCGACGCCCTGGTTGTGCCCATGGCTGTGGCTAACACGCCGGCCGGAAGGGCCAGGCCGCGGCGGATCAATCGACCCCGGAGCCGCTCCTTTGCCCGCGACAACCGCGCGCTGATTGTCCCGACCGGTCGCACCGAGCCGCCGCGCGGCCTCGTCGTGTGTCAGCCCTTGAAGGTGGCAGAGCACGACCGCCGTCCGATACCGCTCGGGCAACCGCTCGATCTCCTCGTGCAGCGCCGCGATCTCTTCGCAGCTCACTGACCTGGACTCGTGCCGATCCGCGTGGCCCAGAGGTGTTGCCCCGGACATCGCCGCCTCCACCTCATGGCGCCTCCGTCTCGCGTTCTTGTCCCTCAGCCGACGCGCCGTGCGGTGAGCAACCCCGTGAAGCCAGGGACCCAGAAGCTCGGGCTGCCGCAGCGCACCGGCCTTGCGGGCAAGCACCAGGAACGTCGCCTGGAAAGCGTCCTCGGCGTCGTGAGTGTTGCCGAGCAATCCCCGGCAAATGCCCAGGACCATCGGCCCATGTCGCGCGACCAGGGCGGTGAAAGCCAGTTCGGCCTCCCTGGCTCGGCGACCTGCGAACCGATCGAGCAACTGACCGTCGGTCAATCCCGCGACCGTCCCCCCTTCGAAGATCGTCTGGAGCTCACTCTCGACCGCAGATCGCATGATCCCGACACCCCGGTGTTCGTGAATGGCGGCCCTTTTCCTCATAACTCCCAGGCCGACGGGCGATCCTTGCATTTTTCCGTGATGGTTTCCTCGTAATTCTGGCGATTACCGGGAGATGGTCGGCGGTTGGATCGGGAACGTTCCGTCGCGATGGCGCCGGGCCTGCTCGACGTAGTGACGCCAGCCGTGCTCCATTCGCTCGCGAGTTGACTCGTCGACCGGGCGTAAAACTCGCGCGGGTGCACCAACGACCAGCGAGCCGGGGGCTACCTCCATGTTCTCCAGCAGCAATGCGCCTGCTGCGATTATGGAGCCCCGGCCCACCCGGACGCCGTTGAGAAGGATCGCCCCCATCCCGATCAGGCAGTCGTCTTCGATGGTGCAGCCGTGCAAGATGACCCGATGGCCCACGGTGACCCGGCTCCCCACCGTGCAGGGGACACCCGGGTCGGCGTGGATCATCGTGAGGTCCTGAATGTTCGATCGATCACCGATCGAGATCCGGTCGGTATCGCCGCGAAGCACGGTGTTGTACCAGACGCTCGATTCCGCCCCCAGGTGGACGTCGCCGAGAACGATCGCCCCAGGGGCGATAAAAGCCGTCGGATCAATCATGAAAGAAGTCCTGGGGTTCATGAATGGCTAAACCGTCAAGATACCGGGGACCGAACCATTCTCAGAACAGAAGCGTCTGCTCAGGGTGATGGAATCCGTTTCCCAACCCCTCAGAGAATCCGTCGGCGATGACTGACGAAGAAATCGAACGATTCATCAGGCGGTTCGAGAATACCAGCCTACCACGTTCTGAATGGACACATGGCAAGCACCTGATCGTGGCTTTGGTCTACCTGGTCCGTCACCGGCGAGACGAGGCGACGGAGCGAATCCGGCAACGCATCCAGCAGCTAAAGGAGCTGTCAAAGAATAACTTGCACGTATGGCATACTGTAGTCCACCTGTTTCCAGGCGAATCGGAGGATAGTGGGTTCAAGTTATTCTTTGACAGCCCCAAAGCAGTCAGGAGGGAACCCCGATCACTGTCGCCAAGGAGCCAAGCCCGGCCTCGGCTCAATTCTCACGCTTCGTTTCCTTCGTTAGCTTCTGTTCCAATCCTGTCCTACCCATGCCAAAAGCCTTGAACAGAAGGAAACGAAGGACGCAAAGAATTCAGGAGGGAACTCCCGAGCACTGTGTCCAATGAGCCAAGATCTCTTCTCACGCTTTGTTTCCTTCGTTAGCTTCTGTTCCAATCCTGTCCTACCCCATGCCATATAGCCTTGAACAGAAGGAAACGAAGGACGCAAAGGAGCTGTCAAAGAATAACTTGCACGTATGGCATACTGTAGTCCACCTGTTTCCAGGCGAATCGGAGGATAGTGGGTTCAAGTTATTCTTTGACAGCCCCTAAACCAACACTACGGGAATCCCACCGGCTACCACGAGACAATCACGCTGGCCTGGATCGCGGTGGTCTCCCGGTTCCTTGACCAGAGGCCGCGGAGCGAGAGCCTCTCGATCCTGTCCCGTGCACTGCTGGAGGAATGCGAGGTCAAGGATTACTTGCTTCGGTACTACTCCACGGAAGTCTTGATGTCGGACGAGGCCCGAGGGAGCTGGGTCCCTCCGGATCGCTCTCCAATCGAATGAGTCGGACCATCTCGACGGTTGATCGATCGGTGGTCCTCGGTTCACGAGCAGCACCCGCTGGCAAGTCCCCCACCTGGACTCGAACGATCTGGCCGCGATGATCCGTCCACGGACTGTTGAAGAGCGAGCAAGAACGGGTGCGCAGACGCGGAGCAATCCAGACGTGGTCGATGTCGTAGACGGGGAGCCAGGCCGGGAAGGTTCCGCGCCATCCGGAGGTCGACCAACTCGCCAGCCGATAGCCCTGGGCAGACAACGCGTCGAAGCCGATACTGCGGCTCGGGGTGTTGAAGTCGCCGACGACGAAGTCGTACGGCCGCCCCCCTTCCGTGGCCTTGCGGCAAGCCTCGTTGATCGCGCGAAGGAAGGGCAGGCGCGATCGGAGCGGAGAGCTCGCGCCGTTGACGACCAAGAGTCGCAGGCGGCGGTCGCTCACTTCGGCAGTCACACTCATGGCCATGCCTCCCGGGATCGGCATTGTCTCCTCCAGGCGGATCGGCCACCGGGAACAAACTGCCATGCGATACCAGTGCGGGCTCCTCGGGCCATGAAAGATCCCCACATACGACGCACCGGCACCGAGATCGTCAGTGAGCTGTCTGATCCAGTCATCGGGTGGGGCCTCGCTGAGAACGACCAGATCGGGATACCGGTCAACGATCGCTGAGCACAGGGCTTTCCAGGTCATCGGGACCGCGGAAGAGTCCGCCGCCCCACTGGACGTTCCAGTGGAGCAGAGCAAGTCTCTTCGTCGCCGGTACGAGGCTTGGCGATCGCTCCATGGCCCATCATCGAGATTGCAGACCAGCCGATCGCGACGACACCCAGAATCGTCAATCCGAATCGAAGCCGAGGCAACGAACGACCGCGACAGAGGAGGTCTAACACCAAGGCCGCCAGTCCCAGCGGCATCAAGGGAATGTACATCATCAAGAGCCGTAGCAACCGACCGATCGCGGATCGCCTGACCAGCCAGACCGACGACGATCAAGAAGGCCGAGCCGAATGCCGCAACGCGGGCGAGTGCGCCTGCCAGCCGGCGAAGGCGCTGGCGAGCAGAGGCTACCTTGTGTTCCTCTGTCATTCCAATTTGCCACTTATCAAGGATCAAGCCAACTGAAGCTCGACGACATAGGAGCGGCTCGGGTCGGAGATCCGCCCGTTGATTCGACCTCAAATCAAGCCATTTTCCTGGATAATCACCTTGAGAGTCGCGAACGCATTCGCGAGAAAATGCAGAGGCCAGGGGCCCCAGGGCCGAGGGGCCGGGAGTGCCTTTTCCGGCGAGGGTGACTCTTCTTCCCAGGTGGATTGGGAAGACGATTCGATGTCCGAAGCAGACCCATCCGGAGGGTTTATTGGCGACTCGCTCGGCAACATGTTCGACCTCATTTGTGGTCTATCGGCCCAACCAACTCACCATCGTGCGCGTGACCAGGTCGGCGGCGTCCTGCTGGACGAAATGGCTGGCGCCCGGGATCGTGACCAGGGTCAGGTCGCCCTCGACCCAGTTCCAGGTATCGTTGAGCGCGCCGGGGAGCAGCGCCGAGTCCTTCAGGCCATGGATCAGGAGCACCGGACACTTGACGGCCGGGAAAACCCGTTCCGGCGGCCTGGACTCGGCGCCGGCTTTGGCCTCATCGGGAATGCGCGGGTAATTGGCCTTGTAATAGTTGAGCATGCCTTCCATGGAAGAGCGCTTCAATGCAGCACGGTAGACCTTGCGAGCCTCCGGGTCCTTGACCCACATGACCAGGAGATCGACCGAGATCTTCTTGGCCGCGTCGGGCTGCTGGAAGTTGCGGGCGTACTGGCTATTCTTCTGCTGCTGGGGGTTGGTCGCCAGCTCGCGCAAGAGCCCGCGCGGGTGCGGCAGGTTGAGTACGATCAACCGGTCGGTCAACTCGGGATGGGTCATGGCGAACGTCCAGGCGACCAGGCCGCCCCAGTCGTGCCCCACGATCACCGCCTTGCCGTTCGTGAAATGCTTGACCACCGCGAGCAGGTCGCCGACCAGCTTGTCGATCGTGTAGTTCGGGACGCCCTCCGGCTGCCCGCTCAGGTTGTAGCCGCGCTGGTCGATGGCCACGACGTGGAATCGCTTCGCCAGGGCGGGCATCTGGGCGCGCGAGGAGTACCAGAAATCCGGGAAGCCGTGGATCAGGACCAGCAGCGGGTCCTCGCTCTTGCCGAGGCTGACGTAGTGGATCTTGACTCCGCCCGAGTCGACGAAGCCCTCCTCGGCACCGGGCAAGAGCGACGAGGCCGGCGGTGCCGGGTCTTTTCCGGGTTCGTCCGCCCGGCAGGCGTGGCCGAGCAACGGGACGATCGCCAAGATCGCAGGGGCAAGCCATCGCGAGCGGAAGCCATATCTCAAGTTCATGGTGAGGTTCCCAGCCGGCTTCTCTTGGAAGGCCAATCGATTCGTCATGGTGGAACGTCCGCCGGCAACGGCCGTTTCCACCGGCGACACGCCAGGGTATCATGACGGCGCCGGGTCCGACAGGGCCACCCGATCGGCGGACACGGACCGGGTACGGATCTGGGGTGAATTCATGAATCTGACCGAGTATCTCTTTCATCGGCTGCGGGAGCTGGGCGTGGGGCACACGTTCGGCATCCCGGGCGACTTCGTGTCTGCCGGTCTACGCCGTGCAGGAGCAGGTCGGGATGCCGACGGTCGTCTGTGCCCACGAGCCGGGCGTCGGCTTCGCCGCCGACGCCTACGCGCGGTTCCGCGGGCTGGGCGTGGCGCTGGTGACGTACGGTCCAGGCGCGCTCAATACGCTCAATCCCGTCGCCTGTGCCTATGCGGAGCAGTCGCCGCTCCTGGTCGTCAGCGGTGGTCCCGAGGTCGCGCTGCGACGGCCGGAGCTGCACCTCCACCACGTCATCAAGACGTTCGAGAGCCAGTTGCAGATCTACCGCGAGGTGACCGTCGACGCGGCGATCCTCGACGACCCCGCGTCGGCTCCCGAGACGATCGACCGGGTCCTGCGCCGCGTGGTCGAGTCGAAGCGGCCCGGTTACCTGGAGATCCCGCGGGACCGGGTGACGGTACCGGTCTCCGATCCGTCGGGGCCGCTGGCGCGCGAGCGCACGGCCGAGGCGCGCGCGGCCCTGGCCGGCGCGATCGACGAGGCCGTGGCCGAGATCGAATCGATGCTCGCGGCGGCGCAGCGGCCGGCTCTTTACGTGGGCGTCGTGGTCCGCCGTCATGGGCTGACGCAATGCGGTCGTCCGCCTGGCCGAGCGGCTCCGGCTCCCGGTGGTCACCGACCTGCTGGGCAAGGCCACATTCCCCGGGAGTCACCCGCAGTATGCGGGCATCTACCTCGGGGCGCTGGGCGACCCGGCGATCCGCGAGCTGCTCGATGGCTCGGACTGCGTCCTGGAGATCGGCGTCGTCCCGACCGACCTCGGAACGGGCTTCTGGACCCAGCGCATCGATCCGAAAGCCCGCGTGATGATCGACCCGGATGGCATCCAGGTCCGCTACCATCGCTACGACGGCCTGCCCATGACGGAGGTGGTCGCCGCCTTGCTCGACCGCCTGCCGCCCAGCGATCGACCGGCGCCCCGATTCGATGGACCCGGGTCCGACGAGGCTCGTCTGGCTGCACCGGCCGCCGATTCCAGCGGTCCTCGTCCCGGTATCATCCGCGTGGCCGAGGTCATCGCCGCCCTCAAGGGCCTCGACCAGTCGCGTTACAGCTTCGTGGCGGACGTGGGCGATAGCTGGTTCATCGGCCTGGAGCTTCGCGCCGACGTCTTCGTGGCGGCCGGCTATTACTCGTCGATGGGGTTCGCGGTGCCCGCGGCCCTCGGCGCGGGGATCGCCGAGCCGTCGCGACGGCCCGTGGTGATCGTGGGGGACGGTGCCTTCCAGATGACCGGCATCGAGCTGGCAACGCATGTCGACCAAGGACTGCGGCCCATCGTGCTGTTGCTGAACAATGGCGGCTATGGCATGCTCGAGGCCGTCGATCGCCCGCGGAGCTACTACGAGCGCAGGAGCTGGGATTATCCCGCCCTGGCCAGGTCGCTGGGCGCCGAGGCCGAGCGGGTCGCCAGCGCGGACGAGTTGCGAGCGGCGTTGCAGCGAGCGGAAGACGCTCCCGGCGCCTACCTCATCGAGGCCTTCACCGCCAGGGACGATCTCTCGCCGGTCATGGCCCGGATCCGCACTCATGTCCACTCGGCCTTCCGGATCCAGACGGGACTCTGAGGATCGAGCCACAAGTGCTGGTGAATCCAGAAGATCGGTGGGCTGGGATAGGCTCTTCGTTGAGCCTGGGATTGTCGGGCATATGTCGAATCGGGATCATGGATTGGATCCGCCGGCGCCCGACTTCGACCATGGCCTGTTTCCAGACCGAGAGCGAATCCAGGTCGCTGAAGATGTGATCGGGTGTCGCGGGCAGCACCAGCCACGAGCCATCCGTCAGCTCGTTCTCGAGCTGACCCGGGCCCCAGCCGGAGTGGCCGACGTAGAAGCGGCCCTGACCGTCGTCGTCGGCCGCCAGGAGCTCCATCGCATCCAACTCGGTCGCGACGAACAGCTCATCGGTCACGACGAGGTTCGCCAGCGCCGGCTGGTCGTGGAGAGCCATCAGCGTCCCGGCGACGGGGCCGCCATGCCAGACGTTGCCCTCGCGCAAGCATGCGGACGGCTTGATCTGCGTCCAGATCTGCTGGAGCGGCATGGTCGTCTCGCGGTTCAGGATCAGCCCGAGAGCCCCTTCCTCGGCGTGGACGGCGATCAGGACGACCGTCTGCGCGAAATTGGGGTCGAGGAGAGCCTGGGAGGCGATCAGAAGATGGCCCTGAAGTGAATCCATGGTCGGTTGATGTTAGACGCGTTGATCGGAGATCGGTGATCGCTCCGGGTGTCCCCGAAGTCGAGACGCTTCGTCGCCGAGTGGGGCAAAGCTTCGCGACGACATTACGCCCATCAGACCATGCGACTCACGGCTTGTCGAGATGCCCGCTGGGGAATCGGGTTCTGGGAGTAGTCACGTAGTCCGGTAGTCGTAATCACGAGAGGTCAATGGTTGAATAGTAGCCGAGTAGTCTACGTAGTCCGTCGGAACGAACGGTCATTCGGCACTGCCGATTGCTGGGAACGCTGACCACCGGCTACTGGCCACGGTCAGTGACAAGTGAGATCTCTTTCCGTGTTGTCAGTGTCCGTGGCAAGATCAGGTCACTTGCACTGGCTTTCCGTGGGATGCTGATAGCGGCTCTGACTCGCTGACTCCGTGGCTACTGCCTACTTCTTCTTGAAATCGCCCGCGGTGATCACGGAGAGTCGCTTCGGGTCGATGTGCTTCCGGATCGCGGCATTGACCGCCTCGGGCTTGAGCTCCTTGATCTTCTGCTCGAGCTCGGCCTGGAACCGCATGGTCCGGCCGACGTAGAGGTTCTCCGCGATCATCCCCGTCGAGCATCGCGGTCGCTGGTGCGCGATGATCTGGAGTTGCTGGAGGTAACCGGTCTTGGCCTTGTCGAGCTCATCGCTCATGACGCCGTCGCGAAGGAGGCGATGGACCTCTTCCTCGACGCCCGTGACGACCTTGTCGACGTTGTTCGGGTTATAGATCGCCAGGATCATCAGGGCCGCGTGCGGCTCGAAGGGATCGGCGGAGAACATCGACATCGCCGTATAGGAGAGTCCCCCCTTCTGACGGAGTCGATCGGCGATCCGCGAGGAGAGGGCACCGCCTCCCAGGATATAATTGCCGGCAACCATATCCGGATAGTCGGGATCGCTGTCCTTGAGCGGGGTCTGAAGCCCCGCCAGGTAGACCGCGTTGGCCTTGTCGGGGGTCTCGATCGTCTCCGTTCTCGGCCTTGATGCCGGGCTGGATCGGGCGTTCGATCCGGGCGTACGGCTTCTCGGCCTTCCACCCCTCGAGCGTCTTGCCCAGGATCGGCAGGATCTCGGAGGGCTCGAAGTCGCCGACGACCACGAGCTCGCCGTGATCGGCACCGAGGTACTCGCGATAGAGGTTGCGGACCTGATCGAGGGAGAGCTTCTTGGTCTGCTCGAGTCTGTTCGTCGAGGGTCGGGACGTAGCGCACGTCGTCGCTGGGGTATTTCGCCTGCAAGCGCAGGAGATGATTGAGTCCCAGGCGGATCGGGTCCGTGCGGCCTTCCTCCAGACCGGCGATGTTCTCGTTCTTCATGATCTCGAACTCGTTCGCCGGCAGGGTCGGCTCGCGGAGGACCTGGCGGAGGATTTCCAGGACGGCGGGGAGATTGGCGCGCTTGGTCTCGAGCGTGAACGTCGCTGGAGCCCACGCCGAGCCCGCCGAATCCCCTCAACATTCGACCGCCCATGCCGGTGCCGAGCCGGGCGAAGTTCTTGTCGAGCGCGTCCTTGATCTGCTGGCGGGTCATCTTCGCGGTGCCCTGCGTCATCAGCTCGGGGAGGAACGCCGCCGCTTCCTTGAATCCCTTGAGGTTCTCGGCATTTCCATAGCGGAGCGTCAGCCGCAGTTGGACGGACCCGCCCCGCGTCTTCTTGGGGAGGAAGGCCAGCTTGATGCCCGCCGATCGGCTCGGGCCGCTGGATCCGGGCTTCGATGGCCATCGGCGCGACGTCGAAGGTCTCGCTCGCCGCTCGCCTCGACCTTCCGGCCGCGTGTAGCCCTCGACGAGCTTGGCGATATCGGGCACCTCCGGGATCGGCGTCCGCTCGGGCTTGGTGGTCGGGACGAAGAAGCCCGACCGTGCGATTGCTGGCCGTCAGATACTTCTCCGCGACCTGCTTGACCTGCGCGGGGGTCACCTGCTCGACGCGGTCCCGGTTGAGGAAATAGAGTCGCCAATCGCCCTGCGCGGCCCACTCGCTCAACTGGATGGCGATCCGGTTGGGATCGTGGGCCGCGAGCTCGAACGCCTTGAGGTGCGACTGACGGGCTCGATCGACCTCCTCCTTGGTGACGCCCGATCGCGCCACGTCCTCGAGAACGGAGAGGATCGTGTCGCGGACCTGCTCCAGCACCGCCCGGTCCTTGGTGTTGACCTCGGCCATGATCTCGAGGGCGCCCGGATCGTGGTACGCATGAGCGAAGGCCATCACGCTCGAGGCCTTCTTGGTCTCGACCAGGGCCTTGTAGAGCCGGCCGGAGGGCTCGGAATCGAGGATGTCGGCCAGGAGCTGCACCGCGGGGAACTCGGCGTGAGATCCCGCCGGGACGTGGAAGATCAAGCCGACGAGTCCCACGTTGCCCACCCGGCGCAGCGTGACGAATCGCTCGCCGTCCTGGGCCGGCTCCTCGGTATAGGTCAGGGAGAGCTTGCGGTCCGGCTTCGGCAAAGATCCAAAATATTTGGATATATATTCCAGTGCCTTCTTCTCGTCGAACTTGCCGGCGACGACCAGCACGGCGTTGTCGGGCTGGTAGTGCTTCCTGTAGAAGGCCCGCAGGTTGTCGACGGGCACTTTCTCGATGTCGGAGCGGTTGCCGATGACCGACTTGCCGTAGTTGTGCCACTCGTAGGCGACGGCCATCATCCGCTGTGAGAGGATGTTCTCGGGCGAGTTCTCGCCGGACTCGAACTCGTTGCGGACCACGGAGAACTCGGTCGCGAGGTCCTCGGCCTTGATGGGGCTATTGACCATGCGGTCGGCCTCGAGCTTGATGGCGAACTCGAGGTTCTCATCGCTGGCCGGCAAGCTCTCGTAATAGTTGGTGCGGTCGACGTCGGTCGAGCCGTTGAACTGGGCGCCGCGCTCCTTCATGGCCCCGGGGATGTCCGGGTGGGTGGGCGTCCCCTTGAAGACCATGTGCTCCAGCAGGTGGGCCATGCCGGTCTCGCCGTAGCCCTCGTGCCGCGAGCCCACGAGGACGGTCAGATTGACGGTCACCTTGGGACGCGACGCGTCGGGGAACAGGAGTACGCGGAGGCCGTTGTCCAGCCGGTACTCGGTGATCCCTTCCACCGACGTGACCTTCCGGGGGGCGGCGGCCTGGGCGGCGGTCATGCCGAAGACCAGCCCCATCGCCGCGGCGAAAAGCCAGTGAGCCCCTGAAATGCAAAGTCTCGATCTCATCGAAATCCCTTCTGTTGTCATGATGGAATGGAATCCGTCGCGGACCAGGCCGCGACAGTCGCCTCATCTGGTCCTCAAGGCTTCTTGGCCGGTTCCTGGGTAGGGAGGGCGTTGCCGTGTTCGTCGGCCCCGACGTTCGATGGCTTCCCCGCGGGTTGACCGGCGTCGGGAGGAGTCGAGACATGATCCGGGGATCGTGCGGCCGGTGAAGCGCGGCTCAGTCCCTTGTGCTTGACGCGCCTCTTGATGATCACCTTGCCGTCCTTGATCTCGACGCTCTCGATCTTACCGACCTTGTCGGCATTCTCGGGGATCCTTCGAAATCTCCGGCACGATCATGTCATTGACCTGGGTCGACGGACGGGTCGGGCAGCCGCCGGCCGTTCACTTCGAGGGATTCGATCACGAGCTTCAAAGTGCCGTCGCTGAACGATCCCTTGAACTCGACCTCACCGTTGAAGTACCGTCCGCGAAGAGTCTTGATGCGGAACTTCTCGAAGAACTTGACTGAGTCTGATCCAGGGCGATGCTGAGTTTCCCCTTGATGCGATCGCCCTCGATGGTCAGGTAGACCTGCCCTCTCAGGTCCGGACTCTCATCGATGAGGGCGTTGAGCTCGTCGGCGGTCAAGACGAGAGTCTGGGTGGGTACTCCTTCGCATCGACGGGCTTCTCGAACTCCTTCACCTTCTCCTTGATCGCCTGGCGCGTCTCGGGCGGGACCTCGACCTTGGGCAACTCGCGGGGTGCGGTGGCCGTGTTTTGCTCGACGAACTCGGTGAACGTGCGATAGAGGACGTAGGTGATGATCCCGATGGCGATCAACAACAGCAACGCCAGGATGCCCGAGATGAGACAACCGTAGAAGAGGCAACCGCGTTGGCGGGTTGGCACTTCATCGGGCTCCGGGGAGAATTTCTTGGATGCGTAGAAATCAGGGTCGCTGGTTGACATCGGTTGCTGGTTCCACCTCGGGATCCACGATGATCGAGCCGGGCATCGCGGTGCCGGGCCGTTTGGAGTGCGGCGTCGAGACTTCCATGTTCTCCTAAACGACCGATCCGCGGCAATGGCAACGGGGGTCGGGCTCTCTCCGGAGAGTCACGTGCTGGTTGTGTTTTCGACACCGTGTCTCAAATCTTGGTCGAGCGGCGACGAATTGTCGAGTAGCCGCCGGACGAGTCTCGGTTCGCCTGGCCGAAGGACGCTGCGGGCGGGTCGCCCACGGCGGTCCGCCAGTCCGGTGCGTAGACCACGGTTCGACCCGCAGTCTCGAGGTGGCATTCGAGAAGCCGTTACCGTGCCTTGTAGTGTGAGTGGAGGTAGAGACGCCCGTGCGCAACTCACCAAAGTGAGGTGCCGTCTTCGTGGATTCGTGAGTTGCTCTGTTGCGTAGCCAAGTTCAGATCTATTACTGCTATAAATATAATTTCTCGCACGCTTCTAGCTACTCCCTCTCTTCGGCGAGTGGATTGGTGATTCTGAGTCCCATCGGACCAGTGTCGATCACTTGGCCGATGTCTTACAGTTGTCAGTGATTGCTCCGGACGATGTAACGGGGTCGTTTTTCGCAAGGTGTGGTTGCATCTGCCCCGGCGGGGGACCTGGTCGGCCTGGCGCCGGGGCATCACGGGTTGAACCGTTCACGCGAACTTGGTGTATCCCGGCACGGGTACGGCGGGCGCGATCAGCGGGCCGAACTCGTACTTGGGCGGGCTCAGGTCTTCCTTGGAGTTGAGGACCATCTCCGGGGTGACGACCAGCCCGGTGTAGGCGGCGGTGCGGCCCATGAGGGCGAGCAACGTGCTATTCGCCGCGTGTTCGCCGTTGTTGATCGGCTTGCCGGCGCGGATGGCGGCGAACATCTCGTCGTGCTCGACCTGGTACATGTCGGCCTTCCTCTTGGTATTCCGATATCGCCATTTGTTCGGGCCGGTGATGGCGTTGCCGAAGACGTCGGCCATGCCTTTGGAACCGAGGATGTAGTCCTTGGTCTGGTTGGGCGTGTTGACCCAGTGCCGGCAATGGTGGTAGCCGCGGACGTTGTTCGGGTACTCGTACACGACCGAGAAATGGTCCCAGATGTTGCCGTATTTCGCGTCCGTGCGGACTGCCGGCCGCCGACGCCCCAGCAGCGGATCGGCTGCTTGTCGCCCGTCACCCAGCCCATCGTGTCGATGCCGTGAACGGCCTGCTCGACGATGTGGTCGCCCGAGAGCCAGCAGTAGTAGTACCAGTTGCGCATCTGGTACTCCATGTCGGAGGAGCACTCACTGCGCGTCTTGCGAGGCTCCCAGACTCCTTGCGAATTGTAGGTCGTCTCGATGGCGACGATGTTGCCGATCTTGCCTTCGAAGACCTGTTTCATGGTCTCGCGACGGGGGCCGTCGTATCGCCAGCAGAAGCCATTGACCAGGGAGAGGTTCTTCTCCTTGGCGGTCTTGCAGGCGTCGATGAACTTTCGCAGGCCGGGCCCGTCCACGGCCATCGGCTTCTCGACGAAGGCGTGGACCCCCTTCTCGACGGCGTAAGCCAGGTGGATGGGCCGGAACTGCGGAGGCGTCGTCAGGAGGACGAGGTCGACCTGGTCGATGACGTGCTTGTAGCCGTCGAAGCCGGTGTACTGGCGGTCCTTGGGGACGTCGACGCGCGCACCGAGCGACGAGCCTTTGAGGCTGGAGAGGCTATCGTCGAGCCGATCCTGGAAGGCGTCGGCCATGGCGACGAGCTTGGCGTTGGAGTCGGCGGTGAGCGCCTGCTCGGCCGCGCCGCTGCCTCGGCCACCACAGCCGATGAGCCCGATCTTGATCGTGTCGCTGCCGGCGGCATGGACCAGGGGAGCGGACAGGCCAGTCGCGAGCGTCGCGGCTGCCGCCGCGGTCGTGCCCTTCAAGAAGTCTCGACGGGAGGCAGCCGAAGAGGCGGACAGGGTCTCGTCGGTGGGATTCGTCGCTAGAGGTCGGTCGGTCACGGGTAGGTCTCCAGGTGGAACGGACGGCAGGATGGATAGTGCCCGTGGGCCGCGGTTTCCTCGACCCACACCAGATCGTTTCATGGTAACCCCTTTCCGGGCAAGATGCTATGCAATTCGATGGTTTCGCTCAGGACAGTCCGGGTATCGGTACACCTCGATACACGTAGTGGGGCCGATCCTGGGCGTCGTGCCAGGCGACGGTCGCCGGCAGCCCGAGCGCCTGATAGATCGTGGCGGCGAGGTTCTCGGGCGTCTGCGGCTCGGAGCGGGGGTATCCCCCGATCTTGTCCGACGAGCCGATCACCCGGCCGCCGGCCACGCCTCCGCCCGCGAAGAACACGGTCTGGACTTTGCCCCAGTGGTCGCGTCCGGGGAGCTTGTAATACTGGGGCAGCGACGAGATCCGAGGCGTGCGGCCGAACTCGCCGGCCATCACGATCAGCGTCGATTCCAGCAGGCCGCTCTCGTTCAGGTCGTCCAGCATCGCCGAGAGGGCTTGATCCATCGGCGGCAGGAGCTTCTCTTTCAGATGCGGGAACATGTTGCCGTGCGTGTCCCAGGTCTCGTTGTTGCCCAGGTTGACCTGAACGAGGTTTACTCCTGCCTCGACCAGCCGGCGGGCCATCAGCAGCGACCAGCCGAAGGCATGTCGGCCGTAACGGTCGAGCACTCTTCGGGCTCGGCGTCGAGGACGTCGAAGGCCGCCCGGACCCTGGCGTCGGTCAGCAATGAGAGGCGCGGCCTGGCGGTGCTGGTCGAACGACTCGCGTCCGGCCCGGACGTCGAGCGCGGCGCGCTGATGGTCGAGCGACCGGAGCAGCGAGAGTCGGCTGGAAAGGCGAGATCGTGCGAAGTCTGCCGGCAATCCCAGGCTGGGTGCCTGGAATCGCCGGCTCGCGGCGGGTCGAGGGCGGTCCTGGTGGTCGAACTCGAAAGACGGATAGGCTCCGTACGCCGTCGCGGCAAACGGGGAAGCCTCGATGAACCAGGGGTCGCGCCGCGGCCCGAGCTCGCCCGCGAACTGGCCCGGGATGACCCGCCCCGTGTTGTGCACCAGCTTCTCGGGCAGGACGATCGCCGGTGGCAGGTTGTTGCGTGGTAAGGTCAGGGCCCCAGCGACCGCGGCCATCGACGGCCAGTCACCCGGCCTCGGTTGATTCGGGTTGAAGCCCGGGGGCAGATCCGACCGGCCCGTCAGCATGATGTGGTGGCCGGCCGAATGGTCGTTCGAGGCGTGCGTCAACGACCGCACCAGCGCCCAGAGATGGCTCCGCTCCGCCAGGCGAGGGAGATGCTCGCAGATGTCGATTCCCGGCGTCCGGGTCGCGATGGGACGGAACTCGCCGCGGATGCCCTCCGGCGCATCCGGCTTGAGGTCGAAGCTCTCCAGTTGCGACAAGCCTCCCGACAGGAAGATGTAGATGACCGACCTGGCCTTCGGGGCGGCCGGCATGACACGACCCGGTGTATCCAGACCTTCGGACACCTCGGTCCCAGGCGCGGAGCGGCTCCAGGTGATTCATACCCAGCCCCAGCAGCCCGATTGCCCCGGCCTGGAGGGCAACTCGACGGCTGAACCGGGGATGCCACGGCCGCATCACTCGACAAATCGGGGTGAGGAGAGTCCATGGCTCGCCCTTGGCACATCGAGAACCATATTCCTTCAGATTGTTAAACTAACGTTTAACCACAATCGGGCTGACCAGGACAATCCCCTGGGTCTCCGTGGAGCAAGAAGCGCGCGCGACCGCTCGCGTATTCCGCCGCCCGATCAGAACACCATGATCCACGAATTCTCTTGGCGGCCATCGGGAACTCCGATAAGACTCGATTGAGATTTGGAGCAGGCAGATGTAGGATGATCGGTCCGATGCCTGGTGATGGCCGACGGTCTGTTCGACATCCGACGGAGGGACTCGCGATGCAGGTAACGCGTTCGGCGATGAGCCTCGGCGGTGGGTTTGCGTGGATGACTTTGTGGGTCGTGGCGGTCCATTCGATCGGTGGCGCTGGCCCGCGCCGATTCGAAGTCGGAGAAACCGGATCCCGGTGGCGATCGGCTACGAGATCTTCAACCGGGAGTGGATGCCGAACGACCCGCGCAGCCACGGCGGCGACGGGCTCGGGCCGGTGTACAACGATTCGTCCTGCGTCGCCTGCCACAACTCGGGGGGCAGCGGCGGTGCGGGGCCGGTCAGCAAGAACATCGAGATCCTCAACGCGTCGCGGAATTTCCGGTCCCGATCAATGCTCGCGGCCGGCCGACGGTCCAGTCAGCCCCAAGCCCGTCCGTCCGACGACGTCGTGCTCGACCCGCTGACCGATGTCCACGCCGGATTCCGCACCAGCCGGACGGTCGTCCTGCACAAGTTCGGCATCGACCCGAACTATGATGCGTGGCGCGAGCCGGGCCCTCAAGCCGGCTCCAGACGCCGGGAGGCCAGTGCGAGGCGATCGCGATAATCGCAGGCGGTCACGCCGACTCGTGTCCCGAAGGCGCGACATTACGGCACTCGAACCGGCGGGGAGTCCGGAGCGTCGCGTGGTCGAGCCGGCCAACGACCGCGCGGCGGAGCGGCTCAATCAGGTACGGTCGGCGGTGTTCGCGCAGCTCGCATCGGACCGGCAGTCGCCCCTGGCCGCCGGCACCGTTCCTCATCAACCGGTCGCAGCGCAACCCGACGGCGCTGTTCGGCCTCGGGCTGATCGACGCGATCCCGGACGAGGTGATCGTGGCGATGGAAAAGCATCAGGCCAAGGCGTCGCGCGGCACGCATGGGCGGGTCAGCCGCCTCAAGGACGGACGGATCGGCCGGCTGGGCTGGAAAGGCCAGATCGCCAACGTCGAAGACTTCGTCCTGAATGCCTGCGCGGTCGAGGTCGGACTGGAGGTCCCCGGCCATCATCAGGCCATGACGCCGCAAGCCCCCAGGTATCGAGCGACGGGCCTCGACCTGACGTCGGACGAATGTTCCGCCCTGGTCGCCTACGTGAAGAGCCTGCCCCGGCCGGTCGAGCGCCGGCCATCGGACGGTCGCGGAGGCCAGGCCCATCGACGCCGGCCGGGCGACGTTCGCGACCATCGGCTGTGCGAATTGCCACACACCCAAGCTGGGGAATGTCCAGGGGATCTACAGCGACCTGCTCCTCCACGACATGGGCGAGGAGATGGGCGACGTCGGTTCGTATGGCGTTGATAGTTCCGATGACGACAGCGATGATCCGGAGAATCCTCCGATCGGCTCGGGACGTCGCGCCAAACGGTCGGCGAGCGTCTCGGCAGCGCGGACGCGCTCGCGGTGCCACCCGGCAGGAGTGGCGGACCCCGCCGTTGTGGGGCTTCCGCGACTCGGGTCCCTATCTCCACGACGGACGAGCTCAAACCCTGGAGGAGGCCGTTGCCATGCACGGCGGCCAGGGGGCGTTCGCGGCGCAAGCGGTACTTCCAGCTCTCGCCGAAGGAGCGTCAGCAAGTCGAGGTCTTCCTCAAGTCGCTGGTTGCCCCGCCCGCCGGTCCGCAGCTCGCCCGCCGAGGCGACTGAGCCGAATCCGCACGAGGGGAGGCTCAACGCATGCGACTTGACGTCAGCTCGAGACGAACGTGCTGCGCCTCTCCATTGCTGGGGTGCATCTCGTTCGCTTTGCTGATTCTTCCGGCCCTCGCCGTGGTGGCGCGGGCCGATGAGCTGCCACTGGACGTTGTCAATCCCCGGGGTCATTCCGGCGATGTCCTCGGCGTCGCCTTCACGCCCGACGGCCAGACGCTGGTCTCGTGCGGTTCCGATGGGCTGGCCAAGCTCTGGGACGTCGCGACGGGTACGGTGCGTGCCGACCTGATCGGACACCAGGGCAAGGTCCTCCGCATTGCCGTCTCGTCCGACGGCAAGACGATCGCGACCGGCGGCGAGGATCGGACGGTTCGACTCTGGAGTACGGCCGACGGCAAGTCGCTGGGCACGCTCTCGGGCCATACGGGTGCCGTGACCGCACTGGCGTTCGCGCCCGACGGCAAGATCCTCGCCTCCGGGCAGCCAGGACTACTACGATCCGGCTCTGGGATGTGGCGGCCGGGCGCGCCTTGCGGACGCTGGAGGGGCATGACTCGGGCGTCCAGGGCCTGGCCTTCGCCCCCGATGGCAAGACCATCGCATCCGCGAGCCGCGATGCGACGATCCGGCTCTGGGATGTCGCGGTCGATCGGGTGCCGAGGGTCGCTGGGCAGCACGACGGACCTGGCCTGGTGCGTGGCCTTCGCCCCCGATGGCAAGACCGTCGTCTCGGGCGGACTGGACAAGATGGTGCGGTTCTGGCCGGTTGACGGGCCTGAAGCGAAGCCCCCGAGCCAGGATCTTCAACCGCAGGATCCTCGAATTCGTGCCGCAGCGGCAAGGCCAGCCATTCCAGGACGATGTGCTCGCGGTGGCGTTCGCCCCCGGTGGCGCGACCCTGGCCGTGGCCCTCTCCGGCGTGCAGGCAGCCGTGCCGATACCCGGTTCGATCGCGTTCGTGAACCCGGCGATCCGGCAGAAATTCGGTCATCACTGGAGGGGCCACCTGGGCGCGGTCCAGACGCTGGCGTTCGCCGCCGACGGCAAGACACTGGCCTCGGGCGGGGGCGATGGCGCGATCCGGCTCTGGGACGTGGCGTCCGGGACGATGCGGACCGTCTGGCTGGGCCCCCGTCCTGCCGTCCCTGTGCGTGACCGGCTCATGATGCACCCCGCCCCGGTCGAGTCGATGGCTTTCATGCCCGATGGCAAGAGCGTCGCGACCGCGACCGGAAGCCCGATCGTGACGTTCTGGGACGTCACGACCCGCGAGATTCGAAGGCGTTTCCGCGACCCATCCGGAGCGGTCCACGCCCTGGCGATCAGCCCCGACGGCACGATCCTGGCCACAGGCGGTGACGCCAGAGTCGTCACGCTCTGGGACCTGGCCACCGGTCGTCGAGCGGGCCAGAGCTCAAAGGGCACGAGGGCGCGATCACCTGCCTGGCGTTTGCTCCTGATGGACGGACGCTGGCCTCGGGCAGTCAAGACGCCTCTGCGACCGTTTGGGACGTAGCCAAGGCGGCCGAGCGGATCACTCTGGCCCGGCACACCAGCGCCGTCACATGCCTGGCGTTCTCGGTCGACGGCAAGACACTGGCCACGGGCTCGCTCGACTGGACCGTGAAGGTCTGGGACCTGTCCACGGGCGCCCTGCGTCACTCCCTGGAAGGGCATCGCGAGGCGATCGATGCCATGGCATTCGTCGCCCGATGGCACCACACTGGCGGCGTCGAGCCGGGACGGCCTGACCCGACTTTGGGACATGGCCAGGCCGGACGAGTGGGCGTCCTTCCTGGGTCGTGCGGAAGCGGCCGGTCCGGTGGTATTCCGGCCTGACGGCCGTTCGCTGTTCACCGGAGGGAGCGATGGATCGCTTCGCCGCTGGGATGCGACCAACCACCTCGCGCAAGCGATCCGCACTCGGGCGCACGTCGGGCCGCTCATGGCTTTGGCCGTTTCCAGCGACGGTAAGATGCTGGCCAGCGCTGGGGCCGACTGCCAGTTGAAGCTCTGGGACGTGGACCGCCAGCTCGCGTCCTGGCCGTACAGGGAGGTCGAGTCTAAGGTCCAATCGCTCGCGATCTCGCATGATGGCAAGCTGCTCTCGCATCGGCCACGACCGACGGCCTAGTCCAGATCTGGGACCCGAAGAGTCTGCGAGGGCGGGGTGATCCCATCCGATTCCCGACGCATGAGATCCGGCTCGCCATTTCGCCGGACAGCAAGCTCCTCGCCACGCTCGCCGTCGACTCCGGACCGAATCCGCTCAAGCTCTGGGACACTGCGACCCTTCGCGAGGTCGAACGGCCGGCGGTCGAATTGGCCGCCGCCAGGGTCCTCGCCTTCATGCCGGACGGAAAGGCGATGGCGACGGCCGGTGGACCGATCGCCCTGTTTGGATTGGAAGGGAAGCGACCGATCCGGATTCAGAGTGCCGAACGGGTCTGAACCGAGCGATCGCCGTCTCGCCCGATGGCTCGACGATCGTCACCGCGGATGGCGGCGGGGTTGTGACGCTCTGGGACGTGGCGGTCGGCGGCTCCTCGGCAAGCCTGAAAGAGGGTACTCTTTCGGCCCGGCGCCTCGCGTTCGCCCCTGACGGCAAGACGCTGGCCATCGGCGGGGCGGATGGGATCGTCCGGCTCTGGGACGTGAACGGCTGGACCGAGCGCGCCACGCTCCACGCTGCCAGAGAGATGATCTCGGACCTGGCGTTCGCGCCCGGAGGCAAAATCCTGGCCTCGGCGTCCGACGGCGCCCCGACCGTGTCGTTCTGGGATGTGGCCCAGGGTCGTCTCGCCGCGACGCTCACCTTGCCCGGCGCGGCACGCGGTGACGGCGTCGCTTGCCTGGTATTCGCCCCCGACGGCAACTCGCTGTACACGGGCGGCGAACGGGGGATCGAGATCTGGGACGTGACACCGGGAAGCCGGGTTTTGGTTCGCACGGCGACCTCGTCCGAAGGCCATTAGCCGGCTACCCTTCGGCTCACACCGACCGATCACAGGTCGAAGCACGCTTCGACCCCGGTTCGGCGCGGTCCTCTCGAACCCGTCGCAACGCGTCGGAGTCTCCCAATGTCGGCGCGGTCGCCTGGTGGACCATTTGGGCCGGGGGCCGAGGTTCCCGGTAGCGTGGAAAGTGCCCATTTTACACGTACTCAAAGCGAAGAGTTTCGGGACAAATGCACGGCGCGACGACATTTCGCGTAAGATATGAGGATCTCGTTCGTATCACTGGTAGGCATCGCTTTCCCGGCCCCAAGTCGCAGTGGTCTTCGACGGTCATCCCGACTCGAAAACGATATCACCCATGACGACCCGAAGACTCGCGTGTCGAATCGGACCTCGGCTCAGTCGGAGCGGATGACGATTTTGTCTTCGAGGCCAACTCATGAGCGATTCTCAGCCCATTGTCCCTGTGCTCGAACTGATCCGCGGTGGCCGGACCAGCGCGTCTTCGAGATCAATGGGGCCGATCTGCACATCGGCCGCACGCCCGGCTCGGAAGTGAAATTCAACGAGACGCAAGGTCTCGAGGAATCACGCCCGGGTCGAGCGACGACCCGATGGCTCCTGCTACCTCGTCGACCTCAACAGCCAGAACAAGACCTACCTCGATGACCAGAGGCTGGAGCCGTTCCAGCCGGTCCGTCTCTGCGACGGGAGCCGGATCAAGATCGTTGACATCGAGCTGATCTTCCGCGACCCCACGGTGCGGCTCGAGGACTACGGCGAGGCGAACACTCGACCGTGATCGGCTCGCTCGACGACCTGAGCTCGCATCGGCTGTCGCGGCGGGTGGCACACCCGGCCCAGGCTTTCAAGTCGATCCTCGACGTCAATCGGGCACTGGGCGGTGGGGCCGATCTGAACGAGGTGCTCGGTCGAGTGCTCGACGGGCTGATGGCCGTCTTCCCGAGGGCGGAGCGCGGCTTCATCCTGACGACCGAGCACGACGGCACGTTCCCGCTGCGGGCGGCCCGACACTCGTCACGGCGAAGCTGGCGTCCCGACCCTGAGCCGGACGATTGCACGTCAGGTCCTCCAGGAAGGCCGAGCTGTCCTGATCTCGGACGCTTCCAGCGATGAGGAGTACAAGAACCTGCCAAGCGTGGCGATGTCCCTTCGGACGGCCCTGGCCGTGCCGTTGCGGGGAAACGATGGGGGACCGGTCGGCATGGTCCAGATCGATAGCCGCACGAGCAAAGAACGGATTCGCGGCCGCGGATCTCGACCTGCTCGCGGCCCTGGCCGTGCCGGTCGGCGTGGCCGTGGAGAACCACCGGTTGCTGAGAGAGCAAGCGTCCTGGGCGGCGGCCGGGGAGATCCAGCGGTTCCTGCTGCCGCGACGCCAGCCCGATCATCCCAGGCTACACGTTCTGGGAATGTTACCGGCCGGCGGAGGAGGTCGGTGGAGACCTCTACGATTATATTCCGGTCGAATCGTCGGGAACCGCCGAGCAAAAGGATCGGCGATGGGCGGTCACAGTCGGCGACGTGGCCGGCAAGGGGATGCCGGCCGCACTGATGATGGCCGGGATCTGTCCGGAAGTCCGCCACCTGGTTCGCGAGGGGGTCGCTCCCCACGAGGTCCTGACGCGGGTCAACCGCAGCGTTTGCGACAGCGGGATCGAATGCCGGTTCGTGACTCTCGTGTTCGCGGAGATCGATCCCCGATCCCACACGCTTGACCATTTCCAATGCCGGTCATCTGCTCCCGCTGATCCGCCGCGCCGATGGCACGATTGAAGAGGTAGGCGAGGAAGCGTCCGGGCTGCCGCTGGGCGTCGGACTTGAAGAGGTCTATTCTTCGATGACCGTCGCGCTCGAGCCCGGCGATGTTGTGGTCCTCTATTCCGACGGCGTGACCGACGCGATGGACCAGAACCGCGAGCGGTTCGGAGAAGATCGATTCGATCGGGCGCTGGCCGAGGCGCCGCAGGGCGCCGAGGCGATCGGCGAGGCGCTGCTCGCGGCCGTCCGCGAGTTCGCCTCGGGGCGGTCCCAGTTCGACGATATCACCCTCGTCTGTTTTGGTCGGAATCCGGAATGAGGTCCTTGCGTGGACTCTCTCGAGGCGCATACACTCGCGAGTGCGGAGCCGGATGATCGCGGATGCGTACCTGGGAGGCAGGACGTTGAATCGTCGAATCACGATCGAGATCTGCGTGGGCGACGTCGAGTCGGCCATCGCGGCCGAGGTCGGGGGTGCCGATCGGGTCGAGCTCTGCGACAACCTGGCCGTCGGCGGGACCACGCCGAGCGCCGGGACGATCGCGGAGGCCTGCCGTTGGCTGAGCATTCCGGTCCATGTCCTGATCCGGCCCCGGGCCGGAGACTTCGTCTATTCGGAGCGCGAGCTGGCCGTGATGCGGCACGATATCGAGGCCGCCAAGGCACTCGGTGCCGACGGAGTCGTGCTGGGTGTCCTGACTCGTGAGGGCGGCATCGCGCGCGATCCGGTCGCGGCACTCATCGCGCTGGCCCGGCCTTTGAGCGTGACATTCCACAAGGCGATCGATCAGGCCAGCGATCCGCTCGAACTCCTCGACACCTTGATGACAATCGGCGCTGACCGCGTGCTGAGTTCGGGCGGCCGGCTCGACGGCCCTCGAGGGTGTCGAGGCGCTGAAAACCCTGGTCGACCGCGCCGGTGATCGGATCGCCGTCATGGCTGGCGGCCGGCTCGATCTCGACAATCTCGAGACGGTCATCCAGCGAAGCCAGGTCCGCGAAGTCCACCTGGGATCGGCCGTGATACGCACGGCCCCCGGCCCGGAGCCTGCGCGCGCAGCCGACGGCTCCGAGACGTCGTGGAACCGCGTCGATGCCCAGCGGGTCGCGGCGGTGGTGGCGCAGGTGCAGGGACTGTGTGGCACGTCTTGAGGCGGTCATCGTCTCTCGATTGATCAGTCGATCAGCGGCTGCGTGCTGCGGAGATAAGCGAACAGGTCGCGGACCTCCTGGTCAGCCAGGCCCTTGAGCAAGCCCTCGGGCATGATCGATTTCGGACTGGTCTTGATGGCATCGATCTCGTCGCGGGCGATCGCCGACTCTTTCCCGTCGTCGCCGCGCAAGACCACGACGTTCTTGTCCTGCTCGATCACGATGCCAGAGAGCACGCGGCCCTCGGTCGTGGCGATGATCGAGGTGGAATAACCCTCACGGATCTCGGCGCTGGGGTTGACGATGTTCAGGAGCATGTTGTCGAGGTCGTCGCGACGATAGGTGGTCAGGTCGGGAGCGACCTTACCCCCTTTGCCGAACAGGGTATGGCAACGTGCGCACTGCCGGTCGAAGATCGCCTTACCCGGCTTGGGGATACCCGACCCGGCGCTGACCACGGAGGCAAGCCGGTCGACCTCGGCTCGCAACTCGGCCGAGGTCGATGGCTGAATCGGACCGAACAGCCTGGCCGCTCGATCGGCGATGCGGGCATCGCCCAGGAACAAGAGCTTCTCGACGACCTCGCGCGGGACGGTCTGCGGGTCGATGGTTTGAGCCTCGATCACGTCGAGGAACTGGCTGGCCCAGGCGCGTCGGGAAGCGAGCAGGCCCTGGGCCGCGGCCAGGACGTCGTCCGACATGTTGGGATACGCCTTGAGCACCTCGGCGGGAATCGCCGGGTCGTTGTAAGCCGGCCAGGGCGGCCAGGGCGGCACTGCGCAGGGCGTTGTCCGGCGAATCGCAGGCGAGCCGGATCACGACCGGGATACATGCCGGCCGTCGCACTTCGCCCAGCACCTGGAGGAGCTGGAGCTGTTTGGAGCGATCGGCCACGCTCGTCGGCGAGCAAGTGCAAGGCCTCGGCCATCGCCTCGGGCTTCCCCTGCCGCAGGCCGATCGTGAGCGACATGCCCGCTGTTCCTGGCCAGGGCCTCGGCCAGATCGGGCGGTAGCCCGGCCAGCGATCGCCCCGCATAGGCCGCCTCGAAACCGGCCATCAGCCGTTTGACGTGGTCAGGGCTGGGTGCCAGGGCCAGCAGCCGGGCGCATCGGTTCAGGTCCGGCCGCGTGCCGGCCGCGGCGAACCGCCGCATCAACCGTTCCAGGACGGTCGTCCGGACGATCGGCAGGCCCCAGACCGACCGGTCCTCGAACATCGCCAGCACCGCCTCGGGATCAGTCCCGGCCTTCGCCTCGATGGCCCACCAGAGCAGGAGCGGCATGTGGATGTCGCCGGCATCCTCACTCCGCGCCAGGAGTGCCCGGACGATCGGCAAGGCGTCGTGGGCGGGGAGCCGCTTCGCCGAGCAGGCGAGCTGGCTGCGGACCTCGACGGCCGGCTCGATCGCGGCGCGTTGGGCCATCGCCGCCGCGAAGGCCGAGCTCACCTTTGAGCCATCGCACATCAGTCGCGCCGTCCAGAGCCGCACATAGGGGTCGGGGTGCTCGAGTGTCTTCAACGCCGTCGTTTCGTCCAGTCCGCCGACCAGATTCAAGGCCCAGAGTGCCTCCAGGGCGAGCTGACCCTGCTCGGTCTCGACCAGCCTGCGGAGCTCCGGCGCGAGCGACGCGTCCTTGCGATCGCCGATCAATCGCAGCGCCGTCTGGCGCGTCCACTTGTTGGGGTCGGCCAGGAGCTTGACCAGATCGGGCGTGGTCAGGGCGGCCAGGTTGACGGGCTTATGGTGCCGCACCGGCATCCTTGGCCCTGAGGCGATAGATCCGCCCGTTGCCCGGATCGATCTGTCCCTGGTGGTTGCGGTAATGGTTGACCTGCCGGTCGTACCAATCGGCGATGTAGAGTGCGCCGTCGGGACCCAGCTTGATATCCACGGGTCGGAACCACGGGTCGGACGACGCCACGGCCAGCCCGACGTCCTTCGTCTGGAACGAGGAGCCATCGGTCCGGACGTCGCTCATCACGACGTGGTTGAGCAGCGGCGCGACGCCGAACAGGAGTCCGCGGTAGCGTTCGGGGAACGCGTCGGCCTCGTAGAAGACGAACGTGTGAGTGAACCGGGGAACGCGGTTGTGCTTCATCGCCGGAAAGTAGCCGAAGGCGTAGGGGTTCGAGAGCGGGCCGTGCTTGTTGAAGCCCTTCTGGTAGTACGCACCCTGGACGTAGTGGAAGCCTCGGGTATCGCCGCCGTTGTGTCCCGAGTAGATCCGGCCCTTGGCATCGATCTCGACGCCGAAGGCGTTCCCGCCTCCCTCGGCGAAGACCTCGTAACGCCGCGTCTCGGGGTGGTATCGCCAGATGAGCTGGCCCATCGAGTGAACGGGCTCCTTGCCGTCATCGAGGCCGGGCCGGGTGACGTGGCCGGTGACCGTCGAGCCCTGAGCGGCGTACAGCCAGCCGTCGGGACCCCATCGCAGGCTGTTGACGACCGAGTGCGTGTCCTCCAGCCCGAAGCCCTGAAGGTGGACCTCGGGGTCGCCGTCGGGCACGTCGTCGCGGTTGCGGTCGGGATAGAAGAGCAGGTACGGCGGATTCAGCACCCACACGCCTCCGCGACCCTGAGCCACGGCGGTCGCGATGTTCAGGCCGTCCACGAACGTCTTGTGCCGGTCGTAGACGCCGTCGCCATCGGTATCCTCGTGGATCGTGATCTTATCCTTGCCGCGGAAATGGTGGGGCGGGGCAGGAGGGACCTTGTCGTAGACGGCGCGCCAGACCCCGTCGTGGCTGACCATCCTCAGACCCGCCGGAAACGGATATTGCAGGTACTGCACCACCCAGAGCCGCCCGCGTTCGTCGAAGCTGATCGAGACCGGCTGCCGGACGATCGGCTCGGCCAGGACGAGCTCGAGCTCGAGGTCGTCGGGGACCTTGAAGCTGGCCAGGGCCGCGCCGGGTGCGAGCGCGCCCTGGCCTCGTTCAAAAGGGACGCGGGACTCCGCGGGAGCGGCTGGCACCGGCGGGCCGTGCCGCGGCATTCGCCTGAGTGGGCGGCCGATCGAGGGCCCAGAGGATCGCGTTGCGGAGCAGTGTTCGGAACGCGGGGGTCGCAAAGTCGCCGGGGTGGCCCAGCGACGTGTAGAAGATCCGAGCATTGCCCTTGGCGTTGATCCACGCGACCGGCTCGGCCGGATGGCCCGGGATCCGTCCCATCAGGAGCGGTATGGCCGAGGACGCCAGCGGATTGACCTTGTAGAGCGAGCCCTGACCGGTGAACGGCGTCTCGACGTCCGTCGAGGATCGGGACGGGCTTCTTCGTCTCGACCACGCGTCGATGACCGGCTTGAGGTCGTTACCGTAATGGCCGGTGTAATGGCCGCCGAGGACGTCCGGGTCGAACGTCGTCCACTCGGCGTGTCCCGCGGGGGCCTTGCCCCGGGTATCGAACGCGTGGCAGGCCGTGCGGATACCGACGACCGGCTTGCCGGCCTCGATGTAACGCCGGATGATCGCCATCTCCTCGGCCTTGGGTGCGCGGCGACGGACGCTCAGGACGAGCAGGTCGGCGTCGTCGAGGGCCTCGACCCCCGGGAAGTCGTGCGGCGACTTCGGGTCGGCGATCACCATCGTGCAGCGGATGCCCAGCGGCTCCAGTTCCTTGACCGCGAAGGCCGGCAGCGTCTTCTCCGTCTGGTACTCGTCCTCGCCGATGAGGAACACGGCGCGGGGGCGGTCGTCGGGCTTGAAGCGGAACGCGGGCTGACCGGTGAGGTCGGTCGAGGTGATCGTCGGGGCGACGAACTTCTCGATGTGCTCGACGATCCGGTTGGTCCCCTCGAAGTGGCTGACGTACGGCCACTTGCGGGAGTTGTACATGGTGTCGGTCAGGTCGCGGACCAGCAGGGCATTCTTCTTGTGCAGGACGAGCTGGCGGAGTCCGAACGGCCGGCCCAGCACGCACATGTTGGTATGGACGCCCATGAGCATGACGTTGTTGATGCCTCGGGCTTCGAGCAGGTTCCAGATCTCGACGCCCGAATCGCTGATGGCGTCCTCGTCGCGGATCTCGATGGCGGCGATCTGAGACTTCCAGGGGCCACCCTGGGGGCATTGCGGTCCGTCATCGCAGCCGCCGTCGGACTGGTCGATCGGGTAGACGCCCCTTCTCCTCGGCGGGGATCTTGCTGCACCAGCCGGCGATATCCTTGGGCAGGTTCGCGGCCTTGGGGGCGGCCTGGGCCCGCTTCCGCGCGGGATGGTCCTTGTAGGCGTCCATGCAACTGCTCGGCGAGTGGATGATCAGGACGCCCTTGGCCCGCGCGGCGGCGATCGTCCGATTCATCGCGGGGGCCAGCTCGCCGACCCGACGGGTCGCCCCCTGACACCAGTGCTTGTCCCACATGTCGCAGATGATGATCGCCGTCCGGGCCGGCTCCCACTCGCAGGACTTCCTCCTTGACGACGTACCCGCCCGAGTCCGGCACCCGCGCCCGAGCATGGAGGACCAACGGCTCGCGCGGCTGGTCCTTGGGCTGATCCCGAACCGCCGACCCCAGCGCCATGGCCAGGCCGCTGATCCAGACCACGGCTCCCACCTTGCCGCACAAGGTCATCGCGCATCGTTAACCTTCCTTCCCGATCGGACCGGCTGCTGGATTCGTGATGTTCAACACTCGCTGAATATCTACCGCCGTCCGCGAGGAGATCGCCACGTCCGCGCGTGCCGAGGGGACTACGTTTCGGGAGTACCGCTCGAAATGGAGAATTCAGTCTAATTTGCTTTATATGTATAAATAGTGTAATTGGGATTGTCTATCCAGGCTGTCCTTGTGTTCGTTTTCTCGATTTTCGATTGGTGGTTCGTGGCTTCCGGCTACATCCATGCGCTTGGTCTTGGGTTCGGTTCGTCGGTTTCGAGGTATCGGCCTGCGCGACCGAGCCATATCCATGCGCTTGACCTTGGGTTTGTTCTGTTGGTTTTGGAAAGGGTTCAGTGCGCGGGCTTCAGATTGCACTGATGGCTGCATTGAATGTCTCCGGCGCGAGCCGCAGATTGGCTTTGGGTTCGTTCGCGCGAATTCGGAGGCGATTCTCACATGCATGGGCGTCTCCGGTCTGGCTCACGATAAGGTCGTGCGCACGATTCCATATAGACTATAGAACTTCATGGCGACCCCGCGGAGGGATTCGAGAAGAATGCCTGTCGCCCGCCAGTTGGTGCGCGACCAGAGTGAGATCGGTCCTCGTCACGTCATCCCCTCGTGACGGCGTGGGGGCGAATGTCTTGATACCGATCGCGGGTTCGGAGCCAGTTTCGATCGTGAAGCCGGAGCCACCTGTGGCGGCTGGACAAAGTTATAGGAAGCCAGGCGCGTACAACCACACCGCTCGGCACGCAGGGGAGTGCGCGGAGTGACGTTGGGCGCGGGATGTGGCGTGGCGCAGTCACCGATCGGTTCCCGGGCACGGACGAGGCCAGTGAAGGGTGTCTCTTGGGCTGGGCCACCGCCGAGGGCCAATGTGCTGTAACACGCCGGCGTTATAGGTCTAGCGGAAGTCGGCGGTCCGGTTCGTGCTAGACAGAGCTTGGCCTCCTCGCGAGAATCATTGCGGAGGAAACCTGACCATGTTGCTGCTGCGAGAATCTTTGCTGCGATTGCTCATCGCCGGCGCGGGGCTCATGGGTTGGTGCGCGCCCGCTCTGGCCCAAGAACTCGCCGCCGTCGTACGAGAAAAGCTCCCCGGCGGCATTGTCAAGACGGTCCGTGCGGACCGACATTCCGCTGGAAGCGCAAGCCCGCCAGACGGCCGAGCCCGCGATTCCTTATATCGAAAAGCATGGCACCGCCTGGATCAAGGAGCGAAATTGCATGGCGTGCCATTATTCCGGTTATATGCTTTGGTCATTGCGCGACGCCAGCCAACGCGGCTTTGGCATCGACAAGGGCAAGCTTGCCGAGTCGACCAACTGGGCGATCAGCCAGACGGATGTCCAAGGATTCGGCCACGAAGGTGCGGCGCAGATGTTGATCGCCCGCGATCGATCGGACCTGAGCGAAAACACCGTCAAGCGATTCGGCGCGATGCGAGACGTGATCATCAAGGGCCAGAACAAAGACGGATCGTGGGCACCGGGCGGCCAGCTCCCGGCCCAGAAGCGGCCGCTTTCCGAAACGAAGCAGGTGAGCACGATGATGTGCATACTGGGCCTGGACTCGCTCGATCAACCGAGCCAAAAGGCCATCGCGTCTCGCGACAAGGGTCTCATGTGGCTCAAGAACACTCCGCCCAACGGCCAGAATCCGCCGGTAAGCAGCGAGTGGTACGCGACGCGGTTGCTGATCGAGAAGAGGTTTGGCGATCCGAAACAGGCCGAAGCGATCCGCGAGCAGATTCTGGCAGCCCAGCAGCCCGACGGCGGCTGGGGCTGGCTTCGCGCGGACAAGAGCGATGCGTTCGGCACCGGCGTATCGCTCTACGCACTCAGCCAGGTAGGGGTACCCAACTCACATCCGGCCATTCAGAAGGCCTGGAGATTCCTGATCGAAACGCAGACGGACGATGGCTCCTGGATCGTCAACGGCACGAAGAACGGCACCAAGGAAAAGCACCATCCTTTCAGCAGCTTCTGGGGTTCGACCTGGGCTTTGCTCGGCCTTTGCCATTCGCTGCCTGTCCACAATCCGCTCCGGGAACCAGGCGCAGGTCGGCGGATCGTGATGCGGCGATGGGCTCGCGATTGACCGGGGCGAGACGTAGAAATCGAGCCGCTCATGAGGCTCGCCGTTCGGTAATGCAACGAATTCAAGCCTGACCGGGCTCTCATGCGCTACTCCAGTGCCAAACTCACTTGGCCGTGGAGTCGGGCTGGAACACCCCGTACGTGTTCCCGTCCGGGTCGATGAAATAACCATGCCAACAGACGCCGGGCACGGCGAACTTCGGTAGCGCGACCTTGCCGCCAAGCGACAGGATGGCTCGAGTCGCTGCGTCAATGTCTGAAACTTCGATGGAACAGACGTAGGCGTTGGTCCCACACTCTGGCGGAGGAGTCTTTGCCGGACGTTGGAGGAGACCACCGCGAATTCCCCCTGTGTCAATCCTCCAGTATGGGATGGGGAGACCTTCAAGTCGCGTAAACTGCCAGCCGAACACATCTCGATAAACGGGATCACGGAGTCGGGCTGAGCCGCTTGAATCTCGAAGTAAGCAATGGTGTTCATGGTTGCCTCCGCTGCCGAACGACCCAGCTCAGCGGACCGGCCCGCTGAGGGTGACTATTATGTTACCAGAAAACGCGTGGCGGGCCGGGTCTGCTGCCGCGGATGGTTCGGCGTACCTGAGCTCGGCTCCGCTGGCCCCTCCCGGCTCACGGCTTGCCCGTCCGACGCCAGAACCCCGTCTTCGCCGCATCGAGCGCCGGACCGCTCAGCCCCGCCGTCATCCGGGCCACCAGGGCGGCCTCCCGGGCCTTGAACCGCTTGCGGAACGCCTTGGCCCGCCGCATCTCGGTGCCGCCAACGAAGTACGACCGCCGCCGCACCGCCCGGGCCACCCCCCGCGCTCCACTCGCTTCTTGAGCTGCCGGATCGCCGCCCCGATTGGCTCGCCGTCCCCGACCACGACCCGGACACCCATCGCTGTGTGGCTTGTACGGCTGCCGCGCTGCCGGTGGAAAGAGCCTCCGCCGCCGAACTTGTGATTCTCTCACGAGAACGCACGGATCATGACGGGCCAAAGCCGGCCTGTCAATCACCGAGCTTCCTAAACTCTAGAAGAGCCTTGCTCCGTCCAGATGAGCGACCCCTGGTGATAATGTAGAAGTCACGGAAACCGTAGCAAGCCGTAGGACGACAGGGATTCATGCAAGCAGCCGAGGGCTCGCAAGATACGGTGACTTCTCGGTCATGAGATAGTCAGACAGTCAGGCAGCCCGCCAACCTTTCCAACGAGATAGGACGGACCTCGCCAGATCGCAATTCTCCGCGAGACATGATTGCAAGCTGGCTGGCTTTGTCGGAGAATCTGGAAAGGTTTCTCTTGAGGCACGCACGATTCCCATGAACAACGACGCCTCCACGCTGCCCACACGGCCGAGCTTACTGGCACGCATTCGCGATCGCCAGGACGCGGAGTCCTGGAAAGCCTTCGTGGAACTGTATACGCCGCCAGTGCTGAGATCTTGCCGGTTGCGCGGGCTTCAGGACGCCGACGCCGCCGATGTCACGCAAGAAGTTATGGCCCAGGTTGTGCGCTCGATGCACTCGTTCGGCTATAGTCCCGAGCGCGGCCGCTTCCGCGATTGGCTCGGAACCATCATGCGCCGCAAGGTGAATCGCCATTTCACGAAGAAAAACCGCGGCACGACCGGCGCCGGCGGCGACACACCCGAGGCCCTCGAGAACCTGACGACCATCGAGGGCGACGCGGACTGGACCGCCGAATTCAACGCCCAGATCCTCCGTGCCGCTCTCGACCGGGTTCGTCCCTTGTTCGGCCCCGGTACCTGGAAGGCGTTTGCCAGTACCTGGCTCGAGAACCGAAGCGCGGCAGAGACGTCCTTGGCGCTGGGTGTCTCTCTCGAAGTCGTCTACGTCGCCAAGTCGAGAGTCTTGAAGCGTCTGGAACAAGAAGTGCTGGAGCTGGCGGAAGACATCCCCTTAGCCGGTACGAACCGATGATCCCGAGCTTGCCGTGGGGCCAAGGTGGGCACCTATGACCCTGCGTAGTCTGGCGTCGCTGAACTACCACGAGCGGCATCGACACGCGGAAGCGCGACTCCTGCTAGAAAAGGCCCTCGAGATCGAGCAGGAGCTCGCCACCAGTTTTCCGGCCGTGGGCGAGTACGTATTCTATCTCATCAAGATCCTCCGCGATTGTCGGGATTGGTTCGGCGATACGGATCGCCTCCACGCTGTCCGCGACCATTTCACGGTTAAGATTGAGGAACACCAGTCGCGGTTCCCTCCCGAGAATCGCGATAATGCTCTCTTATGGCGCTATTATCTCTACCGAGCCGTCATACACGAGTTGTTGGGTCGATACAGCGAAGCCCTTTCCGATTCCAAGCTGGCCGGGTATTCGGAATCAGGCATTCTTGCCCGGCTCCAGGCGCAACGAGGCGATTATGGGCGTGCCGAGGCGACAGCGACAACCGTTCCGCAACGGGATCCGGGCCTTGGTCAGGAGTTTTACCTCGCGGCGCAGGTTGGTGCCTATCTGGCGTCAGTCGTTCGCAAGGATCGCTCCCTGGCCGCAGCCCGGCGCGAGGAACTCGGTGAGAAGTACAGTCGCCAAGCCGTCCAGTGGCTTCAGAAATCCCAATCGCTCAAGTATCGTTCGGCACCCAGCACCCGCTTTCTCCTGGCCGATGACCGTGACCTGGAGCCGTTGCGGTCCCGAGACGATTTCCAGGCTCTCGTTGCTCGTTCAAACCGAGCGCCAGGAACAGAGAAGTAAGCGTTTGCTCCCCAAACGAAACCAACAATCTCGATCAGCTTCCTGAATCATGACTGGTCTCGATTTCCCGGCAGGGCCGGGTTCACCAGCGTAGGTACGAGGATCAAGCGATGTCCGAATCACTGCCGGAGGTCTACCTGGCCCGCCACGGCGAAACCGCATGGACGATCTCGCACCAGCACACCGGCCGGACCGACATTCCGCTGACCGATCGCGGCGAGCGGAATGCCCAGAGCCTGGGCCATCGGCTTCACGGAACGAGCTTCGACAGGGTCCTGGTCAGCCCGTTGCAGCGGGCGATGCGGACCTGTGAGCTGGCCGGGTTCGGGCAACTAGCCGAGGTCGACCCGGAACTACATGGAGTGGGACTACGGCCAGTATGAAGGTCTAACGACGGCCGAGATCCGCAAGGAGCGGCCGGACTGGGACATGTTCCGGGACGGTTGCCCGGGGGGTGAGTCGGTCGCGGCGGTCGGCGATCGGGCCGATCAGGTCATCGCCCGGTTGCGCGCGATCGAAGGCCGAACGATCCTCTTCGGTCACAGCCACTTCTTCCGAGTGCTGGCCGCCCGATGGCTGGGACTGTCCCCCTCGGACGGACGGCTGTTGCTCCTGAGCACGGCGTCGCTCAGTATATTGGGCTACGAACATTCGCGCGATGAGCCGGTCATCCGCCTCTGGAACGACGATCGGCACGTGTTATCCTGAACCGAACCGATCGGTGGACGGTCGCGCCCCGGCCCCGGAGTCACCCAGAATGCAGAAGGCTTTGAATCCGCTCGACCAGTACCAGTGCGGTCCGCTCAGCATCACCGACCACGAGGGTTACGACCGGCGCCTGGTCTTCGACCACATCGTGTCCGAGGACAAGGCCAGCCCGCGCGAGCGGTTCGAGGCCCTGGCCTGGTCGCTCCGCGATTTGCTCGCGCAGCGATGGCTGCTGACCGACCGCACCTACGACCAGAAGAACCCCAAGCAGGTTTACTACCTGTCGATGGAGTTCCTCATCGGCCGGACGCTGGCCAACACGATCAACAACCTCCAGGTCGAGCAATATGTCCGCGACGACCTCGCCTCGGACGAGGACCGGGACTGGCATGACCTGGCCGAAGAGGAGCCCGACGCGGGGCTGGGCAACGGCGGGCTCGGCCGGCTGGCCGCCTGCTTCATCGATTCGATGGCGACGCTCGCGATCCCGGCCATCGGCTACGGACTGCGCTACGAATACGGCATGTTCCGCCAGGAGATCGCCAAGGGCTGGCAGGTCGAGCACCCGGATAACTGGCTGCTCCATCCCGATCCGTGGGAAGTGATCCGACCCAGGCGAGACGATCGAGGTCCCGATCAACTGCTCGTTTCAGTTGAAGGATGGGCGGCTGATCGTGGTGCCGAACGTGCCGACGATCCTGCGCGGGATCCCCTACGATCGGCCGGTCGCCGGCTATGGCGGCAAGACGATCAACACCTTGCGGCTCTGGGGAGCCGCGGCGCACGAGGACTTCAACTTCCTCGAGTTCAGCCGCGGCGACTTCTTCGACGCCGTCCACGAGAAGGTCGCCGCCGAGGCGCTCACGCGCGTCCTCTATCCCGACGACTCCACGCCCCGGGGCCGGAACCTCCGGTTCGTCCAGGAGTATTTCCTGGTCGCCTGCTCGCTGGCCGACATCGTCGCCCGGTTCCGACGCCGGGGCAACGACTGGCAGGCCCTGCCGGACAAGGTCGCCATCCAGCTCAATGACACCCATCCGGCGATGGCCGTCGCCGAGCTGATGCGGATCCTCCTCGACCAGGCCAAGCTCGGCTGGGACGAGGCCTGGGACCTGACCCGTCGCACCCTGGCCTACACCAATCACACGCTGATGCCCGAGGCCCTGGAGACCTGGCCGGTCCAGCTTTTCGAGCTCCTCATCCCCCGGAACCTGGAGATCATCTACGAGATCAACCGCCGGTTTCTGGACGATGTTCGCGCCCGTCGCCCCGGCGACGGGGGCCTCGTGGCGCGCGTCAGCCTGATCGCCGAGGAGCCCGAGAAGCGGGTCCGGATGGCCAACCTGGCGATCGTCGGCACCCATAGCACCAACGGCGTCGCCGAGATCCACTCCCGGCTGCTGCGGACCTCCGTCGTCTCCGACCTGGCCCAGCTCTTCCCCGATCGGTTCAACAACAAGACCAACGGCGTGACGCCCCGGCGCTGGCTCTTGCTGGCCAACCCGGACCTCGCCAGGCTGATCACCGAGGCGATCGGCCCCGGCTGGATGACCGACCTGTCCCAGCTCCGCAAGCTCCTCCCGATGGTTGACGACCCCGCGTTCCGCGACGGCTTTCGCCAGGCCAAGCGCGCGGCCAAGATACGATTCGCCGACTGGCTCCGCTCCGCCACCGGGCAGACGGTCGACCTGGAAACCGTCTTCGATAGCCAGATCAAGCGCATCCACGAATACAAGCGTCAATTGCTCAACGTCCTGCACATCATCGTCCTGTACAATCGCCTGCGCGACAATCCCGGGCTCGACGTGCCCCCGCGGACCTTCTTCTTCGGCGGCAAGGCGGCGCCGGCCTATACCCTGGCCAAGCTGATCATCAAGCTGATCAACAACGTCGCCGCCGTGGTGGACGCCGATCCGGTCGCGAGCGCCAAGCTGAAAGTCCTCTTCCTCACTGAATACGACGTGACGCTCGCCCAGCGGCTCATTCCCGCCAGCGACGTCTCGGAGCAGATCTCCACGGCCGGGTTCGAGGCCAGCGGCACCAGCAATATGAAGTTCATGATGAACGGCGCACTGACCGTCGGCACGCGCGACGGCGCGACGATCGAGATGGCCCAGGAGGCCGGCGAGTCGAACTTTTTCCTGTTTGGCCTGACCGCCGACCAGGTATCGGAGAGCCGGGGTTGGTACAATCCTCGATGGCACTACGACCACGAACCGGAGACGCGCCGCGCACTCGACATGATCGCCTCCAACGCCTTCAGCCAGGACGAGCCGGGGATCTTCGCGCCGATCTGGGACACGCTCCTGACGCGCGGCGACCATTACATGCACCTGGCCGACCTGTCGGCCTATGTCCGCACCCAGGAGCAGGTCGGCGCGCTGTACCTTCGACCCGACGACTGGACGCGACGGGCGATCCTCAACGTCGGTCATTCCGGCAAGTTCTCCAGCGACCGCACGATCGCAGGAATATGCCCGCGACATCTGGGGGGCCAGACCGTGTCCCGTGGATTAGACTGGTAGCGTGCCCTGCGACAACCGATGAGATGACCGCGGAGTCTCCGTCATGCTCCCCTCCGAGCAGGCAATCGTTGAACAGGTGATTGATCGGATCACACGAATGCATCGTCGCGACCACGATGCGGCCGCGACACCGCCGAGCTGATCATGGAACTTCAGCGGGAGTTTGGTGCCGAGCCCGTGAAATGGGCATTCCGATTCATGCTCGCACGGGGAGCAGCGAAAGGTTCTCGATCAGCTACCGGGAAAAGGGATCCGATGTGGGACAGGGATCTTGATGGATGAGCCGATCAATTTGAGCAGCCCCTCGACGGGGATAATGGTGGTGCTCAAGGAGACGCACGCTTACGGGGAATACCTATGGCGATCCATCCTCTGGCGGGTCAACTGGCTCCGGCGAACGAACTGATCGACGTCCCGGCGCTGGAGCAGGCCTACTACACAAACCGGCCCGATCCGAGCGACCCGCGCCAGCGGGTCGCGTTCGGCACCAGCGGGCACCGGGGGACGACCGAGCGACAACACGTTCACCGAGTCGCACATCCTGGCGATCACCAAGGCGATCTGCGACTACCGACGCGACCGGGGAATCGACGGCCCGCTTTTTCTGGGCAAGGACACGCACGCCCTGTCCGGTCCAGCCCAGCGGACCGCGCTCGAGGTCCTGGCGGCCGAAGGCGTCGTGACGATCCTCCAGCGCGACGATGGCGTGACGCCGACGCCGGTCATCTCGCACGCGATCCTCGTGTACAACGGCGGCCGGACCGATCACAAGGGCGACGGCATCGTGATCACGCCGTCGCACAATCCGCCCGCCGACGGCGGGTTCAAGTACAACCCGCCCAACGGCGGCCCGGCGGATACCGACGTCACCTCCTGGATCCAGGACCGTGCCAATGACCTGCTCCGGTCGGGCAACGCCGAGGTCAAGCGCGTGGCGTTCGCCCAGGCGATCCTGGCCGACACAACACGCGAGGTCGACTTCGTCAAGCCTTATGTTGACGACCTGGCGAGCGTCATCGACATGGAAGCGATTCGCGCCGCGGGTCTCAAGCTGGGCGTCGATCCACTCGGCGGCGCGGCCGGACACTACTGGCAGCCCATCGCCGATACCTACGGCCTGGACATCACCGTCACCAACCCGGCGGTCGATCCGACGTTCCGATTCATGACGCTCGACCACGACGGCAAGATCCGCATGGACTGCTCCAGTCCCTATGCGATGGCGAGCCTGGTGAAGCTCAAGGACCGCTTCGACCTCGCCTTCGGCAACGACCCCGACTCCGACCGTCACGGGATCGTCACCAAGTCCGTCGGGCTGATGAACCCCAACCATTTCCTGGCGGTCGCGATCCGATACCTGTTGACCCATCGGCCCGACTGGTCGCCGCGCGTGATCGTCGGCAAGACGCTGGTCAGCAGCAGCCTGATCGACCGGGTCGTCGAGGGCCTGGGCCGGACCCTCTGCGAGGTCCCGGTCGGCTTCAAATGGTTCGCCCCGGGGCTGCTCGACGGGTCCTTCTGTTTCGGCGGCGAGGAGAGCGCCGGGGCCAGCTTCCTGCGGCGGGACGGCACCGTCTGGACGACCGATAAGGACGGCCCGATCATGGACCTCCTCGCCGCGGAGATCATTGCCCGCACCGGCAAGGACCCCGGCGAGCATTTCCGCGAGCTGACCGCCCAGTATGGGACGCCGTTCTACACCCGGATCGACGCCCCGGCAACCCCCGAGCAGAAGGCCCGCCTGGCGAAGCTCGAGCCGTCGAACGTCAAGGCGTCCGAGATGGCCGGCGAGCCGATCGTCGCGAAGCTGACGCGTGCGCCCGGGAACGACGCTCCGATCGGCGGGCTGAAGGTTGTTGCCAAGAGCGGCTGGTTCGCCGCTCGGCCCTCGGGCACGGAGAACATTTACAAGATCTACGCCGAGAGCTTTCAGGACCAGGCGCACCTCGACGCCATCGTGGCCGAGGCCCAGCAGATCGTCACTGACGCCCTGAGCTGACTGTGGAACTCCAGGACTCGGTTCCGACTCGCTGATCTGACCCACAACATCTGGAATTCAATCATGAATACTACACCATTGCGTGACCGCCCGGCCTGGAGTTCCCTGGAAGCCCATTACCAGAAGATGAAGGACGTGCATCTTCGCCGGTTGTTCGCCGACGATCCCGTTCGCGGCGAGCGGTTCACGGTCGAGGCTGTGGGCCTCTATCTGGACTATTCCAAGAACCGGGTCACGGACGAGACGTTGAAGCTGCTCGTCCAACTGGCCGAGGAATCGGAGTTGCGGGCACGGATCGACGCGATGTTTCGTGGCGAGGCGATCAACGTCACCGAGAAACGCGCCGTGTTGCACGTCGCCCTGCGGGCCCCGAAGGGGCAGTCGATCCTCGTCGAGGGCAAGGACGTTGTACCTGAGGTCCACGCCGTGCTCGACAAGATGGCCGATTTCTGCGAACGGGTGCGGAGCGGGGCGTGGCTAGGGCACACCGGCCGCCGGATCAAGAACGTCGTGAACATCGGCATCGGCGGCTCGGACCTCGGGCCGGTGATGGCCTACGAGGCGCTCCGTCACTACAGCGACCGGGCACTGACATTCCGCTTCGTCTCGAATGTGGACGGCACCGACTTCGCCGAGGCCACGCGGGACCTCGACCCGGCCGAGACGCTCTTCATCGTCTCCTCGAAGACGTTCACGACTCTCGAGACGATGACCAATGCCCAGACGGCCCGCGCCTGGAGCCTGAAAACGCTCGGCGATGACAAGCGCAGTCGCCAAGCACTTCGTCGCCGTCTCGACCAACGCCGAGGAGGTGAGCCGGTTCGGGATCGACACGGCCAACATGTTCGAGTTCTGGGACTGGGTCGGCGGCCGCTACTCGATGGATGCGGCGATCGGTCTGTCGACGATGATCGCGATCGGGCCCGAGAACTTCCGGGCGATGCTCGCCGGCTTCCATGCCATGGACGAGCATTTCCGCACCGCCGCCGTTCGATCGCAACTTGCCCGTCCTTCTCGGGCTGCTGACCGTCTGGTACGCCGATTTCTTCCGATCCGAAACGGTCGCCGTCCTGCCTTACGATCAGTATTTGAAACGGTTCCCGGCCTACTTGCAGCAGTTGACCATGGAGAGCAACGGCAAGTCGGTCACGCTGGACGGTGTCCGGGTCAATTACGCAACCAGCCCGATCTTCTGGGGCGAGCCGGGGACCAACGGCCAGCACTCGTTCTACCAACTGATCCACCAGGGGACCCGGCTGATTCCCTGCGACCTGATCGGGTTCGGCCAGTCGCTCAATCCGCTGGGCGAGCATCACGACCTGCTGATGTCGAACGTGTTCGCCCAGGCCGAGGCCCTTGCGTTCGGCAAGACCGCCGATCAGGTCAAGGCCGAGGGGACGCCCGACTGGCTGGTTCCGCACCGCACCTTCGAGGGAAACCGCCCGACGAACGTCATCCTCGCCGAGCGGCTCACGCCCGAGATGCTCGGCACCCTGGTCGCGCTCTACGAGCACAGCGTGTTCACCCAGGGCACGATCTGGCAGATCAACTCGTTCGATCAGTGGGGCGTCGAGCTCGGCAAGGTCCTGGCCAAGCGGATCATCCCCGAACTCGAGAGCCGGGACGAGACCAAGCTCGCCCACGATAGCTCGACCAACACCTTGATCCGCCGCTATCGCGAAATCAAGAAGCCGCGGGGAGCCATCCTGATGGCCATCGCGAGCCATTCCTCTTTCCGACCGACTCTATCCCGGACAAAAGAAACCCCCGGCGCCGGCGCCGAGGGTTGGACGGTTCAAAGGATCGAATCCGATGAGGCTTGGCGAGCATGAGGTCGGCAGGCAACGCGACGCGGAGCCTGCTCGACCCGCAGATTCGTCGGCTCAGGCGTGGCCCTTTTGCCGGCGCACTTGTACATATCTCCTCAAGCCAAGGCCGCAGACCGTGCTGAGGAACAGCGCGATCGTGCTAGGCTCGGGGGCGGGTACCGTGAGTCCCGCGGTGCCGATCTGTCCCTCCATGGTTGTGGTCCCGCCGGCCGACGACGGCACGAGCAGCTTCAGGTCACCAGGCAGGGCCAACGTGCTGCGTGGATCCGGGAGTGAGCTGGAACCCGTCATTGGCCGGCGAATTGTAGGATACCTGTAAGCCCGTTACCTCGACGCCCGATTGATACGGCCCGTTCAATGTGCCATTGAGGGTACCGCTCACCGTGATCTTGGGATCCGACAAGCTCGTCCCATCGTATTGTGTAGGGGTGAAGGTCAAGGTAAATGGAGTGTTGTCGTAAGTCGTCGTCTGACCAACCGGCAAGGGACGACTACGAACGATCCGAGGGGGATGTTCGATGTCGGGTCGATGAGGGCGTTGGTCACCTGATTGTAGCCGATTTCATTGAGGCCGGCGGTTCCCAGCGTGCTGGTAACTCCGCGCGATGTCGCCGACGACGCTGTACTGCAAGAGATCGGCCGGTGTTGTCATGACGGCGGCATCGGCGTGGGGGGCATTCCAGGCAAGGAGCCCCAAGGCGATGGCCGCGGTTCGCAGCCCAGTCCACCCTCTTGTCATGCGCATTATTTCCTCCTGAAAGGGATGGGATAGTCGCGATCCTGTCCGCGACTTCGCAACGTCTTCGTCCGGACTCGAAGTGTGGCGTCCTCCCCTGGACGGGCATTCTCCCCGGCCTCCTACCGGTTGCACTGGCATGAAGCGGGTCTTGTCGCAAGGTGAATGAACGACGCCAAAGGCAGCAGTCACAACACCAGTCGGGGCCTTGACCGGCGTGGCGGTCGAACCCGAACCGTCGCGACCATGGCTGTCAGGAGATGGAGGCCAGAGACGTCTCAGTCGCATCAACAGCCTCCCTGCCCGACCTTAACGGAACTCAGCCATGAGTTCCGTCGTCACGATATTCTGGGTGTGAACGAACGCGGGGAAGATACTCGGACGCCCAAGGTTGTAAACCGTGATTTCGGGTTTTTCCATGTTTTCTCTCAACTCCGGCGGCCCGCGCGGCCGAAGCCTCCCCGTACGGGCTCCGAGGGAGGGTGGGATCGTCACAGCATGTGGATCGGGTCGACGTCGACCGCCAGCTCGACGCCGTGCGGCGCGGGGATGGATGCGGGCACGGTTCGGGCCAGCGCCTGGAGGGGTCGCGGGTTCGGGCAGCGGAGCTGGATGTGGAACCGATAGAGGTTCCGGATCTTGAGGATCGGTGCCGGGGCCGGCCCGAGGACCCGCACCGACGGGTCGGCCTCACGACGCAAGGCCGCCGCCAGGTCCTTCAGGTAGGCGTACACGACCGATTCCTCCGGCCCCCGCGCGATCAGCCGCACCAACCGTCCGAACGGTGGCACCCCGTATTTCTCCCGCTCAGGCATCTCATGGGCGACGAATGCCAGGTAGTCGTGCCGGATCGCCGCGCGGATCGCAGGATGCTCTGGCGAGTAGGTCTGCACCAGCACCCGGCCCGGACGATCCCCGCGCCCGGTCCGACCGGCGACCTGCGCCACGAGCTGGAAGGTCCGCTCGGCGGCCCGGAAGTCCGGCAGGTGCAGGGCCGTGTCGGCGTTGACCACCCCCACCAGCGTCACGTTCGGGAAGTCCAGCCCCTTGGCGATCATCTGCGTCCCCAGGAGGATCCGCACCTCACCGGCCTTGAAGGCCGCCAGGACCGCCTCGTGGCTGCCGGGCGTCCGCATCGTGTCCGAGTCCATCCGCCGCGACGGGTATTCGGGAAACGCCGCCTGGATCTCGCGCTCCAGCCGCTCGGTGCCGATCCCGCCGTAGTGCAGCCCCGTCGCCCGGCACGACGGGCAGGCCGGCGGGCAGGCCCGCTCGGCGTCGCAGGTGTGGCAAACGAGAAGATGCCGCGACTTGTGGTACGTCGCGGCCACGTCGCAGGCATGGCACTTGACGACCTGGCCGCACTTCGGGCAGATGACGAACGTGTGGAAACCCCGCCGATTCAAGAGCAGGATGACCTGGCCTTGCTCCTGGAGGGCCTGGATCATGGCCTGGCGGAGTGACTCGCTCAGGCCGCCCACGGTGGCCTTCTCGTGGCGGAGGTCGAGGATCTCGACCTCGGGCATGGGCCGGCCGCCGACGCGCATTGGCATCGACAACCGGGTATAGCGCCCGCGCTCCGCGTTGCGCCAGCTCTCCAGCGACGGCGTGGCCGAGCCCAGCAGGATCGGGATCCCCTCCATCTGCGCCCGCTTGACCGCCACGTCGCGCGCATGGTATCGCGGAATCGTCTCCTGTTTGAACGTGCTCTCGTGCTCCTCGTCGATGACGATCAGCCCAAGCTTCCGCGCCGGCGCGAAGACGGCCGACCGGACGCCGACGACGACCTGGATCTCTCCGGAGGCGATGCTTTGCCAGTGCCGATGCCGTTCGGCGTCGCTCAGGTGGCTGTGGAGGACGGCGACGCGGGCGAACCGGCGGCGGAACCGGCGGATCGTCTGCGGCGTCAGGCTGATTTCAGGGACCAGCACGATCGCCTCCCGGCCGCGCGCCACGACCCGCTCGATTGCCGAGAGATACACCTCGGTCTTGCCGCTGCCGGTGACCCCGTGGATCAGGAACGGCGCGAATCCGCCCGACTCGAGTACCGGCTCGATCCGCGCCAGCGTCGACGCTTGCTCGGCAGTCAGGACCATCGCGGGTCGATCGATCGCCTCTCCGGACGGTTGAGCCTGGGCGGTGACCGGTGCTACCGCCGGCCTGTTGGCTTCGGCACCAGGTCGGTCGCTGGCCGCGGCTCCTCCCCCCAGGCCCAGCGGCAGTCGCCGACGGACCGTGTGCACCAACCCCAGCTTCTGGAGCGCCTGGATGGGCGCGGCGCCGCACTTGGCCAGCCGGCAGACGTCGGCTGTCGTGAGTGGTTCGTCGGTCGCGAGCGAGGACCTCGAGCACGGCCGCCTGTTTGGCCGAGAGCCGGGGCTCGATCGGCCTGGCCCGCAATGCCTCACGCGTCTCCTCGGGGACGACCAGGAACGTCCCGACCCGGGTCCCCGCATGCTTTTTCACGCCGGCCGGCACGGCGGCATCCAGTGCCTGGCCCCAGGAACAGGCATAGTAGTCCGCCAGCCACCGAGTCAGCTCGAGCATTCCGTGGTCGATTAAGGGGGTCGCATCGAGGACCTCGACAACCTCCTTGATTCGCATCGGATCGAGGCCCTGGGGCGCCTGGTCGATCGATCCGCACGCAATAGCCGACTGCCAGCTTGTCCCCCCGCCCCAAAGGCACGCGGACGCGCTGCCCGGCCTGAATCACCTTGCTGAGCCGGACCGGGACGCGATAGGTCAAGACCTGCTCGATGGGTCGGTTGAATACCACACCGGCGAAGACACCGCTCGGCCAGTGGCTCGTTCTCATCGGCGAGCCCGAACCAGGCCGCCTGGCCGGCATCGGCGGTGCCGTCCACGCCTTTGGCCTGATCGTCGGCGGATCCCGGTCGTCGCCGTTGCGTCCGAGCGATTCTTCGTTGAATTGCGCAGGAACCACGCTCATGGGCGGAACCTATCTACTTCGGGTCGAAAACCGAGTCAGGTGCTCTGCGCTCACGTCTGCCGTTGACAAGGCTCATCGGTCGGACCTATCGTCGGGATTCGGTCGTCCGGCGGCGTTGGTTGACCCCGCTCGCATCCGCCGGTCAAAGACCGCGATGGCGGGCCAGGTCGGGGCCGGGCGAAATCCGTCACCATCAGTACATCCGATTTCTGGACGTCTGTCCACAGAGAATCGCGTCTGGAAAGCCAGTCTGCGGTGGCATTTGCAGGTCGGGAAGAGAATAAGGGCTAGTGAGAAATGCGACTAGGTCTTTTCGGCGGGACTTTCGACCCGATCCACCTGGGGCATTTGATCCTGGCGGAGCAGTGCCGGGAGGCGTGCGGGCTGGACCGGGTCTGGCTGGTGGTCGCCGGTGCGCCGCCGCACAAGCCGGGGGGACGGACCGGGGTGGGCCATCGCCTGGAGATGGTCAGGATCGCGATCGCCGGCCACTCGGCGTTCGTGGCCTCCGACATCGAGGCCATTCGACCCGGCCCGCACTACAGTGTGGAGACCTTGGAGGCCGTCCGCCGCGACTATCCCGCCGACGAGCTGTTCTTCCTGATCGGTGCCGACAGTTTGCAGGACCTTCCCATCGTGGCGGGAGCCCGAGCGGATCGCGCAACTGGCGACGATCGTCGTGGTCAACCGGCCTGGCATCGAGGAGGTGGACGGGACAAAGCTTCCGGACTTCGGGCCCGGCTCGCACCCGCTCCGATCGGTCACGATCCCGCCGGTCGGGATCGCCTCGAGCGATCTCCGCCGCCGCCTGAGCGAAGGCCGGAGCATCCGCTACATGGTCCCCCGCGGCGTCGAGGCTTACATCGATGCGCATGGGTCTGTATCGGGACGTGAACCGGGATGACCGCTCTTAGGAGAATCGATGATCGGCTGTGCCTCAATCGTCCAGGAAGAATGCGGGCTTGACCTTGAAGAACCGTGCCAGGCGGTCGATGTGCTTGACCCTCAGTTTCCGCTTCCCGGCGAATCTCGGAGATCGTCAAGTCAGCAAGAGCCACGCCGGCGGCCACGTCGCTTTGTTTGAGCTCGCGGGCCTCGATCAGATAACGAAGCATCTCAGCACCAGAGGCCGGTGGGATCGGATAGTGGACGTCTTCGTACTTCTCGACGAAGACGGCGAGGGCGAGCAAGTATTCCCTCTCGTCGGGCGTCCGGTCTCTGCCAACGTCGCTCAAGCGATTAAGCATCTCGATCACCTGATCGTATTCCTCTTCAGAGCGGATGACCCGCAAGGGGCACATACGAACAAGATCCAGATATCGATCACCTGCGCGAGCGGCCTTTTTTGTCGTCGCCGTTCCTCTTGGTTCTTGGACCTTCTTCGATCGAGTCGCCATGTCGTGCTTCCTTTCTTCCCTCATCCGGCTCGTGGACTTTCCCTCGCGGCTCTATCATATTCCTTGTGCGTCAAGACGTGGCGGAGCAGTATGACTTGGTCCTCAACAATCCTGGCCGCCGTTCTGGAGCGGGCGGGTTTGCCGAGAGCAACCCGCTGGCTCCCGGCGCTGGTATAATCCAACTCCGGCCACCGGGAGAGAGATCGATCACCGGTCTCGCGGCCATACTTTCCCCGAGATAACTTCTGTCTGAAAGGATCAGCATGCGAAAGCTTGGATTGTTCGCGGCGGCCTGGTTCCTGGCCATCGTCCCTCTGGTCCAGGCCGAGGTGAAGACCAAGACGGTGAACTACAGACACGACGGGATGAATTTCATCGGTCACCTGGCGTGGGACGATGCGTTGCCTGGCAAGCGGCCGGGCGTGCTGGTGGTGCATGAGTGGTGGGGGCTGAACGATTACGCCCGGAAGCGCGCCGAGCAACTCGCGGCGCTGGGGTTTGTCGCATTCGCCGCCGACATGTACGGCGAAGGGAAGGTCACGACACATCCCCAGGAGGCGGGTCAGATGGCCGGCGCGGTCCGGAAGGACGTCAAGAACTGGCAGGGCCGCGCAGGCCGCCTTGAAGATCTTGCAGGACCACGAGCTGGTCGATGCCAAGCGGATTGCGGCGATCGGCTACTGCTTCGGCGGATCGACGGCCCTGGCGCTGGCCTACACCGGTGCCGACCTCGCCGCGGTGGTCACCTTCCACGGTGCCCTGCCTGTCCCCGAGCCCGAGCAGGCCAAGGCTATCAAGGCCAAAATCTTGATTTGCCATGGTGCACTCGACTCGTTCATCCCCGAGGCCACGATTCAAAAGGTGCGCGCGGCCTTCGAGCAGGCCAAGGTCGACTACGAGATCAACTACTATGGAGGTGCCGTTCATAGCTTCACGGTCGCCGATGCGGACAAGGTCGGGCTCAAAGGGATGGCTTACAATGCCGAGGCCGATCAACGGTCCTGGCGCGATGATGCTGCGTCTCTTCGGCGAAGTCTTCGCTTCCGGAAAATGACCGGGTCCGATCCGATCGTTTGTGGCGGGACAACTCGCTCGACGTCGGCCACACGCTGTTCACGGCGATGACGGCGTCTGTGTGTTGTTCCGGAGAGCCCTCGTCGATCACCACCCCGCGATCCGGGGCGGGGGCCGTGACCCGCTCCGGAAGCCCTTCTCATCAAATTGGGGCATCGCTCACTATGGATCGCTGCGCTGGTTTGCACTCCATTGCAACATTTGGCCGGGTCGCCATCACTGATCTCCTGGGCTAGAAATGAGCCGCGAGGAAACCTGTGGTGGACTTATGGTTGGAGTGAAGCCCGACAAGACCCCTAACCTAGAGTTCCTTGATCTCGATCTTGCGGAATCGAATCGTGCCCGTGTGCTTTTGCAAGCCGATTCGGCCCGTGGCTCGGTTCAGGGCGGGGATAGTGCCATCGGGAAAGAGAACACGAGGGCCGAGTCTGGTATTGAGGACCGGCTTCCCATTGACCGAGGCCGACATCGTGTGGCCCGTAACTTGGATCTCCACACGGTTCCACGAACCGTACGGGTTCAACTCAGCCGACTGGCCAGGCTTCACGTTCATGCCGTCTCGGATCCAGTGGGTCGTCCCCGTCTCCTCGCGACCTCGGGAATCCATCAACTTGAACAACGGATGATCAAAGATGCGGGTGCGGTTCGGGAGCGGCATCTTATCTCCCGGAATGGCACGCACGCTCAGACCGCTGCTGCAACCCTTTTCGAGGTTGAATTCGAGGCGCAAGACGAAATTAGAATAGTCGCGGTCCGTCAGCAGATAGCTCCGCGTGGAGTAGTTCTGACCGCGGGCAACGATGACCCCATTCTCGACCCACCACTTCGATGCCTCACCGCCCTCGACCTTCCAACCGGATAGGTCGTTGCCGTTAAATAACGGCACAAAGCCATCGGGCCTCGCAGCCACCGCCTTGGGCTCCGCCCGCTCCGGATATAGTGGCTGAGCGCCGGACTTTCTCGTCGTTGATCCGCGGACCTTTCTGGCGATTCCAGAACCGGAGGAGTTGTGCCAGCCTCAACCACTTGTTGAATTTGAAGGTTACGGAGCTGTATCTCGGTACTCGAGAAACCGAGGTCCAGTAACACAATCTGTGGAGCATTTCTTGGAACATTCTTGAACATAATTGTTATCTCCAGTGGCACATCTTTGAACATTCTAACACCCTGGAGCAAGGCACGTCCTTTCTTATCACCAATTTGCATACTCACTTGATGGATCTGCTTACCGTTAGCAAATACTGTCGCTCGCGCCGCCGCCATTCTTAGTCTTGATAACGCGATCGCCGAAAAGATCCGTGATCAGCAAGGTGCAGATCATCCCGTCATCTCTTTGCAGACACGAAACGGCGCGAACATGAAAATTGTCGAGCACGGCCGGCTCAGGCTGTGTCACCTTCTCAGGCACAAGGACGGTCTTGGGTGCGGCACCAGGACTCTTCGGATAACGATCCACCGATTTAGGGGGTACCTGTCCGAAACGCGATCTGGGAGGCACCAGCCTCTTGGTTACCTGCTCGTTCGGGGACGTTGGTCGCCCTGATCGCGTCGGCGGCGGTACTGGCGTCGTCAGTGGCCGCGCCGGTGGCTGAGACGGCACTCGAGTCCGCGTGCTCCTTGCTTCGGGCAAGCGCGGATTCTTCGAAGGTGTCACTTCCGCCACCCGGTCGGACTTCTGCCCCGTCGTCTTCGTCACGGAGTGGATCAGCCAGCCGAGGCTCAGCCAGTGCTCCCAGTACCAGCATGAGGACAAACATTCGCACCGTGTTGGTCCCGAACGAGGCCCCGCGTCTCGTCCCATCCCCGACGTCGTCGGCATCCCTGGCTGCCAGGACGGTCTGGAGCGAGCCAGCGGGCGATGGCGCGTTTGCTCCCCTCGTCGTCGGAAGTGAACTCCTGGCTTGCGGCACCATCGTTGGCGCCAGGAAAATGTCAGCCTTGCCCGCCGGCTCGCCGGCGCAACTGTCGGGGCTTGAAACGGGCCGGCGCAACCGTCGGGGCTTGAAAAATGGCGGCTTTGTCCACGGCGGCCGGCACCAGGCTGCCGGCGCCATCCGTCGCCGGCGTCGAACGCAAGTAATCCATCAGGGCAGCCGCGAAGGCTTTCATCGAGGGATATCGTTCCGTGGACTCCTTGGCCATCGCTTTCCGGCAGATCCCGTCCAGGGCCGGGTTCAGCCCCGGCACGACCGCTGACGGCAACGGCGGCTCGGTATAGAGGATTTGGCCGAAGATCGACCGCCATCGTGCCCTCAAACGGCAACCGCCCCGTCAGGAGTTCGTAGAGGATCACCCCCAGGCTGTAAACGTCGCTGGCCGGGACCCATCCGCTCCAGGTCGCCGTTGACCTGCTCGGGCGGCATGTAGGCCGGCGTGCCCAGCATCGACCCCGCCTGGGTCAGCTTCTGGTCCGCCTGCTGGACCTGCTTGGCCAGCCCGAAGTCCATGACCACCGGGCCGACGCCGGCAACCATCATGACGTTGCTCGGCTTCAGGTCGCGGTGGATCACGCCCTTGCCGTGGGCGGCCTCCAGCGCCTGGGCCAGCTTGGTCACGATCTCGACCGCCTTGCGTGCCGGCTGCGCCTTGCCGGTGTAGTCCGACAGCAGCTTGCCCTTGAGGAAGCGCATGGTCAGGTAGTAGATGCCGTCCTGCACGCCCGCGTCGTAGACCGGGCACAAGTTGGCGTGGTCCAGCTTGGCCGCCGACTTCGCCTCGCGGAGAAACCGCTCGCGCAACTGCGGGTCGTCGCCGTCGCCGAAGTGCGGGACCTTGAGCGCCTCCTCACGCTCCAGCTCGGTGTTCTCCACCAAGTAGACGGTCCCCATGCCGCCGCCGCCCAGCTTTTTCTTGACGCGATAGCGCCCGAACTGGGACGGCAGCTCCGTGGGGCCGCTGCTACCCCTGGTTACGGTGTCGCCGCGATTGGATTCCGCAGCCGTAGCCGCCGGCTTCCCCGCAGGAACGGAAGACCGGTACTTGCGGCCGTTGCTTCCCCAAATCTCCAGTGCTACTCTCGCTCTTGGCCATTTCCCGGAACCTCCAGCGCTTACAAATGAGTCACACCGTCAAAGAGCAGGCGAAATGAATCAAACCAGAGAACGCCTTGGGCGAAACTTCCTATGCTGGTTTGGGTGCGCCCTTCGCAGGCCGAACCAATTCGGCCAGGAGCCCGGCGCGGCGGCCTTGCCAGAATAGCATCACCAGAGCCATGAGGATGAACACGCCGGCGTGGACCAGGACAACCAGCAGCGAACCGACGAACGTGCCTTGTTCCACGTTGGCGTCGCCGCGCCTGCTCCGCGGTCAGCAAGGCGTCCAGACCGCGATTGGCCCAGTACGCTGTGATAGCGTCTCCGCCAGGGACTTACTCAGACCTTCAAGCGGGTAAACCACTCCCGACAGGATGATTTGCGGGAGGATGGCGACCGGAATCAGTGTGATGGCCATTTCCTCGGTGCGTGCAGCCGTGGAGATCGCCAGTCCCAGAGCGACGCCAGCCGCCGCCAGGCACGTGAGCATCAGAAACTGCCCCGCGAAAGCGACGGGGGGATCGCACCATTGCTTGACAATGCTCGCCAGGACCAGGACTTGCAGCCCACTGAACAGCATGATCAGCAGGAACTTGGAGCAGTAATAACTCCCGACCTGGACGTTGAAATCGCGCTCTGCGCGTGTAGATGGCGCGTTCCTTGACGATCTCCTTGGCGGCATTATTGCAGCCGAACCAGAAGCTGGTCACCGCCAGCAGAAAGAGCAGGTTAACCGAGTTGCGGGCGTAGGCGATGGTGCCGTCGGGGTCCAACGGATTTGACGGATTGGACACCGGCTTCAACTGGCCGAAGAGAATCCCCAGCAATACCGCCACCACGATGCTCTGCCCCAGCATGGTCAGGAGCGCCAGGTAGTCGACGCGCCAGATGGCGAAGTAGCGTTGCGTCAGGAGGATGGTCTGGCGCAGGAACGTGCGGCGCTTTTCGCCCGGCTTGCTCACGGGTTGGCGAACTGCCTGCGGGGCTTCCTGCTTCGGCAAGCGCTCGATGACATAGCGATGATAGAGCGGACTGGCCTTGAAGAGCTTCTGCCAGTGTTCGACGGGTTGCTGGGCCAGGCGTTCGTAAACGTCGCCGAGCCGCTGGATGTCAAAGTACTCCAGCGCCTCGGCCGGTTTGCCGACAAAGGCCAGCCGGCCGCCCGCGGTCAGGATGACGACCAGGTGGCAGGTCCGCTCGACGTTGGCCAGGCTGTGGGTGATGCACACCACGGTCTTGCCCGTGTCGGCCATGGAGCGGAACAGGTTCATCATGTCGCGGTCGGTCTGCTCGTCCAGGCCGGAGGTGACCTCGTCGAGGAAGAGCAGGCTGGGCTTGGTCAGGATCTCGTTGGCCAGGCTGGCGCGTTTGACCTGTCCGCCGCTGAGGTGGCGGATGCGCGTGGCGCGCCGCTGTTGCAGGCTGACCGTCCCGAGGGTGTCGTCGATGCAGGCTTCGACCTCGTCGCCGCGGAGGTCGGGCGGTAAGCGCAGCCGGGCGGTGTACCAGAGGGCCTCGCCCACGCCGAGCGCGTCGTGCAGAATGTCCCGTTGCGGCACCACGGCGATGTCGTGCTTGAGCGCCTCGAAGCGGGCGTGCAGGTCTTGGCCATTGACCAGCACGCTGCCGGAGTCGGGCTCCGTCCGCCCGCTGAGGGCTGACAGCAACGTCGTTTTGCCGGAACCGGATGGTCCCAGCAGGCAAACGAACTCGCGAGGCCGGATGACCACCGTGATGTCGTCCAGCAAGGTCAGTGGCTTGCCGTTCTCGCGGTTGGTGACCACGCGGCAGACGTTACGCGCCACCAGTTCGACGTTGTCTTCGCGGGTGCGCGGTACCAGCGTCCGCCCGGTGAATTGGAGAGCGTAGGGACCGATGTCGATCTGGTCTCCGGACTGCACCGTTGCCGGTTGACGAACGCGCATGCCGTTAACGTAGGTACCGTTGGCGCTGTTGAGATCGACCAGGATCGCCCGGTCGTTTTGCAAGGTGATGTGAGCATGCATGCGCGAGATTTGCGGATGCTCCAGGAGGATCTGTACCCGGCCTTCGTCCCGGCCGATGAGCATTTTGCCCGACAGGCGAATGGGTTTCAGATCCTCGGCAGGCGGCAGTGCAACCGCGCCGGCGGAGCCGGCCATCACCGTCATCAGTGGCTCGGGCGGGGCAGGTGCGGGGCTGGCAACGCGGCCGGGCTTGCCCGCAACGGGTCCAGCGAAGGCTGGGTTCCCGGGCCTTGGCCGACAATTCGCTGGCGAGGAACACAAATTGACAGTTGCCCGCTTGTAGCCGATCCTGGTGCGCCAGGGGGGTAGGCGCGCTGATCGGTTGGCCGTTGTGGTACGTCGGGCTGGTGCGCGACAAGGGCTCGACGTAATGCTGACCTTCGACGCGGACAATGCGGAACTGCTGGCGCGAGCAACTCGGATCGAGAACGGTCAAATCAGCCGTTTCACTGCGACCGATCACGAACGAGGCACTGCCGAACAGCGCGTGCAGATTCTTCTTCGCAGAATCGAAGAGAGCAGGGTAAGAAGGTTTGGGCACTTATCCGATCTTTCCCAGATGAACGCCTCTGAAGCCTCGGCTGCGAAGCCAGAGGATGAGTTTACCCACCCGAAAGAGCGGTTGCAACGAGATCCCCCCAAGGAACCGCCGCTATCCCCCCACATCACGGTCAGAGACCACTGCACCAGACACTTCTCATCTGTCAATACATCCTCCGAGACGGAGGGTTAGTCTTGCCATCGATCTTTCAATATGAACCCGCGGAGGATGATTCCTGAGATAATCAGCCCGACGATTCCCACGATCATCCCGGCGATGGCCAGGCGCTTGCCGGTCAGCGTCCCTTGCGACCGAGCGATCTGGCGGAGCGACATCACGCTGAGGACGATCGCCGACGCGCTGCCGAGTCCGAACATCCAGAAGAGGCCCATGACCAGGCTGGAGATCGCCAGGACACTCGTGCGGGTCGCAATAACGCCGGGGGCTGGGGCGACGCCCGCGCCCGCGTCGCCCTGAGCCGCCGAGAAAGTGACCGGGAAGCGCAGCTCGGCGACCCACGAGCCGGGCGTCCATTGTTCCATGCCGCTCCGCCACACGAGGGTCTCCGGGTCGAGCTCTCCCGAGTCGGCCATTCGTTGCAGCTCCGAGAGTCGTACCGGTCCCTGATGACGTTGCGCCTCGGGCGAAGAACCATTCGGAGGCGTCCGCGACCGTCGAGGCAGGCGTCCCGGAACCGGAGCCCTCGTCATCATCGTCCAGGATGATGAAGTCGGCAGTTCCGGCCGATGGTGCCATCGAGCCGGTCGAGCCCCCAGTACCCGAGAGGGGAAAGAGCCGGTCGAACCCGGTCCGCGCCGATCCAGTTCTGACGGTCCTGTGAGACCTGGTCGAACCGCGAAGCCGGCCGCGGTCACGCATCGACTGGAGCTGTGCCCAGCTAAGCGGACCAAGGACGCGCCCGCGCGCCCTCACATACCAAGCTCCGGATGCATCTCCACTTGACATGGTCTATTGGGTTTCTCTACGCAATCCGGGACTATCGATTCTGTCCGTGTGAGGTCTCCGCATGATCCGCGCATCTTTGGGGATTGCGGATTGCAGATTACGGATTGCGGATTGCAGATTACGGATTGCGGATTGCGGATTACAGATTGCGGATTGCGGATTGCAGATTGCAGGTTGCAGCTCCAGAGTCCAAAGTGAAGACACCTGTGATGTCAGATTCGGAAGCATTTCTGAGGTACCATCCGTTTTGCTTCGGCGCTCATGAATCATCCGCACCCGGAAGAGTGACGAAGACCGGCCGCCCTTCCGCCAGCGCCGGGTCGTCGGTCAGGGAGAGCCGCGGTTTGGACTGGTCCAGAGTGCCGACTTTTCGCCACGCGCCATGACTCCCATCGCCGGGCATGACTACCCAGAGCGACCCGGCCTCGGGCAGGACCGACCCGGTCCGGACCCGCCAGCCGCCAGGCTCGCGGGCCAGCCAGCCGACCGGCTGCGGGCGGTGCGTCATCTGACGACTGAGTCGTGCCCGGAGGGCAGCCGCCTCCTTGCGTGCGGCGGCCAGGTCGGGCAGCGACCGGACAAATACCGCGGCCTTGGGCCGCATTTTGTCGGCTTCCCGATTCTCGGGGTCCATCCAGGTGACGTTCACATCCACGCCGGCCTGGTCGAGGCGGTTCTTGAAGCCCCTCAGCACCTCGCGCAGCGGCTCGCTCCCCTCGACGGCCGACTCGAGCACCTTGCGGAGTAACGCGATCTGGAGCACCGGGTCCATCTCCGGCTGGGTCCGGATTCCGTCGAGCAGGTCGATCATCACGGTCTCCCAGTCGATCCGGCTGGGGTCCTGGAAGAGCATCGGCTTGAACCTGGCCGCGATCTTGGTCTGGGGCGCGACGTCGGACTTTTCGACCCAGTCGGCGACGACCTTGGCAGTTCGCTCCTTGCCGTCGAATCCGACCAGGTAGCGGAACGATTTGGCGTCGTCCGGGGGTTTCTGGGTCAGGTAGTAATGTCGGATCGGCTCCGCGAAGGGGGGCTTGACGTCGATCATCCAGAGGTTGTCGACCAACAGGTCGGTGAGGAGCTGCTGAAGTTTGGCCAGTGCACCATCTCCATCGGCGCTGCGGTGGGCGACGGCCTCCATGGCACCGCTGGTACGCGGCCGCGCGGTCGGCGTCGGGCGAGCCGGGGTGCTGGACCACGAACTGACGGCACTGCTCGGCGCGGACCTTGGCCTCCTCGGGTGCGACCGCCGTCTGGCCGCCCCTCCAGCCGGCCGAGAGGCGGTCCCATTCGCCGATCGCGCTCCAGAGCGATTGCTCCTTGAGCGTGTCGGTGAATGCCCGGGAACGAGGCAGGTCGGGGAACCTCTTGGTGAAGGACTGCAAGGCGTTGGCGAGTTCGGACGGGCCGGTGAAACCGCGCGCCTCGGGAGAGTAGGCGATGGTCGTGGTGATCGCGTCCTCGAGCTGGGCTTGCAGGTGTCGACGATCCAGGCGGTCGCGCACCGCATCGAGTCGCTGCGTGAAGACGCGGGCTCGGCCCTGAGTCTCTTCGCCGACCAGGGCGAGGTCCGGCCCAAGTTCGGTGAGTTTGCGCTGGGCGTCGGCCAGCAGGCGAGAAGACCGCGGCTTCATCGGCCGGGCCGGAACCTGCCGTTTCGGCCAACTGCTCGATCCGGGCGACGTCTCGGCCGATCTCGTCGAGGCGCAGGATTCAGGTCTTTCTCGCGCTTGGCTTGCTCGGCCTGGAGGTTGGCGGCTCGCCGGCGGATCAGGGCCTCGAGAGTCTCCTTTTCGCTTTCCAGCCGGGCCAGCGAGCGGGCGGTCTCCAGGGCCGGGGGTGGCTTCGCCGAGACGGGGGCCGATTCGGCCTCGCGCATGGCCTTGTCGAACCGCACGGCCCGGTCGGTTTCCTTGACCCTGAGCGATCTCGATTCGTTCCCGAACCTCGACCATGTGAGGATACGTCAGGAGATCCGGGTCGGCCGCTTCGAGCTTCTTGAGCAGCGCGACGGCGTGGTCGAGCTCGCCGAGCTCGAGCATGTCGCTGATCGAGGTGGCCGCCCGCTCGGCATCCTCGGCGCGGGTCTGACTGCGGACGACGGAATAGATCAGCGTGCCGACCAAGAGGATTCCCGCGGCCGACGCGGCGGCGATCAGCCGGAACCGACGTGACTGGGCCGACTCCGCAGCCTGGAGCCGGGTGATATAGCGTAGCTGGAGCCCGTCGGGCATGCCGTGGCCGTGGCTGAGGACCGCGTGGGCCAGTTGCTCCAGGTCGGCCGAGTGGACAGCTCCCGGATAATCCAGTGCCCGGACCAGGGCGGCCACGGCTTCCTCGTGCTGGCGGCCCTCTCGGCTGCGGCGTTCCTCGTCGTCGAGCCAGTCGAGGGCCGGCCGGACCCGCTCGGCGATCGGGTCGTCGTGCGGGCAGTTGCATGGCGGTCGCCAGCCGGGCCCACTCCTCGCGCGCCAGGCCGCCGCGGATCGGGTCGCGCGTCGTTGAGCGCCGCGTCGAGCCTGTCCCCGATGTTCAGCAGCGCCGCACGACCGCGCTCGCCGCGGAGTTGCGCATCGGCCTTCCGTAGCGACTGGACCAGCGACCGGGGCGGCGGCTCGGACCATCCCGGCGGCTCGACCTCCGCCACCAGCCGGCTGATCGCTTCGGAATCGTGGTGCCGGACGGCCTCGGCCGCCTCCTCCTGGATCTGGAGCAGCCGCACCGCCTCGAACGCTCGCAGGTCGTCGGCCCAGACCGCGTTGCCCGGATCCTGGGCCGCGAGCTGACTCAGCACGCCGATCCGCAGCCGGAGCGGGGCTGCGCTGCAAAGCCAGACGCCGATGCCGACGGAGCAGGTCCTGGAGGGGGTCCTCCTCCGCATACGCTTCGTTGAGCAGACGAGCCGGCTCGATCGGCAGCCTCGGAGCGGGCGGCAGGTCGTGCATTTGCACCAGGTCGTCCCATTCGGCCCGCTCGGGGAAGTCGAGTGCGGCGATTGCGTCGAGCAGCTTCGGCTCCGACTCCGCGAGCTGGATGGCCTCGGAGCGCAACCCTTGCTGCAACAGACGGTGGCACCGACCCAGCCGCTGGGTGGCCTCGATGGCAGGCCGCGGCGTACGCGGACGCCAGTCCGGCGAGCCGGCCGTTCTGAACGTGGTCGCCCGAGTGCAGCGCGGTGCGGATCTGATCGATGATCTGATGGTGGTCGGTCATGCTCGTAGTAGTCAGTGGTCATTAGTCAGTGGTCAGTTCTACAAAGGACATAGGACTAATCCGCGAATTCGCCCACCCTGGCGATATCCAGGATCGTGGACTCGCCGACGTCCAGGCCGATCACCACGCTCAGCTCGGCCCGCACTGGCTTCGATAAGAGATCTTCGATCTGCCGGATTTCGTCCATCTTCTCCAGCTCCCCGATCTCGTGTTTCACTTTCCCGATTGCCGTGTCGTCTCTCCGATCGGCCGCTTCGAGCTTCCTGAGCTTGCCGCGCCGGTACTCGAGCGGGTCCCGGTCCTGCCCGTCCTCGTCCTTGGGTGTGTCTTTCGCGAGCTCGTCCCGGCGCCGGTCCGACGGTTGCGTCCCTCGGTCACTCGGGCGCGGTCCGGCTCGATGCGCGACCGGTGATCACGTCGGGACTCTCGGGGTCGATCGTCAGCTTGAGTTTGATCTCGCCGGGGACCAGGTCCTGCTCGAGGTTGACGCGCGGAGAGCCGCCTTCCGGTCCTCGCGGGATCGGCGTGGATTCGAACTCACGACTCAAGAGTTTGTCGTCGAGCTCGCGCGATCGCGACCTTCCAGCGACGGATACTGAGCTTCCACGTGGAGCCCTCCAGAAGGTCGGGATTCCGGGTCCAGGTGACCGTCCGGATGCGCGTGATCCAGGCGGTCGAACAAGAGCGGCTGTTTCTCCACGATGATGATCGGTCGCTTGTCGCGGAGCTCCAGCTCGCGCAGCAGGACGAAGATCGCGCGGCCGTCGCGAGCCCGGAATTTCAGGACGGCGTCCTTGAAAGCGTCGACCTGGGTTGAGTGGTTGCGGACGTCCTTGTTCCAGTCGAATCTCCACGATCGGGCGTTGATCCTGCCGAGGTGTGCGAGGGTGAAGCCGCCGCCCAGCCCGCTACTGGTCTTGGTCGCGATGTCCCAGGTCGAGCGCCGCGGTTGAGGGCTTTTGCCGGAACTGACGTGCATTGAGGAGATCAAAGCTGTCGTCCACGTCCTCGGGGAGGTCGAGCTCGCGCTGCTGGGGGACCTTGGTCGCGAACTGAGATTTCGGGATCTCAGGGAGAGCGCAGACCACGATTACGGGCTCGCGGGAACGGGAGGCGTCCACGACGGGTTTGGAAGGTTCGGTGGCAGACGTTTTGGCCTTGTCGCCCGCCTTCTCACCGGGATTGCCTGCCGCCTCCGCGACCTTCTCGAGGTGCGGGAGCGACGGCGGTCCCGGCTTTGGAGCCGCTTCCTCGGCGACGGCTGCGTCCTCCGCTTTGCTGGCCTCGGCCTTGGCAACGCCTTGGGCCGGGGCATCCTTCGGGATCGGAGAAACTGGGGCACCTGGTTCGGAGGCGGGCCAGCGTCCCTTCGGCTCGAATACGCGCGGACTGGGGTTGCTTTGGGTCCAGAGGAATCCGGCGATGAACAGGGGGACGAGGCACGCCGCGACGATCGTTGCGACGAGGTACTTGCGACGTCGGGGTTGTCGACGTGCAGGTTCATCGTCCGAGAGCGACAACTCGGACGCCAGCCGAGCGGCAAGGTCCGGTAGCACGTCGAACTCGGCCTGGGAGTTCGGCCGCGTGCCGCGTGTGGGCGTCCCGGCGTGGGGCAGGGGAGGGCCAGCAGTCCGGTACGCGACTCGGGCGGGCTCGGGGTGCGATGTCGGGAGCGGCTCGGCATCCGGACGCTCCCGACGTTCGCCGGTACGGGCCAGGTGGACCAGGACGTCCCCGGGATGCGCGACCGATCGGCCGGCAGAGGTTGACGATCAGGGCATTCGGGAGGCGCCTGGCGTTCTTCGCTTCGGCCGAGCCGTCGAGGACCGCTCTCCATGAGCAGGAAACACCTTGTGGGAGCGTATTGAAGTACGTGCTGAGCTCGACCTCCCAGCGTCGAGTCGCGGGCAACAGCGCGATCGCCTCGACAAACAATGGGAGGATTTCCATCCCGGGCCGGAAGACCAGGAACACGGGCCTTCGGGGGTCCGCCAGAAACGACTCGGCCAGCACGCCGGCCCAGCCGGCGTCGCCGGTCAGGGCCTGCCAGGCGTTGGCGACGCCCGCGGCCGGTCGCCTCGTGGTACGGCCCTTCCGTCGGGCAAGAGCCGTGGCTCCCCCTCCCAGACCGTCTGGAGGAACCCCGGCTGACTGAGGAGCCAGGCGGGCCCGCCCTCCGGCCGGTCGTCGTCGTCCAGCACGATGTGGTGGGCATACTTGTTGGGCCGGCCCGAGTAATCGAGTCCCGCCGGGCCGATCCGCGACAGGACATCGAGCACCTTGCCCCCGGCGGTCAGCCGGACGTGCGCATGGACGATCGGGTTGAGCGCGGCCGCGGGGTCACCGGGCGGATACACGGCCTGGTAACCGCTGAGGCTCTCGAGCCGATCGGCCAGCGTGTCCGCCAGGTGCGCCGTCGCCGCGACCGTGCCGAAGCCTCGGCTGCCGGGCTTCAGACCGCGGGAGACAGAAGTATAGTGCAGTTCCTGGCTCATCGATCGGTGTTACCCTCGCTCAGAGTCGGGCCTCGTGTGACGGCGGAGAACCGACGCTTCTCCATTCTAACGCATGCGGGCGTTGCGCTCGATGCTATCGCGATCATCATCCGCTAGGGATTCTGGGTCTCACCATCGCCGTGAGACTTCGCGGTCCGCGTCCGCGGTGGTCGGTTCGTTTGGCGAATTTTCGGCACTTCTCGCCGAAGACCACCGAGTTCGTGAAAGTGAAGCGAGGTCACGAACTCGGTGGTCTTCGGCGAGAAGTGTCCTTTTTTCGTCAAATTCAGCATGTTTTGCCCAGGCCGTTTAATCGTGGCTTCGTTTTGCAGGTTTCTACTTGTCTTGCATCCCAAGACCTGAGGGGCTGGGGTCGAGCCGGCCCCGCCGGCGCTGCCCCCAGGTTCGATGCGAAGGCCCTTCTCAGGGCTCGCCGACAACAAGGCCGGCATCGTCCACAGCCACGCGACGAAGAGAACGACGAGAATCATCGCCGAGACCACATCGCGGTGAAGCGGCAACCGGGGACGAGCGATCTCCGCGACCGGCGGGGCCGTGGGTTCGTTTTGCCGATTCGGGTGATCGCTCGCCGAGGACATGGGTTCGTTTTCCCGATTCCCGTGATCGACCGACGGGCTCACTGAACACTGGGTGTGTTCATTCCGCGGATTCCGGCGATCGCCGGTCGCGGGCGTCGCTTCGTTTTCGGTCGTGGTCTCGACGATTCCAGTCGCCTCCACGGCCGGCTCGAACTCTTCTTTTCCTTCGTCTCCTCGATCGGTTTTCGTCTCCGCGGTGTCCACGGTGAAACTCGGGATACCGGTCTCGGTCTCCTCGGGTCGATCTCCGCGGTCAAATTCCCCGCACGCCCCACCCCGCTCCGCGCTCCCCGACGAAGAGGATCGTCGAAGCTTGATGAGCATGTCGAAGCTCCGAAACAGCGACCGGCTGCACGACGACTGGTACCGCCGCAGCCGTTCGCCCTCGTTGCTGGGGTCGAAGGACAGTAGAGCCACTTGCTGGGCCGCCTCGGCTTCGGCGCGCTCGCGATGTCCCGCGGCGAGCGTCTCCAGCCGCGCGGTCATCCGCTCCACAAGCTTCAGGAACGCCGACGGGGCAACGGCCTGGTCCGCCGGGACCTGCGGATCCAACTGGACGGCGAGCCGACGTTCGAAGGTGGCAATGCTCCTCGGAGTCTGCAACCCCTTGAGGATCTGGATGTGAGTTTCCCAGTCGCCGGGCTCGCAGTTCAACGGCCGCATTCCCTGCAGGCGGATCGCTTTGACCTTCTCGTCCGACTACCAGTTGTGGCCCTGGTCGAGGAGGGTGCGGAGCTCGGTCCAGCGGTCGAGCATCCATCGGCAGCCGGCCGCCGTGGATTCGAGGCGCAGGACGATGGCCTCGGGGTGGTCGAGGACATCGACGGGGTGGGGCGTCTGGGACTTCCGCCCCGGGACCAGGGCGTTGAGGAGCTGGCTCTGAAGAGAACGTCCAGCTTTCAAGCTGCAACGTCCACGGCACTTACAGCTTTTTGGCGCAGGCGATGCAACATCAAGATATTTTGAGCCAGCACCACAAGGCCGACCTCGGCTTTGGCCCGATGAAGGCCGCGGCCGTGGAGCTTGCGGAGGCCACGGTGCTGCTTGGCGTCTCCAAAGCCCCGCTCGATCACCTGGCCCCGCAGTTTCTTGAGCTGCTGGGCTGGCGGCGTGGCCATCTTCAGGCGGTGCGCCTCCAACAACTCCTCCCCCTCGGTGCGCATCACCGTCCGCCCCTTGCTCGGGTCTTTGACGCACGGGCTCGACAGCGGGCATTGCTGGCAAAAGCTCGCCGGGCACTGGGACTGATGGATCACCACCGACTCTCCTTGACGCCGCGGCTTGCGCTGCTGTTTGACATGCGGCATCGAATGACCCTGGGGACAGCGATAAGTCTGCGCCTGGGGGTCCCAAGTGAACTGGTCCTTGCCGATGGCGGGCTGACTCCCAGACCGGGAGCGGTTCTTGCCCTGGGAGCGGTTCTTGCCCTGGGAGCGGTTCTTGCCCTGGGAGCGGTTCTTGCCCTGGGAGCGGTTCTTGTCCTGGGTATGGTCCTTGTCCTGAGAGTGGCTCTTGTCCTTGGTGTAATCATTCTCCTGCACCGGAGCGATCAACTCCACGTGCCGCTTCTCGCAGGCCTGAAGGTCCAGAATCGACACATAGCCGCAGTCGGTGATCACGGTCTCCAGGGCCCGGCCCAGCAGCCGCTGGGTTTGGTCGAGCATCGGCGGCAGCGTGCCCGCATCGGTGGCCTGTGCAAAGACGTCGAAGGACACAATCAACAACGAGCAGGGCTCGATGATCCACTGAGCGGTGTCGAGCGGACAGAACACTTTTTCCTTGTCCCGTCCCAGGGGCGCCTCGGGATCGCTGACGCGGACCATGACCTTCTCGGGGGCCAAGCGGCGATCGTTGGGCTTCTTGGCATTCTCAGCCAAGCGGCGCCGCAGCACCGCTTCGGCCTGGAGGTACCGTTGCAGTTGCTCGCGGCGGCCGGCGGCGGTGGCGGCCATCCAACCCGGAGGCTCGCTCACGACTTGGCCTGCGGCATCCCCGGTCACGGCCTCCTTCAGCGCTGTGGAGTCGCTTGTCCAAACGGGACTGATTGAGCAACCGGTGGCGCGAGCGCTTGGGCGCGCACCGTGGTGCCATCGAGCACACCCTGCTGGCCCGTGACGAACCCCTGGCCCTGGGCCACGCCCAGCACGTCGGCGACCACGGCCTCGATCGCGTAGCCCACGCGGTCGCGGAAGTTATAGGTCGCCGTGCGACTGGGCTCAATCCCCATGGCCAGCCACTGCACCGGGATGGATTCCTTGGCATGGCGCGTCCAGGCGGCCGGCGACAAATTCCCCTCCAGGGTCTCATACAGGGCGATCTTGAGCATCAACTCGGGGGGGTAAGCCTTGGACCCCACCCCGTGGTAGAGGTCCTCCAGGTCCGAGAGGTCCAGTTCCGCGACAATCGTGGCGATGATGCGTGCTCTGTGATCGGCCCCAAGTCGCCGATCCAGAGCCTGCCACTCGGGGGAGTCCGTGGTCCACCGGGGCGTAGCAAACCAGCTCTTGGGCTCCGCGATGCTGAGCTCCGTCATGTCCGTCTCCTCTGTGGTCGGGGAAGAAAACCCATCCCACAGAGTGCGCGATGGCTCGAAACGATGGAAGACCCCTGTTCCCCTAAGTGCGTTCTCTACCGAACATTAAAAGCTGGACGTTCTCTTCAGAGCCAACTCCTTGACGCCCTGGTCCCGGGGCGGAAGTCCCAGACGGTCTCGCACCCCGTCGATGTCCTCGACCACCCCGAGGCCATCGTCCTGCGCCTCGAATCCACGGCGGCCGGTTGCCGATGGATGCTCGACCGCTGGACCGAGCTCCGCGACCGACTCGACCAGGGCCACACCTGGTCGTCGGCCGAGAAGGTGAAAGCGGTCCGCCTCTTGGGGAAACAGCCGCTGGATATGGAACCCGAGCAGTGGGAGGTCCACTGCGAGGCCCAGGAAGAAATCCCCGACGCGGAGAGCGACGCTTTCTTCGATCGGAAGCTCGACCGCCAGTTGGACGATCAGGTCCCGGAGAATGAAAACGCGACGATCGCCGTGCTCCGGAGTGTCGCGGAACGGGCGATCGCGCACCTGGAGACGCTGGCCGCGGGGCATCGCGAGCGCGCCGAAGCCGAGGTGGCCCAGCAAGCGGCTCGACTGTCCTTCGACCCCAGCAACGAGGGAGAACGGCTGCGGCGGTACCAGTCTTCGTGCAGCCGGTCGTTGTTTCGGAGCTTCGACACGCTCATCAAGCTCCGACGGTCCTCTTCCTCGGGGAGCGGAGAACGGGGTGGGGCGGCCGGGGAAATTGACCGCGGAGATCGATCCGAGGCGACCGAGAACGGTATCCCGAGATTCCTCGTCGAGACCGCGGAGGCGGAAACCGAGAGAGGAGTGGAAGGAAAGGAAGCCTTCGATCCGGCCGTGCAGGTTGGCGGAATCGTCGAGACAACGACCGGAAACGAAGCGACGCCCGCGACCGGCGATCGCCGGAATCCGCGGAATGAACACACCCAGTGTCCAGTGAGCCCGTCGGTCGATCACGGGAATGGGGAAAACGAACCCATGTCCTCGGCGAGCGATCACCCGAATCGGCAAAACGAACCCACGGCCCCGCCGGTCGCGGAGATCGCTCGTCCCCGGTTGCCGCTTCATCGCGATGTGGTCTCGGCGATGATTCTCGTCGTTCTCTTCGTCGCGTGGCTGTGGACGATGCCGGCCTTGTTGTCGGCGAGCCCTCAGAAGGGCCCTCGCATCGAACCTGGGGGCAGCGCCGTTCGGGCCGGCTCGACCCCAGCCACTCAGGTCTTGGGGTGCAATACAATAACAAGAAGAAATCTGCAAAACGAACCCAGACTCGGGCTCGCACGCTCCCAAAACTCGCAGAACGAACGAACTCAACCGCCAGATCAGCGGGAATCCCCGCCCGAGCAAAACGACCAGAACGAACTGTCATGCAACTTTGGTTGCACCCAACCCCATGAAAATGGCGGCCCGTGCGTGCATGGTCGCTGTTGTTGGGCCTTATTTTCATAGGAACCCAGCCGCCAAATCAGCAGGAAATGGGCAGGACACCAAAACTCCGAAAACGAAGCCAACCGCCAATTTGGCAGTAATCCGTGGTCAATGGACGAAACGAACGGCTCTGGACGGCGCCGGACTATTAAATAATGAATGCAAGCATCGTGCGAGACGTTGCCGTTTCAGTAGATGTCCCCGCCCCTGGAGAGCCGTTCTTCCAGGCCGTCGGCGAGCTCGGCGATGCGCCGGATCAATCCGTTGGCGTCGGTGGACTTGAGCATCTCCGCCGGTACGTTCTCGATGACGACGAAGTACTCCTCACCGCGAAGGACGCGAATGGCGAAGTGCCCCTCAACGATGCGTGCATTGAGCTTGAGCAGTGTGCGGCAATCGCGATCGTTGACGGGGCCGCAGACGGAGACCAGCCCGAGGATGGTCCTTCCTTCGGCGTCGATGCCGGCCGGGCCGACGTAGACGGCCTGCTTCCGATCCAGTCGCAGAGGGACGACGAGCTGCCACCCCTGGCCCGACGGGTTGGCGTCGTACCCGCCCCGGCGGACGAACTCGAGGATCAGGCGGGCGACATCGGGGTCCGCGGGCTCGGGGGCCTCGTAAGGACCGAGGGCGTCGGAGCCGGCTCCGGCGTCGGGCTGCACGGCGCCGAGGGGAAGCCCGCAGTTCGTGCAGTATCGATCCGAGACGTGGTTGCTCAGCGTGCAGCGGGCACACACGATGACGATGCTCACCATCGCTCAACGGCTCCTCGACGCGAAATCCCCGGCCTGCGCACTCTCGCGGGAAACGGCCGCACCGGCTGGTCGAAGCCCGTGCGGCGAGGATGAGTTCCTCGCCGCGCGGGAACGATGGGCGGCCCGTTCCGCTCATTTCTCCTCGACCTGGATCGACGACAACAGCTCGTCGAAGATCGGCCGCAGTTTGGTCATCGTCTTGTCGGGGCCGATCATCCGGATGTAATAGCTGGTCCCGTCGCCCATGACGATCGCGCCGAGCAGACGGGCATTGGGTCGATCGGGGTCGACCGGCCGACCGGGGAACCGCGCCGGGTGATAGTCCCCGTGCGTTTCCGCTCGGGTCATTTCGACGTTCTTTCCCTTGACTTTCTTGCTGTCGATCGCCGGGGGATTCCCATCCTTGTCCTTGAAGAGACCCTGCCAGCGCTTGAGATTGGCGTCGACCGGCCCCGCGCCGCCCCCGAAGGCAAACACCACCAGTTCGGCCGGGTAATCGTCGCCTTCGATCGGGTCGACTTTCAATTCGGCCCGGCGCATCCCTCCTGGCGGCGGGCCCAACTTCCAGGACTTCGGCGCCTCGAATTTCAGGCCGCCGGCGTCGATGGTTTGCTTCGGGTCGTCGGCCCCGACCAGGAGCAAGGCAACGGCCGCCAGACCCCAGACCCGGCACACGCCCGTGACCAAGCTCGTTCGATCGTCTCATCTGTTGCGGACTCCCAGATCGTCACGTTTGCCGGGCCGAGACTTGCGACGGGCCTCGGACCGGGCTACGCTACGATTCATTCTCTCGACTCGCAATGAGATCTCCCGATCGCAAGCCGGCCGATCCACCGTTTCCCGATCCTACCAAGTGGACCCTCCGGGCAGGAGCAACTCCCGTGATGCGAACCTCGATGATTGGCCTGGGCCTGGTGTTGTCCTGCTGTCTGACACACACGGCCGAGGCGCAGAAGAAGGTGCCCGACGGCGCGAAGGTCTTCCTGCTCTCGGGCGGGCAGCGCGAACACCACGGCTACCGCGACCAGGCATTCTACCTGGCCAGTACCCTGGAGAACACCGGCCGGTTCCAGGTAACCATCGGCGAGGACGCCGCGATCCTGGAAACCCCGGCCATCCGCAAGTACGACCTGCTCATCGTCAGCGTCGATCGGCGCGACCCCGACTCCAAGTTCACCAAGGCCCAGCAGGAGGCGATCTTCGAGTTCGTCCGCTCGGGACACGGCTATGTCTCGATCCACGGCGGCGATAATGCCGCCGGCCGACTGGCTCCCGGCCTGGAAAGAGATGCTCGGCGGGATTTACTCCCACATCGGCCAGCCCGACGGCAAGGCCCGCGAGGGACGCTACACCGTCAAGATCGCCGACACCTCGAGCCCGATCACTCAGGGGCTCAAGGACTTCAAGCTGAAGGACGAGCTCTACTACAACATGCAGATGATGCCCGACGTCCAGCCGCTGGCCACGATCGAGTTTCAAGGCGTCGCCTGGCCGGTGGCCTGGACGCGGACCTTCGGCAAGGGCCGGGTGTTTCACACCAATCTCGGCCATCATGGCTGGAAAGAGCAGCCCAAGGATGACCCACTCCGCGACCCGAACCTCTCGCGTCTGGTCGCTCCAGGGGATGGACTGGGTCGCGGCGGGCCGGACCGCCAACGCCGAAGCCCTGAATCCGAGCCGATGCGACGACGGACCTCAACCATTCGCGGCACCACGAGCAGGAGGGATCAACGATGCATACGCCCGATAACGAGTCCCGTTCCGCCGATCGGTCACGCCGGGCCTTCCTGGGCACGACGGGGGGATTGGCCCTGAGTTTCACCATCGTCCCGCGTCACGTTCTCGGCGGCACGGGCTTCGTCGCACCCAGCGACCGGGTCAACGTCGCGTCGATCGGCGTGGGAGGCATGGGCGGCGGTGACGTCGCCACCGTCAGCCGCCTCGGCGCCAACATCGTCGCCCTCTGCGACGTCGACGACGAGCGGGGAGCCGGCTCGTTCGGAGCGTTCCCCAAAGCTCGACGCTACAAAGACTTCCGCAAGATGCTCGACAAGGAGGCGTCGCAGATCGACGCCGTCACGGTGGGGACGCCCGACCACATCCACGCCGTCGCGGCCATGGCGGCCATCCGCGCCGGCAAGCATGTGTATTGCCAGAAACCGCTGACGCACACCCTCGTCGAGTGCCGGGAGCTGACCAGGGCCGGCACGGCAGGCCGGCGTCGCCACCCAGATGGGGAACCAGGGCCATGCCACCGAGGGCTCGCGGCTGACGAACGAATGGATCCAGGCGGGCGTGATCGGGCCGGTCCGCGAGGTCCATGTCTGGTCGGACCGGGCCGGCCGCCTCTGGAAACAAGGCATCGGCCGTCCCAAGGAGACTCCGCCCGTCCCGAGTACCCTGGACTGGGACCTCTGGCTCGGACCTGTCCAGGCGCGGCCCTACCACCCGCCTACGCACCGGTCAGTTGGCGCGGCTGGAGGGACTTCGGCACCGGGGCGCTCGGAGACATGGGCTGTCACATCATCGATCATCCCGTCTGGGCGCTCGGTCTGGGTGCGCCGACCTCCGTCGAGGCCCGCACCACGCTCGACGGCTCCTTCCTCGATGGAGACAAGCCGAACTTCGAGACCTATCCGATCGCCGCGATCATCTACTTCGAGTTCCCGGCGCGTGGCGACCTGCCCCCCGTGCGGATGACCTGGTACGAGGGAGGTCTCATGCCGCCCGACCCGCTGGAACTGCCCGCCGACCAGCACTTGCCCGACAACGGCGTGCTCTATATCGGTAGCAAGGGGAAGATGTACCACGGCTCCCACGGCGGCATGCCCGAACTCCTCCCGCGCGAGCTGCACCAGCAGGCGGCCACCGTCCCCAAGACGATGAAACGCTCTCCCGGCCATTACGAAGAATGGGTCGAAGCTTGCAAGGGAGGCCCTCGTCCGGTCTCAAACTTCGACTATGCCGGCCCGATGACCGAGATCGTGCTCCTGGGCGTGCTCGCCCTCCGGGCACCGGGTCGACGCCTGGAGTGGGATAGCGCGAACCTGAAAGTCAAGAACGCGCCGGAACTGAATCAATACGTCCATATCGAGTACCGCAAGGGATGGACGCTCTGAGGCGTGCACGTCCGATGACCCATCCGAATGGTCAACCCTTGTCGGACACCATCTGGGGAGCGATAATGAAGGAGTGGACGTTCATCCCTCCCGATTCCATCCCGCCCCCGGATTCGAGCGCGAACCACGTATGCGACCGAAATCCCTTGCCTATCCGTTCCCATCTTCGCCAGTTGACCGTTGCCAGAGTCGATCAATGGATCGGCCGCATGGTCTGGCGGTTCTCGTCTGGGCACGCTCTCAGCCTTCGCCCTGGCAGGCGCAGCCGGGGCCGGTCGATTTCCGCCGTGATATCCAGCCGATCCTGTCGGAGAACTGCTTCCTCTGCCATGGGCCGGATTCCAAGACGCGGAAGGCCGACCTGCGGCTCGACGTCAAGGACGGTGCGCTCCGCAAGACCGACCCGGTGATCGTGCCGGGCAAGAGCGGCGAGAGCGAGCTGATCGCCCGGATCACCAGCGACGATCCCGAGGAGTTGATGCCTCCCCGGAAGTCGGGGAAGACACTCACCCCGCATCAGATCGAGCTCCTGAAGACGTGGATCGACCAGGGTGCATCGTGGAGCAAGCACTGGGCGTTCGACCCACCGCGTCGACACGAGCCCACCCGCGGTCAAAGCGCGTGGCTGGCCGAATAACGCGATCGATGCCTTCGTCCTCGCCCGGCTCGAAGCGGAGAAGCTCGCCCCCTCGTCGGAGGCGGAGCCGAACCCAGTTGATCCGCCGCGTTTCCCTGGATCTGACCGGGTTGCCGCCGTCTCCCGCGGACGTCGACGCCTTCCTGGCCGACCGCTCGCCGGACGCCTACGAGCGGCTCGTCGATCGCCTGCTCGCCTCGCCCGAGTACGGCGAGCGGATGGCGATGGAATGGCTCGACGGCGCCCGATACGCCGACACCAACGGTTACCAGAACGACTTCGCCCGGACCATGTGGCCCTGGCGCGACTGGGTGATCGCCGCGTTCAACGCCAATCAGCCATTCGATCGCTTCACCATCGATCAGATCGCGGGCGACCTCCTGCCGGGAGCCACCCTGGCCCAGAGGATCGCAACCGGCTTCAATCGCAACAACCGGACGGTCACCGAGGCCGGCTCGCTCGATGAGGAATGGCGGATCGAGAACGCGGTCGACCGCGTCGAGACCACCTCGATGGTCTTCATGGGCCTCACGATGGGCTGCGCCCGATGCCACGACCACAAGTTCGACCCGATCTCGCAGGCGGAGTTCTACCAGTTCCTGGGCTTCTTCAACAGCGTCAACGAGAAGGGCGTCTACACCGAGACGCGGGGCAACGTACCGCCCCTGGTCGTGCTGCCGACGGAGAAGGATCGGGACCGCCTCGCGCGAGTTCGACCTCGGAATCGCGGTCGCGAAGGCCTACGGCACGAAGGAGCACACGGAGAAGCTGACGAAGGCAAAGGCCGAGTACGAGAAGACGATCCCTTCGGTGATGGTCATGGAGGACATGGCGACCCCTCGTCCGACCTACGTGCTCAAGCGCGGCCAGTACGATCAGCCCGACAAGAACCGGAAGGTCGAGCCGGGCACGCCCTCGTCTCTGCCGATGCCGTCCCCGGGCACGCCTCGGAACCGGCTGGGCCTGGCGCGCTGGCTGGCATCGCCGGAGAACCCGCTGTCCTCCCGCGTCGTCGTCAACCGGATCTGGCAGCACCATTTCGGCCAGGGATTGGTGAGGACCGCCGAGAACTTCGGCGTTCAGGGCGAGCCGCCATCGCACCCGGAGCTGCTCGACTGGCTGGCGACCGAACTGATCCGCACCGGGTGGGACATCAAGGCCATGCATCGGTCGATCGTCACCAGTGCGACGTATCGTCAATCGTCGCGGGTGCCTCAAGCCCTCCTGGCCCACGACCCGGAGAATCGCCTGCTGGCGCGCGGGCCGCGGTTCCGCCTCTCGGCCGAGGTGGTCCGCGATAACGCCCTGGCGATCGCGGGGCTGTTGACGGAGCGGCTCGGCGGCCCATCCGATCAAGCCTTATCAGCCGGCCGGCCTGTGGGAGGAGCTGGCCGGAGGTGCCGGCGAGGGGCCGTATATCCAGGATAAGGGATCCGCCCTCTACCGGCGCAGCCTGTATGTCTATCGCAAGCGGACCGTGCCACATCCGGTCCTCGCCACGTTCGACGCGCCCAGCCGCGAGACCTGCCAGGTGAAGCGGCCGCGCACCAATACCCCGCTCCAGGCCCTCGAGCTCCTCAACGACGTGGCCTATGTGGAAGCGGCCCGGGGATTGGCCCAGCTCATGATCGCCGAAGGAGGCTGCACGGACGAGGACCGGATCGCCTTCGCCTTCCGGCGCACGACCGCCCGGACGCCCACCCCGGCCGAGCTGACCGTCTTGCGTGCGCGGGCTCGAGCGTTACCGCACGGCCTACAGCTCGAACAAGGAGTCGGCTCTTCAGTTGATCCGACACGGAGACAGCCCGCTGGACCCCAAGGCGGATCCGGTCGAGCTGGCCGCCTACATGGCGACCGCGAGCGTCATCCTCAACCTGGACGAAACCATCACACAAGAATAAGAATCGTTGGGCGCGGGTCTCCGGGCACCCGAAGGGTCGCCGCCCACGGCCCGACCGAAGGTCTCCTGTATAGGCGGCCACATCACATCACGAGATGACGAGGATATACCGTGGACGAACTGAAGATCGCGCAACAGCTCAACCGACGGCTCTTCCTGGCCCGCTCGGGGGTCGGCCTGGGGGCGGTGGCCCTGAACGCGCTACTCGATGGCGATGGCGTCCGGGCAGGAACCGACGTCCCTACGCCCAAATCTCCCGGAAGCATCACGAATCCCTTGGCCGCGACCGGCGGCCTGCCGGGCCTGCCGCACTTCGCTCCCAGGGCCAAGCGGGTCATCTATCTGTTCCAGTCCGGTGCGCCGTCGCAGCTCGATCTGTTCGACTACAAGCCGGCGATCCGCGAGCGACGGGGCATGGAACTGCCCGGACTCGGTGCGGATGGGCCAGCGGATCACGACGATGACCTCGGGGCAGAAGAACTTCCCGGTCGCCCCGTCGATCTTCAAGTTCGCCCAGCACGGCCAGAGCGGCGCGTGGCTCAGCGAGCTCTTGCCGCACACCGCGGGGATCGTCGACGACATCACGATCATCCGCTCGATGCAGACCGAGGCGATCAACCACGACCCGGCGATCACGTTCGTCCAGACGGGCTCGCAGCTCGCGGGCCGGCCGAGCATGGGCTCCTGGGTCTCCTACGGCCTGGGGACGCATGAACCAGGACCTGCCGTCATTCGTCGTCCTGCTCTCGCGCGGGCGGACCGACCAGCCGCTGTACGATCGCCTCTGGGGGAGCGGCTTCCTGCCGTCGCGCTATCAGGGCGTGAAGCTCCGCGGCGGCAAGGAGCCCGTGCTCTACCTGGCCAACCCGGCCGGTTGCTCGCAGCCGACGCGCCGGCAGATGCTCGACGACATCGGCGTCGCTCGACGATCTCCATCACGCGGAGACCGGCGATCCCGAGATCCTCACCCGCATCGCGCAGTACGAGCTGGGTTACCGGATGCAGCAATCGGTGCCGGATCTCACCGACCTCTCGCGACGAGCCGAAGTCGGTGGTCGACATGTATGGACCCGACGTCCAGAAGCCCGGCAGCTACGCCGCGAACTGCCTGCTCGCCCGCCGGCTGGCCGAGCGCGGGGTGCGATTCATCCAGCTTTACCACATGGGCTGGGACCAGCACGGCGACCTGCCCAACCAGATCCTGCGCGCAGTGTCACGACACCGACCAGCCCTCCGCCGCCCTCGTCAAAGACCTCAAGCAGCGCGGGCTGCTCGACGACACGCTGGTCATCTGGGGCGGCGAGTTCGGCCGGACGATCTACTCGCAGGGCCAGCTCACGGCCACGAACTACGGCCGCGACCATCATCCCCGTTGCTTCACCATCTGGATGGCCGGCGGCGGCATCAAGCCGGGCCTCGTCCTACGGCGAGACCGACGACTTCTGCTACAACATCGTCAAGGACCCGGTCCATGTCCACGACCTGAACGCCACGATCCTCCACCTCCTGGGCATCGAGCACACCAAGCTGACCTATCGCTTCCAGGGCCGCGATTTCCGGCTGACCGACGTGCACGGCAAGGTCGTCAACGCGATCCTGGCTTGAGGGTCTGGCACGTTATCCGAGCGTCACCTCGACCCGGGCCAGCTCATGCGGGGTCAGGTCAACCTGTACGCCATCGCCCTCGACGGAGAGGTCGATGATCGTCTCGCCGAGGAAGTCCACCTGCCGCGCCCAGGTCGGGTCGCGGAACAACCGCAAGCGACACCGGCCGGACTGTCCGGCCGGTTTCGAGCAGATGGAAGACCAGGCCCCAGCCGCGGTCGCCGGCGTTCTCGGTGAACTCGACGCGCGAGATCACCACGTTCTTGTGGTCGAGCTGGGCCAGCCAGCCGGCAATCCCGAGGGCAGGTGGGCCTTCGTCCGTCGGCACGACCACGGCCGGCGCGATCATCTCCTGCGCGGCGTGGAACGGGTATTCCAGGTCGAGCACGACGCCCATCGAGAACGACCGGCACGTCTCGGAGCCCGCGATCAACAACGTGTCGAGCATCCGGCTGCCGTGCTTGCGATGATAGGGAAGGCCGCCGAAGAGGATCGCCGTCCGCTGGGTGCGGGTCGAGATATCCAGCGCGTCCGGCGTCTCCGGCCGATCGGCCTCGGTGAGCTCGGGAGTCCAGAGGACCGTGCGGCGGAGCATCGAGTTCGCATCGGGCCAGGCCCATCGGCAGGCCAGGTACACCGACCAGGGATCGGATCGCGCCACGTGCTCGAGCCACGCCGGGTCGAGGTCCTTCAGGGTGACGTCGATCTCGAGGATCGGCCGACCGGCCCAGAGGCGAAACCGTTGAACGAACGAGGCCACGCGATTCCCCTGGCGAGGGTCGATCAGGCTCCCCGAAGACGTCCCCTGCACGAGGGCCGGGCCGCCGTAATCGATGTCGAACCGGTCGCACCGCATCTGCGAGTTGATGGGCTTGCCGGAGGTGTCGACCAGTCCGGCGAGCACCAGTTGCTGCCCCAATCGCGGCGTCTCCTCGCCGACAGCCGCGATGCTCCGGAGCCCGCCGGTCGTCGCGTTGACCTCGATCGCGATCGACTCGTTGCGGAGCTGACGACCACGGGCCGACAGCACCGCCCGAGGCGGCGGGCGGGCGTCCGGGATCGGTCTCCGAGGGCACCCAGGCGAAGCCGAACGCCGGGAGGTCCACCACGGCGTAGACACCCTCGTCGGTGAACTGGGCGCTTCGGAGCGGACCCTCGGGCCGAAGGTCAAGCGCGGCGTCGGGGAGGACCACGGTGGCGCGTCGCGGTACGCCCACGGGATTGATCACCAGGTAGCCGGGTCGCTTGCCTCCGCTCGACGCGCCGGCACCGACGATGAGCCGCGTCAAAGCTCCCGACCAGGAGGGCACGGCCTGGTCGATCGCATGAGCGGCCTCGTCCGGATGGCCGGTCTCGATCTGCGTCTTCGATCTCCTCCAGCGCCGGGATGTCTCCCGGAACCTCGATGCGGAGTGGCGGGACTGCCGGCCGCCGAGGCGAGTGCTCGTGCCAGCGCCTGGATCGTCCGAGCCCCCTCCAGCCGGGCGCAGAGGCGATGATGCCGGGCCAGCCGCGAGACGGGCTCGCGTTCTCGCCTGGCGACGGCCTGGGCCAGGTAGGGCGTCGCGTAGGAGTCCGGCTCGGGGCGGAACGTCTCGTAGGGGCGGTCGGTCAGGTGGAAGAAGTCGTTGAGCGTGGTCCACCGCCCCAGGACGGGAGAGTACGTGGACACCCGGCGCAGGTCGCGATACCAGGGCGCGACCGGGTTCGGCCAGTGGACGAGCGGGACCGCGGCGACGTGGTCGTCCCTCATCGTCGCTCCCATCCGCCACGGGAGCAGCCAGCCCTGGGAATCGCGATCGGCGGCCAGCGGCGGTCGCAACAGGCTTTCCAGGCTGCTGCCGTCGGGACTCTCCCAGAGCCGCTTGGTCTCCGGGCGGACCGGGAACCGCCCGGCATCGAAGGCCACGTGAACCGCGTAACGAATCCCGAATCGCTTGGCGATCTGCGGCAGTTGGATGAAGAGTCCGAACCGGCGGCGGGCATAGGTCTCGACGTTCCGGTCGTCGAGATGGGTGCGATAGACATCGGCCCCGCGCCGGAACTGCCAGAGGATCGACTCCAGCGGCAAGAGGGCATCCTCGGCCTCGGCGTACGTCCCGCCGGCGACGTCGGCCCAGCCGTCGGCGATCGCCTGACGGAGCGCGGCCAGACCATCCGGATCGACGGCCGCCTGGTTCTCGATCGCCTGGGCCGACGCCACGAAGGTGATCGCGACCGCGGTCTCCAGGGGCTCGGCGAGCATGCCCCCGGTCATGGCCGGATCGAGCAGGCAGAGGTCGAGTATATAAGCGTCGACCGGGTAAAACCGCTCGCGGGCCTGGGTCAAGCACCTCGAACGCGGCGCGGAGGCGATTCACCGCCGCCGGACAGTCGCCCTGCTGCCAGGCGTGGGCTCCGGCCATCAGCTCGCGCCAGAGGCTCTCGCGGTCGACGCTCTCGGAATGCCCCATCGCGACGGTCAGGTCGCGAAGCATCCATCGGACCGTGCCGAGCGCCAGGAAATCGCGAGCTCGCCGCGGCCATCGGCTCGGTCTCGACGATGTCGGCGGCCCCGACGACGCCCATTCGCGACTGGATCCGTCCGATCAGCTCGGCGCGGTCGGTGCCGGAATCCAGGAGCGCCGCACCGGCATCCTCGGCCTGGGTCCGGTATCCCGAGGGGAGCCGATCGGCAGCGCCTTCGGCGATGATGCGGACTTCCCTCGGCCCCGGCGGCGAGGGCGATTCGACCGGCTCGATGCGGGGGAGCCCGGCCGCCCGCGCGAGCAGCGACGGATGCCAGGGCGCCGAGACGGCGCACCAGACCGCCCGAGCCAGTTGGTCGCTGACATTCGGAGGCGGCTCCTTGCCGTCGTGCGGTACCAGGGCGATCAGCGTCCAACCCTCTCCGGACGACACCGATTCGATCGGTTCGGAAGATTCGGGCACGATCGACGGGCTCGACAATCGTTTCCTCGGGATCGAGGGAGGGCATGCTCATGCGATCAAGCTCCGAGCGCGGTTTTCAGGTCGCGGACTTCGGCGGCCAGGGTTTCCAGGGCGCCTCGGAGCTGGCTGACCTCGGCGCGGAGTGCGGCGATCTCGGTCACCCAGGTCGGCGCGGCCGTCGCCGCGGCGAGCTCGACGCGGGCCGGCGACAGCCGAGCCGGTACCTCGTCGTCGGTGGCGACCCGACCGGCGAACGCCTGCCGGACCCGTTCCAGCTCCTCCGGCGGATAGAGCCCGTGCGCGACGAACACCCCGCGCTTCTGGCCGGGCGGCGAGAGGTACTGCACCAGGCCCCGCGGAACCAGGGCCTCCAGGATCGCCTGGAGGGCGGGCAGGTCCGGGAGCGGCTCCATCCGGCTGGCACGCGCCCGGAGATCACCCTCCGTCTGAGGACCCCGAAGCAACAGCTCGGCCAGCACCGCCAGCTCGACCTTGCTCACCTTCAGCCAGTCGTAGAGCGTGTATTTCCAGCGAGGCGACCCGGCCGCTCCCTTCCACCAGGATCACCGCCCCTTTCTTCCGCAAGCTGTGGAGCGTGTCCTCGACGTCGTCCTGATCGTAGTTCGTGATCGGGTCGCGGTTCGTCTTCTGGTTGCACGCCGTGACGATGGCCGCGAGCGTCATCGGATAGTTCTCCGGGGTCGTCTTGGCCTTCTCGACCATCACCCCCAGGACGCGACGCTCGCGCGGCCCCAGCGGCACCCAGGATCGAGCACTGCCCGACGCATTCTGACTCTCGCTCATGATGATCGGATTCCTCCGGGTAGGGTGGGTCGAACGATGCCCGGTCTTGGCCCGCCAGAACACCTCGGCCCGCCCGGTGGGCCTTGCCGACGCGGCTCGACCCACCCGACCTGGGCCTCAGGGCAGCTCCAGCCTCAGCGTTTCGGTGACCCGATTGGTGAAGTTGGCGATCCCGACCGTCATGGCCAGCTCGACGATCTGGCGATCGTTCAGGGTTTGCTTCAACCCGTCGTAGAGGGCGTCTTCGACGTTGATGTGCCGCGTCACCTGCTCGGCGTATCGCATCACGGAGCGCTGGAGGTCGTCGTAGGCATCGCTGGTTTCGAACTCGGCGGTCTCGGCGACCTGCCGGTCGTTGAGTCCGGCCTTCTTGCCGAGAGCACGGTGATGATGGAGGCAGTAGTCGCAACCGTTGAGTTCGGAAGTCTTGATGTAGGCCAGTTCGCGGAGCTTGCCGTCGAGCTGGGTCTTGGGCAGCGTGGCGTTGAGCGCCAGGAAGGCTTCCAGCATCTCCGGGTTATGGGCCATCGCCCGGAAGACGTTGGGGACCACGCCGATCTTCTTCTCCATGCCTTCGAAGACCGGCTTGACCTTCTCGGCGGCATCCTGGTTCGAGATGTAGCTGACGAGTGCCATGACGTATTCTCCCGGTCGGCTCTCGCTTTCGGTCGATCGAGACTGCCCCGCACCGGTGCTTGCAAAGCACCCGCGAGGCGCGTGCCCACCGGGCATCGCGGTCGAAGCGTCGTTCCCAGGGTCGAGAAGCCGATCCGGGATCATGGTAGCCGCCGTGGAGCGACGGCTTCAAGGTCCCACCCGGCGTCAGACTCGAACGGGCACGGCGGCGTCCACGGGCAAGTCGGCGGGTCGGCGGCTGCCAGGCGGGGAGATCGCAGAGGCCGCCGCCGCAGAACAGATGGTGCCAGAGCTGGGTCGAGACCACGCAAGTCAGCGCCACGTCGAAGACGAAACGGCGGGGCGTGATCCGGGGAATCCGGACCTGCCAGGCCCGTTGCCGGGTCACGGCCTCGACGTCGAAATAGCCCGTCGCACGCAGCGACTCGGGGCTCAGCAACTGGTCGACCCACGATCGGCCGGTTCGGACCGAGGAAGGTCCCCGACATGGTCGCGCGGAACATCGTCTTCGGCCGGCGCGCGATCCGCTCCGGCAGGATCCGAGCCGCCACTTGCCGGAGGATCCATTTCTCGGTCCGGCCCCGCAGCTTGTACTCCGGCGCGATCCCCGCGCAGAACCTGATGACGTCGTCGTCGAGAAACGGATAGCGGGTCTCGACCGAGGCGTTCATCGCGATCCGGTCCCCCTTGCTGATCATGAGGAGGCCCGCCAGCATGACCTTGTAGCCGACGTACAGCGACTGGTTGAGCGGATGCCAGCGCGCTGATTCGGTCGTTGGTGATATCCAGGTCGTCGTACGGGCTGTGATCGCCCAGCCGCTGCCACATGGCGTCGGAGTAGACCGTCGGCTTGGCCTGAGAGATCAGCTCGTAGAGGTCCTGTTGCGCCGGGCGAGTACCGCCGATGGCCAGCTCGGGCGGAAGCATGGGGCCGGCCGTCCGCCACGGCGCCCATGAACAGCCGTCGGAACAGTCTCGGTCCGGCAGGGCCGATCCGCCCTCGATCCCGTCCCGGATCGCCTGCACCTTGTACCAGACATATCCGGCCAGCGCCTCGTCGGCCCCCTCGCCGGTCAGCGCGACCTTGTAGCCCTGGGCGTGCACGGCCTGGGCCAGTCGCAACAGCGCCGCGCACGAGGTATCCAGCACCGGGCCCTCGGCCGCCCGGATCAGTTCCGGAAACGCGTCGGCGAGCCCCGAACGATCCATCGTGACCGTGGTCAGCGGAGAGCCGAGCACCTCGGCCGCCTCGGTCGCATGGGCACGCTCGTCGGGGCCGGCCTTGTCGAATCCGACGGTAAACGAAGGAATCGGCTCGCGCCGTTGCCGGCTGCACGTGCCCAGGACGACCGTCGAGTCCAGCCCGCCGCTGATGTAGCTGACCACCGGCACATCACTCCGCAGCCGGCGTTTGACGGACTGTGCGAGAAGGGCCTCGAGTTCTTCGACCAGCGGGGTCGGATCGTCGAGCCGTCGCTCGGAGCCGGCGTCGGGGAAGTCGAGGTCCCAGTACTGACGCCTGGCGACATGGCCGTCCCGCACTCTCAAGAAATGCCCCGGCGGCAGCGACTGAATCCCCTCGAAGAAGGTCCGCGACGTACCGGCGCAGAAGAACGTGAACAGATGGTCGATCCCTTTCGCGTCCGCCCGCGCGGCGACCATGCCCGAGGCGAGCAGCGCCTTGATCTCCGAGCCCCAGAGAAGCCAGCCGTCGACCTCGGTATAGTAGAGTGGGCAGATCCCCACCCGGTCGCGGCCGAGGATCAACGTCCGCGCATTCCGGTCCCAGAGCGAGACGGCGAACTGGCCCCGGGCCTTCTCGAACATCGCCTCGCCCAGGTCCTCATAGAGATGGACCCACGCCTCGGTGTCGCATCGCGTCGCCAGGCGATGTCCCCGGACCAGCAGCTCGGTCCTCAGCTCGGGATACTCGAACAACTCGCCGTTGAATGCGACCCAGACCGAGCCGTCCTCATTACTGAGTGGCTGCCGGCCTCCCGCCAGGTCGATGATCGAGAGCCGACGGGCGCCCAGCGCCACGCCCGGCTCGAGGTGGAACTGTTCGTCGTCCGGACCACGATGGGCAATCGCCTCCGTCATCGCCTGAAGACGCTGCCAGGGAAACTCTCGCATCCCTCTCAAGTCGAAAGCACCGGCGATGCCACACATGCTGAATCCTCTTTAGAAGGAGCCGAAGGGTGGAGTCTTGTCGAATCCCGAACGACCAGGCAGAGCGGCCGATCAACGCGACCAGCGACCCTATTGAGTGGCTCGTCGGAGACCGTCCGGTCGAATCGGCCGTCGGCCGATGCCCGCGTTGGTATCAGTCGGGAGGGGAATGGTCAAGGGCTGAGGAGTGGGACCAGCCAACGCGCGGCGACGGCAAGCCAATCGATAGACCAGTCCACCGAAGATGCCGATTACGAACGTGCCGATTCGGAGCAGGGCGCCGCGGGGGCCGAGTGGGACATAGAACGCCACGATTTCAACCCTCTCTGATGGTGGAGTGTGATCGGGGCCAGGAGGAGCGACGGCTCCTTACCGGCTCGCACCGGCGCCCCATGATGGCCATCGCAAATGCTGCTCTGGCCGGCGAACCGATCCTTGATCCGCGTGTGCAGCACCGGGATCGTCGTGTGGGTCTCGCCGCACTGGTTGGCAAAGATCACAGGCACGCCCAGGTCCGCCGCGACCTTCCCCGGGATCGCCTCCGAGAGCGGGCCGACGTGTCCGAGCAGCCAGTGCCTGCGCCCGGAGTCCCGATCGGCGAATTCCGGCCAGGCCGCCGACACCACCGCCAGATCGATCCGACCTCGATAATCGTTCCAGACTTTCCGATAGATCATATCCGCGCAGATCGCGAAACCGACCCGTCCCCAGGGCGTGGTGACGACCAGCGGCGATCGGCCGGGCCGGAATCGGAATCGCTCCCAGAAGACGAGGTTGCGTTTGCGATAGACCTGAATGTCGCCGTCCGGCCCGCAGAACACCAGCGAATCGTAGAGGTGCCTCCCCGATCGCTCGACGAAGCCCGCGGCGATTCCCATTCGCCATTGGCGACTCCGACGGCTCAGGTGAGTGATCGTGGGCCCGTCGATCGTCTCGCTGAAGGGCCCATAATCCGGGCGGAGGCTATAGCCCGTGTTGAACAACTCGGGGAGCACGGCCAACTCCACCCCATCGGCATGCGCCGAGCGGAGCAACTCATCGGCCCGGTGCAGGTTCGCCGAGACGTCGAGCGGATCGGAGGGCATCTGGATCGCAGCCACGACGATCTTCACGGCCGTTCACCTCGTTCGGTGGACCGATCGATTCGGGAACCTTGTTCTTCATCAATCGGCTATGCGCCCCGCCGGATCAGGCCGATTTCGACGAATCACCACCCCGCACCCCTGGGTCGAGCTCTCCGGGGCCTGTCACCATCATGCGTGACCGCAAGCTCGACCGGCTTGTTCGATCGGCACTAGAAGCCGAGCCATCCGAGAATCCCGCCGCGCCGGGGTTGCGGCAGAACCTGGGCCTCGGTTCGCAAGCCCTCGGCGCGGCCTCTCACGGCCTCGACCGTGGGAGTTTGTGCCGGCGTCAGCTTATACGTGAATTCTTGCTCGTCGTCGATCACCCAGGGGACCATGCATTCCGTGAAGAATTCGGTCAGGTAATTGTCCCACCAGGGTGCGTTGACTGGCTGAATGAGTGTTTGGGTCTCGTAGCCATCGAGGATCAACGTGATCTTACGATCACCATAGTAGACGAAGCTTCGGGACGCCGGCGCGGGGCCGAGCGCTTCGTCGTTGACGATGACCAAGGCCCCTGGCGGGTCGGTGCGCACCGTGTATCGACGCGTGACACATCCGGAGCAGAGGGTGATGCCCGGCAAGAGGAGCAAGGCCACCAGGAGGCGGCGTTCAGGGTTGGACTTCACCATCCTTGGCTCTCCCTGCACCTGGGCGTGCTGCCAACCTGGAACACGCGATCCCCGGCCGGTTCCAAACGTGTCCGGGCCGTCAGTTGGTGCGACGATCCATCACCGCCAGTCGCGATTGGCCCGGCTTCCTGCCAGGGCCGCCACTCGGCTCTCTCCGGATGCAGACGCTCCTCGATGCGGGCGCGCTCCCCGCAATGCCGCCTGGTCCGGATTGGCGGGAACGGCGGGATTGTATCGACGCACCCCAGTCAGGGCAAGTCGGCTTGGCGCGAACGTGCGAACTCGAACCCCCTGCCATCGTGGCCTGTCCTGCACTATGATGGGGAATGATACGCCTATAATGCAATGCTTCGTCGAACATCGACCGAATCGAGAGAGAACCGGCCATGTCCCCCGATCCCGCAATCCTGGACGAAATGGTGCGACGCATGGTTGAGACCGTCCATCCGCTGCGGATCGTCCTGTTCGGGTCGGCCGCCCGCGGAGAGATGGGGCCCAAGAGCGATCTCGATACCTTGGTCGTGATGCGGGACGGGTGCGATTGTCACGAAGTTACCAAGCTCTTGATCCGCCGGCTCCGCGGTCTGGGACACGCTAAAGACATCGTGGTGGTTCAGCAATCGGAAGTCGATCAGCACGGCAATAACCCCTATCTCGTGATTCATACGGCGCTCACCGAAGGAAAGGAGCTCTACCATGCCCCAGCATAACCCGCCACCGGGTACCGCTCGCGAATGGCTGGATCGTGCTCAGGGCAAACTTGCCTTGGCCCACCAACCTCTTCCATCAGGAGCTTTCTGGGAAGACCTCTGTTTCTTGGACCAGCAAGCCGCCGAGCTCGCCATCAAGGCGGTCTTCATTGCGCACGATTGGACCTTCCCCTTCATTCATGATTTGGGTGAGTTACTCGATGAACTGGAACGGCAGGTCTAATCATTCCGCAAGAAATCCGAGAAGCGGATCAGCTCAGCCCCTACGCCGTCCGTGCCCGTTATCCAGGATTCTCGGTACCAACGACGCAAGCACAATTCCAAGAGGCCCTCAAGGTCGCCGAGGCCGTGGTGGCCTGGGCCCAATCTTTCCTTCCTTGACGTGACATCGATCGGATTCGTCTCCAAGTTCCAATGAGATTTCTGCCGGAAATTCCTCGAGACACGATGAATATCAAATTGCTCCGTCAGCCGTTGGCCGCTGTCAAGGTCCAGTGGCTCGTCCTGGGAATCTTCGAGAACGAGGCCGAGCCGCCCAAGGGGCTGGAGGGGACCGGGGCCGGCAAGATGGTCGAACGGCTCCTGTCCGAGAAGGAAGTGGCCGGGACGCTTGGCGATCTCACCGTGCTCCATGAACCCTCGGGACTCGAGGCCGCCGCGGTCCTGCTGGTCGGCCTGGGTCCGCGGGACCGATTCGACGCGGGTGCGGCTTTCTCCGTCGGCGTCACCGCCGCCAAGCGACTGGCCGGCAAGGGCCGGGATACGGTTGCGTTCGTTCTTCCACCGTCCGAAGACGAAAACCTCCATGACGTTGCGTCCGCAATCATCGAGGGTGCCGTTGTTGGCACGCGAGGCACGGGGCTCCGCAAGACTGAGCCGAATCGCCATGCGTTTGGTATGCTTAGCCTCGTAATCCCGCCGGCCTGGCCGGAGGACCGTTCGGCGACGCTCGAAACCAGCATCCGGCGCGGCGAGATCGTCGGCGGGGCCATCAATCTGGCACGCGACCTGACCAACACCCCTCCCGCCGAAAAACCGCCGATCAAGCTCGCCGAACGCATCCGACTCGTGGCTTCCGATACGGGGATCGCCGTCGAGACATGGGATGAGCAACGCATTGAACGGGAACGCTTCGGTGGAATTCGCGGAGTGGCCGCGGGCTCCGAGGAGCCGCCCCGGTTCATGATCCTCGATTACCGGCGCGGGGGCCAATCGCCGACCCTCGCACTCGTCGGCAAGGGTGTCACGTTTGACTCCGGCGGTCTCAGCCTCAAGCCTTCGGCCTCCATGGAAGACATGAAGTCCGACATGACCGGCGCGGCCGTCGTGGCCGCTACCATGCAAGCGATCGCGCGGCTGGAACTGCCCGTGAACGTCACCGGATATCTCGCCTTGACCGAGAATATGACCGGTGGCCGCGCGATGAAGCTCGGCGATGTCTTGACAATCCGTAATGGCAAGACCGTCGAGATCATGAACACGGATGCCGAGGGCCGCTTGATCCTTGCCGACGCCCTCAGTTATGCCGTGGAGAGCCGTCCGTATCGCGTTCTCGATCTCGCCACCCTGACAGGTGCGTGTATGGTGGCGCTGGGAACCAAGGTCGCCGGGCTGTTCGGCAACGACGAGACATTCTGCCAGGATTTTCTCGCGGCCTGCCACCAGACAGGAGAACGGGCCTGGCGGCTACCGCTCGACGATGATTACAAGGAAGCCCTCAAGAGCCAGGTTGCCGACCTGAAGAATGTCGGCGGCAAATGGGGAGGCGCCGTCACGGCGGCGAAGTTCCTCGAGCAATTCGTCGGCAATACGCCCTGGATTCACCTCGACATCGCCGGACCAAGCTGGGCCGACTCGGACAGCCCCGGACGTGACATCGGCGCGACTGGTTGCTTTGTCAGGACGCTCGTCCGACTTGTTGAGAACCTCGCCGCATCCCTGTCCCCGGGCGCGAATCACCTGATCTGAGCGGGCGCCCGCGTCCGATCTGCCGAGACTTGAGTTACAATGCGGCACGACGCTTGAGGGGATCAAACTGGCACTCGATGCGCCGGCTATTCACGTCCAGCGCCTCGAGGATCTCGATGACCTCATTAATGGGCAGATTCTGTGCGTGTGCCCAGCCGATGATGTCGAGGTTTTCGCGACCATGCTTGAAGTGTTCGAGGATCGGATCGATCAGGGGCGATGCCTGGAACGCCGTCCGGAGTAGCCCGAAATCCCCTTGATCCAGCTCGATCCAGAAAGTCTTACCCTGGAGATGCTCGAGCCAGCGGTGCCTCAAGAATCCGTTCCAGTGCTCGCCGATCCAGGTGCGAATCGCGGTCTCGCCCAGGTCCCGACCGGCCTTCTCGCTCTCGATCCACTTGAACTGCCGAGCTTCTTCCTCACCGCACTCGTGCAAACTCATTCGGCTCTCGGACTCGAAGCCGATCGTGGGCATGGTATCACAAGCCAACCATCGAGACCTCCAAGCTGAGAGGCAGGACCACTCCTTTAGTTTATAGCGAGATCATCCAGAGACTTGATTAATCGAACTGCGATCACGCCTCCAACAACTCAGCTTGAAAAACGGAAGAGCAAACGATGTACCGCCGTGGGCTTATGAGAAGAATCTCGTCACCGGATCGACGCGATCCCCTTCCGTATACTTTAATCCATTCAGTGTAGTCCCCGAAAGCAGAATCGTTGCAAGTCTGTTGCGATAATCTCCACGTGCGGCTGGATGCGACAGCGACACCATTATTGAGAGCTTGCACCCTGAACTGTTCGAGCTTCCAGAGGAGTAGTCGAGACACGATGAGACCCCGAGTTGGTGCCGACGGCATGGCTCGCACAGACGAATCGATCAGTCCGATCAGGATCGGGACGGTTCTGGAACCAGGCCAGGGACCGGCCGAGCATGACCGCGACTCCCGTTGTTCCGGCGGCCAGCGGCCCCAGCGGTTTGTCCACGACGGCCCGCCAGCGTACGCGGCCATCGAGCAACGCGGAAATGAGATGAACGCCACGGCGGGAGATGCGGAGCGGGGCACCGGTCGAATCGACAGAGAACAGATCATTCGGGTCGCCGGAGGATGCGCGATTGAAACTGGATTTCCCCCGATCCGTTGCAGGCCAAGGCGCGGCCGTCGGCGGCATTGGCGAGTGCGTGGCGGCCGAGCCGGAACAGGGCCCAACCTTCCCAGGGCAGGGGCCGCTCCCACAGCACATTCCCGCGTAAGTCGTGCCCGCGTAAGACTTGCGCAGTCGCCGGGCGAGCGTCACCCAGGCCACGTTCGGGGGAGAATCGTCGGGTGCCTCGATCAGCAGCGGCGGATCGCTCAGGTCGAAGGTAAAACGGCTCGTTGACTCCCCTGCGGGGTCGAAGATCGAGCAGTTGACCGCCGTGGGTGGTGACCGCCACGAATCCATAGGGCCCGATCGCCAGCTCTTCCACGGCCGCACGGAGCTCCTGCTTCCAGACCCAGCGGCCGGACGTCGTCAGCCGGCCGATCCGATCGCGTTCCTGGACCAGGATCAGGCCGAAATCGTCGGGGCGAATGGCCAGGTGCGTCAGCTCGACGCAGGCTGACGTCGAGGCGTCGATGGGTCGAATGCCGCAGGTCGGAGAGGAGGATCTGGCGGTCGGTAGCGGCGGCGAGCCAGCCCGGGGCCGTCCGGAGGAGCCGGCCCACTCCGATGATGTCGGGGGCCTGGCCGAGTTTCTGACCCGTCGTGTCGAACAACCGGAGCTTGCGCGGACTCGTGAAGAGGGCGACGAGCGGCGGGTCGTCCACGACGGCGATCACCGCCGTCTCGAACTCCCGGTCGCTCTCGACGACCGGTACTTCCCAGTCGGGGACGCGCACCGAGCCGGTGGAGGTCCGTGTGGAAGAGCCGGCGGTCTTCGTCGTCGCGGGGCGAGCCGACTTCCGCGGGGCCGCGCGGTTCGAGCCGTCGCCGAAGAGGTCCAGGCGAACGATCTCGCCCGTCGCGTTCCCATGGATCACGAAGCGGCCCAGCGGGTCCATCTCCAGCGCGATGACCGGGCGAGGAAGCTGGGTGCGCCATCGCACATTTCCGGCCGAGTTCATCACGGCCAGCTCGCCCTCGAGGGTCGCGGCGGCGATCGTGCGGCCGGGGAAGTCGGGGACCGCGTGCGAGATCGTGCCGCCCAGGTGGTACGACCCCTCGTTCCGCCCCCGCTGATCGAACCGCTGGATTCCCAGCGTGTAGCAACTTGCCAGGATCATCGCGGCGTCACCGTTGATCGCCAGCCTTCCGACGTTCGACATCAAGCGATCGTGCCAGAGGATCTCGGTCTCGAGCCGATCTCCGCCACGGCCCGCACTCCAGGGCGACGCCCACCAGCATCCCGAACGCCGCGGCCGCCACCGCCATCGGCTGATCGGCCACGAAGCAGAAGTGCGCCATCGACTCCAGGGTCTCCAGCCGGCCGGCAGGCCGGCCATACCGATTGACCAGGTGCAAGATCCCGTGCCGGGTCCCGATCGCCACGTATCGCCCATGCGGGTCGATCGACACAAACGTCGCCTCGGAGGGCGCAGGGCGTTGCTGCACGATGCCGAAATCGGCGTTGAGCAACAGCAGTCCGGCATCGTCCGCCTCGACGAGCAGCGCGATCAGGCTCCCCTCGTCGCTGATGGCACCCGCCAGGATCTTGTTCGGCACGCGCGAGGAAGAGAGCGATTCCCCCTGGGTGTTGAAGAGATAGAGCTGGTTCCCCTCGTCCCAGGCGAGGATCGTACCGGCCTCGCGCGCGCAGGACGAGCCCCTTGAGTGGGGAGTCGGTCACCACCGTCCAGGCGATCTCGGGGTCGATTCGCGTCGACGGTCGAGCGGCCATGTCACTCATCGATCGTCCTACCTCGAGTCTCCCCGACGAACGTCAAGACCTGCGCCGCTTGGCGGAGGGCTGGCAGCCGGCTTGAACTCCAGGTCTGTGACCTGCAAGAGATCGACGACATTCCACGAGTCGTCTGGTTGGTAAACCGTGACGGTACGGCCGCTCGGCGCGGCCGCCACGAATTCGGGATTGTGTACGGCGACTCTGGCGACCGTCAGCCAGATGCATGACGAAGGGGCGAAACGGCTGAGCGTCGTATGCGGTGCGAAGCTGTTCGATGGTCATCGGAGGTCAGTTCCTTCAATCGGTCGCGCGGTATCGACTCGCCAACTTGCGATTCTACCACGAGCGATCCGCGCAAAGAATCGTTGACCGCGCCCAAGTCATCGGACCATGGGGACGAAGGGTTCATCCGGTGTCACCGTCCAGCTTGGAGCCCGCTCTTGGCGGTGCGAATGGCCGCGGCGAGCACCGGGTCGACGGCGGGGTCGCCCATGTTCGCCTCATAGCGGATCTGTGCGGCATCGTCGACCGGCTTGGCCGCGGAGCGTACCACGATCGGCACGTCGGGCTGGACCCCTTGCTCGCTGTACGGCCGGTTCCGGGGCGAGTAGAACTTGGCGGTGGTCAGCTTGAGCCCGGCCGGGGCCGCTCGCAATGAGAAGATGCTTTGCACCGACCCCTTGCCGTAGGTCCGCGCCCCGACGATCGTCGCGCGCTGGTGATCTTGCAGGGCACCGGCGAGGATCTCGCTGGCGCTGGCGCTGTCGTGGTCGACGAGGACGTAGAGGGGAAACCGCCACCGGGCGTGGCCGCTGGCGGAGAGCATCTGGGTCTGCCCCTGGGCTCGACCCCGGGTCGAGACGATGAGCCCCGAGTCGACGAACCGGCTGGCGATATCAACGGCCACGTTCAGCAGGCCGCCCGGGTTACCCCGGAGGTCGAGCACCAGGATCCGCATCCCCTGGAGGGACGAGGGCGGAGATCGCCTGGTCGAGCTCGTCCGTCGAGGTCTTCTGGAAGCCCGAGAGCCGGAGATAGCCGATCCCGATCGGCCGGGTCCACGATCCTGGCCTTGGTGACGCTCTCAACCTCGACGTGGCGGCGGACCAGCCGTAACGTCTGGTGGTCTTGTCCCGTCTCACGATGCCCAGCTCGATGGTGGTCCCCTCCGTACCCTGGAGCCGATTGGCGGACTCATCCAGGGCCATCCCCTTGATGCTCACGCCGTCCACTCTTCACGATCTGATCGCCGGGTTGGAGTCCCGCCTCCCACGCCGGGCCTCCGCGAATCACGCCGATCAGCCGCAGTCCCTCCTTGTCGAGCTTCAGCTCGATCCCCAGGCCGACGAAGTTCCCGTCGATCATGGCGTAGAGGTCTTCCAGCTTGTCGGGCGTCAGGTAGCTGGTGAAATCATCGAGCGCGTCGCAGGCCCCGCAGGTGAATTCCAGCAGGACGGGGGTCGCCGCCAGACCGATCGCTTGCCGGCCCAGATCGCCGCACGTGAGGGCCATCCGGATCGCGGCAGCTCCGGTCCGGGATGACGAGGTTCGCCCGGTGCGCGCGGAGAGCCTCACGGAGCCAGGTTAATCCGTTCCGCCACGGCTGACGGGGCATTCGCTTTCAGAAACGCGGGATCGCGCAGCGCCACCTCGAGGTTGTCCAGCCCGTTCCGGACGAGCGGCTCGAATGGCACGGCGTCGACGTAGTTATTCTGGATTCGCTCGAGGACCTCGTCGTAGAGGTCGGTGGCCTGTTCCTGGGGCAAGGCCAGCAGGACCCTGCGAAAGCTGGCGTCCGAATAGCGGCGATGCAGCTTGAAGTGGATCTCGCAGAGACGGAGACGTCGGCTGAACTCGACGCGGCTGGGCCAGTGTTCGAGGGCCTCGCGGTAAACCTCCATGGCCCCGCCCCAGTTCCGCGACCGCTCCTTGTCGAGGCCGCGTTCGAGGACAGACGGCGGGATCTTCGGTCGGTGGGCGATGCGGAGGAGGCGGACGCACCGCCGTCGGGGGCGGACTGCGGACTCGACCCACGCCGCATGGAGCCGCCGATCCGGCCGACCAGGCGAGCAAGAGGATTGCCAAGCCGGAAAAAAGCAGGCGACGCATGGACGACGATCCTCCCGCTTGGGAGCGTTGGGCGAAGGCTCGTCGTCGCGTTGACCGGCATGGCCCGGATCCGGTCCGTTTCACGGGGTAGGACGAAGCAATTCCCGATCAGTCGGAGGGAACTCGGCGTCTTTCGTGAATCCGGAGAACCTGGCTCACCGTTGCGACCACAAAGAGATCCCGCGCACCGCTCCGTCGTTGCCGTTCCAGGGGTCATTTCCAATCAAAGCGGGCACGACAAATCGCGGGCTCGTTCCTGGTCGGATCGATCCCGCGCTCGCCGTTCCGAAACCGGGAGCGGAGAGAGCCGGTCTCCCCGTTCCAACGAATTATAACACACCCGATGGCTCCGGGTAGGACCGGGGCGACAGCGGATCCTCGAGGCACTTTCCCGGTAGCCGGCACGAAGAAGAGTGGCTCGCCGGATTGACCGAGCCGGAGTTGCCTCGATGGATAGAATGATCCCGATAGTCGCCAGCTGTCAATCGGATTCATGACCCCGCCGATCGGCCCGCAAGGTCTCGCTTCTGGTCGGTCGGAAAACGTTGGTGCCTCAGCATCGAAGGGGAGATCGGTCGCTCGCGGAGGGACCGCGATCGCCGACAGATCGGCAGTTACCCGGCCTGTTCCTTAACTCGACAAGGGCCTTTTCCGACCTGGTTCCAGTGCAGGGAAGAGAACAGTCCATGAACGATCTTCGGGATAGCGAGCTCGATTTGCCGGATGCGAACGACCTGGGACAAGAAGGCCGATTCGATCGTCCGACGACGAGAGGCGGTGCTCTTGCTCACGCTGTCGTCGGTCCAGTTCACCAGCATCGTCGATTTCATGGTCGTGATGCCCCTGGGCCCCCAGTTGATGCGAACTCTGGGGATCAACCCGGAGCAGTTCGGTCTGATCGTCTCGTCGTATACGATCAGCGCGGGCATCGCGGGGTTCCTGGCATCGTCGTTCATGGACCGATTCGGCCGCAAGACCGCGTTCTTGACGCTCTACTGCGGTTTCCTGTGTTGGAACGCTCCTGTGCGGCCTGGTCAACACCTACCACGCGCTGCTGGCCGCGCGCGTGGTCACGGGTGCGTTCGGCGGCATCCTGGGCGGCATGGCGCTGGCGATCATCGGCGACGTATTCCCCGAGGAGCGACGGGGCCGAGCGACCGGCGTCCTGATGTCGGCGTTTGCCGTCGCGTCGGTCCTGGGCGTGCCGATCGGCATCTATTTCGGCAATCAGTTCGGCTGGAACGTCCCGTTCCTGATCCTGGCGGGACTGGGCGTTCCCGTGTTGATCGGCGGAGCCCGCGCCCTGCCGCCGTTGCGGGAACATCTCAAGCATGGCCACCACGTTCATCCCCTGGTCCAGATCCGCGAGACGTTCAGCCATCCGAATCACTTGCGGGCGTTCGCGCTGATCCTGACCCTGATGCTGGGCGGCTTCGCCGTCATCCCGTACATCAGCGTCTACCTGGTGGCAAACGTGGGTGTGCCCGAGGCGAGACTGCCGCTGGTCTACGTCACCGGGGGCCTCCTGACGCTCCTGGGGGCGCCGATCATCGGCCGGCTGGCCGATCACTTCGGCAAGCTGCCGGTCTACCGCGTGGTGGCGGTCATCTCGGCCATCTTGATGCTCGCGGTGACGAACCTGCCGCGCGTCCATCTGGCGATCGCGGTCGGCACCGTCGGGTTGCTGATGCTCAGCAACGCCGGTCGGATGGTTGCGGCCATGGCGATGGTCACCGGCAGCGTCGAGCCCCGTCGCCGAGGCGGATTCATGAGCGCGAATTCCGCCGTCCAGCACATATCGACGGGCTTTGGTGCCTATATCGGCGGGAAGATCCTCCAGAAGAGCGCGGACGGCACGCTGCTCCACTTCGACAAGGTCGGCCTCATCGCGGTCGCCTCGACCCTGCTGAGCCTCTGGCTGGCCGGGCGCGTCCGGCCGGCGCAGGTCACGAGTCCCGTTGCACCCGAGAAGCCGGCTGCCGATGAGATGTTTGATGATCCGCTCGCCGCGGCGGAGCTGCTTTGAGGATGCGGGACGGTGGTGTGAGAATGACTCGACCGACTGCCCTCTTTGCGAGACATCCGTGCTGGGCTAACATGAGCCTTGAGATCGACCACGCTTCTCGCCGAGGGCTCAGACATGCGACTGCCCCGGCCACGGTTCAGGATCCGGCTCATCATGATCGTCGTCGCGATCACAGCCGTGCTGCTCAGTGGCGGGATCGGGGCCGTGAAACTTGTTCGACGTAGCCAGACGCTTCCGGCAGCTAGCGTCCAATCATGCCAATCTGGAACAGGTTAGCCAATCGCTCTCCAGTGCTCGAAGGAGCTGATCATCGCGTCAGTCGAGAAGCGAAAGGAGCATGCCAGCGACTTCTCCCGCCTCCTGAAGAAGTAGACGAAACGTACCCTCGGCATTCACGACAGGGCGGTCCAGACGATTCCGACGAGACCCTCGCGAAGTCTTATGTCCGAATGGGAGAGCTGTTGCAAGAAGATGCCGAGGAAGACATTGAGCCGGCGATTCGGCAACTTGAGAACTTACGTGCTCTCGCCGACTACCACTCTCGGATGAGGCAAAAATACGAGCACGCCGCTTCGCACCCCTGGGACGATGTGCCGCCTGATCCGCCTCATCCGATGATGCTGCCGACACCCTCCAATCCCTCGGAGCCTCCCGACAAGCCGCCATCCGCCCCAGAAAGCCACGGAATTACCGTTTTGAACGAGAGCCGATTCTTAACGGCCGTCCCACCTTGCGGAAGCCACGCGTCAACGGACGCTTGACCTGTGCCGGGCACAAAGGCCTTGCCAGCAGTAACCGAGCCGAGACCTTGCCACTCTCACATGCTTCCATTCTTCCCTGATCCGGATTCTCGCCTTGCCCGTTTGCGACGACCCCTGCCATATTGACCCGCAATTCGAAGGTATCCATCCCCGGAAAGGATTCCGGCCATGTTACCGATTCGCAGGTTGCGAGCGGGTCGCTTACCTTCTGGCGATCGTCGTGGCCACCGAAGTTCAGGCAGGTCAGCCGGGCGACGGCTCGGGCCTCTTCGGTCAGACTGTGCCGACGCAACGGACAGCGATCGGAATCCGACAGCGGTGGCCCTCCAGATCGCGCCCGACTTCGCGATCTGGGACGGGAATCAAAAAATCCCTCCGCGCATGACGGGACTCCCCTACCACGATCGAGCAGAGGGCGGGCGATCGATTGCTGCTGGCGGCCCCGAGCCAGGGCCTTCGAGGCTGGGCTCCCAGCAAGACCGTGGTCTCGCTGGATCGTGCCGAGGCGTATTTCTCGTACTGCGATCAAGGCCAATCGCTCGCAATCCGTTTGCCTTCCTGATGCGGGGGGTCGCCCGACGCGAATCCGGCGATCTCGATCGGGCGATGGCGGACTTTGATGAATCAATACGCCTCGATCCGAAATTCGTCCCCGCGTTGCTCGAACGCGCATCCCTCTGGCGAGCCAAGAATCAGCCCGATCGCGCGATGGCCGACCTCGATCAGGCCATCCAGATCGACGGTTCAGATCCCGTTGCCTTCGTCGAGCGAGCTGTCCTCTACTTCAACATGAAGGATTACACGAAGAGCCGGAAGGACCTCGATCGGGCCGCCTCACTGGATTCCCGCGCGGTGATCATCGACATCGTGCGTGGGATGATGGACCTGGACAAGAAGGATACGAAAAGGGCCTACGAGGCATTTCGCTCATGCCCTGTCGATCGACCCGAAGCGTCACGACGCGTACCTCGGGCTGGCCTCGGTCTATCTCATGCGAGGCATCCTCAAGAAGGCCGAGGCGATTCTCGACGAGGCGGTCCAGGCCGATCCCAATAATCCCGAGGCCTACGGGAATCGGGCGTTACTCTTCCTCACCCGGGGCATGTACGAGAAAGCCCTGTTCAACTTGAACGAAGTCATCCGCCTGGCCCCGACATCCGCCAGGCGCACACAGGGAACGGGCCTGGCTGCTGGCCACCTGCCCTTCGGCCAAGTTCCGCAACGGACCTCGAGGCGGTGGCCTCCGCGACCAAGGCCTGCGAACTGACGGAATGGAAGAAACCGCGATATCTGTCCACGCTTGCCGCCGCCTACTCCGAGGCCGGCGACTTTTCGAAATGCGGTCAAGTGCCAGGAGATGGCCATGGCGTTCATGCCCGCGAAGGATCCGGAGAGAGCGCAATACGCTCGAATCCTCGCGCGCTACCGGATCAAGAAACCCTATCGCATGCTCACTCCGCTCGAAGAATTGGGACTCAAAGCCTACGAGCCCTCGACCCCGGCGCGGTGTCGGTAGTTCGGGATGAGCACTCGCGGGATGTGCTCATGATCGGTCATCAATCAGGCATCTCGCCTGTCCTGGAAAGGAGTCCGGATATGTCCTTTTTCTCGAAGCGAGGCTTGTCGTCCTGGCTCGCTGGGCTTTGTCACCTGGTTACCGGCTCGCGCCTCCCAACCCTTCGACAACTCGAAGGTGAAATTCCGGAAGAATCTGCGGACCGGGACAAGGCAAGCGTTCGAGCATGCCCGACAGGCCGTGCAGAAGACGCCGGAGTTCGCACTCTGGGACGGCGATACCAAGATCGTCCCGAGCCGTGTCGGCCTGATCTATCGCATCGAGCGGGCCGAGGGAGATCGACTCTTGATCTCGATGCCGAGCCAGGGCTTGCTGGGGTGGGTCCCCCGCGACTCCGTGATCGAGTATAACCAGGCCGAACCCTTCTTCACCACGACAGCTCGACCTCGGCACATGAATACGTCCTTTGCTCATCTGATGAGGGCGATCGTCTGTCAGGATAACGAATCGCCTCGACCGGTCTTTCGCCGACCTGGACGAAGCGATCCGCCTGGACCCGCGCAACGCCGCGGCCTGGATCGAGCGGGCGTTCCTCTGGCAATCACGGAATCGAATGGATCTCGCGATGGCCGACGTCAACAGGGCGATCCAGGCCGACCCGCGAGCCGGCGAGGCCTACGTGGAACGGGGAGTCTTCCATTATTGCCTGAAGCAGTATCAAGGAAGCTTTCCGCGATTTCGAGCGAGCCGCCGAACTGGGATCGCGATCGGTATTTGTTTCCATGACGAAGGGCCTGATGCTCCTGGAGCGAAAAGAGCTCGACGATGCAGAGACCGAGTTCCGCCGCGCGATCCAGATCGACCCGAAGAACTCGGACGCTTTCGTTTCGATCGGCACCATCCAATTGTTGCGTTCCCAGCCCACCGAGGCGGTGACAACGTTCAGTCACGCCATCCAGCTCGAACCCGAGAAGGCCGACGGGTATGGCGGTCGGGCAACCGCCTACCTCGCCCTCGGTCAGACACAAAGCGGCGATTGCAGGATCTCGACAACGCGATCCGGATGGGCCCGCCGCAGGCCGGAGAATTATCGGAATCGCGGCACAGCCTACTCGTATCTGGGAAACTGGAAGCAGGCCTTGGAGGACGTCGAGACAGCCGTCCGCATCGCACCTAATGATACCGAGTCTCAACTGCTTCTGGCCTGGATGCTCGCGACCTGCCCGGAGGCCCGATTGCGAGACGGTCGCCGGGCTGTCGCATCGGCGACCCGTGCTTGCGAATTGACACAGTGGAAAGTCGCCCATCCGATCGCGGCTCTCGCGGCCGCTTACGGCGAGAGCGGGGATTTCCAGAACGCCGTGAAATGGCAGCAAAAGGCCATCGAGCTGTCGCCCGGAAATGATCCAGCGAGTCGTACTTATCGGATCGCTCTCGAACGTTATCGCGCCAGGAAGCCCTACCACCGGCTGGGCGTCCTGGAGGAGTGGGGGATTCGCAAGTACCAGCCGGTGGCCAAGACGACGAGGGACACCTCGGTTCGCAAGACGAGCGGGACGACCTCGAATCAGCCGTAACCGACTGCGTGAACGCCATCGACACCCTTCAAGCTGTCGACGACTGCCGACGGCTTCGTATCGGCCGCCCCGGCCAGGATGATCTCGATCTGCCGATCGCCTGCTCTCTTGCGGGACCTGACCCGTAACGCCAACAGATCGAAGCCGATGCTCGCACGTGAGCCTCGATCTCGGCCATCGTGAGAGATCCTTGCCGGCGACGATGCTGAGGGTAAGCTTCCGACCGCCGCCGAGTAGCCGGTCCTCCAACGGCTTGATGACGGCGAGGATGACGAGCATGAGCACGGTCGCCGAAGCCGCCGCCAGGTAGAGGCCCCCACCGGCTGCGAGTCCGACCGCGGCGACCGCCCAGATGCTGGCCGCCGTGGTCAGACCGTGCACCGACTGGTCTCGTCTCAGTATGGCCCCGGCGCCGAGAAACCCGATCCCGCTGACAACCTGGGCCGCGACGCGAGAGGGGTCCAGTACCACGCGACCCGGGCTCAGAACCTCTTCGAATCCGTAGGCCGAGACGATCATCACCAGCGCCGATCCGACGCTGACGAGCATGTGCGTACGCAGGCCCGCGGACTTGTCGAGCCGTTGCCGGTCCAGTCCGATCAAGCTGCCCAGGACGGCGGCGGTCCCCAGTCGAAGGAAGAGCTCTCGAGGTGCCACCGGGCACTCCTCTAGATGATCTCGCGGATCGGTTCGCGCTCGTCGAGCAAGGTCATTGGCCGTCCGCTTCGATCGGAGACGACGGTGGAGGGATCGATGCCAAGGTTGTGATACAACGTGGCAAAGACATTCTGGAAGGAGACCGGCCGGTCCTTGACGTAGGCGGCTTCCTTGTCGGTCGAGCCGATGACCTGGCCGGTCTGCATTCCGCCGCCGGCAAGTAGCGCGAAGTTGACCGCGGGCCAGTGGTCCCGTCCGGCATTCTTGTTGATGGTCGGAGTCCGGCCGAACTCGCCCCAGACGATCGACCGAGACGTCTCGATCCAGTCCGCGGTGATGGAGATCCTCAACCAGCGCCGAGAGGGCCATGTCGAGCTTGGGGATGCGGTATCGGTTGGTCTCGAAGTTGTTCTTGTGCGTGTCCCAGCGGCCAAACCCGATCGTCACGACCCGCGCGCCGGCCTCGACCAATCGACGGGCCATGAGGAAGTGGTCCATGCAGCAGGGCGGTCCGTCTTGCTCGTTGGTCATGTCGCCGACGCCGTATCGGGCGCGGAGCCGGCGGTCCTCGCGAGTGACATCGAGCGCCTCGTAAACCTTGCGAGAGGCCAGCACCTCGAAGGCGCGCTGCGTGAAGCTATCCATCCCCCGGACTGACTCCTCGTGATCGAAGGCGCGGCGGAACCCATCGAGCTGACCCAGGAGCGACCGGCGGCTGGCGAGCCGCGTCGGTGCGATGGCGGACGGATCCAGCGTGAGCCCGGCCCCGCCAGGCCCCGCTTTGCCCCCCTTCGACTCGGTCCGGAACGGTGTAAACGGAGCGTGCAGCCAGTCCCAGGTAGCCGGGGTCGCCGGGGTTGCTCCAGCGCACCTCGCTGGTCCGCGGCGAGAGCCCGACGAACGAAGGTACGTCGGGATGTACCGGCCCCTGAAGATGCGAAACGATGGCTCCGAGACTCGGACGCCCCCCCTGGGTCTTGCTGATGAGGTCCTTGTAGCCGGTCATACACTGGCCGGCCGAGTGGTCTCCGCCGGCCCCGACCAGCGAGCGGACGACCACGAACTTGTCCATCATCCGCGCCAGCCGCGGCATGTGCTCGCAGATCTCCAGCCCCGGCACATTGGTCGGAATCGGCCGGAATTCGCCGCGGATTCCCTCGGCGCGCCTCGGGCTTGAGGTCGAACATGTCCTGGTGAGGTGGGCCGCCCGCCAGGAAGATCATGATGACGGCTTTATGAGATCGGCGGATCCCCGCCTGGCCCTCCGCCCGGAGCAGTCCGGGTAACGAAAGGCCCCCCAACGCCAACCCCCCAATCTTCAGGAAGTCGCGCCGGGTCACTCCATCACAATAGCCCGTCCGCGTTTCTCCGAGGATGTTCAGCATCGTGGCATCCCCTTTCGGGACGAGATTGAATCAAGGTTGTGCAAGCATTAAACAATTATTGCAGACACATCCCCGAACACAATCCCTCCGGTACCGAAAATGTTCGCCGGCATTTGGCAACGACCTTTGGTCGAGCTGGCGGACTGGCACTCCGTCACCGACCGCAACGAACTCTTCTTCATTCAATCTATACGTCTTATCGTGCCCGACCGGGCTTCGAGATCGATTTTTCTGGCCTTTCCGACGGACGCAGTTGGTGAAAACCAATTCCCCGGGTTGTTCGTAAAGTTCGGGGTTTGCCTTTGGAACGGGTTGTCCGGCGCAGTCACCTGACAGCGCAACCCAACCCTGTTCTTACCTTATCAGTCTTATCGGGACGGCCGATTGGGATCGCGCCACAGTCCTCCACGACGAGTAAAGATCCTACCTCGAACTATTTTGGGCTGCTGCTCATCTGCCCCTCTAGAAATTGTACGGAGTGAGTGCGTCCATGGGACACACCGTGAATTTTTTGGGCTGCTTTTCCACAAACCTTTTTGCCGCACAACAGTTGCGTCGAGCATGGGTGCCAGTGGTTGCCTCAATCTCATTCGTTTCGGTCCTGCATTCTGAGCGGCGCGCGGATAAAGTGTATGGGGTCCTTCTTGAACAAGACGCCCGGCGACTCGATCGATCCGATTCCAGCAGCTCCGCGGCGACGACCGCTGCGCACTGGCAACGCTCTTCGACCCGCATCGCGAGCGGCTCGGCGCCTGGTGGAGCTGCGGTTGGACCCGCGGATTCGAGCCCGGCTCGACGCGTCGGATCTCGTCCAGGATGAGTTCCTCGACGTCGGCCGCGAGCACGATGAGCGACCGTGCATCGTTGACACGTTTTCGCTCTCGCCCGACACCGGCGAGGAAAGCCGCCAGGCAGATGCAGCTTGGGGATCACCGGCTGAACCACAGGAACGCAACTCTGATGATCGGCAACACGGTTGGCCACTATCGCATCACCGCCAGGCTCGGCGCGGGCGGGATGGGGGAAGTGTTTTTAGCGGAAGACATTCGGCTCGACCGGAAGGCGGCGATCAAGTTCTTGCCGGCGGATCTGGCGGACGATCCGGACCGCCGGCGGAGGTTCCTGACCGAGGCCAAAGCCGCTTCGGCGCTCAATCATCCGCACGTCTGCGTCGTCTACGACGTCGGCGAGACCGAGGACGGACTGCCGTTCATCGCCATGGAGTTCGTGGAAGGCCAGTCGCTGAGTGACCTCGTGAAGCAAGGACCGCTGGAGATTTCCAGCGTCGTGGCGATCGCCGTTCAAGTCGCCGACGCGCTCGATGCCGCCCACTCGCGCCGGATCGTCCATCGGGACATCAAGCCCGAGAATATCAGCTTGAACGACCGCAGCGAGGTCAAGGTCCTGGACTTCGGCCTGGCCAAGCGGATGTTGCAGGAATCCGCCGACAGCTTGGGAACGACGGCGGCCCAGCAGCAGACGCAGGAGGGACATGTCCTCGGAACCCCCCGATACATGAGCCCCGAACAAGCGGTCGGCAAGGCCGTCGATCACCGCAGCGACCTCTTCAGTCTTGGCTCCGTCATCTACTGTCTGCTCACAGGCCGCCCGCCGTTTGCCGGGGCCAATCTGGGTGAAGTCCTGAACAATGTGGTCCACAAACAACCCGAGGCCATCGCGCGTTTCCATTACGACGTTCCGCCGGAGCTGGAACGCATCACGCTCAAGCTCCTCGCGAAGCCGGTTGACCGCCGTTACCAGTCGGCCCGTGATCTGCTCGTGGACCTCAAGAACCTGTTGCGCGACCTCGATCATGCGGGAGCCCCGCACTCGACTGTGGCGGCCCCGCTCAGTCCGAAAGAGATCGCCCAGAGCGATATCGTGATCACCTACGCGAACCTGGATGACCAGCCGGTCATCTCCGGGCGTCAGGGCTGGGTTTCCCAGTTAGAGCAGAACCTCCAGTTGCGCGTGGCGGAGCTTTCCGGGAAGCAAGTGGCCGTCGTCAAGCAACCCGATGTGTCGGATTCCGCCGAGACCGAGGCCGAGGTCCTGAAACAAATACCCAACGCCAAGACGGTGGTCTCGGTCCTCTCGCCCCCGTTCGCTCATTCCAACGGCTGCTGCCGGATCGTCGGATCGTTCTGGAAAAGCGCGACGGATTCCGGACAGTTCGACGTCGATAATCGCAGCCGGTTGTTGAACGTCATCAAGACGCCGGTGGACGCCGACGACTTGCCCCCCGACCTTCGTACGCTCTACACCGGCCTGGTTCCCTACGAGTTCTTCGAGCGCGATCCCCAGTCCGGCCGGTTGCGGGAATTCGACGAGGCGTTCGGGAACACCGCCCAGCAACGCTTCCACGAACGGATCTATGACGTCGCCTACGATATCTCCCAGGTGCTCAAATACCTGGGAGACCCTGCGCACCGGCGCCAAGCGAACCGCAAACCCGAAGACGATTTTTCTGGCCGCCACGACTTCGGACCTCGAACCCCAGCGCGACCAGTTGCGGCGCGAGCTGATCGAGTTGGGGCACACGGTCGTCCCCAAGCAGCCGCTGCCGCTGGTGGCCAGCGAGCTGGTGGCGGCCGTGCAAAGTTGCCTGGAGCAGGCCGACGTCGCGATTCACTTCGTCGGCGAACACTTCGGACTCGTCCCCGAGGCGACCGACCTGTCGATGGTCGCCCTCCAGAACCAGGTGGCTGCCCGATTCTGTGAAAACAAGCCGCTCCAGCGCCTGATCTGGATTCCCAAGGGACTGCAACCCCGGGATGAGCGCCAGAGTTCGTTCATCCGTCAACTCGAGTCCGATCCCCGCTCCGTCACGGGGGCCGAGCTGATCGCCGATACGCTGGAGAACCTCAAGGTGCTCCTGCGGACCCGTTGGGAGCGCGAGCAGGCCGAGCGCGACAAGCCGCCACCAAAGCCGTCAACCGGCGGCGCACCCCGCGTGTACCTGATTTGCGATCAGAACGACGAGGCGGCTCTCGAGCCGCTCGAAGACTTTTTCTACGACCAGGGGATCGAAGTCAGCTTGCCGGGTTTCGAGGCGGAAGAATCCGAAGTCCAGCAGATCCACATCCAGAACCTCCGCGATTGTGACGCCGCCTTGATTTACTACGGGGCCGCCGGTATGCATTGGGTGGACTTCAAGATCCGGGACCTCCAAAAGGCGGCCGGCTACCGGGATTCACGACCCATTCCGGTCAGCGCGGTCTACGTCGCGCCGCCGTTCAACCACCGCAAGGAACGCTTCAAAAGCGTGTCGACCGAAGTGGTACGGCAGCCCGATGACAAGTTCACGCCGGAATTGCTGACGGGCTTTGTCGCGGCCGTACGGAAAGTGAAGAATGAAGGATGAAACGGGAAGGGAAGAAGGGTCTGGTCGAGCTACGATCAAATGTCAAGCTGAAGGAAAGGAGGGCGAGCCATGCAAATTGCTGTCGTAATTGAACCGGTGGCGGGTATCGGGTATCGGGCGCGGGGAGATTCGCTCGGTCTCAGCGCCGAAGGGCCGACGCGGGAGGCTGTTCTGGAAAGTCTCCGCCGCCAGCTCCAGGATCGGCTCCGTGAGGGAACGGAAATCGTCGCGCTGGAAGTTGCTCCGCCGAACCCTTGGGTGGAGTTCGCCGGTATGTTCCAAGGCAACTCCATGTTTGACGACGTGCAGCGGATTATGGCCATGAATCGCCAACGGGACGAGGCCGATCCTCACTACCCATGAACGCGCATCTGCTGGACACCGATGTGCTGTCGCTGTTCCAGAAGGGCCATCCAGCGGTGTGTCGAGCATTGCGCCGGCGGCGGCGCTCAATCTGCGTCGATCTCGGTGATCACTATCGAAGAGCAGTTTCTTGGCTGGTATGCGCGGTCTCGGCAAGCCAAGACCGACGCCGAGCTGGCGCAGGCCTCGGAGGGCATGGCGGCCTTCGCCCGCTTCATCAGGCAATTGCCGATCCTGGCCTTCACGGTGCCGGCCATTCAGCGCTACCACCAGCTCAAGAAGATGAAGTTGAACGTCGGCAAGAACGACCTCCGCATCGCCGCCATCGCCCTTGAGGCGGGTGCAATCGTTGTCACTCGAAATCTTCGTGACTTCGGCCGCGTACCCAATCTGCAGCTCGAAGATTGGAGCCAATGAAGTCAATGGTCCGCCAGCTTCCCAATCCGTTTCCCGGCCTTGCGCCCGTTTCGCAGCGACGAGCACCACCTGTTCTTCGGCCGCGAGGAGCAGACTGCCGCTTTGCTCCAACTGCTGCGAACCAACCGATTCCTGGCGGTCGTCGGCACCTCGGGCAGCGGCAAGTCGTCGCTGGTGCGGGCCGGCATGATCGCCGAGCTGCACGGCGGCACCATGACCCAGGCCGGCTCGACCTGGGAGGTGATGATTCTCCGGCCCGGCGGCAGCCCCATCGAGAACCTGGCGCGGGCGTTCGTCGAGGCCGATCTCTACGATCGGGATGACCCCAGCACCCTGCCTCGGTTGCTCGCCACGCTCAACCGCAGCCGCTTCGGCCTGGTCGAAGCGATGAAACAGTGCGAGCTGTTCGAGCCGGGCACCAACCTGCTGGTCGTGGTCGATCAGTTCGAGGAGTTGTTCCGCTTCCGGCAACAAGGCGTGGATTCCGAGGAAACGGCCGCCGCGTTCGTGAACCTGCTCTTGACCGCCAGCGAGCAGGCGGAATGCCCGATCTACGTCACCATCACGATGCGTTCCGACTACCTGGGCGATTGTTCCGAGATTCCCGGCCTGGCCGAAGCGGTGAACGAAGGCGAGTACCTGATCCCCCGGCTGCTGCGCGATCAGAAGCGGGACGCGATCGAGAAGCCGATCGGCGTCGGCGGCGCGAGGATCTCGCCGATGCTCGTGCAACGACTCCTGAACGATGTGGGCGATGATTCCGATCAACTGCCGGTGATGCAGCACGCGCTCATGCGGATGTGGGATGCCTGGTCCGCGGGCGGCAACCACCATCGCCCGATCGCCCTTACCGACTTCGAGGCGACCGGCGGATTGGGAGCGGCGCTCTCCAACCACGCCGACGAGATCTACGACGCGCTGCCCAACGACCGCCATCGGTCGGCCTGCGAGAAGATCTTCAAGACACTCACCGAGAAGGGCGACGACAACCGCGGGATTCGTCGGCCGACGCGGCTGGCGCAACTCCAGGCGATCGCCGCTGCGGATCGCGACGTGGTGACGATGGTGCTGGACGCCTATCGCGGCTCCGGCGTCACGTTCCTGATGCCCGGCTCGGAGGTCGAACTGACCGACCGGACGGTGCTGGACCTGTCGCATGAGAGCCTGATGCGCGGCTGGCAGCGGCTGCGCATGTGGGTGGAAGACGAGCGCAATCGGCGCGGATCTTCCGGCGGCTGCTGGACACGGCCCGGCTCTGGGGCGACGGGAAAGCCGGTTTGTTCCGCGATCCCGATCTCCAGATCGCGCTGAGCTGCGCGAGCAGGAGGCGCCGAATGCCGAATGGGCCGAGCAGTACGGCGGCGATTTCGAGACGGCGATCGGCTTTCTGGAAACCAGCAACGCCGAGACGGAAGCCGAACGGCACGCCAAGGAAGCGGCCCGTCAGCGCGAGCTGGATCAGGCCCGGCAACTGGCCGAAGCCCAGCAACTGCGGCTGGAGCAGCAGCAGTGCGCGGCGTACCGGCTCCGCCTGATGATTGCGGGCCTTGCCGCGGTCGCGTTGATCGCGGGCGTCGCCTGCGTCGTCGCGCTGTCTCGCCAACCAGCGGGCCATCAAGCTGGCGGTCTAACGGCCCAGCAAAACGAAGAGAAGGCCAACGACAACGCGAAGCGCGCCGAGCAATCTCAGAAGGAAACGGCCAGCGCCCTGGCCGTCGTCGAATCCCAGAAGGCCAAGGCCGAAGCGGCCGAGCGGCTGGCTCGAACCGCCGAGGAGGCGGGCCGCAAGCTGCTGTACACGACCGATATGCGACTCGCCCCCTTCGTCTGGCGAGACGATCGCACCACCGCCGAGCAACTCCGCGTGCTGCTGGCGAAACACATTCCTTCTTCAGGAAGGATGAAGGATGAAGGCGGAAGGATGAAGGGGGAAAACACGGCGGCCGAAGAGTCTGGTTCATCCTTCATCCTTCCTCCTTCATCCTTTCCGAAGTCCTTGGATTTACGCGGCTTCGAGTGGTACTACTACCAGCACCTGCTGGAAGACAGCGCCGCTGGTTTTCTCGGGGCACGGCGAGTCCGTCGTCGACGCGGCTTTCACCACGGAAGGCCCGCTGGTGACGCTGGATCAGAATGGCCAGGTGCGGCGCTGGGACCTCGGTTCGCAGCACGAAGAGGAAGCGAGCCGCCGCGACCTGCCCGGCGGCCCCGGCGCTCAAGTCCGCGTCCTGTCGCCCGACGGCCGGCTGGCGGCGCTGGCCGAAGGCGAATAAGGTTCGCGTCTATGACACCTCCACGGGCCATGAGAAGTTCGCGGTCGATTCGGCCAATACGTGCCATTTCCGCCGTCCGATCTTCTCACGGGACGGCGACAGGTTGGTCATCGTCGACGACAAGATCCGCTGGTTGAGCACCGGCAGCGGCGAGGTGATCGCAACTTTTGACGAGAAACCCAACCGCGTCGAATGTGTCGCCTTGTCGGCGGATGGTCTCACGCTGGCCGTCGGGGGCTACGGTAACGTCGGCGAGCTGTCTTCCCTCTTTCGCCTCGATGCAGCCGCGAAGACCGTAACTCGCCTGGCGACGGGCGTTGGCGTCCCCCCTGAAACGCTGTCCTGCTCCGCGTTGACTGCGGATGGCGGGCGGCTCGCTGTCGGCGCGATGATGTCGGGAAACCTGGCCGTTTTCGATGCAGCGACAGGCCGTTTGATTGCACGGCATCGGTCCGCTCACGCGTCGCCCATCAGGGCGATCGCCTTCTCGGCGACGGCGCCAGGCTGGCCACGGCCGACGCCGAAGGGACGATCAAGATCTGGGCCGATCTTCAGAAGCTGGACTCGAAGAGCGCGGCGCTCTTGACGCTCAAGGGCCATCAAGGGGCCATCAACACCGTCGGTTTCTCGAGCGATGGCCAGCGGCTCGTCACCGCCAGCGCCGACAAGACAGCCCGAGTCTGGGATCTCGAGAATGCCGGCGCGGCCATTCGGCCGTTGGAAGGTCTGGCCGACGATGGGTCGCCCGTGACCCGTTTTTCGCCGGATGGCCAACTGATCGCCGCGGCCAACGGCAGCAGTGTGCGACTATGGGACGCCGCCACGGGGCGACTCGTCAGGGAACTCTCACACGGAGAAAAGGGTCGAGTCTCCAGCGTCGTATTCTCGCCGAGCGACAACCGTCTGCTGGCTGTCGGCTACGGCGGACCAGCGGACGTTTCTTATGTGGCGCTGTGGGACATCGATGCCGGAACGGAGCGGGCGCGGCTGACGGGAGCGACCGATCTGCCCGGCTTTCAGACGGGCGAATCTGAGACTGGCAGGTCGGTGCGCTGGCGTTTTCGCCCGATGGGAAGTATCTGGTCGCCGGATTCGGCTCAAAGTCCGGCGTTAATCCAGTAGTTGTTCCCCATCCGCTGAAGGTCTGGGAAGTCCCCACGCGCCGACTGATCCGCCGAATGTATGGACATATTAACACCTGTGTTTCTATCGACTTCTCGCAGGACGGATCGCTGCTGGCCAGCGGCAGCCACGACGGGACGGCGATCATCTGGTCCACCACGACGTGGAAAACGATGCACACGCTCCAGAATCCCGAGAAGAGCTCGCTTCCGGATGGACGGATCACGGTCGAGGACGTGGCCTTTTCGCCGGACGGCAAGACCCTGGCCCTGGCGAGTTATGGCGGGACCGTGCAGTTATGGGACGTCGCCACCGGGAAACTGCTGGAAACCCTCAAGGGGCATTCCAGTGCCGTCATGGCCGTGGTGTTTTCGCCGGATGGCCGCACCTTGGCGTCGGGCAGCAGCGACCAGACGGTCCGCCTCTGGAATGTCGAGACGCGGCGTGAGCTGATGCAGTTGGATCACGGCGGCGTCGAGCTGGGCATCAGGTGCTATCACTCGCGTTTTCCCCGGAAGGCCGGCACTTGCTTGCCGGAGGGCGGCGAGGCGCCGCATTCTGGTCCACCATGCCGATCGTCTGGAACGATCCCGACCGGGCCGCCGAAGAACTGCGACTCTTGCTCCATTCCAACGCCGACTTCCAGAGCCGCATCCGGATGTTGTCCGAAAACCTGAGGCTGCACGAAGCACTGGCCAAGCTCGACGCGAACGACCCGCGCGTGCAAGCCGCCCTGGCCGCCACCCAGGCCAACTGGCATGCCTCGCGCAAGGCGTGGCCGGAGGCCGTGGCGGCCTTTGATCGGTTGGCGGCCGCCGATCCCAAAGGACCCGAGGCCTGGCTGCGCACGCCCGGGCTGCTTCGCCTGGCGACGGCCCTGTTGCATCAGAATCGGCCATCCGTCGCGGCCACGCTGTTGCAAGGAGGCGCCAAACGCCGCACGCAGGATGGGCTTCCCCTCGTCGATGACAAAGTGGGAGTTGGCGTCGCGTACTCCGATCGCTGGCGGCACCGTCCGGGTGACCGAGCTGCTGCACCCCGAAAGGCGGAAGGATGAATCCGGAGAATCTGACTCATCCTTCATCCTTCATCCTCATCCTTGGTGAAGCCGGGCGACATCATCCTGAAAGTCAACGACACCGAGTTGACCGGAGACTCCGTTCGGAAGCTCGATCAACTGCTGGCGGGTGAAGCCGGGACGAAGGTCCGACTCACGGTGCGACACGCCGGGAGCGAAAAACCGGCTGTGATCGAGTTGACCAGGGAGCGATTCGTCAACGATCCGGCGACCGGGCGACATCTTGTATCCCCTTCGGGCACTCGTCAATGAGCGGCTCGCCAAAGCGCCGCGAGACGCCGGGCTGCTGGGACTCCGCGCCGAGCTGGCCGGCCAATGGTCCGGCTCGGAGGCTCAGGTCGCCGACTACTCGGCGGCGATCGAGGCGCTGGCCCACCAAACACCCGAGGCCGCCGCCGATCTCAAGAGGCTCTATCGCGGCCGGGGCAACGCCTACGTCAGCCTGAAAAAATGGGCAGAAGCCCTCGACGATTACGCCCATGTCGTGACCGACACCACAACGGACGAGGACTTGCTCACGAACCGCGGCTCGCGCCTACGAGGCCCTGAGGAACTGGGAAGCCGCCGCGGCCGACTGGTCGCGGGCCACGACCGGAAATCCGGACCGAGCCAAACGGCTCGCCGAGTTTGCACGGCGACTGGCTGCCGGCGGCCAGGTTCCGTTAGCGAAGGCACAATTCGAAAAGTCTCAGGCCCTTTACGAGCGAATGCTCGAGGCCGAGCCGGAAAACGATCGGGTGGCAGCCGAGCTGGCTCAACTCCTCTTCGATCGGGAAGAAAATGAGAGGCATCGATGGACGGTACTCAAGCCGAGCGAGATGAAATCGAAAGGCGGCGCAACGCTCTCGAAGCTTCCCGACGAATCCATCCTGGCAAGCGGCAAGAACCCGCTTGGGGATGCCTATACGATTGTTGCCCCGACGCAGGTGACTCAGGTCAGTGTCATCCGACTCGAGGCCCTGACTCACGAGTCGCTCCCGGAATCAAGGGCCAGGTCGTTCCGAATAGACCCCGGCAATTTCGCCATGGTCAACTTCAGGATCACGGCCCACATCCCAGGGACGCAGCCTCGTCCGATCGAAGTCAGCCGTGTCGCCGCCGACCATCACTTCTTGGAACTGACGGCAAATCACTGGAATGTCGAGTTAGGCCAAGGGCGGCCGCACACCGAGGTCTATCTGGCCAAGCAGCCAGTCGACTGCAAAGACGGCACGCGGCTGGAATTCCAGATGGAGTTTAACCCCGATGCGGAGTGGCCGCTCCAGAACCTGGGTCGCTTCCGGCTTTCGGTGTCCAGTGATCCTGCCGCGTTTGACGGGGAGCAGACACGCTTCGCTGCCATGAAGCTCACGGATCCGTGGGCCAAGCTCGCCGTCGCATACGCCGTGAACGGTCGCAATGATGAGGCGTCGCGATACTTCACCCGAGCACTCGAGCGGTCCGAGGGCCGCGAGGCGAGGACGCCGATCCTCGAGCTCGCGGCGCACTTCGGCGATCTCCTTCCCGCCCTGATCGAACGGCAGCCTGATGAACCGCAACTTCAGTTGGCCCTGGCTCGGAGCCTTGCCAGGCGGGGTCAGCAGCACCTGGCCGAGAAGCAGCCTGCGACGGCCCAAGCGGAGCTGGAGAAATCTCGCGAGATCCTCGCGCGACTCCGCGCAAAATACCCGGAGCCGGTATGGACTGTGCTGAAGCCGACCGAACTGAAGTCGGAGCGAGGGCAGACTCTGACGCCGGAGGGCGACGGTTCGATACGGGCGAGTGGAACGAATCCGGATCGGGACACCTACACCCTGACCGCCCCGATTGCCAGCGGAACCGTCGCCGGACTCCGGCTGGAAACGATCCCGGATGGTCGGCTGAAGGCGGATGCCAGTCGCTGGTGGGGCGAGTTCTACTTGACGGAAATTGACCTGGCCCTTGAGGCTGAGAGCGGTGGTACGGATCGCCCGCTGGCGATCAAGGATGGTGTCGCCGACTTTTCCCGGGACCAACACCCCTTGTCGCGCGCATTCGACCAGAATGATTCGACCTCCTGGAGCGTCTGGCCGAGACACGCCGAACCACACACCGCAGTTTTCGAGTGTGCCTCTTCGTCGGCCGCCACAGCAAGAAACCAGCGGTTGAAGGTCCGACTCCAGTCGGGCTCCGGCACCTATCCCCAGCGGAATCTCGGCCGCTTTCGGCTCTCCGTGACGAGTGATGCCCGAGACCTCATGGTGGGGGCCCACCTGCGCAACGATTTCAAGGATAGCGAAATCGCGGACCTGAACGTCGAGCTGGCGAAGGCTCATGCCGAGCAAGGTCACGTCAACGAAGCCATGGCCTCGTTGGTCGAGGCGCTCCCTCTCGCCGCGGACCGCGCCGGCAAAGCCAGGATCATCACCGAAGCCGCACCGCTGGCCGGGGCGCTGGAAAAACTGGCCGAGCGCGCTGCGGACGATGCCCTGTTCCAGGCCGAGCTGGCCCAGCATTTTGCCGCACGAGGCAATGCCCCGGCAGCAAACGCCGCCCGCGCGAGGGTCTGCGCATTGTTCGCGGAGAAGCTGGCGCAGGAACCCGAGAACACCGCGTTGGCCGCGGACCTCCTCCTGGCCTACGGCCGCACGCGCGAGGCGGTTCCGTATCTGGCGAAGGCGGCCGCCGCCAATCCCAACGATCCGTTACTCTCCCTGAAGGTTGCCGCTCTCCAGGCGTGGCTCGGACAGGAGAACGAACTCGCGGCCACGCGGCAACGGATCCTCGCGTTCGCCAAGGGCACCAACGACTGGCGGATGGCCGATTGCGCGGCCAAGGTTTGCAGTCTCCGTTCCGTCCAGCGGCAAGGCGGAACGCGAGGCGGCGCTGGCCCTCGGTCGCACGGGTGGAACAGGTAAGGAGAAGTATGAATGGACGCTGTTGTCCCTCGGCATGGCGGAGTATCGCAGCGGCAATGAGGCCGCTGCCGTCCAGACCCTGGTCGCCGCGGCAGATGCCAACAAGAACAATGCCTGGGTATCGGGCACGTCAGCGTTCTTCCAGGCGATGAGCCTGTTCCGCCAGGGCAAGCCTGACGAGGCCCGCAAGCTCGCCATCGCGGCCGCGGCGAAAATGAAGCCCCTGCCAGCAGACGAGCAGAACCCGCTGACCGGCAATGCCAACGACGATGACCTGAATGATCTGATCCTGTGGCTGGCCTACAAGGAAGCGAAGGCCATGATCCAGTTCGATGCGGCCCCCGCGCCCCGAAACACCCGACGGGAAATGACCGCGTCATGGGGATCCGATCCGCTCCTCGCGTCTCGCCGTCATCGTCATCTCCCGAAGAAACGACCCGCGTCCGGGAAATGCCCACAACCCCGGGCAGATGGCCGTCGACCGAAGAATTGAATTGGTGTCAGTTCAAAATTGAATTGGTGTCAGTTCATTTTTCGGCGGAAAAAAAATTGAATTGGTGTCAGTTCATTTTTCGGCGAAAAAAATTTGAACTGGTGTCAGTTCATTTTTCAAATTGAATTGGTGTCAGTTCATTTTTCGGCGGAAAAAAAATTGAATTGGTGTCAGTTCATTTTTCGGCGGAAAAATGAACTGACACCAATTATCCCTTCCAATTATCCCTTGACACCAATTATCCCTCTGCAAGTCGAGGAACGGAGGGGCAGCGACGAGCCACAGGCGATCGAGTATACTCAAGAGTAGGTGGATGCCTGGCAGCCGCCAGCCAGGCCGGTAGGAGGAAGGAATGAATCATGAGCGTGGCACATGCGGAGAGCCTCGTTGAGATTGAATTGCCGCAAGGGGCATCATCCCCGATTGCCGGGACGCCCGAGGCGTTCGCGAAGGAAATGCGAGTGGCCGCCGCCCTGTTCTGGTATACTCAGGGTCGCATTTCCGCCGAACGGGCCGCGGAATATGCGGGCCTGACGCTGGTCTGGCTTCGTTGCCGCCTGGGCGGCCGCAAGGCTCCCGGCATTTCACGTCGAGGCCGATGAGCTGATGGAGGAGACAAACGCCCCTCGGGTCCAGGACAATGGGAAATCGGCCATCGGCACCGGGCCGGAAGGGCCGTTAACCGGCCCCGCGGGATCCGGTCCGGATGTCCACTTCACACCGGAGGTGGCCGAGGCTCATTACCAGCCGCTCGGCCGCATCAAAGGGGACCTGGCGGCGGCTCCTGTCCAGGAGGCAGCCCGGGAGTTCTGGCGATCGGCCAGTGAGCGTGGGCGCGCTGGCTGGCCCGTTAACTGCGGTGGGAGTTCCAGGTGGAGTCGCTTCACGCGGCTGCGGCGAGACTGGCCGACCTTGGGGGGCCGCGATCACTCCGATTCTCGAAGAGCTCGGCAACAATCCCACCTCCGACCAGGCATGGACCTTGCTGAAGGCCCTGGGATGGATCGGGGAATCGCCATCCGCTCCCAAGATCGAGTCAACATCGCTCGAATTGAGCCTGGCCAGGTTCCTCCAGCATCGCGATCCCGACGTCCGGGAGGACGCCGCCCGCGCCATGCGACTCCTCCCACCCGAACGCGCAGCTTACTGGCTTCGCCGACGCCAGCTCGAAGAGAAGGTCCCCGACGTCACCGAGACGATCGAGGAAGAGTTGACGCACCTCCAGGCCGATCGGCGGCTGATCCCATGCTCCTCTTACGAGTCGGTCGCAAGGCACGCTGGGGCGCGGATCGGCGTGCCGATGACCCCGAGCACGTTGTTCACGCCGCACGCGATCTGACCCTGTCTCCCGACGATGTGGGACTCTCCGTTTACCACGTCGAAGGAGACGACGACGCACGCGATCTGGCAATCCGGTACGCTCCTCACTTATCGCGAGAACGTTGTCCACATGGATTACGTCGTTTTCCCGGCCGAACTCGCTACGTCCTTGGGTCTCTCCGTCGGGAATGTGCCCGCCCATGGTCTGGACCCGCGACTGAACGCTCGCCATCATGAGATCGTCGGGCTGACACCGGAACTCCAACTGCGGCTTGCAGCCGCGATCCTGGCTTCCGACGAATCACGTGCGCGCGAATACCGAGCGTGCAATTGCCGAAGTGGCGGAGCACTGCCGCCGTGATCCGGAGTTGAGGAACCATTTGAAGGGTAATTGGGCGACGAAGCTCCAGCTGCTGGACGAGCCTCACGCCGGAAGAGTGACCCATGGATCGATTGATCAGCGATCTCCTCGACCTCCCCGAGCAGGTCCATCGCGGCGAGTTCGTGTTGAACTTCTCGGAAGGGTGGAACCTGGGGTCCAGATCTTTGTGTGGGCCGTGCAAAGCTGTTGGTCTTCAGGGGGTGCAATTCCCATCCGGGCAATGTCGCTCCCACCTGGTAGCTATCGGAGCGGCGGTGGAGGTAAACGAAACCGTCGGAGCCTTCGAGACAAATGCGTCGCTCTGGCGATGCAGCGAGCAGGCAGGCCCCAGGTTTTCGGGGAAAAATGAACAAAAACCAATTTTGAGCCCCAGGTTCCTCGCGTGGAGTGCACGGGCCGGCCGTGCGGTCCGACCCGGCGGAAATTGTTTCAATCCACGCCCCCGCGTGGGGGGCGACGAGGGTCCGGCGCAGTCGGCCGGACCTACGGATGTTTCAATCCACGCCCCCGCGTGGGGGGCGACGCCCGGGTGCCGACGGGTGGTCGTACCGACCACGAGTTTCAATCCACGCCCCCGCGTGGGGGGCGACGTGGACCAGTCGGCGATCGAGGCGTACTGACGAATGTTTCAATCCACGCCCCCGCGTGGGGGGCGACCCGGCGGCTAGGAGCGCTCGCAGTGCCGATCCGAAGTTTCAATCCACGCCCCCGCGTGGGGGGCGACGCGTCGAGCGGCGATCGTCGCGGTCGTCGGCCTGAGTTTCAATCCACGCCCCCGCGTGGGGGGCGACGCGACGTGCCGCGGTCGATGCACGGCGCACGTCGGTTTCAATCCACGCCCCCGCGTGGGGGGCGACACGCAACGTCGTGAACGCGGTCCGGCTGCCGAGTTTCAATCCACGCCCCCGCGTGGGGGGCGACCCGCCGATCGACGCGATCGCGCTCATCGATCAGAGTTTCAATCCACGCCCCCGCGTGGGGGGCGACGCGACAGTGCGGCCGACGCTATCGGAGCGAGCTCGGTTTCAATCCACGCCCCCGCGTGGGGGGCGACCGCCGACTGGCACGTCCGGTCAATCGCCGGCGAGCGGTTTCAATCCACGCCCCCGCGTGGGGGGCGACCGGCCGACGTGATCCGTCGCGATCGCGTCGCGATGTTTCAATCCACGCCCCCGCGTGGGGGGCGACGCAGTCGATCGCCGGCTCGATGCCGATGACGACGGAGTTTCAATCCACGCCCCCGCGTGGGGGGCGACGCGGCCGATCGAGCCGCGTCCGACGGTCGGACAGGTTTCAATCCACGCCCCCGCGTGGGGGGCGACCGTCGCGGCTGACGACGGCGATCGTCCGCATCGGCTGTTTCAATCCACGCCCCCGCGTGGGGGGCGACCCGACTGAGCCGCGGAGGCTGATCGTCGATGTTTCAATCCACGCCCCCGCGTGGGGGGCGACCGTGACGCGGTCTCGACGCGATGGACGTCACGTTTCAATCCACGCCCCCGCGTGGGGGGCGACGCTGGCCGCCTTGACCGGCCAGGCATGCTAAGGTTTCAATCCACGCCCCCGCGTGGGGGGCGACAGGCCTGGCGGACGCGGCGATGTCTCCGACAGCAGTTTCAATCCACGCCCCCGCGTGGGGGGCGACGGCATCCGGCCGATGCGACCGGGCGATCACGATCGAGTTTCAATCCACGCCCCCGCGTGGGGGGCGACCGCGACGTCAAGGCGTGCGGCAGACTGCGATCGGAGTTTCAATCCACGCCCCCGCGTGGGGGGCGACCGCGCGATCGCCGTGGCTCGATGGCGACCGCTACGTGTTTCAATCCACGCCCCCGCGTGGGGGGCGACCGTCGCAACGCACGATCGCGCGCTCAGTGATGCGACTGGTTTCAATCCACGCCCCCGCGTGGGGGGCGACTGCGGTGGCGTCGACGATCGAGCCGACGTCAACGGTTTCAATCCACGCCCCCGCGTGGGGGGCGACGCCGGACGACCGCAGCGTGCCGGCTCGACTGGCAAGTTTCAATCCACGCCCCCGCGTGGGGGGCGACGGTCGCCGAGCTCGGCCAGGCGACTCGCGGACGGTTTCAATCCACGCCCCCGCGTGGGGGGCGACCGCGGCAGCCGCCGTGAGCGCACGGAGCACTCGAGTTTCAATCCACGCCCCCGCGTGGGGGGCGACGCCGACGTGCGACGCTTCGATCGCAGCTCACGGAGTTTCAATCCACGCCCCCGCGTGGGGGGCGACCTCGCCGGACGTCGCGCACGGCCGTCGGACGATGGTTTCAATCCACGCCCCCGCGTGGGGGGCGACGCCGATCGTCGACACCGTGCTGGGCTTGACGCGAAGTTTCAATCCACGCCCCCGCGTGGGGGGCGACGCGGCGCGGTTCGCGGCATCGCCGCGCAATGCGAAGTTTCAATCCACGCCCCCGCGTGGGGGGCGACGTCGGAACGTCGGCGTCGCCGGCGTCGACGTCATGTTTCAATCCACGCCCCCGCGTGGGGGGCGACCAGCCGTCGACGACGGCCGACGGCCGTCATCGAGGTTTCAATCCACGCCCCCGCGTGGGGGGCGACCATCGGCCAGCGTCGATGCAGACCGCGTCATGCTCAGTGTTTCAATCCACGCCCCCGCGTGGGGGGCGACACGGCCGTCGGCGGATCCGACGCCGGGCTGACGGAGTTTCAATCCACGCCCCCGCGTGGGGGGCGACGTCGGCGAGCCGGCATCGTCTGGCGCTGGCACGAGGTTTCAATCCACGCCCCCGCGTGGGGGGCGACGTGGCGATCCGTCGCCACGGCGATCCTGCCGACTCGAGCGTTTCAATCCACGCCCCCGCGTGGGGGGCGACCGCCGACTCGGACGTCGTGCAGCACCGGCACGAGTTTCAATCCACGCCCCCGCGTGGGGGGCGACCAGGCGATCGCTGCGAGCAGCCGTCGACCGGTGCGTTTCAATCCACGCCCCCGCGTGGGGGGCGACACGGCAGCGCGATCAGTCATGGATCCGTCGATAGTTTCAATCCACGCCCCCGCGTGGGGGGCGACGGGCTGCGCTGGCGATCGATCGCGCGACGGCGAGTTTCAATCCACGCCCCCGCGTGGGGGGCGACCGTCGGAGGCTCGCGTGAAGCCTCGCACGTGATCCAGTTTCAATCCACGCCCCCGCGTGGGGGGCGACGCGCTGAGTCCCGGACAGATCACGCGGCTGCCGCGGTTTCAATCCACGCCCCCGCGTGGGGGGCGACCGTCGACGCATCGATGGACAGCGGCCGGCGAGCGTGTTTCAATCCACGCCCCCGCGTGGGGGGCGACCTGGTACGACCGTGCCGGGCAGCCGTGCGGCCGGAGTTTCAATCCACGCCCCCGCGTGGGGGGCGACTGCGACGGCGGCTCAGTCGATCGCGGCATGTCGAGTTTCAATCCACGCCCCCGCGTGGGGGGCGACCGCAGGCGCCGATTCGGCGGCGACCGTGCGAGGTTTCAATCCACGCCCCCGCGTGGGGGGCGACCGGTCGACGGACGTCGGCGATGCGATCGAGATGGTTTCAATCCACGCCCCCGCGTGGGGGGCGACCCGACGCGACGGCCTGTGCCGAGTCGACTCGAGTCAGGTTTCAATCCACGCCCCCGCGTGGGGGGCGACTCGGTTGCACCGGATCGCGCATGGTCCATCGAGGTTTCAATCCACGCCCCCGCGTGGGGGGCGACCAGCTCGCGAGCGACTCGCTGACGTCGCTGAGCACGTTTCAATCCACGCCCCCGCGTGGGGGGCGACGCTCGACGGCCGGTCGACGAGCCGTCGCGAGCGGTTTCAATCCACGCCCCCGCGTGGGGGGCGACAGATGCCGTCGACTCGATCTGGCGATCCGCTGAAGTTTCAATCCACGCCCCCGCGTGGGGGGCGACCCGGCCGAGTCGGCCTGTCGACCGCGCAAGCCGAGTTTCAATCCACGCCCCCGCGTGGGGGGCGACCGGCGCAGCCGACGCGCGCCGCTGATCGCGCGACCGGTTTCAATCCACGCCCCCGCGTGGGGGGCGACGTCGGCAGTCGGGATCGCATCGACAGGCCTCGGCGAGTTTCAATCCACGCCCCCGCGTGGGGGGCGACCTCGAGCTCGGATCGCTGGCGTCCAGCGGCACAGACAGTTTCAATCCACGCCCCCGCGTGGGGGGCGACGCGGCGCCGATGCGGCGATCGGCCGTGGCGTGCAGTTTCAATCCACGCCCCCGCGTGGGGGGCGACTCGATCGCCGAGCATCCGAGCTGCGCCGCTGGCGACTGAGTTTCAATCCACGCCCCCGCGTGGGGGGCGACCGCCGTCCGACCGGCCGCGACCGTCGCCGGCGAGTTTCAATCCACGCCCCCGCGTGGGGGGCGACGCCGGCAGCCGCGTGACACGGCTGGCTCGAGCTCGGTTTCAATCCACGCCCCCGCGTGGGGGGCGACGCTCACTGCCGGTCCTACGCATCCGCAGATCCGGTTTCAATCCACGCCCCCGCGTGGGGGGCGACCGACGTCGGCCGATGGAGTCCGACGCCTCGGATGTTTCAATCCACGCCCCCGCGTGGGGGGCGACCGCGGCGGCTGCGTGCCACGTCGCAGCCGGCACTGGTTTCAATCCACGCCCCCGCGTGGGGGGCGACGCGTCAGCCGCGATCTGAGGCCTAGGTTTCAATCCACGCCCCGCGTGGGGGGCGATCGACGATCGGCGGTTTCAATCCACGCCCCCGCGTGGGGGGCGACGTCGGCGACCGGACGCTGATCGCCATCTGCCGGTTTCAATCCACGCCCCCGCGTGGGGGGCGACGCTCAGCGGCATCGGATCCGTCGGACGGTCGCATGTTTCAATCCACGCCCCCGCGTGGGGGGCGACGCGGTCAGGTCGGCAATCGTCGACGACGGCCTCGAGTTTCAATCCACGCCCCCGCGTGGGGGGCGACGCCGGCCGCGTCGCGGCGATCATGGCCGACGTCAAGTTTCAATCCACGCCCCCGCGTGGGGGGCGACCTCGGCACGTCGCAGCCGGTCGCGCCGCGCAGCAGTTTCAATCCACGCCCCCGCGTGGGGGGCGACCGGACCAGATCGGCCGGACGCGTGACGTCAGTGGTTTCAATCCACGCCCCCGCGTGGGGGGCGACCGGCCATCGATCGCGCGGAGCTCGAGGCGCTGAGTTTCAATCCACGCCCCCGCGTGGGGGGCGACCGCGGATGCGGACCGGCAGACTGGCCGGCCAGTCGCTCGGTTTCAATCCACGCCCCCGCGTGGGGGGCGACGCCAGCGATCGGCCGGATCGTGCCGATCGGCAAGGGTTTCAATCCACGCCCCCGCGTGGGGGGCGACGCCGCGACGGCTGCCGACGGTACGTGCCCGAGCGGTTTCAATCCACGCCCCCGCGTGGGGGGCGACCATCGGCAATCGCGAGCCTGGTCGGTGCCGCACGGTGTTTCAATCCACGCCCCCGCGTGGGGGGCGACCCCGCCCCTTTAAGTGTTGCCTGGGCAACAACTTCGGGGGCGTTTTTCGCGAACCGCTGGGGTTCACGTTGAGCGTCTCGGTGAGACGCTCTAGTCTACTTTCCGAAACCGAATTGAGAAAGAGCGTTACGTCAATCGCGAACCTGCCGGGCGAGGCATGCGCGCTTGCGGTTCGCGTCAGACGATCAAAGGGCCTTCCACATCATAACCGGGTTTCGCGCCGTGGTGTTCGACGCGGTCCTCCCGATGCGAGCCAAGATGATAAAAGCGGAGGCTGTCGTGCTCGGGATCGATGAGCGAGAGAAGTCGGTCGCGGCACGCGGCCCACTGAGCCGGATCGACTTTGAGCTCAAAGACGGAGAACTGGACACGTTGGCCGTAATCGAGGCAGGCGCGTGCTACACGCCGCAGACGTCGCTTGCCGCTTGGCGAAGTAGTTTCGACATCGTAAGTGACAAGCATGTACATCGTGAAGCCGCCTTGATTCCTGAGACTCTCGTTTGCGTCGATGCTCCTCTAGGACGAGTCGCGGCGCACCCTTCGGAACCTCAGCCTTTCCAAAGGAACGGCGGGTAGGCATCCATGTCGCCACGTATCCAGCGGACGAAAAGCAGCGCCTGAAGATGGGGGAGCATGCCCACCGTCGTCGACTCGTTGAGCACGGGGTGGGTCAACGATTCACGTTTGCGTTCTTGATAGGCCACGAGCACAGTCTTGCGCGTCTTGTCGTCCATTGAGACGGCTCCGTTGTCGAGGCGATGAAAGCCATCAGGCGTAATCTGCCTGCGGTTGATCAGGGAAAACGCCAGCCGGTCCGCGACGTAAGCGCGAAGTTCCTCCATGAGATCGAGCGCAAGGCTGGGCTTGCCAGGACGATCGGAGTGGAGAAATCCTACGCAGGAGTCGAGGCCGACGCCTTCGCAAGCGGATCGGACGTCATGGACGAGGAGAGTGTAGAGGAAGGAGATGAGCGCGTTTATCGGGTCAAGCGGGGGCCTGCGGCTACGACCGGTGAATCGAAAGGCTTCAGGCACGCGTCGAGGCGCTCAGCAGTGAGTCGAAGGCGTCGAAATAATGAGTGGCGGCCTCGCCCTCCAGCCCACGAACGGCATCGAGCGTCGCGGCCCCTCGAAGTTCGTGAACCGAAGCGGCGAGCCGCGCTGCGCTGCGTTCGAGGATCGCGACGCGCTCGGCAGGCGCCATCCGCGTCTCGGGCGGCGCGGAGCAAGACGCTCCGCGAGTTGGCGACCTTCGCCAGGACGATGCGGCGGGCGACCTCCAGCGCGGTCACGGGTTCGTCGGCCAGGCGGTATTGCTGACGGCGCACGAGCACGTTGCCGTGGGAAAATCCGCGCACGGAGGCGAGAAAGCGGCCGGACTCCGTGAACAGGGAGACCGCGACTCCCTTGTCCGCGCACGCGCCGAGCAACGCGGGAGAACAGCCGACGCGGCCGAAGCAGACGATCCCTTCGAGGTTGTGGAGGGGAAGCTGGGCAAGCACCTTGCGTTCCACGCGAACCTGGACGGTCTCGCCTTGCTTGGCAACGTACGCGCCTTGGGTCGTCACATAGAGCGTGTTCAGATGAGTTTTCATGGTTCGTGCACTGCGCCGAGGGCGTTTGGGGGACGATTGTTGCCAGAAGCGCGTCAAAACTCTGGCGCGCGGAACCGCTACGGCCGAGGCGTGGGAGACATAGCGCCTGGAGCGAGCAGCGGTCGCACTTGGGACCGAAAATCGCGGGAGGCGTCTGCCGGCTCTCGATGAGGAGACGAAGCCGGCGGGCGGCTTGAGTCGTGACGTCGCGGAGTTCCTGGGTCATCTCAACGACCACGCGCCGGCGCGTCTTGCCGTAGAACAACTCGCCGCGCGGAATGGTCTGTTGGGTCATCTCCTCCAGGCACAGCGCCTGGGCGCAAAGCTGGACGCGGTCGCAGTCGTTCTTCTTGGGCCGTCCACGCTTGTACTCGACGGGCAGGGGAGGCTCGCCCGGCTTTTGTTGGACGATGTCGGCGACGCCGCAAAGCCCCAGTTCGAAGCTGCGCAGGGGCAAAGCCCGAATCGTCCGTGATTCGGGCCTCGTGGTGGACTTTCCGCCGTGGGCCTTCTTGTGAAGGATGTTCCCCTCGGTGGTGAACCGGTTCTCCGCCCACAACCGCTCGACGTGAATGAGCGCACATTGACGCTCGCAGTAGAGCAAGTGCTGCAAGGCGGAGATCGGCAAGAGTTCGGACTCGGCGTAAGGCATGGTTTCAGGCCCACTCGATCCAGCGTTCGATGGTGACACCGTCCGGCAGGTTCTTCTCGTCGATGGTCAACTCGTAATCGGCGCACGACGCGGGGGACGGCCTTCCCCATCGCCAACGGCAGCGCCCGGAAGAGGCTGCACGCCCGGCTTGGGCCGGCATTGCACGCGCGAGAAGAGCCGGTCGGCCGCGGCGTTGCCCAGCGGACTCTCGTGCCGGAAGGCGACGCACGCCACGGGCCGCATGTTGGCCCGCGCGGCCGAACGGTCGCTCTCAAACATCTGGTCGAGCGCGCGCTTGAAGAGAGCCAGATCCTCGTCGGAGAAACCCGTTCCGTTCGGCCCGCTCGCGAGGTTGGCATTGATGTAGCCGTGGACGCGGTAGAGGGCGTACGGCACGGTGAACTTCCGGCCCATCGTGCGATTTCGCCCTCTTGCTTCCGAGTCCTCGTCGGTCGTGACGGCGCAGCGCGTCACGGCATGTTCGCTGCGTGACGATCGGGTGCAGTGAACGTGCAATGCCGAACTGGATCGGCCCGCGCACCTGGCCGCAGTTGACGTCGGTCGTCATCACCGCCCCGAAGGCGCGGATGTCGAAGAAATTGTCGCACATCCAGCGCGTGAGCTCGGCGATCTTCCTCGGCCTTGTCCTTGCCCTTGGACGTCGCGCTTTTGGGAGTCGAGCTTCTCGGCCACGTAGGCGCGTTCGTGTTGCTGGTTCAGGACCGCCTTCTCCTTGACGTAAATCTCGAAGGGAGGCTTCTCGCCGTGCGTCAGGCCCACGAAATTGCGGACCTTGCGCTTCAGGCAGACGTCGGTGACGAGGCCCTGACCGGTCTCCGGGTCGATCCGAGGCAGGTTCCCCGCGTCGGGGTCGCCGTTGGGGTTGCCGTCGGTGATCTCGAAGCAGATAGACGAAATCGTAACGATTTGTGATCGTGTTACTCATCGGTGAGTCTCCGTTGTGTTACTGTCGATGACTGTGGATTGCTGATCCGTTGCGGCTAAGATGGGAGGTAGGGACGTAGCGCGTCGTAGATTTGCGCGTCAGAAGGATAGATCGGTTTCTTATCAGGCTGCGTCCCCAGTGCGGCGCCAATCGAAGACGACCAGGCGACCTTGGTTTCCTCCTTCGGAGTGATGCCGATTTCTTTGTACGCGTCGAATTTGACGCGCCACTTGCCCTCGTAGTCTCGCCTCCGATACCCGAGAACCTCAAGGTAGATGTGCTGGGAGGTGTAGCTCCTTCGATGAAGAAGTCGGGCCGTCGATTCTGACCCGACTTGAGGACAGCACGTGCCTCATACACGTACTGAATTCCCTTCTTTGCCAGTGCATCTGCAACGCACACTTCGAGCTTGCTGGCCATCCACTCGCCTCGATGCTTCGTCTGCGAGAGAATTGCCGAGTTTGAGTAGTCGACTCGTCCGAGTCACATTGCTCCTGGTAGAACCCGAGTGCGAAGATTCCCTGCCGAACAGCGTCGAGTGTGGCGGGAGTCGATCCCCATTCTCACGCAGATGTCCTGCATCTCGTCGCGGACGAAGAGTCGAGATCCTCCGCCAGTTTCGGGATGTGACCAACCTCGGCGGCCCGCATTAAACGCCCCAGCGTGATGCCCGGTGTCGCCATCGCCGCTGCCATGTGGCGTCGGACGACACCAGCTTTGACGGTCCAATCGCCTGCTCCTGAGCGAACTCGAGCAAGGCGAGCAACCGCCCGCAATGGTATGCGGGTTCGGGATGCTCGCTTGTTGATAGAACTCTCCATGGTCGTTGCTCCGCTACGAATGAGGTAAGCCTTGAGAATCGCCGCCTTCACGATGATTGACGTCAGCTTCGAGCCGAATGCGCCGCAATACCGCGTCGAATAACGCGCGTGGGTAGGGTAAGCCACCAAGCACGGCCCGCGCGACCTCGCCGGCCAGTTGGGGAGCGATGTCCTTCGCCTCACGCGCCGTCTCCAGCAGCAGTCGACGAATGACGAGCGGCGGGTCATCAGGTCTGGCCCCCGTCATTTCCAGGCGTTCGACGTGTTCGGCCAAACGCTCGGCGAACTGACGCACTGTCCCCACGAGCCAATAGCGGACGTTCAAGCGGCTCGCGTTGGGAGAGAGGCCCAGGACGTAGAACGGGGCGTCCGGGTCCGGGACCATGTCCTGAAGTTGCCCTTGCCGCGCGGCATCCAGGAAGTTTCTGAGGCGATCCACGGTCTGGGTGTGTTCCGCCTCCTCGGTTCTCGGAACGTCGTCGCCGAAGATTTGGCGGAAGATCACTTCGGCTTCGCCTCCTTCGGATCGATCCGACCAGAAGACGACCGTCGCGTCGCCGATGCGAACCCGTCGCGCGTGGTCGGCGAGCAAGCGGTTGAGTGCGGTGGTGTAGCGGAAAGCGTCGCGCGTGCCGACCGGAGCGTTGAAGCTCTGCGACTTGCCGTAGCTCTCGAAGGCGTCGAGGTTGAAGGAGACGATGGCCGCGCCCGTCGTGTTCGCCCCGACGACGCCCTTGATTTGAGGATGTAGCCGCGCCAGCTCCTCTTCCGCGCCGCTCACCAAGGAAACGCCGAGAACGGGCTTTTCCTTGGGGTCTTGCTGAGTTATCGAACGCAGCCACGCCGCGCGGACCGGGTCGCTCTGGTGAATGTAGCCCTCGCGGGCGCGGAGCTTGAAGACGACGTTGAGGCCGGCGGCTTCCTCCCAGTTCGGCAACGACTCCGCCCGCTCCGGCTTCCAGGCGTCCAGGAAACGGCATAAGGCGACGAACCCCTCGTCACTCGCGAGTTCGGGGAGGAACGACTTGTGAAGTTCGCGAAAGGCCGCGAACATCTCTTCCGCACGCTCGGGTTTGCCCTTGTTGTCTCGACCCAGAACATATCCCGTATTGTCCCAGCCGAAGAACGGCTTGAGGGCGATGCCAGAACGGCCGCCACCGTCGGTGACGAGCAAAGGCCGGGGAATCGGCTTGCCCTTGTCGTTGCGGAGGCGGATGTCGTCGAATGAAGAGAGATTGCCGTCGGGTTCCAGCACGATCTGGAAGTGGATCTTCTCGACGCTAGAAGCCGTATTCGGCCACGCCTTCGTTCGGATCGTTTTCCAACCGTTGGTAATAGCCGACCAACGCCGGTAACAGGCCGCTGGCGGGTTGGCTCATCGGTGCACCTCCCGGCTGTTCAAGGGCGGAACGTCCATGACACCGTCGCGCAGAATCGCGCGGAAAAAGTGAGGCGTCATGTCGTCGCTGAAATCGATGTCGTGCAACATGTAGCCGAGGTCGCGCTCGCCCCTGAGAGTGTCGTGGACCGGCGGGAGCGGCTGTCCATCCTCGATCAGCGCGAAGTCGGCCGGGAACTCGCGGCAGCCGAGATAGGGGCGCTGGAAGCAGCGGCCGTCGCGGGCGCGACGGTTAAACTGGTCGAGATGCTTGCCGACGTTGTTCTCGCCGCTCAGGACGTCGAAATGGGCTTCGATCACGTAGGCGACGTCGCGGAGGAGCGTCGCCGCGCGCTGCTGGCGTTCGTCCTCGACAAACAGTCCCAGCCGTCCGCGCCCGTTCTTCATAGCCGTCGCGACGGTCCCCGCCGGTATCTTGCAGCCGACTTCATTGCGCCGAAGCGACGTGAACCGGATCGGATTGAGGACGTGAATCCGCGTGATTCGCCAGCGAATCTCCGGCTTCCAGTAGATCGCTTCGACGATCCCCGCGCGGCGGAAGGCGTGAGAACGTCGTAGCTGACCCTCTCTACTTTCATCTCACTTCGGGAGAAGCAGGCGTAGTCGCCCCAGACCGAGAGTTGGATTCCCATGGGTGCGTTGGTCCTCAAGGAGTTGCTCAAGGGAGGATCGAATCCACGCAGGAATTCGGCAACGGACACGCTCCGGCGACCGCACGGAGATCCTACGCCTGGACCGTACGACGGCGACGCCGCGACGACCCTACAAGCCCACGCTTGCGTGCACCAAGAATGGCCTTCCAGACGTCCCGTGACGAGATTTCGTAGCCCAGGAGGTCGACAGAATCGTAAACAGAAGGCGTCGAACTCGGGCGAATACGGCAGCCGGTCGCTAGGCGGAACATTAGGTTCCTGAAGCAGTTGCGCCGCGATTTCGAGGTGCCGGGCGATAGCCATTCGTCTGCTCCTAGCCGATACCGGAACTGTTTCTAGTCTCGACGCCTGTATGATAATGATAGGTTCCCTGTCCTTTGCAAGCCTGCACCGATCGATTCGTACGAAAGTAGTTGCGTCATATCCTTGCTGGGTATGTGGATTGAAACCGGTAACGGCTGGGAGCTGGGCAGGAACAAGGGGCGGACCTTCGGGTCCGCCCTTTTGTTTCCAAACGTGATCGTTGCTTCATACCACAAGCCTTTCCGCGTCTGGTCCCAAGGCTTCGAACGTCAGCCCGAGTTTCTCGTCGTAGGCGTCGCGGTTGACGAGGTAATACCGCTCGTGCGCTCCCAGATCACCCCGCGTTCGAGCAGGGTTTTGAGGCCGCGCTCGTAGACGCCGACCGTGTAGCGTTGCGCCGCGCGGTCGAAGTCGCGCAGGAGATGCGGGCGCGGGAGACTCGGGTAGGCGTTGCAGCAGGGAAATCAGTTTCTTGCCGCGCTTGCCGTACGGCACGAGCACCTGGGTTTGGGCGTCGTCGATGAGGCGATAGGCTGCGGCGGCCGTGCGGAACTGGGCGTGCAGGAGAACGTTGCGATCGGGGCGAAAACACGCCATGATCGATTGTCGTTCCGCCCCTTGATCCCACCCGCGACCGTCGTCGCCTCCTTGTTGCCAGTAGTGCAGTCGAAAGAAAGCTTCGATGGCGTCCGGCGCGAGGAGGTCGTCCGTGTGGTCCGGCGCGACTTCCCGGAAACAATCGGCGGCCCGTTGGATCATCGGGCTCGTCGGATAGGATTTCGAGTCATAGTCGAAAACGAACACTCGACCCAATTCAGGGTTGCCATTCGCATCCACGAGTCTCCCTTCTCGATTACATCTTCCGCTTGCTTGTGCTACGGAATCCAATCCAGCCCTGCGCGGAAAACGGCAGGGAAATCGACGTCCACGCCCGCCTCGATCACCTGAGTGGAGATGACCCGGCAGGGCGCGTTCACCTCGCGGCTTAACCGGCGGCGAATCTCGCCGACGACTTTCGAACGGTGGGCCGCGCACATCGAGGCGCTGAGATGGAGCGCGTCGGGATCATTCAGCGCCTGGAACAAATCCGACGCATGTCGGCGCGAGTTCACGACGCACAGCACCTGGCGCTCGCCGCGAAACCGCGCGACAAGTTCGTCGTTAGACGTCGCACCCAGCAGAGCGACGGTCGTCCGTTGCAAGGTCGAGGTGGAGGCGGGTCGGCTCGTCGATCAGCGGACGCACGTCTTGCAGGCCGATCGGAAAGCGCTCGCGACGCTCGACCGCCGGCTGCGTGGCCGTGCAGAGAACCACGGTGGTTCCATAATTACTCACCAGTTCCTCTAACGCCGCGAGCGTCGGCGCGAGCAACTGGGGCGGCAACGTCTGCGCTTCATCCAGGATGATCACGCTGTTCGCAAGCCGGTGGAGCTTACGGCAGCGAGAGGTTCGCGAGGCGAATAGCGACTCGAATAGTTGGACATTCGTCGTGACGATGAGGGAAGCGTCGAAGTTCTCCGACGCCAGTCGCGAGCGTTCGGATTGTCGTATGGGATCATCGGGCGGAAGGTTGCCGTGATGCTCCAGAACTTCGGCGCTGAGATCGTCCAGTGCCGTTCGAAAGACTTCGGCGGTCTGTTCGATAATGCTCGTGAAGGGAATCGCGTACACCACGCGGGATCGTTTGTGCTCGACCGCGTGAGCCAGGGCGAACGCCAACGAAGAGAGGGTTTTGCCGCCTCCCGTGGGAACATTCAATGAGAAGAAACCCGGAGGTAGTTTGGCCTGGGCTCGGCACGCCTCCAGAACGTCACGACGGATGCGGTTAACGTGTGTGTCGGCCGCCAGCCGCTGCTTTTCTTCCAGATGCGCATTCAAGCGAATGAGCAGTTCCGCGCACGAATGCGCGACCGCCCCGCCGCAGCGTCCCGCGTTCTGGAGCGACGAACGCCTCCGTGTCGAGAAAATCGGCGTCGACGAGACAGGAAAACAGCATGCGAGTGAAGAAGGCCAGCGTGAATCCCGCGCGCGCGGGACTTCCACCGCTTTGACACTCCAATCGAGGCGGCGAGGGGAGACTCAGATTCAAGAGCGAATCGGGAGCGGCGCCGATCGGCTCGACTTGCTTGAGCAAGCGGGCAGACAATCCGGAATCGCCGCCTTCGTTATCGGGGAGACCGGCATGATGGCCCGCGATGCAATAGGCGAGTAGCCGCCCTAGCTGTCCCAGACCCACGGCATGTTGCGCCCCGGCCGTCGAGTGATCGACATGTCCGGAAATCTCGACGGCATGACCACCACCGCCCAAAGTGGAGGCGCGAATGTAGCTTTGAAAGGCGTCGCTGAATTTGCCGAGGTCATGCCAGAGACCAACAAGATGACCCCAATCGCCGCAACCAAAAGTCGACGCAAAACCCCTAGCGGAACAGGCCGTATCTCCCAGATGCGTTTCCAAAGGATGCCAATCCGTCTCCGGTCGTCCTTCGAGAGAGTGGGCATAACTAATGCTGCGCCATGACTGATGGCCCCTCCGACACGATCAACCACAATCCACAAGCGTTGAGCCGAGTGGAGGCATTATATCCGTTTGTTCCCTATTCACAAGGGTTCAGTCTCCAATGAGCCGCCAGGCTTCGACGATGTGCTTTCCGTCTTGGATGAGCTGGAACGTAGAGTCAACAAATAGACCATATGTATCATTTGCCGATTGTCCGGGCGTCACGGGGTCAGACCAGGTTCTGCAGCCCATAATGCCGTTGGACTTGCCGGTGAAAGTCCGGTCGTGGGAATTGACTGTTTATCCACGTAGTTATATTCGACGTTGGCTCGGGGTGACCCGGCCAGCGAAAGCTCGAACGTAAACGTCCTCGAAAGGAGGGCTAGCCAGCTCGCGGGCCGTAACAGGAGCGCGAAACCAGATAAGCTCGGAGTGAACTCTGCAGCCTCGAAACGACCAACGTGGTCGCCGAACCCGTAACTTGGAGGTGAAGGCTATTACCGAAGGGGAAGGAACAGTCATTCGCACCCTTCGTGGGAACCCTGGGGTCAGGGAACCCTGGGGAACCCTGGGGTCAAACTTTGTTTTGGGGAACCCTGGGGTCAAATGGGAACCCTGGGGTCAAACTTTGTTTTTGGTTTTTTCCCGTGGGAACCCTGGGGTCAGGGAACCCTGGGGTCAAACTTTGTTTTTGGTTTTTTCCCGGGAAGAACCCTGGGTGGGAACCCTGGGGTCATGGGAACCCTGGGGGAACCCTGGGGTCAAACTTTGTTTTTGGTTTTTTCCCGGGAAGAACCCTGGTGGGAACCCTGGGGTCATGGGAACCCTGGGGTCAGGGAACCCTGGGGTCAAACTTTGTTTTTGGTTTTTTCCCGGGAAGAACCCTGGGGTCAAACTCAAACTTTGCCTGGGAACCCTGGGGTCAAACTTTGTTTTTGGTTTTTTCCCGGGAAGAACCCTGGGGTCAAACTCAAACTTTGCCTGTAGCAGTTCATGACGGCGGGCCGTCAGAGCAGGCCAAGCGCCAAACGGCTGCTCACCGAAAACCGCTCGTTCAGGTAATTCGCCAGCGCGTGAATAAGGACGTACTTAGCCCCTTCCGGCGTATAACCGAGGACATCTCTGAGTTCTTTCGCCCGCCCCCCAATCGCCTCGGCGATAAGCTCGCGGCAAATCGTGTATCGATCGTAGGCCCCACCTTCGCGGTGTGGAGCGTTCGCGTGAGCGTACTTCATGACTTCGGCAATCGGTTGCTGACTAGTCAGATCGCTGTCCTTGATCAGATCAACCAAGACCGCGTTGAAATAGCCATCGCCGAATTCCCGCTCCGCTTTCCGTAGTGCCGCGCGCAACCCGAGAGCGAATCGCTCCGCCTCTTTCTCGGGGCTGACGGACCGCACCCGCAGTCGGATCAGTCCGGAGTTCAGATCGTCGTCCCACGGTACCAACTCTGGCGGTAACAGTTTGCCGTTCTCCGTGAACTGGATATGCATCTCAGGCCGGGCTTGCCCGAACTCAGATTCCTCCCTCGAAACCTCAAGCGTCGCGGAGGTTCCAGGTTGTTCGAGACGGACCTTCCAGTTGCGGAGCCGCGGGTGTCGCATGTCAGCCGGCTTCTCGAAGAACTCATCCAATGTCGTCATGGGCTCGTCTCCCCGGTCATTTCGTTAGCTAGCGTCTACGCGCCTGACCCAGAGGAGACCTTCGCCTACCGGCTAAGTTGAGCTGAGAGAACATCCAAGAAACGTGTCGAACCGCCAAAAAAGGGGGCATTTCTCACGGTTCTCGGATTGTTTCGTGGCTCATGCGACGAGCGACCTCACGGGAATTTCTTTCCCTCCTCGATGCGATAAACCTGGTCGGTCTTGAGGTTCTCGATGCTTGAGACCTTGCCGGAGGGCCAGGTTATATTGAGCTCTTCCACACGGTCGAGTTTGCCCAGGCCGAAGGTCATCGGTAACTCGACGGAGGACAGGTAGCTCTTGGCCGGGAAGAGCTGACGGCGGCAGTTGATCCCACCGGCCTTGATTTCGACCTTGGCACCGATGGCGTCGCGGTTGGAGGTCTTGCCGTCGCCGGTCAGTGCGACCCGAATCCAGTGGTTCTTGTTGCCGCCATCGTTGCGGAAGACCCGGGGCGAGCCGTTGTTGACCGTGACGACGACGTCCAGGTCGCCGTCGCCGTCGATATCGGCGTACGCACTTCCCCGGCCGACGATCGGCTTGAAGAGGTCGGGACCGGCATTCTCCGGCTTGACCAGCAAGAAGAGCGTCCGGCCGGGCTTGCCGGAGTTCCAGAAGAGCTGGATGGGCTGCTCGTAGGTCTCGCTGGCCTGGACCTTGGAGATCTCCGGCTCGAGATGGCCGTTAGCCGTGAGCAAGTCGAGCCGGCCGTCGAGGTCGTAGTCGAAGAAGAACAGGCCGAATTTCAGCGGTGGCTGGGTCGGCGCACCCAGGCCGTACGAACTGGCCATGTCGGAAAACTGGAGCGTCGAAGGCTGATCGCAGACATAGAGCGCCGTCATCTCGGTGGCGAAGTTGCTGACGGCCAGGCCCAGTCGTTCGTCGTTGAGGAACGGGGCCCAGTCGATTCCCATGCCGCCGCGGGATAAGCCGAACGGGTCGTACGCCACCCCCGATATGATCGCGATCTCCTCGAACTTCCCGCCTCCCTTGTTGTGGAACAGAAAGTTCTGGACGGTGTCGTTGGCCACGGCGATGTTGACCAGCCCATCCCCGTCGACGTCGTAGGGTGCCACGCCCAGCGACTTGGCCACGGGGACATGGAGGTCCGGCGTGCGGACCTGAATCCCTGACGACTCGCTGATGTCGGTGAACCGGCCCCCATCGTTGCGCAAGAGGGCGCAGAACGAGCCGCTGAAGGAGGCGGGTGGGCCGTAGGCCCGGCCGAGGCCGGTGAGCTGGAATCCCTGGACCTTGTCGATTTCGGGTGTCCAGTGTGATGTAGTTGGCGATGAACAGGTCCAGGTCGCCATCGTTGTCGATATCCAGGAACGCGGCCCCGGTGAGCCACCCATTGGGGCCCCTGGCATTCGTTGACTCGGTGACGTCCTCGAAATGCCCTTTGCCGTCGTTGCGGAACAAGTGGCCGCCGTGCATGGCGGTCACATAGAGATCGGGATCGCCGTCATTGTCGTAATCGCCAACCGCGACCCCCTGACCGTAGAACGTCTTGTCCAGCCCGGCCGCCTTCGAGACGTCTTCGAAGTGGCCCTTGCCGTCGTTGCGGTAGAGTGCCTGGGTCGGGGCCGGCTTGGGTCCCTCGTGGCCGGGCCAGGCCGATGAATTCACGAAGAACAGGTCGGGATCGCCGTCGAGGTCGTAGTCGAGGAACGCGACGCCCGCCCCCATCGTCTCGGGCAGGAGCTTCTCACCGGCCGCTCCGTTGTAATGAACGAAGTGGATACCGGCCTCCTTGGTGATGTCCACGAACTTGACGGCGGGCAGAGCGTCGGGCTTGACTTCGGCCGGCCGTACCGGGGGCACAGTCTTGACGACCGTCGGTTTGGGTGGCGCAGTGCCACATCCGACGAGTCCGAGCAGCAAACCTGCCAGGCCCAGGATCTTCGTGAGAGTCTTGATACGATCGAGCGTCATTCGCCGTTCTCCGGTGCGGGTGCCGCATTCGAGGCGGTCGTGGAGGCTGGGGTCGATGATTGGGAAGCGGTCGTCCCCGCGGGTGGGTCGATCCCCGGCGCACCGGGCCGGTGCAGCGAGTGGATCACGATGGACTGGGCGTTTTGATTGGCTGCCGGGTCTTTCTGTCGCGCGATCGCGAATGCCCGGCCCTCGGCGGTCTCATCGGGCTTGAGCCGCTCGTGGAGCCGTTTATGTGCCGCGCTCCAGGGGCCTGGCCATCGCCGCGATCACCGAGGGGTCGGTCTCGGTCTCCCAGGCCGGTCCCAGGATCTCGACCAGGTCGTGGAGCGGCTCGAGGCGCGACTGGAAACGCGGCCGTGGGCCGTCCATGAATCGATCGATCTCCCGGGCCAGTCGCAGGCCTCCGGACTGGCGATCGGCTGCGGACGATCTCGGGATCGGCGATGGAAGCGGCCAGTTTCAACAGATCGTCCGGGTCAATCGGATTGCATGTCACTCTTCTCGGACGGCTTCGCCGCCGTCGTCGGTTCGTCGGGTGCAGCGGCTCTCCAGGCCGGGTCGCCATAGGAAAGGCCCAGGCCGTAATGTGCCCCCACGTCCTCGGAATCGATCGCGAGCGTGCGGCGATAGGCCGCGATCGTCTTCTTGAGATGCTCCCGTCGCTCGGGGCTCTTGATGGGCTCGATCCGGGCACGTACATATTGTGCCGATCCAAGCTCGTTGATGATCTCGTAATCGATGCTGAAGTCGAATTTCCGCTCGGGGACCTTGGTGGCCAGGACCGACTCGAAACTCTCGATCGCCTCATCGAGCAGGCCGTTGCGCGCGTTGATCTGGCCGGTGAGCCAGTTGATCACCCAGGGCGCAGGCCGGCTCCTTGTGTCGGGCGGCGGATTCCAGCGCGGTCAGGGCCTCGGGGATTCGCCCCTCCTTCTGATAGACGCGGGCCAGGTTGACCCAGCCGTCGGCCGGTCCCAACTCGGCTACTTTCCGGAACATCTCCTCGGCCTGCTTCAGCTCCCCCTTCTGTCCTCCCTTTGTGCCACCCTCCAGGAGCAGGCCGATGCCGTAATCGTTCCAGCGCTGCCAGACCGGCTCGATCGGCGAGGGCTCGTTCTTCGCTGGATTGCCACCTTTGACCGGGATCTGGACGTGGTCTCGTGCCATCAGCACGACGGGTAGCTTGGGCCCTTTCCCCTTGCCGTAGATGAAGTTCAAGTACGTCCGGTCGAACTTGCGGTAGTTGACCCGGGCTTCGAGCGTGATCGGGCCTCTCTCATCCTTCGGGATTTCCAGGGCGAAATGGACGACCTGGCCGGCACCGGGGGGGATCTGCTTGTTGTAGAGCGGAACGAAGATGTCCTGCGGATTGCGCCGGTCGATCCGGTTGCCATCGCGATCGAGCATGTAGACGTTGATGAAATGCGAGTAGGGATCGACCGAGTCGTCCGGACCGATACCGCCGGAATGGCCGACGACCCGGCCGCCCGATCGGGCGATCAGCTCGACCCAGATCTCGTTGGAATCGACCGTCCCCTGGCTGAACAGGTGGCCGATGTTGAGAGTCCGGACCACGGTCTCGACGAGGTACTTGCCGCCGGGCTCGAGCGTCGGGACCTCGGGGCGAATCGGCCCCAGGAGTTTGCCTTCGACGACTCCGCCCTCACGCAGGCCGAAGATGTCGATCCGGAGCTTCTTGTCGGCGAGGAACCGGGCGTGCCGGTCCGCAGTCTCCTGGTCTCCGAGGATCGCGGCCAGGCCCGTATTGGCACCGATGAAGAGGTGGTCGTGGATCTCACGGCTTCCTCGGCCATCGAAGTCCCGCGCTCCGAAGTCGGTCGAGGCGCTTGAGCTCCATGTGACACTCGACGCAGTTCGTCTTGGCGACCGGTGGGTAATAGAAGCTCCTGGCTCCATGGCCCGAGACGCCCGAGAGCAGGAATGGGTCGTGATGGTTCTGACCGCGAACAAAATCCTTGTAGTGATTCAGCGCATAGGGCAATCCGACCTTGTGGCATGTCGAGCAGAAGTTGACGTCCTTGATGACCGGCTTGAGGAACGTCTTCTTGTGCATCTCGGGCTTGGCCTTGACCAGCGTGTTGTTGATCCACTGCAAGACCGGGTTGTCGCTGGAAGCGAAGGGATAATGTTCGGGCTCCTCGATCGTGTAGGCGGCGTTACCGCGGGTGTTATTAACGTTTGTTATCGAGTGGCAAGTCGTACACGTGATCCCCGCCTGGCTCGTGGGGTTGTTCACATCGTCGTAATGCGGGTCGTCGAACTCGCCCGAGAAGAACGGCACGGGGTCATGGCACCCAGCACACCAGCGCGCGGCCTGGGTCGAGTTGTCGCGCTCCATCGAAACCTTCCGGGTCTCGCGGACGCTGGCCAGATAAGCCTTGTTGTTGAACGAGCTGAAGTGGTGCGCCGAGTGGAACCACCCTTTGTAGGCGTCCTCGTGGCACTTGAGGCAGTAATCGTCCATCATCAGGGTCTTCGCGGGGATGAACTTTCCGTTGGCGGTGATCGCCTCCGACGGATAGAAGTAGGTCTTGCCTTCCTTGGGCCCCTTGACACCGAACGAGCGGGGATCCTCCCGGTGGAGCAGCCCCATCAGCACGACGAACCCGACGACCGCCACGCCGAATCGTCGCGCCCATTGCCATCGGATCATCGGGCCCGCCAGGCGATGTTTCACGTACAACCCGATCGCCACCAAGCGGCGTCAGGACGTGCAGCCAGTAGCCGACGCCGCGGACCCTGGGATCGCGAACCTCGAACGCCCCGATTCGCACCAGGACCACCCCCGATATGAGGAGGATCAGTGCGACCGCCAGGAGCGCCAGACCATACGCGCACCGCACCCCGGTTCGGCCGCTTCCATGACGTGGACAAGTGCACGAACCCGAAGGCCAGGAACGGCACGATCAGGAGGAAGCCCAGGAGCAAGTGCAGGGCGATCATGAGCATGTAGAAAAACGTCTGCTGCGTCGTGCCGAGATACCACGTCACGACCGTGACGCTGGCGAGGTAGAATCCATTGGCACCGAGGAGGGCGAAGCTGATGAGAATGATCCAGAGGAGAGGCCGCAACCGTGGGCCGACGGCCGGCGTATAGACCCGTCCCCTGCGATCCCGCACTGGATTGACCTGCACTGTCATCGGCGATCTCTCCGTTTCACAGACATTCCGAAGCCAACAAGGCCAGAGAGCGGACGCTCAAAGGGACTCGTACCGATTGACTCGATGACGCGAAGGAACACCGATCTGATGAGGAGGCACGCTTGGCTCCTCGAGGAATCCTTTGACCCTGGCCGTCGGTCCGTCGCACGACTAAACCTTCCCGCTCGCCGCAAACCGGAGCCAATCGAGCCTCGCGCGAATCTCCGGGGCGATCCGCTCGCGCGACGATTCGGGGACGTGCCATCTCAGGTCGAGCGTCCCGTCGGGTCGGACGAAGAGACCGGCGAGGGATTCGCAAAGTCCCCGGGGATCGAACCCGAAAGACATCAAGTCCGCGGGGCCGACCATCGCGGTCGAGGAACTGAGGAGTTGCGATACCTCGTCGGGGCAGGGGGGATGAGTGAGGGCCGGTCGCAAGGCGATCAGCACTGACGGTATCCACAGGGAAGCGATGATGGGCCAGCGGCTCAGCGATATTCGTCCGGATCGGGACACGCCCAAGTTGCTCCTGTGATCGCCAACGGAGGACGAGAAGGGATAGACTTGATCGTATGATGCGCCTTGGAAGGTTGTCAATGGTCCAAAAACGACTCGACGACGGCTGCTGAAGCCTTGTCGTCACTAAACCTGAATCAATCCAAGCACGCATGATATTGGTCGCCGCGCTATCGGGCCGAGGACGGGTCGCTCCGACGAGATTCAGACATTGTTTTCGACGCAATGACGGCGAATGGGAGCCGATCTTGGTGACCAGGTCGGCCATCTGGTAAACTCAAGATCGGCACCAATTCGGGAATTCGCGAACAATCCTCCGTCCGAGAGCGTACGTCGGCTGAAGGCTTGGCCGATCGTGTTGCAATTGACCGAAGGTAAACGGCCCGCGCACAACGCCTCCCTGGGGCGACATTGCGGTGGCGCTGTCTGCCGCATTGATCTCGAATCCGTCTCATCCCACCCTGGCGACTGCCGAACCTGGAGATTCGTCCTTGTTTGCTGGACCCATCATTGCGCGCGAGGTTCTGACGGCCCCCCGGCCGGCACGCTACTACCTCGGACGTTCGTCATTCTCGTGCTTCTTGTTCATTTTGATGTGGACGGCCTGGCAATCGATCATTGGTTGGCAGACCGTCACCGAGCTCGGAGTCGTGGCGCGGTTCGGCGGCATCCTTTACTGGATGTTCGCCATGCTCCAGTTGACCTTGATGCTATTCTTCGCGCCGTTATTCACGGCGGCAACCGTCTCGTACGAGAAAGACCGCCGTACCTTCACCTTGTTACTCATGACCGACCTGAGTGACCTCGAGATCGTGCTGGGCAAGTTGGTCGCGGGCCTCTTGAACGTGCTGACGATCCTCGCGGCCAGCGTTGGGCTCCTGTTCCTCTGCACGCTTCTCGGCGGGATCTCATTCGGGCAGGTGGCGAACTTGTTCGCTGTGACGGCCGCGTCGGGAGTGGCGGGTGGTGCCCTGGGCCTTCTCATCGCCCTCTGGCGAGACCGGACGTTTCAGTCAATCTCGCTGACGATCCTCATGGTCGTTTTCTCGGTGGCCGGCGTCGAGGCATTCGCGATCTTCTTCCCGACGGCCGAGTTCATGGGCGTCCCGCTGGTCGAGGTCTTGAATCCCTATCGCGCGATGCTGGCGGTGCTCTATCCCCGGTCGGGTGAGCTTACCGGCGTGGTCCGGGCGTCGAGCTTGGTCTACATCGCCTGCCGCCTGACGTTCGCGGTGATCCTGGTGGCCTTCGGAACCTGGAAGCTCCGAACATGGAATCCAGGGCGGAACGAGCCTCGAGAGCTCAGGGAGGAAGGCGAGGTCGAGGCGATCGAGACGCTTGTCGAGGTCGAGTTCGTGGAGGAATCGGCCGAGGCGCCAGTCGCCGTCGGCGCGGCGGCGACGGTTGCGAGTGGATCGGCCACACTCATGCAGGGAGAGAGCGACGGTCCTCGCTTCCCCGACAAATCGAAGGGTGTTACCGCGGCCTCCAGCACCAACGGGCACGGGGCACCGGTTGGCGAGCCGGGCCCGACAACCGGCTTGCACGTCCCGCGGCGGACGCATCGGCGGATCGGGGCGACGCAGCAGCTGTACCGCCATCCCTGGGCCAACCCGATCCTCTGGCGAGAGCTGATGACCCGCGCCTACGGGGCGCGGCCGCTCATCGTCAAGGGGTGCTACATCATGCTCTTCGCCCTGGGCATCGGCGAGTTCTTCCAGCTCGGATGGGGCATGGAGAACCCCATGCAATCCGGCCTGGTCATGATCCCGGTCGGCCTGACGATTCTCAGCCTGATCCTGGTCAACGCCCAGGGAGTGACCGCGTTGACCAGCGAGCGCGACACCGGCGCACTGGATCTGCTGCTGGTCACGGAACTCAGCCCCAAGGAGTTCATCTACGGGAAGCTCTATGGGGTGCTCTACAATTGCAAAGAGATGATCGCGCTACCCGTCTTCACGGCGATCGCGATGGCTTTCATGGGGATCCTCTCCGGCGAGAACCTGGTGTTCTTCCTGCTGGATTTCCTCCTGCTCTGCCACTTCGCGGCGATGCTGGGACTTCACGCGGCGATCACCTATACGAGTAGCCGGACCGCGGTGGCCAACAGCCTGGGCACCATCTTCTTCCTCATGGTCGGCATCCTGCTGTGCTCGTTCTTGATCGCGCTCAGCGACCGTGAGTTCGGCCGCCAGTTGCTCAGCTTCATGATCTTCATCGGTGCCGGCAGCGTGGCGCTCTTCGGCTCGTTGGGGGCCAAGAATCCGTCCCATGCCATCGCGCTGGTCTCGATCCTGACACCGTTCTGGACGTTCTACTGCATCATCAGCCTGGTCAACGGCGACCTCATGGCCGCATTCCTGGTCAGCGCCGGCGTTTATGGCTTTGCCATCCTCGCCATGCTGGTCCCGGCCGTGGGCGACTTCGACATCGCCCTGGGCCGGACCAATGCGATCCAGGGATGAGTCCGGAAGTCTCGATTGATCGCCGCGGATCGGCGGAGGTCGGGCGAGGGACTTACCCACAGGACGCCTCTGTCCCTCCGTTTCGTTGGCCATGCCTGGAGGACTCCAACCATGAGGCGGCGAGCTTGTAAGCGAAGACAGTTCCTGGCAACGGCCGCAACGTCCTGGGTTTCCCTCTCAACTGGCCAAAGAGGCTCACATTCGGCCTGGGCCGCCGAGGTTCTCGGAACAGCGCCTTCTCACGGTCCTTATGTCGACATCCACACCCACATCGGGCGGACCTGGGTCGGTGACCCGCCGCTCACTGCCGACGCCTTGGTGCGCTGGATGGACGAGCATAACGTCGCCAAAGCGGTGGTCTTGCCTCTGGTCTCGCCCGAGTCGTCGAGCTACCTCAACTTGACCGAACAGGCACTTGCGGCGGCTGTACGATTCCCGGATCGACTGGTGCCGTTCTGCTGCATCGATCCGCGGACCTCGTACGTCGGCGGTCGCGCCGGGCTGCGGGGCATGGTCAAGCAATACGTCGATGAGGGAGCCAAAGGATTCGGCGAACACAAGGCCGGTCTCCCCATCGACCACCCGAAGATGCGTGAGTTGTATGAGGTTTGCGACGACCTGCACCTCCCAGTCCTGTTCCACATGGACGATCAGCGCGGCATGGATGAGCCCGGCCTACCAGGCCTGGAACGCGTCCTCAGGGATTCCCGAACGTGACGTTCATCGGGCATGGGCCCGGCTTCTGGGCTTCGATCTCCGGCAACGTGACTCGGCGTGATCTGGGCGGATACCCACGCGGGCCGGTCGAACCCGGCGGTGCCCTGGACCGTCTGCTCCAGGCCTATCCCAACCTCTGGGGTGATCTTTCGGCGGGCTCGGGAGCCGGGGCGCTGACGCGCGATCGCGAGTTCGGCCGCAGGTTCCTGATCCGACGTGCGAATCGACTCCTGTTCGGCACCGACTACCTCAAGGCCGGTCAGAATGTGCCCCAATTCGAGATGCTCGCGAGTTTCGATCTGCCACCCGATGTTCGAGCCAAGATCGAGCGCGGAAATGCCGCGAAACTGCTTGGACTGAAGCTCTGACCCAGCCCGAAGCGCGAAAGCCGGACGTGAGTCCGGCTTTCGCTTGGTCGAGACCGAGCGTGACAGAGAAGATTACTGGCCCACGATCTTGGCCCGTTCGGGTGCGGCGGCAAGGACCTTCGAGCCCAGGCTCAGGTAATCGGTGACGATTCGGATGACTTCATCATTGTAGAAGTCCGAGGCCCAGATTTCGCGCTCGACGAATTTCTTCTTCTTCCGATCCTTCTTGGCCTTCTCGTCGGCGGCCTTCTCCTCAGGATCCTCGGGCACGTACTCGGCTTTGAACTTCGCCTCGTTCAATGAGATCGAATGCCGGGCCTTCCGCTCGAGGTATTTCTTGATCTGATCGTCGAGCTTCTGGAATTTCGCCTCCGCCTTCCTCCGATCCGCCGAACGCTCGTTCAACTGAGCGACGAGATCGGCTGGAACACGATGGTACTGGTCGTGAATCAGGGGAGCCACCTTCTCGAACTTAACGGCGTTATCCATCTTTCCCTCGCCGAACTCGCGATGATCGTTCATTGAGGGAATGTGGATGTGGGGGGCGACGCCGTTGATCTGGGTACTGTCGCCGTTCGCCCGGAAGAACTGCTGGATGGTGAGCTTCAGGGCACCGCGGTTGGGGTTATTGCCGCGGCGACGCGAGTGGTTCTGGATGGGGACGATGCTCTGGACGGTCCCCTTGCCGAACGTGCTGGTGTCGCCGATGATCAAACCACGGCTGTAGTCCTTGATCACGCCCGCGAAGATCTCGGAGGCACTGGCACTGGCCTTGTCGATCAGGAGGACGAGCGGACCATCCCAGGCCGTTCCCTCCTCGTCGTCATCGAGATGCTTGACGCCGAAGACTTCCTTGACCTGGACGACCGGGCCGGTATCGATGAACAGCCCGGAGAGCGTCTTGGCCTCTTCCAGCAGGCCGCCGCCGTTGCCCCGAAGATCCATCACGACGGCATCGACGCCGTCTTTCTTGAAGTCTTCCAGAAGCTTCTTGCAATCGGCCGTCGCGCTCACGGCGTTCGGATCACCTCGGAGGACGGCGACGGTGTCACCGTAGAAAGCCGGGAGGTTGATGATCCCGATCTTGAGGTTCTTGCCATCGGCCGCCTTGGCCTCGATCACCTTGCCCTTGGCGTGCTGTTCCTTGAGCTCGATCTTCTCGCGGGTTAACTCGTAGATGCGCCGTTCCTTGGTTCCGTCGGGCTGGACGATCAGGCGAACCTTGGTCCCGCGCGGTCCCCGGATGTATCGGACGACATCATTGAGCTTCTTCTCGACCAGATCGACCTCTTCGCCATTCTCTTTCTTGATGCCGATGATCTTGTCCTCCGGCTGGAGCCGGCCGTCCTTGTCGGCCGCCATCCCCGGGACGACCTCCTGGACAACCGCATATCCGTCCTCGGATCGGAGCGACGCGCCGATCCCCTCCAGCGAGAGGTGGAGTGACTGGTTGAGCATGTCCTCCAGGTTCTTGGCCCCGAGGTAGGAGGAATGGGGGTCGAAGGTCTTCGTCAAGCTGGTCAAGTAGATCTCGAGCAACTCGTTCGAGTCGATCTGATGGGACATCCGGTTGCGATCGCGATAGCGGATGGTCCATTTGCGGATCGCATTCGGCATCGTTGAGCTCTTCAACCACCTTGCCGATCAGCAGATCCAGCTTGACCTTCTTGCGCCAGCGGGCATCGGCCTCGGCCTTGTCGGCCGGATAGTCAATCTTGTCGGGATCGTCGGTGAGATACTCATCGACCGTGAAGTCAAACTTCTGCTTGAGCAACTCCATCGCCGTCTTGAATCGTTCGTCGCTCCGCTGGACGAATCGCTCGAAGACCTTCTTGGCAAAGTCGATGTTGCCCTCGCGAATTTGATCGTCGAGTTTCTTCGCGTCCTTCTTGAACTCTTCGACGTCGGCCTTCAAGAAGTAATACTTCTGGGGATCCAGATCCTTGATGAAATTATCGCACCACTTGACGGCGATTTCATCGTCGATCAACGGGACGAGCCATGTGATTTCGTTCAACCAGCTCGACCACTTCCCGTGCAATTTCCTGATCATCGGGCTGAGGGCCCGGGGCCTGGGCTCCGATGATCACGGCCATCAACGCCAGGACCGCGATCAGCACCAACGGACGGAAGGCTATCCGGGGCATGGGGTTGTGTTCCTGATCTGATACCGAATTGCTTCGTTCAAAAACGGCCGACTTCATCATTCTCATCTTAACCGGGCGCCGTCTGGCGGACAAGGGCAGCCGAGACGTCCGACGGCATTGTGCCTCATTTCGTGAGCGGTCCTCACCAGGTTCTACGATCCTCAACCTCTCCGGGATCATGGATTCGCGTGCTGGATCCGGGTTTCGATCCAAAGGAGGAGATGGAAAACGCCTGTACGGACGCCGTCCATCGACCAAACGTTTTCTTCGGTTCTTTCGGCACGCTTCGAGCAATCTTCTCCGAGAAATCGGTGATCGGAAACTCAAGTCTCAGGTCGTCCTGGCCGAAGAATGAGAGTACAGCATCAAGTTTCGCACCCACGACAAACCATTCTTCGATCAACGACCATGAATCGACAAGCCGGGCCGAGCATCGTCCTCAGCTTCCTGATCGTTTGTTTCTTCGCCGTGGTCTTGTTTCCAGGCGACCCGAAGCGGTCGAGGGCTTCGACTCCGCGCGATCCGATCGCCGGACCGATTGTTTTCGGGCAACCGACTGCGAAACCCGTCCCGGAGATGGGGCCACGCTCGGAACCGATCGTCAGGTCCTCAGCGGATTCTGTTGAACATCCCGCAGCGAAAGACCCGGTCGTTCCCAGAGGCTCGATGGGGAAGGTCGCGCCCGCAGTCGTCGCCGTGCCGGCGAGGTCAACACAGTCGAGCCATGCTCCGGTCGATTCGACTCGCCGAAGCCACGCGGTATCCGCGAGTCGGTCGGAAAGGCCCCCTCGATGGGACGGACCGGATCACGGCCGGTCCGGCAGGTCGCCACCGATCGCCCTGGTGATCCGGCCGGCCAGGCCGTCCGGGTCGCCGCGAAAGAATCCATCCGCCCTGATCCTCATACATGGTCTTTGGTACACCCCGAGGCGCCGGCAGAGAAATCCGGTAACGCGCCCTGACGAGGACACTCGCTTACAGTGCACTGCGGAAGTAGATCACGTCACCGTCCTTGACGATGTACTCCTTGCCTTCGAGCCGTTGGAAGTGTTTGGCCTTGGCCTCCTTGACCGAGCCGGCCTGATGTAGGTCGTCGTAAGGCGTCACTTCGGCGCGGATGAATCCTTTGGCCAGGTCGGTGTGGATCTTGCCGGCCGCGTCCACGGCAGTGGCGCCGCGCTCGAGGTTCCAGCCGCGAACCTCGGGTTCCCCGGCTGTGAAGAAGGTGATGATTCCGACCGCGTCGTAAGCTTGACGGATGATCCGTTCCCGGCCCAACTCCGGCATTCCCAGGTCGGCCATGAATGCGGTACGTTCGTCCGGTTCGAGCTGATAGAGCTCGAGCTCGAGTTTGGCATCGAGGGCCAGGGCTTCGGGTGCGAGGGCGCGAAGCGAATCGGGCACTCCTTGACCCTGAGGTGCATTCAGGATCGCCACCTGGGGCTTGTCGGTCAATAGTCCGAATGAACGGAGCGGCTTCTTGTCCTCCGCCGAGAGCCCCAGCGTGGCAACGCTCTTGCCCTCTTCGAGTACGGCCTGGACGATCTTGACCATTTCGAGTTCCTTGCCCAGAGCTTCCCGATCGGGCCGCGGCTTCTTGACGCTGGCCTCCAGACGCTCGGCCCGATTCGTGACGACCCCGAGGTCGGCGAAGAGCATCTCTTCGCGGAACGTGGCCAGCTCGGCAGCGGGGTCACCGCCGCCGAAACCGTTCAAGACGATCAGCAGAGCATCTCCTTCCCGGATCAGGGCCAGCCGCTGGGGATTGTCGGCGTGCGACCCGGCCATCAGTCCGGGCGTATCGAGGAACTCCACGGTGGCCGGCGTTACCTTCTTGGGTTGATGGAGCGTCGCCAAGTAGTCCAGCCGCGGGTCGGAAAGCATCGCGACGCCGAGCTGTCCAGAGTGAATCTTGCCTGGATCGGGGCGTGCCCCCGTCAGGAGTTGAAACAGTGTACTCTTCCCGCTTCCCGCGAACCCGACGATTCCAACTCGCATCCGTCGCTCGTCTCCCGTTAGCCGAGTTCGTCGACCGCGGCCGCCGGACAGGCAGGGCGGTGCGTTCCACTCGGTATTCTCATCGATCCCGGTGATGAACCGAGGATTCTCAATCGTGTTTCATGCTGGCCTCGAGCGCATCGAGCCGGGCGTCGAGTTCCTCGAGCGAGGCCGGCTCGAGCTCCAGGTGGCCGAATCGCACCCGATAAAACGCGTCGACCACTTCTCCAGGAACGTCGGCCACCGATTGCGTCGAATGACCCTGGCCGGTCAGGAACTTGGCGGCGCGCACGGCGAACTCGCCCTGAGTCTCGAACGGAGTGCGTTCCAGCTCGAGCTGGGCCAGCAGTTGAGTCAATCGCCGGTAGAACAGGGTACCGGCCGTCAGCGAGGCCGAGTCGACGACCGGGCCACGGAGCCATCTGAGCACGCGTTGACCCAGCCGGTACATCAGGAAGACCAGGCCAACCGCCAGGAGAAGTCCCGAGAAACGTGACGACGCCTCCCCTCCAACTGATGAAAGCGCTGATGTCCTCGAAGCGGAAGAGGAGGGCGAATCCCTTCCTGGCCAGGACGACCAGTTTGTTGTAATTCTCCCGGACCCAGCCGACCATCTGAAGCATCGGGGCGTAGAGGAGGCGGTTTTGCCGGTCGCGGTCGTAGCCGACGATGTAGAAGACCCAGATATGCCGGATCAGATCGGTCAGCGGGCGGAAATTGCCGGCGATCCCACCGACATGGGCGATCGACGCCGCGCGCTCGTTGGAGGGTGTCGGGTCGAGGGTGATCCAGATGGGCCTGCGGTCCGGCTCGGAGCCGACATAAGCCTCGACCCAGCTATGCGCGTGCTTCTGGCGCACGTTCATGGTCTGCGTCAGGTCGTTCCAATCGCCCCCCTTGAATCCGTTGACCACCCGGGCCGGGATGTCGATCGAGCGGAGCAGGAGTGCCAGCGCGCTGGCGAAGTATTCGCAATGCCCCTCCTTGCGGTTGACGAGGAAGTCCACGACCGGATCGAGCTTGGGATCGACGGGGGCCATGTGGAGGCTATAGCTGAATTGCCCGGAGTCGCGCAGGTACGCCTCGAGGGCGAGGGCTCGGTCCACGGTCACTTTCCGTCTCGCGAGCTCCAGCTTCTCATGTTCCACATCGCTCGACCCGACGGCGCGTTGGCTGGTCGGTTCCGGCCTGGCTCGCTTGATGGATGCCACGATCGGCTCGGCGATCGAGCGGAGCCGTGCCTTGAGGTCTTCCCGGATGGAGAGAAGGAATTCCATGTGCACGGGGCTCGGTGTTTCCTCGCCGGGCTGCGTGCCGCCGGGCACGGGATCGGAGAACACCTCGTAATCGTAGGAGCCTCCGCGAGCCTCCGCACGAAGCAGCGTTCCGTCCATCGGGTTGAGATAAGGCGATGCGCGGGGAGGGCCCGAGACCGCATCCCGGATGGGGCGGATGGCGAACAGGGTCTCCGAGTCGTTCGCCTCGAGCTTGATCTTTTGCCGGAGCAGCTTCTGCGGACGGCCACGTCCCGGGAAGCCGACATACATCTGCGAGACTTTATGAGACTGGCGCCGCCACTTGCCGGTCTCGTAACGGACCAGGGTCACCCCACGCCAGAGCGGCTCGGCAGGCGGGCCGATCGTCTTGCCGTCTCCATCGGTGAATTCGACGGTCATCACCACCGAATCATTTTCCAGGATCTCGCCGAACTGACCGAGGGCCACTTCTTCGTCGAATCCGGTCAAGTGCTTTGCCATCGGGGAGCCGGGCTGTGAACGGGTTGCACCCGTCTGACGCGGGAGGGTCAGAAAGATCAGGCCCCCGAGCGCCAGAGTCGTCACCAGCACGCGGGCCGTCGCGACGACGTAGGGCATGTCCAACAGGCCGGCGTAGGGGTCGATTGGCCTCGGGCGCAGGACCGTCGGACCGGTGCCCAACACGTCCCCGGAGGCCAAGAACCGGCATGCCTCGCGCTGGAGAAAGAACTGGCCCAGGACCCAGATTGCCAGCATCGCCCAGACGAACAGCCACAACCCGATCCGGTCGCTCTGGCTGACGACGGCGCCGATGAGGACTTGCATGAGCCCGAGCAGGAAGAGAAACCAATCGTCCATGGGGGTCTTCGGCAGGAAGTACTTGATCAACTGGAGGTAGACCAGCCAATGACCGAGGGCGCGGATCAACTGCGCATCATCGAGACGATTCTCGAAATAGAGAACGACCAGGGTCATGGCGGCCAGTAAGTTGCCCACGGGCCGCGACAGCGCCCAGAGCGGGTGGCGATCGACCGTGAGGAAGGCGATGATTCCCGCCACGCTCACGAGCAACGGGTAGATCTGGAACGGCCGCGCCTCGGAGGTGTCGCCGCTCAAGGCCATGGTGGCCACCGTGAGCATCAGGTAGAAGCTCGCGCGATAGATCAGATAGCTGTTCATGGCCCGATCCCTCCCTCCTGGGTCGGTTTGGCGCGAGTACCGATGGCTTCGTCGTCCTCGGACTCGAGGCCGCGGCGGCGTTGATCCTGGCTCGAGAGCCGATCCTGGATCGCGCTGCTGAGGCGGTGCTGGAGGATGTTCTGGGTGGTGGCTTCGCCGGTCTGGAACAGGGGAATCAGGTCGCCCTGAGTGGCATTGAGAAGAATGACTCGGCCCATGAGGCTTCGCGCGGCGGCGCCGGAGAGCCGAGACGTGCGTTCGGCCTCCTCGAGGAGGTTCAGCGGCCGCGTCGAGATGATGATCAGGATCGCCTCGCGAAGCACGACCGGCGGCAGAGCATCCAGCAGGTCCGCGAGCCCCCCCTCGCTGGCCGGCCGGAGGATCGCGAGTTGCTCCAGCAGTTCGTGCAGCAGTTTGACCGATGCCGGCCCGTGGCGGACGCCCGGCGATGGACCAGTCCAGCCCAGGACGAGCCGCCGCCCCTGATGACGGCAGGTCTCCAGGCAGACCGTCGCGGCGAACGAGATCGCCTGCTCGACCGCTTCGCGCTGCTCGGCCGAGGCCTTGGTCCGCGGCAGCCAGGGGTCAACCAGGATCGCCATGTCCTGTTCGTTCTGCTGCTCGAACTCCTTGACCATCAGCTCGCCGCGCTTCGCCGACGTCCGCCAATGGATCCACCGCGGGCTGTCCCCGGACCGGTAATCGCGCAGGCCGTGGTACTCCATCTGCTGCGCCGACTGATCGTGCCGTTGCCCGCGACGGTTCTCGGTGGCCTGTCGCTGGATCAGGAACCAGCGCCGGGTTAGCTGGCCGATCCGCGGATAGATCGACGATCTGATCCGGCAGCGAGATGGTGACGCGATGCTCGACGATCCCGAACGGAGCCCGGGTACCGACGTCGAGGTCCCGGAACCGGTACCTTCCGCGCTTTGGGGTGGGGCACTGCCAGTGAATTCGCGCCCGCTCCCGTCCCGGAATCCGAGCGAAGAACACACGCGGGGTCAGCGCGGCCGCGCCCGAAACCGCACGGTCCACGGGGACCACCGAGTCGTCGATGAACACGGCCAGCGCGGCATACCACCTTCGGCCGTTCTCCAGGGAATAATCGAGAACGAGCGGATCGCCGGAGAATACGTAGGCCGGGACACGACGATGAACCGTCAGCCGGCGCAGCATCGAACGGCCCCCGAAGATGGAGGCCAAGAACGGGCCCGCCGCCAGCGTGAAGACGAGGAGGATCAGGTTCACCTGCTGGATCAACCCCGCGACCAGGAGCGCAAGGCTGACGACGAAGTACACCAGCCCTTCACGGGTCAGGATCGATCGCTCGGACGGCCCCAGCGCGCCCAGAAGCCCCTTGGCGAAACGTCGAAGCCGGCGTCGCGGCCCACGATGACGAGATTTGTCTTCGACGTTCATCGATCTCCGCTCCCCGCCGAGAACACGCCCTCGATCCCCAAGTGGTTCGATCCGCCCTAGACTCATGTGGGCACCCGGATGCGATCGATGATATCGCGGATGATGACCTCGGCCGCGCCGAACTCGCCCGCCTGGAGGAAGGACTTGCCGACGACCCGGTGTGCCAGGATGGGGACCGCCAGGGTCTTGATGTCATCGGGGATGACGTAATTCCGGCCGGAAACCATGGCCAGGCTTTGTGCAGCGCGGTAGAGCGTGAGGGCACCTCGAGTGCTGACGCCCACATGGAGGTCCTCGCTCCGGCGGGTCGCGTGGATGATGTCGAGCAAATAGTCGCCGATCGCGTCATCGACCTGGACGGTTCGCACGCCGCGCTGCAGCATCAAGACGTCCTCGGCCGTCAGTACCGCCCCCAGCGAATCGACCGGCTCGCCTTCGCGATGGCTGGCGAAGACCTTTCGCTCCTCCGAACGTATGGGGTATCCCATCCGGAGCCGGATCATGAACCGGTCAAGCTGACTTTCCGGGAGGATGTAAGTCCCTTCGAATTCGTAGGGATTCTGGGTTGCCAGCACGATGAAGGGGGGCGACAGCGGATAGGTCTTCCCCTCGACCGACACCTGGCAATCGCTCATGGCTTCCAGCAGGGCGCTCTGAGTCCTCGGGGTCGTCCGGTTGATCTCGTCGGCGAGGATCACGTTGGCGAACAAGGGGCCGGGCTTGAAGACGAACTCACCCGAGGGCGCATGATAGATGCTCGAACCCAGGACATCGGATGGCAGCAGGTCCGGAGTGAACTGGATTCTCCGGAAGGAACAGTCGATACTGGCAGCCAGCGCCCGGGCCAGCAGGGTCTTTCCCACCCCGGGCACATCCTCGATCAGGATGTGGCCCTCGGCCAGCAGGGCGACGACGGAGAGCCGGATGACTTCCGGCTTGCCGAGTACAACAAGGCCGACGTTTTCCATCAACCGGTTGGAAAGGGAGAGGAGTTCATCAAGAGAAGTGGCGGCGGACTCTGTGGTCGTTGCATTCATGCGTTCACTCAAGCTACGGTGCTTTTGGCCGGACTTCGGTTGCCGAGAGGAACAGTATAAACCAAGGACGCATCGATTCCAACGGCCGGAGGAGTGGCAAGATCGTCTTAGCGCTTGTGAAAGAATCCGATGGAAGGATTCAGATTGGGAATTGCGAATTCATAAATGCCTTTGAAACCAGGCTTTATATCCATCCGCAATTCGTAATTCGGGCCTGGTTCAAAATCTCCCTTTCCAGGGTAACAGTTTGGCCGTTCGGGGTCACGGCGCGGACCGTCCCCGTGCCTGGGCGAGCCAGGCTCTCGGAGGCGACTCGGGGACTGCGTGGATCAGGGGCGTGCGAAGCGCGTGAAGCCCAGCAGCTCCAGCCAATGCGGGTGCGCCTGGCCGGTCAGCAGTTCCGCTGGCGTCTTGCCCTGACGCTGCGGTCGCTCGCTCCGCTCCAGCACGCGATGGTTCAGGAAGAACTGGAGCAGGTTCAGGTAGTCGGGGCCGAGATGGCGGCGCAGGCTGAAGTAGGTCCGCAGCCGACTATTGAGATTCTCCACCAGCGAACTGGCCCGGACCGTCCCCGCGGCCAGTGCATCGATCGCTTGGCTGGCCGGGTAGAACCGGTCGCGGAGCTGGCTCCGCACGGCAGATTCCTCGGCCCAGCGCCGCGGGTCGCGCTGATCGCGGCACCGTGCCCTCAGGAGGCGACGGAGCTCATCCGGAGAGACCTCCAAGGCCCCCGCGATCTGGCCCAGCTCCTCGTCCAGCGCCCGGGCGAAGGCCAGCAATTCGTCGCGGCGCTTCTTCAACAGCCGGTGGATCGGGCTCAGGCGGTGCGCGGCACGAGGGGACGCGCGCTTGCAGTTCGGCCAGGATGAAGTCATACAACACCAGGCGGTCCGCATGGCAGGGCCCGGCCACCGCCAGCACGTCGTGGCGGAGCCACTCTTCCAAGAGTCGGACATCGTCCGCCAAGGCGATGGCCGAGTCGCACGCGGCCCGTGCCCGCCGCAGTCGCTGGGCCAGACCCTGCGTAGGCCGGCCCTGCCGTCGCACTTGGGCCTGCTGTCGCTCCAGCCGCGCGCAGGCATCCAGGGCGTCGTAGGCCCGGTTCTCCAGGTAAGAGACGGCCTGCTCGAGGTCCTGGACCAGATGGAAGACGTCGCCGCGACAGGGGACCTGGGGCAAGGCCAGATCCTGGCCGGCGCAGGCCCGTACCGAAGTCGGCGACGGTGGCCTCGGGGGCGAAGCCGCGCTCGGCCAATTCCAGGAGTCGCACCCCCCAGGTGTCGGCGTCGCGGTGCTCCTCCGGGCTCAAGAGGTAACAGAAGGTGGAGGCGGTGTTGACGCCCACGAGGACCGGCTGTCCGGCCTGGAAGATCTCGTCATGGGCTCCCACGCGGACGCCGGCCAGATCGTACGAGCCATTGATCTCTTGGGCCCGTGCGACGGCGGCCTGGACCACGTGATGGACGGTCCCCAGCGAGAGCTTGGTGTCGAAGAGGTCGCCCAAAAGCGCCATGACGCCGCGGTAGGGGCTGTGACAGGTCAAGACCAAGCCCAGGACCAATTGCCGGAGCCACGACTTGGTGACCGGCAGATGGAAGAGGACCGGCTCGGCCGGTTGCGGCGGGTCGAAGGCATTCTCCAGAGCGAGTTGTGCCGTGTCGGCCTGTTGGTAGAGGAACTTGCGGCTGACCTGATGCTGGCGGGCCAACTGGGCGATGGGTTCGGAGCCGGCGAGGACTTGCACGGCCAACTCCGGCCGCTGCTGGGGCGGGAGTTGCTTTGCGGGGCAGGAGACCGAGACGACGACCGGGACCAGATCGGCTTGCGTGGCGGAGACGAGGAACATACTCTGACCCAACATGTCTGTTTCCTCCGTGTGATGGCATTGGTTTGGAACCCATTGCCAGCATGGAGGAAACAGGCAGTTGAGAGAAGCTCCCACCGGTCACTCGACTGTTACCTGACTTTGAACCAGGTCGGAAACGGGGAACCTACGGCCTGTCTACATTTTGTTGACATGGTCCGACGTCCACGTATACAATGCGGGTGCGACCAGTGTACGGCGATGGTTCGGATCGGGAATGTCCAGGCCCCGACGCGGAGACTGACCATGGCCAAGGCTAAGAAGGGCACCAAGCGTATCAACGCGGTACAGGTCGAGAAGACCGCTCGCCCGGTCCGGCTCGATCTATCGGAACCCGATCATCTGCGGCTCGAGCGACTCGCCCGCGAGCGAGGACTGAAGAAGGCATCGTATGCGCGACAGGCCGTATTGGAGCGAATGAAGGCCGACGAATCAGGAGGGAAGTGACCATGGCCCAAGCCGAGCAAATCCGCCGTGTTCTCCGGCGGCAACCGTTCCGGCCGTTTCAGATCAAGATGGTCGACGGGACGCTCTATGAGGTGCCACACCCCGACTGGCTTTTTCGTGCCCCCCGCGGCGCGCCGAGGGAGGCCGTCTACTACAAAATGCCCGAGGAGGGCACAGCCAACCAGGTTGACGGTTACGAAGTCCACTGGCTCGATCTCAACCTCATCAGCGAGGTGATCGAGACGATGGTGTCGTCGGCCAAGTCCGAGGGCAACGGGGAGTGAGTCACGGACCAGGTGGTCAAACCGACGTGGAAGCGGCCCTGCCCCGGGCCGCGATGCCCATCAGTGAGTTCGCCAAGGCAATCATGGAATGCTCCTGATGTCACCTCGCCAATTCAAGAAGCGAGCCGCGCGCTGATGGTCTGGATTGCCTTCTCGATGGCGGCGGGGACTTGGTCGGGCGACTTGCCGCCGGCCTGGGCGAGATCGGGGCGTCCGCCCCCGCCTCCGCCGACGATCGGCGCGACCTCCTTGAGCCAGTTGCCCGCGTGCAGACCGGCCTCGACCAGGTCTTTCGACAGACCGGCGGCAAGCTGGACCTTTCCGTCGGCCGTTGAGGCCAGCAGGACCGCCAGCCGCGTCTCCCGTTTGCGTCGCAGGACGTCGATCAACTGCCGCATCTCGTCGGCAGTCGCAGTGCCGACCGACTGGACCACGACGGTGGCCCCGGCGATCTCTCTGGCCTCGGCGAGCAAGTCGTCGGCCGTGACTCCCGGGCCTTTCGCGGGACGCCGTTCCCCGGCCTGCTTCTTGAGCGTCTTGATTTCCTCGAGTAGGCTCGCCACTCGCTGGCCGACCTGACCCGGCGGCACGCGGAGCGTCGAAGCCAGGTCGCCGAGGACCTCTTCCTCCTGACGGACATAATCGAGCGCGGCCTTGCCGGTCAGTGCCGTGATCCTGCGAACGCCGGCCGCGACCGACTCCTCGCCGATGATCTTGAAGAGACCGACCTGTCCCACGCTGTCGAGGTGGGTGCCTCCGCACAGCTCGCGCGAGAAATCGCCCATCTGGACCACCCGGACGATCTCCGGATACTTCTCGCCGAAGAGCGCCATTGCGCCCCTGAGCCTTGGCTTGCTCGATCGGCATCAGCGTCCAGCTCACTGGCGCGGCTGTGAGGACCTTCTCGTTAACCGCGTCCTCGATGGCCCGGAGCCGGTCTCGGCCGACCGCCTCCGGGTTGGCGAAGTCGAACCGCAGGCGGTCGGGCTCGACCTTGCTCCCGGCCTGGTGAGCGTGCTTGCCCAGGATATTACGCAGGGCGTGGTGCAGCAGGTGGGTCGCCGAGTGGGCACGCCGGATCGCGTCGCGCCGACCGGCGTCGACCTCCGCATGCACCTTCTCCAGGACCGCGATCTCACCCTCGGCCACGTTCCCGATGTGGAGGACGAACTCGTTATCCTTCCGGGTATCCGTCACCCGGAACGTGAACCGGTCGCCTCGGATTGTCCCGGTATCGCCGACCTGACCGCCGGACTCGCCGTAGAATGGGGTCCTGTCCAGGATCAGGACCAGCGAGGCCCCGCCGTTGGCCTGCGCCGAGTCGGCCAGCCGGCCCTGCTGGAGAATGCCGATCACCCGGGCCTCTTCCCGGGTCGTTGAGTAGCCGACAAACTCGCTGCCTCGGTGGTACTCCTTCTTGAGCGTGTCCAGCGGACCGGTGGCGAAGACGTCGACGGCCTGCGTTGGTCCCTCGACTCTTTGTCTCAAATTCCGTCTTCGCTTGTTGGTAGCCCGCAAGGTCCACTCGCAGGTTGTGATCCGTGGCAAGGCTTTCGGTGATTTCGACCGGGAATCCGTAGGTGGAGTAGAGGTCCCACGCCATGCGGCCGTCGATGACCTCGGAGCCCGCGGCCTTGGCCTTGCGGAACACGTCATCCAGGGGCGGGCGTCCATCCTCGAGATTGCGGAGGAATTGCTCTTCCTCCTGCTTGACGGTCGTCTGGATCCGACTCACGCTCTCGGCGAGCTCGGGGTACGGGCCGCTCATCACCTCGGCGACGACCGGGGTAATCTGGTACAAGAACGGCTCGCGGCGCCCCATCTGGTAGGCGTCGAGCACCGCGCGACGGAGCAACCGGCGGATCACGTAACCCTGTTCATTCGGTCCGGGCTGGACGTTCTCATGAATGCAGAACGCCAGCGCCCGGCTATGGTCGGCCATGCGGCGGATGCGAACGCCATCGCGGTGCTCGCGGTCATAATGGACTCCCAGCGCCGCTGCGACCGCTGCGACGATCGGCTTGAAGATGTCCGTATCGAAGACCGAGGAGACTCCTTGAAGACAGGACGCGGTCCGCTCCAACCCCATGCCGGTGTCGATGTTCTTGTTTGGCAGGGGCACGAGCTGGCCGGGACCGGTCCGGTTGAACTGGGTGAAGACCAGGTTCCAGATCTCGACCTCCTTTGGGCCGGCCCCGTGATAGAAGATCTCCGAACACGGTCCGCACACGCCGTTAGGGCCGTGTGTCGGTGCGCCGGCCGGCCAGAAATTGTCGTCTTCCCCCATGCGGGTGATCCGCTCGGCGGGGATTTTGATCTCATCGTGCCAGATGTTGTACGCCTCGTCGTCGTCCAGGTAGACCGTGATGGTCAGACGATCGGCCGGAATCGTGAGCACTCCCCTCAGGAACTCCCAGGCCCAGTGGATCGCCTCGCGCTTGAAGTAATCGCCGAAGCTGAAATTGCCCAGCATCTCAAAGAAGGTCTCGTGAGTCGCGGTCTTGCCAACGTTCTCGATGTCCCCGGTGCGCAAGCACTTCTGGCAGGTGACCGCGCGCTTGAAGCTAGGGTCGCCCAGCCCCATGAACTCCTGCTTGAACTGGTTCATGCCGGCCGGAGTGAACAGCACGGTCGGATCGTTGGGGACCAGGACGTCGCTGGGACGCCGCACACAGCCCTTGGTGGCGAAGAAATCGAGGAACGCGTCGCGAAGCTCGTCAGTTTTCATGATTTTGTCCTTGGTCCTCGGTCCTTGGTCCTTGGTTACCTGGCGACGAGCTTTACGCGCTCTGTGTCGTTCTCGTCCCCTGCGTCCTGGCATCGCTCTGGAGACATGCGAAGCGTACCAAGGACAAAGGACCAAGGACAAAGGACCAATCTACTTCCCTACAGTCACGGAGCCGCGATCGGTATCGAGTGTCACGGGGCCGTCCTGGTCTGCGACGGCCTCGGCGAATGCCCGTGGGGTCGGTACGGGCCGCTCCCCGACGCGGCGGATCATCTGGCCCTTCTTCAGACCGGCGGAGGCGGCCGGCGATCCATCCTCGACCTCGGTGATGACGATCCCCGCCGAGGTCTTATCTTCGAATTGCGGCCCGACGGCTCGGAAGGTTTGGGGGCTCGTGTAATCGACGCGGAGGCCCCTCCACAGACCGGGCCGATTCGTGGCGATGATCTCCCCATCGACGGGGTACTTGGCAAGCACGAGCGTTCGCTCGATCACTTCGTCGAACCGACGGACCTTGAGCCGGATCGAGTCACCGGGTGCATAAGCATTGACCGCGAGGATCAAGGAATTGAAGTCATCGACGGGCACGCCGTTGACCCCGATGATTTCGTCGTTGATCTGGAGATGTCCCAGGTCGGCGGGCGAATGCCGGGTTACTTCACTGAGCCGGTTAGAGTGGTCGGCCGAGCGAATGCCGAGGAGTCCATATTCGACTTCCTTGCCGTCCTTGAGCGCCTCGACGACGCGACGGCCGAGCTTGTCCATGGGGATCGCGTATCCAGCCTGCGCATCGAACCCCGCCGGGCTCTCGGCTGTCGTCGTCAGACCGATGAGCTCCCCTTTGAGGTTGATCACGGCCCCGCCGCTCATGCCCAGGTTCAGCTTGGCATCGAGCTGGAGGAGGGTCGGAAGGAACCGCAGCGGTATGGCCTTGGCGTCATCGGACGGAATCAGGTGCCTGGCCCGATTTGACAGGATGCCCCAGCTCGCTGACGGGCTGCCATCGCGCGCCGCGTTGAACGGGTTGCCCAGGGCGATGACAAAGGACCCCTTGCGGAGCCGCGAGGCATCGCCGATCGCCAGCGGCTTCAAGCGCGGGGGATCCACTCCCGGGATCGCACGCGGGGCGATGACGGCCAGGTCGCTGCGCGGGTCGGCGGCAATCACCTCGCCCTCGAACGGGACCTGGCCGGCGGCGCGGACCCGCAGCCGCTTCGCCCCGCGAACGACGTGAAACGCCGTGAGGATCTGACCGCGGTCGCCGATGACGACGCCGGAACCATAATCGAACGAGATGAAATCGTCGGGGTCGGCGGCCCGGCGAAAGCCAATATCGAGCGGACTCCGTTCCGGAAGGTCAAAGGCCGGCTTGCGCCCGCGCACCGCCAGAGTTTCTTGCGTATTCTCGGCTTTGTCGCGGTGGATCGCGACCACCGAGGGCTTGGCCTTGGCGATCGCATCGACCATCGCGGTCTCGAGGGAGGCGACGACATCGGCCGGTGCCGGGCTGGCAGGCGCGGAGGATCTCGGCGGTTGGAACCCGTCCTGGGTCCAGGCGAGGCAGCACAAGACGACGAGCGAGGTCATGATCGGGTCCTTCGTTCTCGATCGGGCGCCGGCTGGCAAGGTTTCCAGGACGGGCCACCAACCCGCCGTGATTCGCCCCCTCCATCATTTCCGGTTCCAGGCGGGGGAGCAACCCATGATCGCAACGACGATCTTCAAGTCGATACCGCATAGGGCCCCACAAGATGAAGCAAGCCCTCCAATTCTACGCGAAAACCCCCGTACTGAGGCGAGTCCATTCCGCTCGCGTCGGGAGTTGACACCGCGCCGGATCCGTCGGATAGTAAATGCTAAGTGCGTCTCACTTTACCCCGGAGTCAGCAATCCGGCCGAGAGCGATGGCGCCGTTCGGCCTCCTGGAACGAGTTCTTCGCCAGAACGAGGCCGCGGCAAGCCTTCCCCCCATCCTTCGGCCGAACTCTGACTCTTCCCATGTAGTGTGAGAAGCTCCGAGGAGGCCCCCGGGACGTGGTCGAGAGTGTGCAGAGGTTGCTCCCGTCTGGACGACCTCGGATCGGACTCGATGTCACTGACGCCGGTCGGCCGCGTATTTTAAAAGATTAGGCGTCCGTCGCGGCACAGGCGAACCGGTTTCAGTCGGTGGAGATTTCTTCGATGCGGCAGCTCTTTCGTACCCGCCGAGCCGGTCTCTCTGAACGGCGGTGGCTCGTTTTCACGATACTCAGCGCGGTCCTGGCCTGGCTCGCCACCTGTGATCTCGGTCTAGTCAGCGCCCAGGAGCCGGCCGGCAAGGCCGATGCGGCTCCGGCCGCCAAGGATGCAGCCCCGGCCAAGGACGAGGACCCGGCTCCCCCAGCCGGCGACGCGGCCCCGGCCCAGGCGGCCAATCCCGCCGCGCCCGCGCCCGCCGCGGGGACTGGCCCTCCCCCTCCGGATTCCTTGCTCACTCTGGCAATCCAGTCATCCGGGCCGATCGGAGCATTCCTCCTCCTTCTGTCGATTTATTTCACGGCACTCGTGATCCGGCTGTTCATGGAGTTGAGAATCAGCGAGGCCGTGCCCGCTCCCCTCGTCGAGCGTCTCGAGACCGCGATCCGCGATAAGAAGTTCCAGGATGCCTACGATGCTTGTAAGGACAACGATTCCTTCCTGGCCCGACTGGTCCGGACTGGCATCGCCAACCTGCCTGCGGGCCGAGCCGAGGCCAAGGAAGCCATGAGCGAGGCATCCGAAGAGATCGTCACCAGCATGGACATGAGGATCAGCTACCTCGCCATCATCGGTACGCTCGGGCCGATGATCGGGCTGGTCGGCACGATCTGGGGGATGATCATGAGCTTCAAGGAGATCGCCATGGCCGCCGGCGCCCAGCCCCGGCCGGACCAGGTTGCAAAAGGAATCTCGACAGCACTTTTCATCACCCTGGAAGGCGTCTCGCTCTCGGTCCCGGCGATCTTCTTCTTCGCCTTCTTTCGCAATCGCATTGCCCAGATGACCATGGAATCGACCCGCGTAGCCGATCGCACGATCAACTCCCTCGTCGCCGCGGCCAAGGCCGCGAAGACCGCGTAAGCCTGCCAGCCAAGCGAAGCAACGTGTCTGGAGGTCATGCCATGTCCGTCTCGGTGAGCACCGAACTCAAGGCCGAGCCCAACTTGACACCGCTGCTGGACATCGTCTTTCAGTTGATCACGTTCTTCATGCTGGTCATGAATTTCAGCAACGAGAACTACGATCAAAGAATTCGCCTGCCCGTCGCCGGCTCAGCCCGGCCGATCGACGACGACAGGCACATCGAGGATCGGCTGGTCCTCAACATCGACCACGACGGGCATCTCTTGATGCACGGCGAGGTGCAGCCGTTGCACAAGGCGATCCAGAGCATCAAACACGAAGCCGACCTGGTCAAGCTCAACCTCAAGGCCGGCGGGATCAAGCTGGATGCCTCGGGGAGCCTCCCAACCATGATCGTCCTCCGCGCCGATAAGGAAACAACCTCTGCCTCGGTGCTCAGCTTGATCAAGGCCTGTCAGGCAAACGGATTCCGTAAGTTCGCCTTGAAGGCGATGAGCAGCGGTTAATGCCCATCGCGGCAGGGCGGGTGAAACCCGCCTAGCTGCCCATTGTCGACGGACCTGGCGGGTTTCACACCCAGGTCCCGGCAACGGAATCGGCACCTGGTTCTTCACGGCCCGTTGGTGAGCCACTTGCAGGAGAGCGAGTCGTGCGGCGAAAGAAAAAGAAGACGCGAGGCGCGGAAGAGCCCACGGTGCCGGTCGCCCCGATGCTGGACATGGCGTTCCAGCTCCTGACGTTCTTCGTGCTCACCTATAAGCCGTTGCCGACCGAGGGCCAGTTCGTGATGAACTTGCTCCCGGCACAGCCGGCGACGTCCATCTCCGCGGAGGCCCCCACCGAGGCCGCGTCCGACAAGCTGCCCGCCTCGTTGCGGACGTTGCCCACGATTCTCAGAGCGGGTGCAGGAGGGAGCCTCGCCCAGATCACTGTCGGCGAGCTGACCATACCCACCGATCCGGCCGCTCTCGAGAAGGAGCTGGACAAGTACTTCCAGGACCCGAATCTGCCGTTCGATCAGACGTTGCTGAAGGTGGATCCTCGTCTGAGGTATTCCGAGCTGATGAAGGTCATCAATTCCTTTTCCAACGCGTTTGTCCGCGCGAAGAAAGACCCGAAGGTGAGTTTTGAGGAGCTAAACCCCGGCGAAGGCGAGTGATCGCCTGAGGGTTGAAAGAGAGTCACTGATTGTGCAACGGTCTTCCGCGTTTTTTCGGGGCTCCGAGCTTCCCCGCCTGGTGATCTTGTCGATTGTCATGCTTGCCGGTTGGGGTGTCTTCTGGAGTTACGCCCAGAAGCAGCCCGCTCCGGTCGAGCCGCCACTCACCGTCGAGGATCGACCAGAACCGGTCGTCGCCGATCGCTCGATCGAGTTCGAAACCGTCACCGATCGAACGCCGATGTCATTCCGCGACAACGCCGCCTACGCACGGTTGCTCGAGCGCGCGCGCAGCAAGACCCCCACACAACTGGCCAGCGAGAGTCGTCGCGACATCGTGGTGACACACCTCTGGGAGCGCCCGGAGCTTTACCGAGGGGTCCCGATCCACCTCCTCGGCACAGCACGAAAAGTGATGCGGTACGAGTCGAAGCTCAGCAAGACCGGATGGCTCTACGAGGCCTGGATCTCCTCGACGGAGACGTCGAAGGTCCCGTATGACTGCGTGTTCGAGGATGCGCCGAAAGGGCTCCCGATCGGCACAGACATCTCCGAGCGCGTCGTGTTCAACGGCTACTTCCTCAAGATCTTGAAATATGAGGCGGCGGACGTGGCCCGCGGGGCACCGGTCCTGGTCGGCCGGATCGGCTGGGAGCCTCACGAACTCTCCGCCCCGGCTGACAACCGGATGAACCCCACTTTGCGGTGGACGCTGATTGGCCTCGGGGTGATGTTCGTCATCTCGATGGCGCGGTGGGTCGTCCAGCTCCGTCGCCTCTTCACCCGCCCCGCCCAACTCGAGAGCTCGATCGCCAGTCCAACCGACGAGCTCGACCCGGTTGACCTCAACCATTGGGTGCAATCGGTCGCTCACTCGGACTCCGACCTTCCGGCCCCTGAACCGGGACCTGACGGCCAGTAAGCCGGTCTACATCTTCGCCGCCTCTTCACTCGTCCCGTCCAGGGGTGGCCTGCTCCCCATTCCTTGGTCCGGCCATGCGTCCTTGAGTGATGCCCCTTTGAGTCGGTCTGTCCGCCCGTGCTCGTGCGATTTCACGGATCCCAGCCCCGTCAAGAAGATTCGGGGCGGTGTGTCAGGCACCCCATAGCTGAAGCTGGGGCTTGTAAGTAGCCTCCCCAGGGGTTTCGCTCCCCTGGCTCAACGGCTCCTACAATAGGCCGCCTGACACCATCCGTGTTCGGCCCTGTCACGAGTCCACCTGCTCTCAACCGTTTGCCCAGAGGGTGCCTTACAGATGTTCGCGACTCTGAATCCGGCTGGCCTTTTACAGAGAGCCATTCCCCTCCAACCCGGCATCCTCGGTTGCCGAAGGCCAGTTCCAACGAGCACCATGATACGACGGGACATGGACGGTTTCAAGACACATTCACTTTTACCAACACGAAAGGGCGCGGCTCCTCCCCACGGCTAAAGCCGTGGGGAGTGTCAACCGACCCCCCAGCCTTCCCGACCCCAGCCTTCCCTCGGTCGCGCCACCCGCGGGACACTCGCGTGGACCGCCGGCGTCGAACTGATCCTCGGCAACGTCAAGACCGATTGCAGGCGAATCTCCAACGCGAGACGCCAAAGAAGTGGGTATGACCGATCAAGATCCGGCCCCTCCTCCTTCCTTGGGATCCATCGTGGCCTTATAATCCTGTGCGATTCAACTCGAGACAGGAGTTCGATCAGCGGATTGCCGGAGCTGGGCGCGTTCCGGCCGGGTTCCCTTGAGCACCTTCCTCCGCTAGGAGGCCAGGACGACGATGCTTCGATCGCACCTCATGCGAGACTACCTCCTTGACTGGGACGTGCGGGGGATCACGCGATACATCCTGGGCGCGATGCTGGGCGCCGGCAGCTCGAAGGGGACGCTCTCCGAGATCCTCGTCGAGCGCCTCGGACGTTTCGACTTCTATCGTGCGTTCGCGGCAGGCACGCTCTCGCGAGAGGAGTTCCACGGCTTGCTTATCCGTTACGAGGAGGCGTTGCGTGACCGTGGGCTGTCGCCACCGCTCGTGCGGTATGCCTCTCGCATGCCCCTCGACGATCGCGCGTACGTCGACACTATCCTGGAGTGCCTGCACCAGGACGGCCTGATCTCGACGACGCGGTATGACCGCGAGGAGTTCGAGGCATACCGCCGCACGATCCGGGCCCGGTTCGCGCACGGCTGCTACGCCACGTCGATCTTCCCGGAGGAGGAGCGCCTGGTCTTCGCCCTTTCCGAGATCCTCGGGCCGCGCCGACTGATCTCGCTGGGCTCGTATTACGGATACTGGACCGTCTGGGCTCTGCCGGCGGTCCGCGAGCGGGGGGGCGAGGCGATCCTTATCGACGTCGATCCGGGGGTCTGTGCCCTCGCCGACAAGAACTTGCGCGACTGGGGTTTGCTCGTTGCGCGCGGGTGGAGATCGCCGATGCGATCAACTACCTGCGCCATCGGCCCGAGACCTACGACGTCGCCCTGCTCGACGCCGAGGCCCCGGCCGACCACCCTGATCCCGACCGGCGAGGCAAAGGGATCTACTACCCGATCACCCGCGAGCTCCTGGGCCGGTTGGAGCCGGGAGGTTGGCTGATCTGCCACAATATCCTTCTGAGCCCGGTGGTCCCGGACCCGTGGATCGATCGCGACATCGCCACCCACCTCCAAGCGTATCGGGACTTCCTGCCGCTGGTTCACGATCGGGTTTCCACCTACGCCGAGTTCGCGACGACTCAGGGGATCGGAGTCTACAAGGCATGAATGCGTGGGGACCACGATCGCCCGCGAAGGTCTGCGTGCGTGCGGCCCGGAAGCTCGCCTCCGAAGCGCGGCGGTGGGCCTGGCGCTCGGCCGTGGTTCATCTTCTGGAGGCGACGGCGGGAAGCCCGCCCGCCGGCGTTGAACCGCCGACGGGGGTCGGGTTCGGGGAGGCGGGGCCGGCTGACGTTGGCCCCTTGTTCGCCCTGGGTCTAGGCCCCCGCGTCGCCCAACGGCGGTTCAACGCCGGCGACCGTTGCTTCGTCGCTCGACTCCTGCCAAATCATAACGCTTTTATGTGCTGGGTGCATTGGGGGCCTTGCTACGTCGCGGATTTCGGCCACATTCTGGAGGCCGAGGGCGCCGACGCCTACCTGTATCACGTCACGACCCGGGCCGATCTCCGGGGTCGCGGGATCGGTCGCGCGGCACTATCGTGGGTCGGAGGGGAGCTCTCTCGGGAAGGGTGCGCACGCTTCTCCGAATGCTGGTTGACCCCTATGATCGCACGATGATCGCTCTGGCGATCGACCTCGGTTACCGGCCGGTCGCGGAGATCCGGTTCGACCGCCGACTGGGCGTCGGCCGGTCCCGGGTCACTTGCCTCGAGACGGGTAAAGTGCAGGAGCGTACTCTCCTCGTTCGTCCGTCCGGCCTCCCGACCCTCCGGCGGTGAGCCTGGGCCGAGGAATCGACCTGGCGGCGGACGGGCCAGGGCCGCTCACGAAGCGGGCGGCTCGCGGAGAGCGGGATTCTGGACCGAGCTGAGCCGGAATCCGGTGAGGAAGACGCTCTGGCGGAAGGAGTCGGCCAGAAGGTGGGGTGGGTCGGTGTCGGGTCGGCGCAGAGCCGGCGTCGGGCGCGACAGGAGAGGTATCCCAGCAGAAAGGCGGCGTCAACGGCGGCCGCGTAGAAGGGCCCGTGGTGCTTCAGGAAATAGCGTCGGCGCGCCTCGTGCCAGTAGGCGGGGCGCGCTGGGCCTGGGCCCGCGGCCCGTCACCCCGGTGGAGCAGCCGACGAGGTGGATGATCCGGCTCTGGGGGACATGCCAGGTCTCCCAGCCGGTCCGCCGGGCGCGGTGGCAAATGTCCACGTCATCGCAGTAGGTGAAGAAGCCTTCATCCAACAGGCCGATCCTATCGAGCATCGCGCGGCGGAGGATCATGCTCGCGCCAGAGACCCAGTCCGCCCGGCATGGGGCCTCCGGAGTCGGCATCAGGATGCTCCAGCGTCGCAGCAGCCGGGAGGCGATCCCGAGCTGGAGTCCACGGTCCAGCTCGTTGGCGATTCCCGGGAACCGGAAGGGCGAGGCCCCGACCTTGCCGTCGGGCCAGAGGAGTCGGCTCCCGGCGATCCCGGCCTGGAGGTGGTGGTCCATGAAGGCGACCAAGGCTCCGAGCGCGTCCTCCTGGACGACCGTGTCGGCGTTGAGCAGAAGAACATACTCGGGCGGGTCGTCGGCCTCGAGTGCCGGGCGGATGGCGGCGTTGGTGCCACCAGTGAAGCCTTGGTTCGGGTGCACGACGATCAGGTCGGCCCACGAGCCCCACTCGTTCACCTTGATCGCCCGCCGCAGGCGGTCGGCCTCGTTACCCCCCGACCCGTTCTCGCAGACCGCGACACGCGTGCCAGGGATGCGCTCGACCTCCGCGCGGAGGGACCGGAGGCAGTCGATGGTGAGATCCGCCACGCGATACGAGCTGATCGCAACCAGTAGTTTCATCGGGCTCCTCGCGACGTTGTGATCCGACGAACGCTCCGGGCATCGTCGGTCGGACCTTTCTTCCCCGACGAGTGCCGGCGAGCCAGGATACCGCGCAGGCGCACCCGGGCGGTATCCTGGCCGCCGGAGAAACCTCCCTCCCGCGCGGCCGGCGAGTCCTGCGCCTGGCCGTTGAAAGACCCTTCGATGACGGCTACGATCGGACAAGCGTGGTTTCGCTGCGCCCGGCCCGACGACGACCGGGGGCGCCGGTCATGGCCGTCTCGAGGCGCCGGTCGATGTCCGGCCACCGCGCCGAGCAGGTCACCCGACCTCTTTGTCCTTCGAACGCCGACCCCTCCGGGAATGCGACAGACCCGTGGCACAGAAGCTCTTCGAGTACCATCCGGTGATCGGCTATCGGTTCATTCCAGCGCAGTCGGCCCTGGTGCCCCACGAGGTGGGGCCGTACGTGGTGCGGTGCAACCGGGTCGGATTCCGCTGCGATCGCGAGGCGACCGAGCACTCACCGGAGGGGACCTTCCGGGTCGTCGTCTTCGGCGACTCGTACACCGCCGGAGACGGGATCTGCAACGACCGGCGCTACACCGACCTGCTCGAGCAGCGGCTGCCGAGGTGCGAGGTGCTGAACTTCGGGCTGCCGGGGTCCGGGACAGACCAGCAATACCTGGTCTTCCGGGAGTACGTCTCCCGGATCTCCTACGACCTGATGGTCCTCAGCCCGATGGTGTCCAACATCTGGCGTAACCTTTCGGGCGAGCATCTCGTGATGGAGGCAGCCAGTCAGAGGGTCGTCCGCCGCTCCAAGCCGTTCTTCCGGCTCGTCAACGGTGCGTTGCACCTGGAGAACCAACCGGTGCCGCAGGAGTTGCACCCCGTCGACCCGGACGCCCCGGACGACGAGGCCGGTGCCGGGGTCGGTCGGCTCTCGAGCCTCGCCCGGGACCTGGTCCGGTCGTGGCCCGAGCTTCACTGCCTCTCCCAGCGAATCCGAGGAATCCGCAGCCCGGCCGAGTACGACGACCCGCAAAGCCCGGCCTGGCTGTTGATGAAGGCGATCCTGAGCGAGTGGATCCGTCGGTCGAAGGTCCCGGTGCTCATCTTCCCGATCCCGACGTTCAGCCATGTCTTCAAGTGCATCGCCGCCGATGGCTACCTCCGGCGGTTCGCCGAGCTCGCCGCTGAGGAGGGTGCCGAGCTCGTAGATGCCCTCCCGGAATTCTGGAGGATCCCCGCCATCCGCCGCAGACGCTGTCGTTTCCCGGGCGACGATCATCCGACCGAGCTCGGACACGAGGTCTTGGCCAGGGCTCTGCATCCCCACGTCCGCCGTCACCACTCGCGCTATATGGACGAACAGACGGTCCCGCCGCGTTGACTCGATGTGGGAGGCCATGTAAGATCTATAGATTTGGCCGGCGTCTTGGCTATATTTGTTGGCCGGATTCGGCTCTGTGGGAATCCAGGCGAGATGGTCGTCGGAAAGAAGGCTGGGATGGCGAGCGTGACCGCGACCCGACGTTGCGTCGGTTCCGTACCCGCAATAGACTTCGGGTCGCAACCCGGCGTTCGAGCGGCGGCCTACCGGTCGATCCCGGAGCGCTACCTCTACTACTACCTGCACCACATCGAGGAACATCCCGATGCCCTGCCGGTGGCCCATGAGCTGGTTCTTGCCCGGTTTGCCGAGGTCGAGCGGGCCCCCGGCGACGCGCCTGACCTGCTGGGGCCTGAGGACCATACCGAGCTGGATCGACGGTTCCTCGACCTCCGTGGCCATGGACTCGAGCGGCGCAAGGAACTGTCGCGGGCGCTGAGTGACCTCACCCGCGGCCAGTGCCTCCACCTCTTGAAGCAATTTGCCCCGATGGCGTTGCTCGACGGCTGCTGGATGCAGAACGTCTCATCGGCTGCGACCTCGCACACCAGGTTGGCAAGTGGGGACCCTGAAGCTGTACGCCCACGAGATCGGCGAGGGATACCTGAGCCGCCACCACGGCAACGTGTACCGAGACCTGCTGCATGTCCTGGGGATCCACCTGCCCGAGTCGGACTCGTACGCGTTCGCCGAGCATTGCGACCTCGGAGACGACACCTTCTGCGAGCCCGTCTTCCTGATGAGCCTCTCGCAGTTCCCCATGTCATTCACCCCTGAGATCCTGGGCGTGACCCTCTTCTACTATGTCTGCGGCGCCTATCCTGTCGTCCTTGCTCTGCGCGACCAAGTCGTGAGGCTGGGGGGGACTCCGCGATTCCTCGACCTGCATCGCCCCGAGACCCAGCCCGACGGCCTCTCCGAGACCGTGGTTGCCACGATCCGGTGTTTCCTCGACGGAGCCGCGGAAGGTGGGGAGGTCGGGGTCCACGCGCACTGGGGCCGTGTCCGCCGGGGGTTCGCCACGGCGTCCCTGGCCTCGAGCCGGGTGATCGAATCGTGCCTGGGATTCATCCGGACCGGAGAGCCGAGCCCGAGGTCGAAGATGGTCGAGCTGATCGCCCGGAAGGCGCGCTACGCCCGCGGCTATCACGCGGGCTCTTGGGTGGGCGGGAAGTCGATCGACGATTGGTTCCACCCCGACCGGCTCGAGCCGGGGCAATTCTTGGATGCGTTCGCCCGGTCGCCGTACGTGACCCCGGGCAACGCGCAGGGCAGCGCATTCTTCCGCGAGCTAGTGGCATTTCGCGGGCCGATGTTCCGGATCTTCTCCCCGGAAGAGCTGGAAGTCATCGCCGAGTGGATCGACCACCTGGCGGACGATGGGGTCGCCCCTGGCCCCGCCTCCGCCACGGGCGAAGTCCCGAGATGCCCGCAACGATCGGGCGGCGGCGGTGGAAGCGTGCCGAAACTGCGGGCCGGAAAGCGGCCCATCCGCGCCGATCGCATCAAGCGATTCTCGCAGATGGCGGTCGGGGAGCTGTACCATCACCTGCTGGAGATCGAGTTCTTCCCGGAGTTGAGGGACTATGCGCGATGGTTCGCATCGCGGTGGCTCCGGATGGCCGGAAGAGGACTGGCCCGGGGTCCGTTAGCCCTCCCCTTCGAGCCCTATGAGCACCAGGATCTCGACGACTGGCTTGAGGCCCAGCACGCCCGGCAAGTCGCCTCCTATGGCGGTCCGGCCGGTGAGCCGCAACAGACTCAGGAGCAACTGATCGAGTCGGCGACGCAGCTCGCCCCGATGATCCTCATCGACGGGGCTTGGATCCAGAATGCCTTCAAGGCCGGCCGGAGCCGGACCCCGGTGGGCAGCAAACTGTTCCAAATCTATTACGACGAGGTGGGCAACGGCGACATGGAGCTCAACCACCCGAACGTATATCGCAGGCTGCTGACCGAGATGGGGGTGCCGCTCCCGGAGTTCGGGACTCCCGAGTTCGGCATGTGGCCCTGCTTCCGCCCCGAGGCGTTCCGAGTGCCCGTCTTCTGGCTCTGCGTCTCTCAGTTCCCGGAGCGGTTCCTCGCGGAGACGCTGGGCCTGAACCTAGCGATGGAGCTCTCCGGGGTCGGCGGGGCCTATCGCAGCGCCATCGACGCGTTGCGGCATCACGGCTTCGACCCCTGTTTCGTCGAGCTTCACAACAGCATCGACAACGTCTCGACGGGCCACACCGCTTGGGCGATCGAGGCGATCAAGTGCCACATGGACGAGATGCTCGCCCGGGGCGGCATTGAGCTCGTGGAGGACCACTGGCGCCGTGTCTGGACCGGCTACCGGGCCCTGGCCCCCCAGGCCAGCAAGCTGGGCCGGATGTGGGGATCGCCCCGCGCCTACTGGGAAGACTGACCGACCCCGGGTCGCCGCCAAGCGGTCCCTGGGCACCGATTTCGCTAGGACACCCTCGACCGGAGGACCGATGAGCACGACGAGTATCGCGCAGGGCGGCCACGACGCGGCGAATCGACCGATCGGAGCGAGCCCGGCGAAGTCCTCGCTCCTAAGCCGGGTGAAGCGCCCTTGCACGTGATCCAGAAGTGGAAGCTGCGGTCGCGCAAGAAGCGGAAGGACCCAGAGATTTACCCGCTGTTCTGACCATACACCGCCGCCTCCGGGTTCGAGTCGACGGTGGCCAGTGAAATCCGCCCCAAAACCAGACCCCTTGGCCTACTGAACAGATGCAGAAACCGATCGAGGTCGGCTCGCGCGATCGGTCACTCCTTTGGCGAATATCCTGGCGGACGCTGGTTTACTGAGCGTTGCAGCCGATCTTCGGTCGCACTTACGAAGAGCGAGATAGTCCCGGAAGGCTTTGGGTCAGACTTGGAAGGCTTTGGGTCAGGCTTGAATGGCACACGTTTTTTCTAAGGCGAAGGGCTGGGGAAAGCGGGATAACTGGGGAAAGCGGGACAGGTCCGATATTGCTACTGGCCTGCTCCCCATTTCTTGGTCCAGGGGACCGAAAAGCGGGACAGATCAGCGATCTTTTCGTGTCCCCTTTTCGTGTCCCCCTTTTCGCCACTTCACCGTTGGATAATCAAAACCGCTTCTCGAGCGACTGGTCTTTCTCGGCGACATGACCAGCTCCGCCCCGACGTGCCGCTTGGCGCATAGTATCCCACCATAAATGACTATAGAACATCTCCGCGATGGGAGCGCATCGTCATCGAATTCAGGTTGATGACAGGGGCGACACTGTGAGAGCGTGGTGCAATCACTTGCTCGATCCGGTAGGCTGGACTCAATGGCGTCAAGGTTTCTCCAGCCCCGGAAGGATCGAGATATGCGACGAGTATCTGCCCCGCTGGTCCTGATGTTCGTACTCCAGGCAGCGACGACCGCCTCGGCCTGGGGACCGCTTGGCCACCGTCTCACCGCCCGGCTGGCTGAACGTCACCTGAATCCGAAGGCCAAGGCGGCCATCGCGGCGCTGCTGGAACCGGGTGAGTCGCTCGCGACCGCCTCACTGTGGGCCGACGAACATCGGCGGGACGTGAAGGGGAGCGGTCCATGGCATTACGTGGACGTGCCGCTCGACCAGGACCGGTACGATGACCGGTTCTCCGGGCCCGAGCCCGAGAAAGGCTACATCGTGCCGAAGATCCGGGAGTTCCGGGCGATCCTCAAGGACCCGACCCGTCCGGTTGAGGAACGACGCCTGGCACTCCGATTCCTCATGCACCTGGTCGAAGACCTGCACATGCCTTTGCACGTCGGGGACAACCACGACCGAGGGGGGAACGACACGCAGGTGCAGTTCTTCGACCAAGGCTCCAACATGCATCGCGTCTGGGACTCCGGCATCATCGAGCACGCGAGCCGTGACGAGGACCGCTGGCTCGCCGAGCTCGTCGCGATGGACACCGATGAGGCCCGCTCCAAGGTGATCGGCGGCACCGTCGAGGACTGGGCGACCGAGAGCCTGCTCGGCGCCAGGCAAGCCTACCAGAATCCCGCGACCCGCCAGAAGATCAAGAGCGGTCAGAGGCTGGCCCATGCCTACCAGGTGGAAAACCTGCCGGTCGTGCGTCAGCGGCTCTATCGAGCGGGGATCCGGCTGGCGAGGGTGCTCAACGAAGAGTTCCCGGAGCGCGTAAGCTCTCGGGGTTTACTGAGCGTTGCTCCGGCCTGAAGGGTCGCAGGAACCCAGCTCAGGGAGCTCCCTGGGGGCCTCGAAGACCGCCAGCACCCGCGGCCTGAAGGGCCGCAGGAACCCAGCCCAGGGAGCATCCCTGGGACGTCCAACGCCCCAATCATCCGCGGCCTGTAGGGCCGCAGGAGAGAATCCCTGGGGGCCTCGAAGGTCTCAAGCACCCGCGACGTGAAGGGCCGCGAGAATCCACTGGCCCCGGTCGCGACGCCGGTGACGGTTCGGAACTTCGCCCAGGACTGGGATCGTGCGCCTCCGGCCCTCCAGGCCGGCGGGTTGTGGCCGGTGGCTGGAACCCAGGGATTCTCCCTGGGCTGAGCTCCTGCGGCCCTTCAGGCCGCGGGAGGAAGCCGCGCTACACCAAACTGGGTGACGATCAGGAGCTTAAGTTTTCTCTGCAACGCTCAGTAACTTCACGGCACTGATCGAGCATCGGTCCGGCGGCGGGTCAGGACCCCTCTTCCCAACGAGCTCCTCACCAGAAACCTCGTCACAAAGTCAAGAATGGGTGGCACACTCCGAACCGACTTCGACATCTTAGTTTTGCAGACACCCCGGTGAGACGGGACGCTGCGGCGGGGAGAAATCGAGTGTCGATCAACCCTGCTTCGGCGCGTTCTCGGCCGAGCCCTGACGACCGAAGTTCTTTCCTGGTCCCCTTCTCCTGCCTGTTGTGAGAAATCACGAAGAACCGGAAAGGGAAAATGGAAGAACTCCTCATGGTTACGACGGAGCTTGCCGGTCCAACTCAATCGAACGTCTCTTCTCGCCGGGGTGTACGTAAGTCGGTCAAGATGACCGGCTCGAGATCGCTCTCAGCGTAGGGCGTTTTGTCCCAGGGAGGGGCCATGTTTCTTCAGGTTGCCGCTCAGAAAGTCGTTCGTGAATCATCCCGGCGTCGCGTCAAATTTCAGGGGTCCGTCGAAGACCTGGAAGGCCGACTCTTGCTGTCGATGGCCCACCATGGCCATCCAATGAGTCATCACGCGGCTCATGTTCGCACTGCGGAAGTCAACACGGGGACAGCCTCTCCGACGACCTCCAGCCCGACCACGACATCTACCCACCACGCCACGGTCGCTCATCACCCACAAAGGACGAACGTCCCGTCGCGGCCACGCCATCATGCAGAGGGCGTCGAACAACGCGACGATCACCGTCGAGCCCGTGATCAACGTTCAGCCCATGATCAACGTCGAGCCGTCGGTGAGCGGCGGGACCTCGAGCACGCAGAGCACTTCGAGCACATCGGCCAGCACCACGCCGACGCCACCCGACGCCCGACACCGACCACGACCACAACGGTCACCTCGCCCGTCTCCCTCTCCGGGTCAAAGAACGACGGGAACACCACGACGACCTTTACCACAAATTGGAATACGTCGCCGACCCCGACCTCACCCACGGCGACGCCGACCCCGACCACGTCGTCCACACATACCACGACGGGATCCAATACAACCACCCCGCAATCTCCGGCCCCGACGAGCCAGACTTCGGGCGGTTCGGCGAGTGCCTCGACAAGCACGACCGGGTCCACCTCGACGACCTCGGCAGCGGTTCGTCCGCGAACGCCTCGACCGGCAGCTCATCCACGTCCTCGGCTGGCGGTTCGTCGAGTGCCGCCGCCGTCCTCAGGCACCTCGGGCTCGAAGACCAGTACGACAACCACCCCGACGCCGACGCCATGCCCAACCCCGACCCCGACTCCTTCGCCCTGCCCGACCCCGACTCCACTTCGCCAACCAGTACGGCGAACACGGGCTCCTCGTCCGCGACGACGACGACAGGCAGCTCCACATCGAGCCAGCCGTCCTCGAGCAGCACCAGCACGCAGACGGGTGCCTCGACGACGAGCCAGCCCGGCACAGGCTCGGCGTCCGCGACGACTTCGAGCTCCGGATCGTCCACCTCGGGCCAGTCGGGCTCGGGAGGTTCCGCTCAGACGGGAACATCGACCGGTTCCTCGGTCACGTCCGGACAGAACGGGTCGAATAGTGCGACCACGCAGACCTCGAGCTCATCCTCGGCGAGCAACGGGGGCTCCTCGAACACGAGCACATCCACTTCCTCGCACGTGTCGAGCTGACGAGAGTGGGAGAGCAGCCTTCAACGGGGCGAGCCGGCGAGACGGGGACCTTTCTGTTCCTGTCTCGTCGAGCTCGCCCTGTTGTTTGGCACGCCACCCGTGTCGGACCTCGCGCGAGCTGCTGCTCGTATCGATTGGCCGCGGCCAGAAAGTCATAGAAGGCGAGGAGGCCGCAAAAGACCAGGCCAGGCCGTCCATCGAGGAAGCCCAGGCGCAGGAAGTAGGAGTACACGAATCGGACCGCGGGGCGCATCGGCAACCTCAAGGCGATCTTCTTGAGCCGCCGTTTGAATCGCTTGCCCGGCCCAATGGTCTTGGGGATCGGCTCATTGAGGAACTGCTCATAGAGCGCGGCCTCCCAGATGGCATAGCGATTGTGCTTCTCGACCCAGGCGGCGATCGTCGGGTAGGCGTAGTGATCCAGCTCGTTCTCCAGTCGGAGGACCCGTCCCTCCAGCTCGACATGCTCGTGTGCCTCGTTGTCGCCCGCACGACCACCGGTCGAGTCGGGCATCCGCTCGTAACGCCCCAGGCGATGCTTGAAGAGCCGGAGATTCCAGCATTCGGAATACCCGCAGTGGCGGATCCGACGGCCGAGAAAGTAATAGCGGGAGTTGAGGTAATATCCCTCGGCCTCGTCCTGGGCGATTCGCCGCTCGATCTCCACCGGCCAGCTCGGGCACGACGACCTCGTCGGCATCGACGATCAGGACCCACTCGTTGCGAAACGGCAAGTTCTCCAGTGCCCAGTTCTTCTTCTTGGGATAGGTCCCATTGAAGTGGAACTGAACGACCGTCGCGCCGTGGTCCCCGGCAACCTCGGAGGTCTCGATCGGTACTCTGGCTATCGACCACGAAGACCTCGTCGGCCCATGAGAGGGCCGGGAGGCATCGTCGCAGGTTATCGGCTTCGTTCTTGACCGGCACCACGACGCTAACCGGGACGCTTCGGTCGGGCGGCGTTCTGAATCGGCGCGACGACCCTCGCGGCTCGGAACCATTTCGAAGGATGAGTCGTCATCATGAGTTCTGACTCCGTAGCCTCTCGGCACGGTTACTGAGCGTTGCATAGAAACTCCTTGGGTAGCGTCCCAGGCAGTCCAGGGGCATTCCCAGGTTCGACCGAGCCAGCCCCCGTTGAGAGAGCGACACTCCTCGGTGATCACCATCCGCGCGATCACGGGCCTGAGACCGTGGTCACGGGTTCGCGATCTCGTTCCGTCCGGTGGTATTCGGCGAGAGGTCTCCGGCTCGGCTGCCGCTGACCTCGCCGCCGGTCCTTCGCGGCATATGCTCTCGATGGCGGCGTTTCGTCCGTTTGCCGGTGGTCGTCAGTCAGGCGGCTCGTCGGGGAGGAACGGGTCGGCCTGGAAGATGAAGCTCGCGTTGCTCTGCGGGTCGGCGAACGCGCCCAGGGTGTCGTCGATCGGCTCGGTGTCGAGGAGGTAGCCGCATGATTCAAGCAGGGCGAGGACGTCGTCGCGCGAGACGTCGCGGTGGATCTCCAGGACGATCTTGGGCCGGTGCCGGGACAGCAGGCGTCGCATGCCGCGGAGGGCATCGAGCTCCATGCCCTGCACGTCGATCTTGATGCCGTGGACGACCGGGTTGCCGTCGGCGATGCCGTCCCAGATCGCGTCGAGGCCGACGGCGACGATCGCGGTCATCTCGAGCCGGCCATCGGCGGGCAACTGCGAGTCGATCATCCCGCGCTCGGTCGCGAACCGAGAGACGACCGGCCGAGGTGCTTCGGACAGGGCGAAGGGGAGGGCGACGAGCTGGTCGAGGCGATTGGCCCGAGCCGTGCGCTCCAGGCAGGCCGCCGTGGGCAGGGCCGGCTCGAAGGCGAAGACCCGCCCTCGGGCCCGACGGCCCGCGACAGGGCCAGGCTGGTGTAGCCGCAGTTGGCGCCGACGTCGAGCCAGGTCTCGCCCGGCCGGGCGTTGGCCAGCAGCCAGTCGGTGAGCTTTCGCTCGGTGTAGCCGAGGATCGCCGCCGGATAGTCGTGCCACGAGGTCACGATCCGCATCCCACGCAGCGGACCGCTCATGATCCGGTGAGCAACATGGCGACGCGGCAGCAGTTCACGGACGAGTGACTTCGCGTTCATGGGATCGATTCCTCGAAGCGGATTGGGTGAGCGCGACGGCGAAGGTCCAGGTCATGGGTGGCGGCCGGTCACGCATCGGACCGCCTCAATCACAGCGTCGTGGTAGCGCAGCCAGTCGTGAGCTTCGGCCTGGGCCCGGGCCGAGACGGCGCACGCCGCCCGAAACGCGGCATCGGTGCCCAGCCGTTCCATCGCGGCGGCCAGGGCCTCGACGTCGCGGGCCGGCACGATGAGCCCGTCCCGGCCGTGCCGGGCCACCGAGCCGGCCTCGGCCGTGACGATGCACGGCAGGCCGCACGCCATGGCCTCGTAGGTGACGACGGCCGACCCCTCGAAGAGCGAGGGGAACACGAAGACGTCGGCCGACGCCATCCGGGCGGGCACCTCGGCATGCGGAAACCGCCCCAGCCATTCGACCTCGTCAAGGTACGGCCGCAACGGGCCAGGGTCCGCCGGCAGGGCACCCAGCAGTTGGAGCCGCCAGCCCGGCCGCCGGACCAGCCGCCAGGCTTCCAGCAGGTACTTGATCCCCTTGCGCTGCGTGATCCCTCCGGCGAAGAGGAACGTACAGGATGTCCCATGCGTCTTGCCGGGATCGGGTACGAACCGGCGCGTGTCGGCGGCATAAGGCACGACGGCGATCCGGTCGCGGGGCGTGCCGTGCCTGACGAGCTCGCCGGCGATGTGCTCGGAGGGCACGAGGATCCGGTCGGCCAGCTCGATGTCGCGGAGCCGGCGCTCGTGCAGCCAGGCCATCTCCCGGGGATCGACCTCGCCGCTGCCGAGATAGATCGGGAAGAAGTCGGGAGCGGTCTCGGCCTCGACCTCCATCACCCGGCGCTCCTCGCGGACGTCGCCGTGGACCATGCTCAGCACCGACGCGATGCCGAGCCGCCGGCACGCGGGCAGGGCGAACTCCGAGGCGACGTCGCTGAAAAACAGTGCCGCGCGCGGACGGTCGCGAACCAAGGCTTGTTCGACGATCCGGTCGAACCGTCGAGTCCGCCATCGGGCGAGCCGCAGCCGGACCTCGGGATGGCTGCGTCGCGAGTCGGCGCTCGGCCGCCAGAGCCAGGTCGAAGCCCCAGTCCGACCGGACCCGGCGGCCCGGGATCTCGCGCCTCGTGACGACGTCGGAGCAGCCGCTCGAACCGATCGAGGTGACGCGGGGCGACCCGTCTGGCTAACTCGCGGAAGCCGGCCGTCGCCCCGATCATAAAACGCCGTGACGAATCGACCGAGCCGACCCGCCCGGGCCAGGCCGACGACGGCCTGATAAGCCGGAGATCTCGCATCCGGACAGGCGACGAGCACGTCGTCCCGAGCCTCATCGCTGTGGATCGGGTCGGACAGGTCCGCACCGTTCATCGATCTGTGACCTGAGGAGAATCGTCGCGGCGAAACCGATTCGGTCGCAGGCGTTGGCATTCAATCGTCCTTGATCGAAGCATGATGCATTCTCCCCGAACACGCACGCTTATAGGCCAGACGGTCCCTCGCGTCAAGTCGGAAAGATCGCCCTCGCGATGCAAGGCTGCACCCTATGCCGCGCGGCGCTGCTGCGCCAGCACGAAGATGGTATGGGGGTCTCGCCAGGGCGAGAACGCGATCCCCAGAAGCTTGAGCAGGGGGAAGAGCAAGACCGTGAGCGGGTCAATCCAGGATCGAAAGACGTGATGTTGAATCCATGTCACGAGCGTGGATCCCTTGGTCCCGAACCGCATCCGGTCCACTGGCTCGAATCCCGCCTGCTCCAGGATCGATTCGAGCTGCTCGATCGTGTAACCATTGCGCACATGCCAGCCATCTTCGGTGCGCGTTACGCGGATCCGGTCGGCGTTGCCCTCCCAGTCGCGATTGGGTGTTGTTATATATAAAAGTCCATCGTCGGAAGTCAGTGCATGGATATCGCGCAAGGCGGCGGGAGCGTCCATGATGTGCTCGATCACGTCGAGCAGGAGCACCTGGTCAAACCGTCCCTGCTGGTCGGGGTCGTCGGCCAGTTGATCCAGCCTGGCGAGCCGGAGCTCGAGTTGGTCCTCGCCCAGTCCCAGGAAGGATCTCATCTCCTCACAGTTATGCTTTTCCCACTCGTGGATCGTGATTCCGACGCAATGGGCATGGCGCCGGATCGCCTCGTACGCGAAGTAAGCATTACCACAGCCGCAGTCGAGCGTGCGGATTGGCCGGTCGGGCGTCCCGTTGAGGAACATTCGCACGACCCGCGATTTGTCGCGGCTGATCCAGTTCGTCCCCGGGAACATCAGGTACTTGACCAGGAGACGAAGACGTTTGCCCGGCGAGAGGTTCTGGGTGTCGAGTCGGAGCATCGGGCATCCTCCCTGAAGCCAGTGCTGACATGGCCGAGGTGTCTCCTCGAAGCAATCCATTGCAGCGGACTTACGATAGTAGCTTGCGTCACCGCGTTCAAGAGGAATTGTGGGACGACTTGATGGAAATCGCGACTCCTCCGGTTCTGGGAGGAACTCCAATCGGATCCGCGGGGTCAGTGGGCTACGAGAGTACAACGGTCTCTGGCGGAGTTCCTCCGCCGCTCAGCCACCGGTACACGGCAGCCAGGCGCTCGGCCTGACGATTCCAGGTGTACTCTTTTTCGACGAGGCGACGACCGTTGCGGCCGAGCTCCGTTCGCTCACTGGGAGCTCGCTCGAGCAGGTCGCGAAGCCCCTGGGTGACCGCATCGACATTGGGAGTTACGACGACGGCCCCATCGCACGCGACCAGCTCGGAGAAATGGCAGGCCGTGGTGATGAGGGAGGGGAGTCGACACGCCAGCGCCTCCAGGACGGCCATGCTGAACCCCTCGCTGTAGCTGGGCAGAATGAAGGCATCGGCCGCGGCCCAGACCTGCCGGGCACGCTCGCCAGCGACATGTCCGAGGTACGTCATCCGCGCGGTCAGGCCAAGCTGGTCCATACGGTCGCGGAACGGCGCCCAGGCTCCCGCGTCGTTGCCGGCGAGCAGGAGGTGAACGTCCGGACGATCGCCGGCGATCCGGCCGAGGGCCTCGGCCAGGAGATCGAGCCCTTTCTTGACGTCGAGCCTCCCGAAGAACAGCAGCACGAACTTCCCGCGCAACTCCGGATGGTCCTCCTCCAGGACCGACCGGGGAGGCAAGTCCCGAGCAAATGCGAGGTCAACTCCATTGGGGATGAAGCAAATCGGCGTCCACGGGGCGATCGTACGGATGTGTCCGACCTCGGGACGAGAGAGGACATGCAGGCACGACGCGCGACGGAGATTCCTGGACTCGACCAGTGCCCGGTAGACCCGCTTCCTCCAGTACTTGTGCCGCAGCGCCCAGGGGTCAGCCATGCCGTGAGCGGCGATCATGTAAGGGATGCCGGCCGCGCGGGCCGCGTGCGCTCCCCGACGCGTGTGGGCCTGCCAGAGGCCGTGCAGGTGCACAACCTCGGCCGAGCGGACCGCCTGCTCCAGCCGCGTCTCCGGTCCCTTGAGCGTCAAGCTGGCGGCGAGGCTCGCCGGATCGATTCGCGAGGGGGTGGACGTCACGACCGTCACGCCTTCTCGGAGCTGGCTCAGGGCGCCGGTCATGCCCAGGATACTCGGCACAATGCCGCCGTCGCGGCGAGGATCCAGGCCGTTGCAGAGATGGACCCAGCTCCGACTCAGTCCTGCCGGGGCTGCGGTTCGGCGTCGGTGCCGCGGCTCCGCCAGCATGGTTTCGATTGGCATGTCGCTCATCGCGTATCTCCGTGGGGTGCGAGCGGCTAGGGACGAGATGATGCCGTGGGGCCCTCCGGTCAAGCCGTGGATACGGTTGGGAGGTCCGCCTCCACATCCAAGTGTCGGTGAGGGAAATCCCGGGCCAACTCGACGGCTTCCAGGACGCCTTGCGCGAACCGATCAGGACCCCAGAGTGCGACGGTCTCCGCAGCACGACGGCCCATGGCCCCGAGTGCATCGCCGGGCATCTTTCGCGATCCAGGACATCTTGGCGGCGATCCCCTCGACGTCCATCGGGTCGAAGCGGGCACCGGTGGTCCCTTCCGGGTCCGGCACGAGTGTGGCCGAACAGCCAGCACGGTTGGAGACCAGCAGGGGCAGGCCGCTCGCAGCGGCCTCGTTGACGACCAGTCCCCAGGGTTCCATCAGGCTCGGCAGGACGAACGCACCGGCATGGGCATACCAGCGCGGTAGATCGCCGACCTGAAGGAAACCCGGACGATGGATGGCGTGGGCGAATCCGCTTTCCGACACGGCCGGCTCAACTTGCCCCTTTCCCGGACCGTCGCCACAGAGGACCAGGTCCCAGGCGGGATGCTCGGTGGTTCCTCGCCGGTACTGTGCGAACGCCTCGACCAGTCGGACCAGGTTCTTCTCGGGCACGAATCGGCAGACGCTGAGGAAGTATGGGGCATGGGGTAAACCGAGGCGCGCCGGACGGATCCGCACGCCAGCGCCGGGCCTCGGCCGCGAAATAGTGGTTGTCGACGGCGTTGTAGCCCAGGGCGATGCGGTCCGGTGACATGCCGAGGCTCACCAGGTAGTCGCGGTGGGAAGGACCGCCGACGAGCGCTGCATCGAACAACCGCACCCGTCGCCGCTTGATCAGCTCTTTCCACCAGACTCGCGGACGGTCGATCTCCTGGCTCTCGGACATGAGGATCGACGGCCTTCGACGACGCCTGGCCCAGCGCGCGGCGGCCATCGACTCGGGACGAGCGTAGCCGACGATGCCCACGGCGTCGGGCCGGTCGTGCTCGAGCGCCGCGATCATGGCCTCCCGGCAGTCCTCGGATCCGATCGACTCGAGCACCCGGTCCGGGAAGAGAGTGACCCACTCGAAGGGCTCGTCATTCCGGCACCGGGTCCAGGGATAAGTCCGTTCGCTCCCGGCAACTTCATAGGCCAGCAGCCGATCGCCGCGCTCGGACAGTCGAGCCGCCAAGGCGCGGAGACGGGCCAGATGATAGGGACCGAAATTCGTGAAACAGACCGCGTGCGTCATGGGAAGCACTCCTGATCCGCCGAGACAACTTATCCCGGAGCTTGACGTTTGCCTCGACTCGCCCACCACGTCAAAATCACGAAGGGAAAAGTCGTGATTCCCCAGTTGTAATAGTACCAGACCATGGGATCATCATTGACCACCATGAACCAGGCGTTGTAATAAGTGATCGACCACCAGAACTGGACCCACGTGCGATCGGCGTAGCGGAGAAAGTATTGATAGGCGGTGCGGAGCAGGATGGCGACGAAAGCGATCACGATCAGGGTCCCCACCGCGCCGCCGTTGAGTTGGGTGGCGCCCAGGATTCCGACAGCGGGGCCGGCGAAATTCTCCTCGCGCTGCAACTCCGAGCCGGCGATCCAGGCACTGATCCAGTGGATACGTCCATAAATCGGCTTGGTCGGCCAGATGAGCCGCGGGATGTAACGTCGAGACGACTCGAATGTAGTTCTGACCGTAGTCGTACTCGGACTTCCCAGGGACAGTATCCATCATCAGCAGGAACCCGCCGTATTCGACGCGTCTCATAGGTGTCCGGTTGTTCCTCGCCCTCCGTGACGTTGAGACTCTCCAGGATTGAACTCACCTGGAATTCGCCCAGGAAGGTGGCGAATCCCGCAAACGAACGTTCGTGGGTCCGGTCGTTCCTCCAGCCGATGGCGATCGCCACCGCCAGGGCACCTGCGAAGCCCGTCATGAGCAGGACGGGCCACGAAGGGCGCCTCAGTCGTGTGATGTACATAGCACAAACCGTGGCAAGCACCGCGATGAGCGAGTGGGATCGCTTGCCATTGAACATCCAGATCAGGATGTAGACGGCCGCGCAGAGGAGGCCGGCCCACAGGAATGCTGGCCGCGGCGCGGCCATCGTACGGCCCGTCACGATCAGCAGGGTCGCGGCGACCATGAGCACGAACGGGAACGAGAGGAACAGGGTTTCCTCGGCGGAAATGGGGCTTGCATCGTCCCCACCCCGCCGCGCAGGATCCCCGAGCAGATCAAGCCCCAGAGAATCAGCGGCGGGCTGATCAAGACCACGCACGGCCGCGACCAGGATCGAGGCGGGCTGGGGAGCACGGCCGCGATTCGTTTCCCGGGGCCCAGGTGGTAGACCGCCAGGAGCCAGCCGAGCGCCCAGAGCGCCCGCCAGTTGGCCGCGGCGACCAGCTCCTTGCCACGCACCCCCACTCCCCAATCGTGGTAATTGATCGCCTGGATGATATAGACTTGAATATATCCTACCAGATACAGCCATATCGGTGCGAAGGGGTCGAATTTCCTCAAGATCAGGTGGCCGAGGAAGTACAGGACTATCACGCCGCCGGTGGCATATGTAAATGTAAGTTCATCCATTTCTTGTCACCCCGCTTCGGTGCCGGCGGCCGGGAGCCAGCCCCGGGGATGCGCGACGGACCGAGTCCCCGCCGTCGGATAAGGGAATCGATCCTTGAGCGCCAGGAACGGCCGCTCGACGAAACGGTAGGACAGGGCCGCCACCCCCAGACTCACCGTGACCTTGGCGAGGTCATGGACGACGCTGGTCCCCAGCCCATGCCGCGCCGCGTAGTCCTCCCACAGGATGAAGATGATGTTATGGTAGAGGTACAGCCCGTAGCTGATTTGACCCAGGTAAACCAATCGCCGATCGCGGAGCACGCTCATGAGCGGATGGCCGGTATTCAGCACGGCCAGCGCGACGACAGCGAAGTAGACCAGATTCACAGCCAGCCCGCGGATCGCCAGGATCGCCCGGGCGATGTCAACGCTCGAGGCCGGCACGATCTGAAGGACGACCATGCAGCCGATGCAGACCGCCGCGGACCCCAGACCCACTCGTTGATATTGGATGGTTTGCTCTTTTCGATCCTCCGCCGTCGTACGATCGCGAAGCAAGATCGCCAGCAAGCAGCCCAGGGCCAGACCGTCACAGTTCGTCGCCAGGATCCAGCACGTGAAGCCGAGCGTTCGCGTCACGAAAGCCAGGACCATCAGGCCGAATGCGGGATACTTGAGCCGCGAGCCCCCCAGCAGCCAGAGTAACGCCGGCCAGAGGAAGTAGAATTGCTCCTCGACGGCCAGACTCCAGGTGTGCCGGAAAGCGGGCATGAACACGGGCTCCGTGTCGAACCAGTAGTGCGGCACGCATTGGGTGAACGTGAGGTAATTCGCCAGGCCGCGGAGGTCGGAGGGGGTCGCCGTCCACGGGTTGATGACGAGCAGGAAGAACAGGGATAGGTAATAGATCGGCCAGATGCGAAGCCCACGCCGCACGTAGAACGCAAACAGAAACTTCCCGGATGGTGGATGACTCAGGAGGATCGAGGTGATGAGATACCCCGACAGCACGAAGAAGAGATCGATCACGGAGCCCATCAAACCGATCGGGATCCAGAACAAGTGATAAAACACAATGACGAGCGCGGAGAGTCCGCGGAGGGAGTCGAGTTCCTTGACACGTTGCATCCTTGCACCTCCATGTCCGTCGGTGTCGATCGTACTCAGGACTGGCCGAGTTTCGTCGGCTCACGCCCCAGCCATGCGGCACCGTTTAGCCCAAGGACCGCCGGACCGGCCGTGGCCGCCCATCCGGGCGAGCGAACCGCACCGCGTCATTCTCGTGAGTGACCTCCATCTCCACCTCGATCTTCCTTGATCTTGAAGGATGGGCTGTACGTCTTGGCGTATCGTTCGCGGCGGGCGAGCTCGAGATCGCTCTCGATCATCATCCGGATGAGGCCGCGGAAGTCGACCCGGGGTTTCCAGCCGAGGACCTCGCGGGCCTTGGTCGCGTCGCCGAGGAGGACTTCGACCTCGGACGGCCGCGTGTATCTCGTGTCGAACTCGACGAAGTCGCGATAGTCGAGATCGAGCGCGGAGAAGGCCGCTTCGAGGAGGTCACGGACCGAATAGGTCTCGCCGGTGGCGACCACGTAGTCGTCGGCCTTGTCCTGCTGGAGCATCAGCCACATGGCCTCGACGTAATCGCCGGCGAAGCCCCAGTCGCGCTTGGCTTCGAGGTTGCCCATGACGAGCTTCTTCTGCAAGCCCTCCTTGATCCGGGTGGCCCCGAGGGTCACCTTGCGGGTGACGAACGACTCGCCGCGGCGCGGGCTCTCGTGGTTGAACAGGATGCCCGAGCAGGCGAACAGGCCATAGGCCTCGCGGTAATTGATCGTCTGCCAGTGGCCGTAGAGCTTGGCACAGGCGTAGGGACTGCGGGGGTGGAACGGCGTGTCGGGCCCCTGCGGCGGCGGCGCCGAGCCGTACATCTCCGAGCTGGACGCCTGGTAGAACTTGACGGCTGCTTGCCGTTCAATTGCCGCACGGACTCGAGCAACCGCAGGGTGCCCAGGCCGACGACGTCGGCCGTGTACTCGGGCTGGTCGAACGAGACGCGCACGTGGCTTTGCGCGCCGAGGTTGTAGACCTCGTCGGGGCAGACCTGCTGCATGACCATCGCGAGGCTCGACGCGTCGGCCAGGTCGGCGTAATGCAGATGGAACCGCTCGGCGACGGAGCGATCGCGCGCGAAGAGGTGGTCGATGCGCTGGCGGTTGAGACTGCTCGAGCGGCGGACCAGTCCGTGGACCTCGTATTCGGGCTTGTCCAGGAGCAGCTCGGCCAGATACGACCCGTCCTGGCCGGTGATTCCCGTGATCAGCGCGACGTTTCATGTCGGTTGGCTCTCGTTACTCGCGGTGTCGAGTGGTCAGGGAACGTGGTAGGCGGCGAGTTCCGCCGGCAAGATGGGCTCGAGCGCCTCGATCAGCTCTCCCGCGAACTCGCTGCAAGGCCTTGGCGTCGGGATCCAGGTCCCCGTTATAGAATACCTCGACGGTCATTGATGAGCCGCGAGTCGTCCTGCCGTGACTGGACCGACTGGTAATCGGTAGGCGCCGGACGTAGTTCTCCAGCTTGCCTTCACCGAAGACATAGTACCAGAAGCCCACATGCTCGACCAGTTCTCCCCCGCTGTAAGCCAGCCGGGTGAGCCAGGTCGAAGCGTCTCGGCCGGCGGGGATTTCGAGCACGCGCGTGGCCGACTCGATCTTGGTCCGGCCGCCGGACGGCAGGCAGATCTCCGGGGTGTGGCGCAGGTTCCTGCCGAAGCACGAATAGTTGATCCAGAGGTGGAGCTGCAACCCCGGATACTTGCGGCTCTCATAGATGCGGCTGAGGTAGTCGGTGGTCTCGGATCGCTCGATGATGTCGGCGAGTACCGGTTGATCGGCACCGACCCAGTCGCCGAGCCGCAACGGGATCGTGGCGAGGGGGCGCAAGAGGGCGGGCCGATCGCTCGGGACTGATCCGCTCCAGGGCGGCCTGGGCCGCCAGGCCGGTGGACAGCATCCCAACGCAGAGGAAGACCCGCTGAATTCGTGACATGTTTGCTCCTCGTGGATATGGAGACTCCCGCCGATCCGCGGGAATCCCGAAGCCCGTCGCTCGACCGGCTCTCACGAGTATCCCAGCGGGACGGCGCGTGCCGGCTGCGGCCCGGTTTTCTCGCTCGATCCGACCGGCTGATCCGATCCAGGACCCAACACTCACAATTGAGCATCAGCAGGCCGAAGCCCATCATCAGCAGGCCCTCGATCGTATGAAATGTCCCGGAGGCGTACTGGGGCGTGAGGAAGTGCATGATGTAGCCGGTCAGGACCACCCGAGCGATGTTGGCGCTCAGGGCGATCGGCAGGGCGGAGAGCTACGATCATCACACGGTACCACCAGGGCCGGGACCAGACGTAGACGACGGCGGTGGTGAGCGCCAGGAATCCCGTGAGCTGCCTCATTCCGCTGCACGCCTCGGCGACGAACATCTGGACCCCGCCCGGCAGCGTCATCCGGTTGCCCTCACGGAGTACCGGGACGCCCGTGGCATTCATGACCGAGGAAGCCACCTGGCTGGCCAGAAGCTGGAGCGGCGACGCGATCTTCGAATAGAGCTCGACCGGGAGCGGGACCATGAAGACCAGGAAGAAGAAGGCGAACCAGTAGCCCTTCAGGGCGGTCGTGCCGTAGAGCAGCGTGAACACACCCGCCAGTCCGACGAGAAAGGCCATGGCCGCGACGAACGGGACGGGCATCTGCGTGGTAAACAACCGCACCGCCAGGGCGAACAGCACCATCGCACCGCCGAGCCAGGCACCCCCACGGATCGGGACGGGACCCGCGACGCGCCACCTGGTTGGCAAAGTACAGGCTGATCAGCGGGACGAGGAAGCCATGGCTGTAGTTCTCGTCGGTCGTCCAGGCGTAATAGAAATGAATCAGGCTGTCCCAGAACAGCAAGGCGAACAAGCCCAGGCAGAGCAGGGCGCCGAGCCATGGCAGACGCAGCTTGGGGTCGGTCGCCGGACCGGTCACCAGCCTGGCCAGGTTCCAGGGCTCGGAATCGTTGGTAATGGTGGGAGCAGGCGCCTCGGGGAGTGCCGCCATGGCGGGCCGTCCTTCACTTCGGATGGAGGAATTCAAAGCTATCCGGAACTCACAACTCAACTCAACTCAGAACTTTTGAACAGGCCGAATTGCAGATCACGGATTTCGGATTCGAATCATGAACCCTCGATTCGTCGCTTAACTCTCATTCGCAATTTGGAATCCGGTATCCGGGATCGATTCTTTCCGCCCTCAGGGAAGGCCGCGATCGGTGGACTCGCCAGGCGATCGCGGCCGGGTTCCGTTCAATTGGCCTTGGCTGATCCCGGTCGCCCGCGACTCCGGGCATCAGCCGTGCGCTGGATCGAGGAGGCTCGGCGCGTAATCTCGTCGCTGGTGGGAACGGCCAGCGCGGCGCGGATCGCCACGCGTCGCTGGGTTTCGTCGTTGAGCCGCAGGGCGATATCGGCCAGGTTGAACCACCACGATCGGCGGATCATGTCGTTATCGGCCAGCTCGATCGCCTGTCGGTACTCCTGCTCGGCCTCCTTCAGGCAGTGCGATCCGAGGGCCAGGGCTTCGGCGCGAGCCGCGACGGTCGCGGGGGTCGGCCGCATCGCCGTTCGACGACGGTTCGCTCTTGAGGATGAGTGCGAGGAGCGGCTCGGCCTCGGTCACGGTCCTGCTCGCGGAGTAGCCGGGCGGTCGCCAGCAGGACCGTCGGATTCCGCGGCAGGGCTCTCGACCACTCGCGGAAGCTCCAATCCCGCTTGTCCATCTCGGTCACGATGTCGCGCACCGCATCCTCACCCGGAAGCAGGTAGCGGCGGGCGGTCTCATCATCGTCGTATCGCGGCGTGGCGGTGCGCGAAAACCCGCCGCCGAAGCGGCCGAGAGGGCCTGGCCGTAGAGCCGGATCGCCGGCTTCCTTCTTTCCCGCGTCGAGGAGCCGGCGGGCGCTCCAGGCCAGGCTCACCGCGTCGCGGCTGAGACCCAGGCTGTGAACCGACGGTCGAAGCGGCCGCCGGGAGGACGACTCCAGCCGCGCCAGGGCCAGCCGCGCCGTCGGGTTCAAGGGGGAAATCTGGAGCGACCGCGTCAACATCTCCGAGACATCCGGGACTGGACCTTTCTCGCTCCCCCGCGCGCCACTGAGGTAGACGGCCCAGTGGGCCATGTGCTGTGAGGTGGTCGTCAGCCATCGGCCGTCGGGCGGGACAACCCAATCCGGGAGCGGCTCTGCGCCGGGAGGACCCGTCGGACCTCATCAGACGCTGAGTCACGACCGACGCCGCGGAGGAGTCCTCCGCCCAGATCCAGGACAGCACGGACGCACCCAAGGCCCAGGATCAGTACCGAGACCGCGACCGGAGGCCAGGCCAGCCAGACGGGGAGCATCCACTGACCGGGCTCGCGGGGCACCGTCGGCAAGGGCTGCCGGCTCTTGCGTGCCCGTGCGACCGTCGGCGGCGGACCCAGGCTGGCCCCGTGGTTCGGCAGGATGTCCTTGACCGAAGGCCAGACGACCTCATCGACCGTCGGGGCCGTGGCGTCGCGTTTCGAATCCGAGCTCGGATGCCCGGTTCGCCGGGCCGGCTCCCTCGCAGCGGTCTTGGTTCGGCGCTCCAGCCCGACGCGATCCCGGACCGATCCCCGCTTCTTTGGTTCAGCGCTCCGACGGGGCGGGAGGTCGTCCTGGACCGGTTCCCACGACGGTACGGCCGGCCTGCCGGTACGGACGCGCGTCGTCGCGAAGGGGCTCTGACCTGGTCCTGCCTGCGTCGCGATAGCCCGCGGGATGTCATCGAGCGGCCGGTGTGCGTCCGGTTCGGGACTGGCCTCGAGCGTCTCGGTGATCGGTGGAGGCTCTTCAAGGGTCGCGGGTCGGCACGAATCCACAACCTCGGGCGCGGAGGAGCTGTTCATCTTCAGGCATCCCGCAGGCGATCACCGGTGTCGGAGCTTCCGGACCGGCGAGTCTCCGCCTCGACTTGGCCGCCGGACTCGAGTGGCATCGATCTCGACCGATCCGTACGTCTTCCCACCAGGCATCGGAGCCGGGGCGGCGTTCCGAGCTGTCCGGGGCAGGCCAGTCTTCGAAAGGCTCCGTGGGCTCGGCGGATTCGCGTCGGGCCGCCGGGGACAGGTCCGTATCCGCTGGCCTTTCCCGGGCCGCTCCACGTCGGTCCCGAGGGTGCGGGCGCGACCGGCGGGCCGGGCGGCTGTGCGGGAGGGCCGGTCCAGGCCGGTTGGAAGCGGCCAACGGCGGACGTCGGTACGGGCCGCACCGTGGGATCGACTCGGGGCGGCGACCGCGGGAGGGTCGGATCGCGGCGTCGACCAACCCGGCTCGATCCTGGGCGCTCGGGGAGTCGGGATCGGACGCGCGGCCGGATCGATCAGCGGCGTGGACGCACCCGAGGGACGGGCGACCGCGGCCGGCCGCTCCCGTGACGGCATGGCATCGAACGTCGAAGGATGCGGACCCCGCTGTCCCTCGCTGCCGGCCTGCAATCCCTCGGAGCGGGACTTGAGATGCGCCTCGGCCGCCTTCCAGCGCGCTTCCCAGCGCGTTCGGTCGCGACGTCGTCCGCGACGCCGGTTCCGCACGGGTCGGGAGCTGGCGTCGGTCGTCGTCCCGTCCGATCGTGCTCGTGCTCGGCCCGGCTCTCGGCTCGAGCGGGTAGGGGCTATCGGCGGCGGAAAGCGGGGGCGGCGTGGACGCCGGATACATCTCCCAGTCGGGCTCGGCCCCCGAGATCTTGCCGGAGCGTCAAGCAGTAGGAACCGATCCGGAACGGCACGCCGAACGGCAAGGGGCAGGGGCTCTTGACCGTCCGGCCGTCCAGCACGACGAGGCTCCGGCTCCCGACCGGCGTGAGGCTCCAGGTCCGCCCCCGGCGCGTCAGGCGGCAGGCCTCCGCAGCCAGCTCCTGGTCGGCCAGCCGCACCTCGCAGAACGCGGCCCGGCCGATCCGGACCGAAATCCAGGGCAGCTCCACGACGCGAATCGGCCCCGATTCACGATCCTGGATGTGGAGACACGTGGATTCCGGCATGATGCGATCGACTCCTCCTTGAGCCTGGATTGCAGGGGATCCTTCACCCTCGCTCGACGAACAGGTCCGTGCCGCCGGCCAGCCAACGGTTCCAGGTACCGCCGAGTGCGCTGGCCGAGATCGCCACGGCGGGCAGCTCGACGGTCCAGTGCAGCATCGACCATAGACTAAATCCCACGGCCGCTCCGATCAAGCCATGTGCCAGCGCCCGATCGGCGGAGCCCACCTTCTTGAGGCACGACGGCAGCCGGATGGCGGACCAGGTCCCGGCGATGGCCAGGAGCACCAACCCGGCCGCTCCCGCCTCCACTCCGCATCGCAGCAGGCTGCTCATGGTGAGCCCGGCCGACGCATCCTGCGTCTGGAAATAGGAGTGGATCGTGCGGAAGCTGCCGAAACCGGTTCCGATCATGGGGAAGTCCCGGAGGATCGGCAGACTCTCGGACCAGAAGAGCCGCGTGGCGTTCCAGGACACCGGGGAGACTGGGGGCTGGCCCCCGAGCAGCATTGGCCAGACGGCCACCATCGTGGCTCCGAGGCCGAGCGACGCCAGTATGAGCATCGTCAGGCCGATCGCCGACCATCGCCCTCCGGGCGTCGCGGCGCTCGGCAAGCCCACCATCGTCACCGCCACGGCAAACGGCAAGCAGAACCAGGGACCGGCCATCATCCCGGCGAGAAAGGCCCCGGCCACGAGCAAGGTCGTCATCAGGACGGCAAGCCCGCCCAGGCCCGAGTGGCTGAGGCGCTCGCCCAGGCTCTCGCGGCTGCCCCGCGGGGCGAGCACGTGGAGCAAGATCGCCAGCCCCACGGGCAAGGCCATCGATCCCAGCGCCAGCAGCGCCCCGGGACCTCCCATCATGGTCCCGAACAAGTAACGGGCGATCGGGCACCAGGGCGACCTTCTCGAGAGTGGGCCGATCCGCGCGTACGGCGTTCTCCAGACGGCGCAAGGCGGCGGGCGCGGGCGACTCGAGCAGGTCGTCGAGCGAGGGCCCCCAGGCAGGCTGCACGCTCCGGCAAGACGAAGCCGAAGAGCCCCTCCGTATGACCGCTGATCTGGACGAGCCCGAATGGCGGCGTTGAGCAGGAAGCCCGCCGCGACGCTTCCCCAGACCCAGTAGAGCCGGTTGAGCCGATCGACGTAATGAGAGACGGTCCAGAAGATCCCCAGGCAGACGGCCGCGCCCACCAGCCAGTGCAAAGTCGCGGCCCGGTCGAGCGTCGCCGGCGATCGGACCGCGGCCGGCGTCGGGAACGCGGCCTCGGGATCGTCCGCGTGGACCAGGCGCGACCAGGTCCCCGAGGAGTAGACCTCATGAGCCACGGGCGAGACCCGTCGCGCCAGGCCGGCCGGAAGCGGAGCCAACTGGACCATCCCCAGCGCCAGCACCAGGAACCCAAGGAACGTGAGCGGGCTCTTCAAGAGCGGCATTCGGCCCTTGAGGAGGAGCTGCACGAGCCGAATGGCCACCATCAAGAAGGTCAGCCCGACGACCGCCGGGGGGAACCACCAGACCGCGCCCCCGAAGGCCAGCACGCTGCCCAGCACCAGCACCGCGAGGGTGGCGGCCAGCAAGCGGTCGGTCGCCATCATGATCTTCTGACGCAGGTCCATCTGGGGTCTCTCCGGGGTCTTCGCAGGTCCACGGGGCGTCGATCGCTTCGCCGCTGGCTCCGGCTTCAGCCCTGGCCGGCGTACGACAGGGCTTCCTCGGCCCGCGCGGACGCCTCGAACCGATCGGCCGCAGGTCGTGGTCGTCGCCATATCCGTAGCTCGACCAGTTCTCCAGGTCCTCGGTCAACCCGTTGAAGACGACCCCCGCGATCGCCACGTGCGACTGCTCGAGCATGGCCTTGGCGCGGTGGAGAGTCATCAGGTGGTGCGAGCCGGACCGAACGACCAGCAGCGAGGCGTCGACGATCCGTCCCAGGAATCGGCAGTCGGCGAGCCCGAGCACCGCCGGCCCGTCGAGGATGACGCGGTCGTAGTGGTGCGAGAGGGCCAGCAGGAACTGCCGGAGCTCGAGCGTGCCCAGGATCTCGATCGGCGTCTCGCGCGTGTCGCCGGTCGGGATGAAGTCGAGGTTGGGGATGCCGCGTGTGGCGGAGCGTACGCTGCCAGGGGATCTCGCCGCGGAGGACGTCGACGACCCCCGGTGCCGCCTTCCAGTCCTCATCCTCGATGAAGACCTCCGCGAGGGTAGGCCGCCGGAAATCGATGTCCAGGAGCAAGGTCCGCTCGCCGGCCAGCGCGCAGGTGGCCGCGAGGTTCAACGCCGTGGTGCTCTTTCCCTCGCCCGCCTTGGCGCTGGTGACCAGGAGCGTCACGATCGGCCCGCGCCGATCGGCGACGCCCAGCAGGCTGGCCCGGACGTTGCGGTAGGCGTCGGACGCGAGCGATTCCGACGCGCCGGGCGTCCAGAGGTGCCGCCCCCGTTGCGTCAAGGCGGTCCGGCGGATCCTCGGGCACGACACCGAGCAGCGGCAGGGTCAGCCCATGGCTGACATGCTCCGGCACCTTCACCGAGTGGTCGATGTGCTCGAGCAGGCAGACCAGGCCGATCCCCATGCCGAAGCTCATCACCAGCGCCATGGCGATCAACAGCGGGCGGTTGGGCTTGATCGGCAGTGGTCGGCTCGACCAGGTTCGTCGGGATCTTGACGAAGTTGGTCTCGCGTCAACGAATGCGACAGGATGTCGAATTCGGTCAGGCTCAACTTCATGTCGCTGACCCGCTTGGCCTTGTCCCGACGCTCCTCCATCATGGTCAGGATCTTCTGGTGAACCGGGAGCGTTCTCCTGCATCTTCTTGAGCAGCTCGCCATGCTGTTCCTTGTCGGCCTCGAGCTCTCTCTGGTACTGGTCGAGGATCAGCCCGGTGGGATTCGGGGCCGGCTTATTGCCGATCGAGCGCAGCTCCTCGATCTCGTCCAACACATCGTCCAGCTCTCTGGCAACGTGTCGCGCGGCGGGATCGCTGTCGAAATTCACGAGCGACGCTCCTTGATGTGCTGCAGCGCCCGGACGCCCTTCGCCTCTGCCGCTCGAGCTCCGCAAGCCGCGCCGCCCGGGCCGTCGGCCTCGCCACTCATATCGACCTTGGGGAACATCTCGGCAATCATCATCTGCTGGCCGAGCTCGCCCAGTCGCATTTGCTTCTGGGTCATGAGCGTCCCCAGATTCACGTATTGCTCTTCGATGATGCTCCTGCCGCCGGGCCCGATCGTGCTGTTGGTCGACAGGGCCCTGACGATCTCCTGATCGAGATGACTCAGCTCCGTCTCGAGCTTCTGTCAGGTTCTGATCGGCATACTCCTTCGTGTCCTCGATCTTGTCCCCATTGTCGTTCTGCGCCTCCGTCTGGAAGTCGAGCAGGAGCGTCTCCAGCAACTTCTTGGTCCGTGCGGCGTCGTTTCCCTCGAGGGAGACGATGAAGGTGTTGCCGTTCTTCTGGAGGCTGCTAGGACGTTCAGAGAGCGGAACAGTTCCGTGGCGGGATCCTCATACTGGCTGAGCTCCGGCTGCAATGAAGGAGTCCGTTGACGACGAGTCTCATGGAGCCGCCGGCTCTTGAGCTGGGCGGCGCGGTTGGGCACATACCGCTCCTGGCTGCCGGGATCGCGCCGGCCGATGTCATGCGAGACCAGCGTGGCCAGCGCGGGATCGTAGTCGGGCGGATTGATCTCGATCTCGGCCTTGACGATGTAGACCGGCGGCATCCGAAGGATGTAGATACAGGCGACGATCGATAGCGGCACGGCGATGGCCAGCACGACCCAGACGCGGCGCCTGAGGGCCTTGAGATAATTCGAGGTCGTCTTGACGGCGGCCGGGTTGATGGCCAGTGGCGCCGCGGCGACCCGGAGGGGACTCGGGGCAGCGGAATGGGTCGAATAGCTCTGGATTTCGTCCATGATCGCCTCCGTGACGATTTGGTGGGCTCATCGCCGCGCGGGGGAGTGCTGGCCTGTCAGAGGGTCAACGGCCGGCCGTGGCGTCGAGGGAGTCGCCAGGCCGGCGGCCCGCGCCGCGAGCCCCCGGGCACCAACACGTCCCAGGATCAGGCCGACCCAGCCGAGGCCCCGCTCGACGAGGACCCCGACCGTCGCCCTGGCTCTCGCTTTCGCCGGCCGATCGCGGCGTTCGGGATCAACCGCCGGCCTCGGCTCGTGTCGGACTTCGCCAGGCCCCGCGTCCTGGAACCGCTCCAGCCGCTCGTCCAGTGCCTGGCCGAGTCGCTGCATGTAGCGGAACACGATGTCGGCCGCCAGGCGTTCATCAGCACCCAGGCCCAGGCTCAACGAGATCCACGGGCCGCGGCCACCGGAGAGTCGAAAGACCGCCGAGGGTCGCGACAAGGGCTCGTCCTCGACCAGCGGCTTCGTGCCAGTCCGACGGCGACCGGCGGTCCGTTCCGGCAGGCATTCGATCCGGACCTGCTCGCAGCCGAGCCCATAGCCGGCCTGCTCGACGATCTCGCAGGCGGACGCCGCGGTCGAGCACAGCTCGATCCGCTGGATGGCCTCCCAGGTGAGCTTGGCCGCCTTTCGCTCCTGGCGGCGCCGCGTGAGCCGGTCCTGAAAGTCATCGCAGAGGTTCGCCAGTTCGTCCCGCCGGCTGGTCACCACCAGGAGGAATGCCAGGCAGCCGAAGATCCCCAGGATGAGTGTCAGGTATTCATTACGCCGTGCCACACCCAGCATCACGACGCCGCAAAGGAACGCGGAGAAACAATAGAGCATGAGTGCGGCCTGACGCGGGTTGAGGCCCAATCCGATCAACAAGTGATGGACATGGCGGCGATCGGCCGCGCTCAGCGGCAAGTTCCGCACCCATCGCCGGAAGATGGCCATCGCCGTGTCGGAGATCGGCAGCCCCATCGCGACGATCGGGAACAGGATCGAGATCGCCGAGGGGCCTTCCATCGACCCCTGCACGCCGATCACTCCGATCAGGAGCCCGATCAGCATGCTCCCGCTATCGCCCAGGAAGATACAGGCGGGGTGCCAGTTGTAGAGCAGGAAGCCCGCGAGGCTTCCGGCCAGGGCCACGGAGAGCACCGCCGCCTCGAAGTTCTCGTTGTGGATCGCGACCAGGGTGAGCGTCCCGCTCACCAGCAGCCCCACGCCGGACGCCAGCCCATCCATGCCGTCGATGAGGTTCCAGATGTTCATGCAACCCAGGAACCAGAACATCGTGACCAGCAGGCTCGGCAGGGCCAGATCGACGGGGAACCCCAGGAAACCGAACCGGACCGCGGGGAATCCCAGGTCGAGGTTCAGGTTCAGGACCTCGATCGAATGGATGCGGATGCCCCCGAGGCAGAGGATCAGGACCGCCAGCGCCTGGCCCAGGAGCTTCACCCGGGGGCCGAGCGAACGCGTGTCGTCGACGAAGCCGACGAGGAGGATCACCAGTGCGGCGATCAGCAAGCACCAGTGATCTCGAATCTGGAAGCCGCCGACAGCGCGGAAGCCCATCGATTCGTCGAGATGCGTCAAGCATGTCGCGGCCGCCACGCCGAACGCCAACGCCAGGCCGCCCAGCCGAGGGATGGCGCCCTGGTGGATCCGCCGGAAGTGATCCGGCCGGTCCACGGCGCCGACGCGCGTGGCGACCCACGTCACCAGGGGGGTCGCGAGCACGCACCCCAGCATGGCGAAGGCGAAGATCGTCAAGTATACGTTGGAGATCATCATGGATCCGATCATCTCCCGGAGAATCGATCGAACGCAATCAACCGTGGGGAAGGCCCCTGGTCCATGCGCCTCGCCTGGCCGCGGGCGTTGAGCCGCCCCGGCAGGCTCCTCACGCAGAGACGGGGAGCGATGTCGCGACGGGCGCCACCGCAACGGCTTACACTCGAATGGGCCGGAACCGCCCCCATCGTGAGGAGACCGAACGTGTCCAGCAGTGGGCCTCTCTGTTGCCGAAGCGAATCGTTCGCAGCGGGAGGACAATCGGTCATCGGGAGAATTCGAGCCTCGGCCGGCTCGCCCGTGCGGCGCCCGGCTTGACCGGCAGCGGCACGCGGGTCGGGAGATGAATGTGGTGCAATCAGTCGCAAGGAGAAAGGCGCATACCACGATAGTGCTCGTCTTCCGTGACTCGTGCGGGTGCAGCCCGTTGCTGAGCATCCGTCTCAGGCGGGGGGCATCAGGGTCGCCGCAGTATCCCCTCTGGCTCGAACTCGGTCAAGGCGGATTCTCGGAGTAGTTGCGATCTTGCAATCATTGAGGCAATCCTACTCTAATCCATGCGGACGGGCGGGCCTGGCCGCTGAGCTTGGCATTGGGCAGCGAGCCGTTCGCCTACCTGCGCGACGTCCTCGACCGGGTGAGCACCCACCCGGCCCGTCGGATGGGCGGCGTCGCTGAAGGCTGCGGAAGGCGGACACGGAGGCTCAGGGTCTAGGCTCCAGCGCCGGGGCCACGGCCCGGCGGGTCGGCCTGCTTTCGGCAGCGGCCGTCCGGGTGGGGTGCCATAGCATCGTTCCAGGAAGGGGCGTAAGACGATGGATTGCAACTTCATCAACACCTGATGAGGAGGGCTATCGGATGACGACTCGCGTCGCACGGGCTTCCAGTTGCGCCCTGCTAATCTTCCTGGCGATACGGACACCGGCCACCGCGGGCGGGCCCGACCCGACTTCCGCCTATGCGAAACGCTCGGTCCAGGGCTTCAACGTCATGGTCAACCGCCGGGTGCTCGAACACAAGAAGGAGGCGGCCGAGGCGCTCGAGGAGGTGGACGCGCAGCTCGGGAGGATCGCCCGCGTCGTCCCGCCCAAGCCCCTGGCCAAGCTGCGCAAGGTCCGCATCTGGGTGGAGTGGGCGAGCGACCCCGAGGCGTTGACCGTGTTCCACCCCTCGGCGCAGTGGCTCCGCGAGAACGGCTACAACCCGGAGAAGGCCGGCGGCATCGCGGTCGGCAACGCGTGCAAGTTCATCGAGTGCTCGCGCGACGACCAGCCCTGGGCGCTGATGCACGAGTTGGCCCACGCCTACCAGTTCCTCGTCCTCGGCGAGGACCACCCCGCCGCCCAGAAGGCGTACCGGAAGGCGATGGACGGCGGGCTGTACGAGTCGGTCGCCCACGTCCACGGAGGGAGCGAGGAAGGCCTACGCGGCGACGAACTACAAGGAGTATTTCGCCGATCTCACCGAGGCGTACTTCGGCAAGAACGACTTCTTCCCCTTCAACCGCGCGGACCTGAAGAAGTACGATCCGACCGGGTATCAGTTCATGCAGGAGGTTCTGGGGCCAGCCGAGCGACGGGGCGGCCCCGTCCCGGAATCGATGAGCGGGCCGAAACAACTGGTTGTGACATTTCAGCCAAGCCGCGATTCAATATATGCCGTATCCGCCTCACGGCAACGGGGAAATTGGTGTCGGTCCATTTTAATCCCGAAAAACGAATTGACACCATTTATTCTTCTTATCTGAATCCCTGGATCGTGGCAATCCTTTGGTGGGAATATTGAAGTCTTGGCGAAGCAAGCGCGAGAAATCTGATTCTCGTCAGGAGCGAGTCATCGATGGGATCTAGCAGCAAAATGTCGCCATCAGCAATGGCTTGACCAAGTTCGTCTCTTGTCCAGACCCTCGCGGAGTCGTATGCAATCGTTGTCTTGTGCGTTATGAACGGGTGATCGCCGACTTCCAAGATACAGGTCTGGTCCATCCTCGGTCGTAGCGATGTCATAAATACGGCGAGAATCTCGTCCGGGAATACATCAGGGTCCGACAGGATAATCCATAGGTGCCGGTTTGCATCGAACCCCGGCTGGGATTCTGCGAGGCGATATGTCCACCCGGCCTTCAACGATTAGCCTCCGATCTTGCTGCCACCTTTCTCCTGGCAGTCGCGATAACCCGGTCCATGTGTTGCCGGATCGCTTCCGCCTCCCGAATGGCTTCAAGTGTTCCCTCCTCCGCTCCCATGCCCTCCAAGATGTCCTCGAGCGGGATGGTCGCAGCTCCGGTTCCAGAATAGTTCTTCGTCCATTCGGGAAATTCGTGAGTCTTCTCCACAAGGTCCCATGTGTTCGTCTCACGGTATCTGGCGTGTACCGCTCGGAGCTTAGTGACGATGGAGGCCGACAGGTGATCGAATCCCGGATCATCCACCAGTTTGATCAAATAGCCCGACGTCGTAATGAATCTATGCCATTTGGCGCTCTGCCAGTTCTTGTCCATGATGATGTCATAGACCGTGCTCAAGACAGGGCCGTTTTTCATCGCCTGGCAGGCGTCTCCCGTCAGAGGGGATGCGTCTTCAGCAAGCAACTCCCTCTCGGCGATATAGAGGAGCTTGAGCAGACGAATGTACTCCATGCTGCCGCCTCCGAGGTTTAGGAGGTAGGCCGACGCTTCCAAACTCTTGTCGAAATCGAATCGAATCTCCATGGGGTTCCTCGTTCAGTTAGCGGTCGAGGCAATCTGCACTTGACCACCAGACGATTTTAAGCTAACCGCCGTTTCTGGTCAACGACGAATTGTTCAGATGGACAAAACATCAGAAGGAACCGCCAACAGGAATTCTGTGGCACCATCCTCTTGGGCGCTCGAATAGGGGACAAGCCACTCGAAAAGGAGACACAACTCATAGATCAGCCTCAGTTTGAGACCAGGACGTCCAACTTTATCAGTTATGTCCCCTTTTCTCCTGCCTCGCTGGAAATCTATGTCGCACACACGCTCGCTTCGGCTGGAATCCGAATCGTGCTCCAGAAAGCCCTCAAAGTCCAGGATCCGGCGGCCCACGTCGTTTAGGGGACCGTCGGCGGGATCGTCCTACCGCTCATCCTGATTCGGCTCTGCGGGCGGTATCATGCCGAATTCCTGGTCCGTCCTCTGCATCGCTGGCAATCATTAGTATCAGCTTTATCGAAAAATTAAATATGATATCACTAGGTTTCAGATGTCCCACCGGTACCAGAAGGACTCTCTGGCATCGACCGGAGTTGTCTCGCGCCGAGCCCCGTCAGGACGTAGTAGAAGACCGGCGTGAGGAAGATCCCGAAGAGGGTGACGCCGAGCATCCCACTGAAGACGGCGGTGCCGAGCGACTGGCGCATCTCGGCGCCTGCGCCCTTTGCGAGGACCATGGGCACGACGCCGAGGATGAAGGCGAAGGAGGTCATGAGAATCGGCCGCAACCTCAGCCGGCATGCCTCGCGCGTCGCCGCGAATCGGGGCTGTCCCTCCTCGTGCAACTGCTGGGCAAATTCGACGATCAGGATCGCGTTCTTGCACGCCAGGCCGACCAGCACGACCAGTCCGATCTGCACGAAGATATTCACCGACGTGCGCATGTACAACACGCCCAGGACCGAGCAGAGCAAACAGAGTGGCACCACGAGGATGACCGCCAGGGGCAACATCCAGCTCTCGTAGAGAGCGGCCAGAGCGAGGAAGACGAACACGACTGACAGGGCGAAAATCGCCAAGGCGGTGTTTCCCGCACGGATCTGCATGAACATCAGCTCGGTCCACTCCGTCTTCATCGAGCGCGGCAGGCTGCCCCGCGCCGTTGCCTCGACCGTCGTGATGGCCTCCCCGGAGCTGACGCCCGGCCGGACGTTCCCGTTGATCGGAGCGGCGGTGTACAGGTTATATCGCTGGACCATGACCGGCCCGCCGACTTCGCGGACCTTGACCAGCGTGCCCAGCGGAACCATGTCTCCCGTCGTGTTGCGGACTTGCAGCAGGTTGATGTCCTCCACCCGGCTCCGGTAGGAGCCCTCAGCCTGGAGAGTGACCTGCCAGTACCGGCCGAACTGATTGAAGCTGTTCACGTAGAGCGAGCCGAGGAACACCTGCAAGGTTTCGTTGACGTCGCCGAGCGAGACCCCCAGGTTCTCGACCTTGCTGCGGTCGATGTCCATGAAGAGCTGGGGTATCCGGGAGCGGAACTGCGTCGAGGCCCCGGTGAGTCCGGGCTGTTTCGTGAGTCTCGACACCAGCGCATCGGTCTGGTCCTGAAGGTCCGTGAAGCCGAGGCCGCCGCGGTCCTCGACCATCAGCTTGTAGCCGCCCGCGACACTCAGGCCGGGGATCGGCGGTGCGCCGAAGACGGTGACGACCGCTTCCTTGACCTGCCTGGTATAGGCGCGCCGGAGCCGGCTCATGATCGCGTCGGCATGCAGTCGCGGGTCCCGTCGCCGCTCATAAGGGTCCAGGACGACGAACATCGAGCCGAAGTTGGAGGCGTTCGCGGACAGGAGGAACGACAGCCCGGAGACGGTGATGGTGTGCGCCACGCCCGGTGTGTCGCGGGCGATCTTCTCCACTTGCGCCAGGACCTCCTGCGTGCGCCGCACCGACGCCGAATCGGGGAGCTGAATGTTCATGATCAGCCGGCCCTGATCCTGGTCCGGGATGAAGCCGGTGGGGGCCCGCTCGAAGACCCAGTAGGTCAGCACCACCAGGCCGACATAGGCCAGCAAGATCAAACCACTGATGCGCAGCAGCCCGGCCACGGTCCGCGCATAGACGGATGCCGCCGCGACGAACGCGGCATTAAACATGCGGAAGAACCAGCCGAGTGTTGCATTCAGGAGCCAGGTCAGCGGGTCGCGTGCCATGCCTCTGGGCTTGAGCAGGATGGCCGCCAGTGCGGGACTCAACGTGAGGGAGTTGAAGGTGGACAAGACGGTGGAGACGGCGATGGTGACGGCGAACTGTCGGAAGAACTGACCCGTGATCCCACTGAGGAAGGCGCAGGGTACGAAGACGGCCGAGAGCACCAGCGCGACGGCAATGACCGGGCCTGTGACCTCGTCCATGGCCTTGCGCGCGGCGTCTCGTGGCGAGAACCCCTCCTCGAGCCAGCGTTCCACATTCTCCACGACGACGATGGCGTCGTCGACCACGATGCCGATCGCCAGCACCAGACCAAACAGTGAGATGTTGTTGAGGCTGAAGCCCAGCGCGGCCATTACGGCGAAGGTGCCGATGATGGCAACGGGTACGGCGATCAGCGGAATGAGCGCGGCCCGCCAGTTCTGGAGGAACGCCAGCACCACGATCGCCACCAGGATCACGGCGTCGCGGAGGGTATGGATCACGTCGTTGACCGACTCGCGGATGAACGGCGTGGTGTCATACGCAATCCGGTAGACCAGGCCATCCGGGAATCGCGTTTCAAGCTGTTTCATCTTCTGGCGTACCAGGTCAGCGACGTCGAGGGCGTTCGTCCCGGGGAGCTGGCGTATGCCCAGGGCGACCGACGGACCCCCGTCGAACGTGCAGGACTGGTCGTAGCTGAGGGCGCCGAGCTCGACGCGAGCCACGTCCCGGAGCCGGACGATGCCGGGAGATGGACCCTGAGTCCCACCGCTGGCGGCCTTGATCACGATGTCCCCGAACTGCTCGGGGTCGGTGAGCCGGCCCAGGGCGTTCACGGGGAGCTGAAACGGCTGGCCATCCGGAGCCGGCGGCTGCCCGACCTGCCCCGCCACCGACTCCACGTTCTGGGTGGCGACCGCGTCGGCCACCTCGTTGGCCGTGATGTTGCTCGATGCCAGCTTCTGGGGATTGAGCCAGGCGCGGATGCTATAGTCGCGCTGGCCCAGGTAGGTGATGTCGGAAACCCCGGGGAGCCGCAAGAGCTCGTCCTTCACATAGATCGTGGCGAAGTTGCTCAGGTAGATGTCGTCGTAGCGTTTGTCGGACGAGATGAAGTTGACGAGCATCAAGAGATCGGGCGTCTTCTTCTTGATCGTGAGGCCCTGCCTCTGGACGGCGGGCGGCAGTTGCGGCATCGCCAGAGTCACGCGGTTCTGCACCATCACCAGCGCGGTATTGAGGTCGGTACCCAGGTCGAAGGTGATGGTCAGCGTGTACGAGCCGTCGTTCCCCGAGACCGACGACATGTAGAGCATGCCGCCCACTCCGTTGACCTGCTGCTCGATCGGAGCGGCCACCGTGTCCACGACGACGGGTGCACTGGCCCCCGGATAAGTGCAAGAGACCTGGACCGACGGCGGCGAGATCTGTGGGTACTGCGCGATCGGCATGGAAAACAGCGCCAGGTAGCCGGTCAGCGTCACGACGATGGAGAGGACGGCTGCGAAGATCGGGCGGTCGATGAAGAAGTGCGAGATCATCACAACCACCTCATCGCTTTGAAGGCTGGGGTGATGGGGCTTGCCGCTTCGATTGGTCTGAGAGTGCGGATGGAGATTTCAGCGGGTTGGACGATGCTTGGGGTTGCGTCGGCATTGCGGACTGGGATGGCTGCTTCGGCTGAGCCAGAGCGGGCGGCACGGGCTTGGTGAGGGAGGGCCCCACATCGGCTACGGGCATCGTGGGCATGGTGGTGTCTTCCGGATCGATCTGCATCCTGGCCCGGAGCTGTTGCAAGGATCCGATGACGACCCGGTCATCGGGATTCAGTCCGCTCTCGATGACCCTCAAGCCATCGTCCTGAAGTGCCCCCGTCGTGACCCGCCGAGACTGGACCGTGTTCTCCGCGTCGACCACGTAGAGGAACTTGACACCCTGATCGGTGCCAAGGGCACGATCGATGACCAGGAAGGCCTGGTGGGGCGGGCCGATGGGCTGCTGGACGCGCACGAACATCCGCGGCGTGAGCAGTCGCCGGCCGTGTGGCGGCAGGGGGTTCGGAACGACTCCGCGGACCGTGATCGTGCCGGTCGCCTGGTTTACCGTGTTGTTGACGAAGTTGTGGTGCCCTTCGTGGGGAAAACCCTGCTCGCTCTCCAGCCCGATATTGACCCGGATGTCGCTCCGATCTTTCGCCGCGGGGATCTTGCCCTCGTTGATCGCCTTGCGGATGCGCAGGACCGTGAGCTCGTCCATGTCGAAATAGATGTACATCGGGTCGACGGACACGATTGTGGTGAGGAGGGTCGAAACCTGGGTGACCAGGTTGCCGAGTGTGTAGAAGTATCGGCTGATATGACCGTCGATCGGCGAGGTGACCTCGGTGAATTCCAGGTTGAGCTTCGCCTGGTCGAGCTGGGCCTTGGAAAGATTCAACTGGGCCAGGGCCTGGGCCTCTTGAGTTTGGCTCTTCTCGAGCTCCTCCTGACTGATCGCGACGGCGGCCCTCAGGTTGATGGCCTTGGATCGACTATTCTCGGCCCGGGCGAGCCGATACGCGGCGTCGTACAGCTCGACCTGAGCCTTGTAGGCGTCATGCTGCGCCCGGTAGGGCCGGGGGTCGACCTCGAAGAGCAGGTCGCCTTTCTTCACCTCGGCGCCTTCGCGGAAAGGCATCTTCGTCAGGTATCCGGTAACGCGGGGGCGGACGTCCACCGACTGGATCGCATCGAGGCGGCCCGTGTAGTAGACGTAGTCGGTGACCTCGCGTGCGACCGGCCGGCTCACCGGGACAACGGGAAGCTCGGGGGCCGTTCCGGGTGCCTCTTCCCGCCGGCAACTGGCGAGCGTGGTCAGGAACCACACACAGGAGAACCCCGCGACGAGGAAGCGACGATTCATACGGGCCTCGAGCGACAACAGGTATCCGGGATTCGATCACCGATTGGGGACTTTGTGGTGCATGCGTCCCGACTGCCGCCTGGGAGATGCCGGAATACGTCAGCACCACAATCGCATTCTCGACCTGAGGGACAGGTATTATCCGCCTCGGTCGGCGGCGCGTCCAGCGTCTGGGACGGCATTTCCCATGCCGATCGGGTACTCACGTCGTTCACGGTGGGATCGTCCAGACGAGCCTGACGATTGCTGGGGGCTAGCTCGTAGGCTCAAAAGGCTTTACAACATTCGAATGGACTGATCTCGAGGGATTCTCGCGGATCAGCCAGCAATCCTCGATCTTCGTAGCCGACTGGGCGACGGCAGCTCCACCTGATCTCGGCCCACAGCAGGAGGTTTCCGCCATGTCTCCGAGTCGTCAATTCGGCCGTCTGAGCGGCGTGATCTTGCTCGGACTGCTCGCCGGCATCGCGCCGGGCGGACGGCCCCGAATTGCGGGTCGGGATGAAGGTCCTGCCCAGGTCGCCGAACCTGGTTCTCAAGGACGGCGACCGATCGATCACCGCCCCGGCGAACCCACGAGTCTTCATCGTCGAGCGGATCGAGGGCGACAAGGTCTGGCTGTTCCACTGGGCCCAGAAGGGTCAGTCAAAGGCCGCGGACGTCGTACCCGTGGATCAGGCCGTTCCTCACTTCGACGCAACCATCAAGGCGAATCCACACGCCGTGTTCGGTTTCCTGGCGAGAGCCATCGCCCATCGGGAGAATCGAAACTACGGCGGGGCACTGGCGGATTGCGACGAGGCGATCCGACTCGATCCCAAGAACGCCTGGGCTTATGCGATTCGTGGTGGCATCTGGGGGAGGAAGCACGAGCATGAAAAGGCGTCTGGCCGACATCAACGAGGCCGTTCGCCTGGATCCCAAGAGTGCGGAGATCCTCGCCTTTCGCGGTGCTCTCTACTTGCACCAGAAGAAGTTCGAGCAGGCCTTGGCGGATGCCGATGCGTCGATCCGGCTCGATGCGAAATGCCCCCATGGCTTGATCGTCCGAGCCACCGTGTGGAACTGGAAGCACGAGTACGATAAAGCCCTCGCCGAACTGGACCAGGCGATCCGGCTCGATCCTACGGACGCCAGCATCTACGCGCAGCGGGGATATAGCTGGGCTCGGAAACATGAGAACGAGAAGGCCCTGGCCGACTTCAACGAGGCCGTCCGTCGTGAGCCCAAGGATGAGTCGGCTCTGGCGGCTCGAGGCAACTTCTTCGGCCAGGACGAAGCGACTCGATGAGGCCCTGTCGGATGCCGAAGCGGCGATCCGCGTCGCGCCGAGCTCAACCCGATGGCTTCCTCCTCCGGTGCCGCGTCTGGTTCCAGAGGAGCGACTACGACAAGGCGCTCGCCGATGCGAACGAGGCGATCCGGCTCGACCCCAAGAACGACGAGGCGTTCGATCCTGCGCGGGGCAGGCGTTTCAGTACAAGAAAGAATGGGCCAAGGCGATTTCGGATTACGACGAGGCGATCCGGCTCGATCCGAAGTCGGCCGAGGCGTTGGTGAGACGGGCGGATGTCCATGCGTCTCGGGGGAACTTCCCGAAGGCGCTCGCCGACTTTGATGCCGCGGTCCGACTCGATCCCAAGGACGACGCTGTGCTCGCCAGTCGGGGTGGCTGCTTACGCCCGGCAGGGGACCTACGACAAGGCTCTCGCCGACCTGGACGCGGCGATCCGGCTCGATCCCAAGAAGTGCGCATGCCTACCTGGAGCGGGCCGGCTGCTACTATATGCAAGGGCAATACGACCGCGCCCTCGCCGACGCGAACCAGGCGCTCCGGCTCGATCCGAAGAATGCTGATGCGTTTGCTCTGTCGCGCAACGTGCTATCACGCGAAGCAGGACTTCGCCAAGGCCCTCGTCGACCTGGACGAGGCGATCAAGCTCAATCCCCGGCATGCCGTCGCGCTCGCCAGGCGGGCCGACCTTTTGATGGCCTCCGGAGAGACCGAGAAGGCGCTGGCGGACCTGAATCGCTCGATCCAGCTCGATCCCGAAGAACCGCGAGGCTCTCCTCTCGCGGGGGAGATTGCACTTCACCAAGGGCCAGTTCGACAAGGCACTCGCGGACTTGAATGAGGCGGTGAAGCTGGGACCCAAGGATGCCTCTACGCTATCCGCTCGCGCCGTCTGCTACCAGAGCTCGGGGACATCCGCAGGGCCATGGACGACCTGAATGAAGTGATCCGGCTCGATCCTGAGAATGCCTATGCCCTCACGTTACCGCGCCTACTTGCATCACCAGGCGAGGGACTACTCCAAGGCGGTGGCCGATTACGACAAGGCTGATCGAGGTCAATCCCAGGGATACGAACTCACTGGTCAACCGTGCCCAGTGCTTTCTCGCGACTGGGAAAGCCTGAGAAGGCGCTGGCGGATTTCGATGAGGCTGTCCGCCTCGGAGTCAAGGATTATCATGTGAATCTGGGCAGGGCCAGGATCCTATTACGAGCGGGGGGACCTGGAGAAAGCATTGTCCGAGAGTGACACGGCGATCCGGCTCGCCCCGAACGACCCTCAATGCTTCGTCATCCGGGGTTACATCCGGATCAAGCAGTCCGATTACGACAAGGCCCTGACGGATTTCGACAAGGCGATCGAACACGATCCCCGTTGCGTCGAAGCCTATCGTTACCGTGCGTGGATCCATGAGACGCAAAAGGACTATCGCCGAGCCCTCGCGGACTACGATGAAACCGTCCGCCTCAACCCACCCGATCCGACCTACGCCGACGGCCTGCGATCGGCAGGCCTGGCTCCGCGCCACCTGCCCCGACGCGGAGCTTCGCGACGCGAAGCGCGCGGTCGAATCGGCGAAGGAGGCGTGCGAGCGGACCAAGTCGTCGAATCCCGACCACCTGATCTCGCTGGCGGCGGCCCATGCCGAGGCCGGTGATTTCGACTGCGGCCATCGAGGCGTCGAGAAGGCGCAGGCGCTCATCACCCCGGATGATCCTCGCGCCGAGTGGTACCAAGGGCTGCTGGACACTTTCTGGGCGAATGAGCCCTACCGTGTTGCCCGACGCTGATGGGTTCTAGCTCGGGTCTCGGTGTGAGTCCAAGCCGATCGATAGGAATTTGGGCCTGGTTCAAATCGCCATGAGGCAGGGTAACACTTTTGTTGGGGGATGCCGGCGTTGGTCCTGGCGTAAAGCGTGAACAGGCAAGGATCTATCGCCACACTGCTCCCAGGCTTTACGCCGGAAAGTGTTACCCAGGTTTGAACCAGGCCGGAATTCGGGACCCAGTCGTAATCGGCGATTGGCGGTTTATCATCAGACCCGTTCGAATCTCGTCGGAGGTCCGGGCCGAGCACGGATCCGATTGTGGGAATTCCGGAGAGTGCGACGATTGCTTTCCGAACAGCTCCAAGTCGACCACACCGGCCATGATCTTGTACCCTGCAGGGCCCGGGTGCAGGTGGTCGCCGCCGTCCGCCGCGGCAGAGAGACGCGAAGGTTTCTGATGGTCGCGGGTCGCCGCGTCGAAATCGATGACCGCGTCGAAGCGGCCCGACCCGCAGACCCAGGCGTTGACTTCCGTACCCCGACGAGGTCGGTCCTCTCGCCCTCGTGCAGGCGGCGGGCGAGGTGGTCGGTCCAGCGGCCGTTGCCGTCGGTCGGCGAGCCTCGGCCGTCGGTGATCGAGTCGCCCAGCACCGCCACGGCGGCGGCCTCGGCATTGGGGGCGTCCACGTCAACCCCGCACAGGTAGTACCAGTGCGGGGTGCGGGCCGCGCGGGCAGGTCGGGCTCCGCGACGGCGTCGCCGGCCTGGAGATACGAGGTGCAGCGTGCCCCCGGGTGACCGGTGACCGCGTCCGTGGGGTCCTTGACGCGGACGGTCACGGCGAGGTCAGAGAGCGGGGCCAGGTCGAAGTCGACCGGATCCGAGACCACGGGCGCCCCTGAGGGATCGTCACCGAAGACCGCCCGCCGAACGCGAGGGGCTGGCGGCTCTCGGCCCGGATCGCGGCCCCGACAGCGGGCGTGGCCACGTGAGCCGAGAGGATCGTCAGGGGCTTCGCCCCGAAGGCGTTGGAGAACCGGACTCTCAGGCGCCTCCGCCGAGCGAGACGTGGACGACCTGTCGGAGCGTGGCGTCGGCCAGGCCCGGCGCGGGCGGCATGTTGGCCGGCTCGGTCCGCTGGGGCGAGGCCGCCCAGGTCCCCACCCAGCGACCTTCGTCGCCCCGCGCGCCGGCCCCGGTCAGGGCGACCAGCGCCAGGGCCAGGAGGCCCGCCGGGCGGCGGCGAGGTGATGCGGTTCGTCATCGGTGGACTCCCGCGATCACTTACCGCCGGTCCCGCTCGTCGCCGGGGCATCCTGGAGCTTGATGTAGCGGTCGGCGAAGGCGAGGAACGTCGGCCAGTTCGGGCCGGTGGTGTGGCCGCCCTTGTGCTGGCGGAAGGCGAGCTCGCCGTCGGTGATCGGCGTCTCAATCTCGGGGAATTCGGAGGTGCCGAGGTCCTTCTTGCCCAGCAGCCGGAAGACCGGGCCGGCCGCCACGGCCGCCATGAAGCTCCCCCGCTGGTCGACCCACTGCCCCTCTGCCGGCACCCGTAGGCCCCGGCCCCGAGGCCGCCCCGTAGCTGATGAACGACCGGCCGCGGCGCGCACAGGGCGATCAGCTCGTGGGCGTCCACCGGCAAGTCGCCCGGCGTCAGCGGGCCGCCGTACTTGAGGAAGTTGCCGGCCATCCAATGATATTCGCCCGATCCGGTGAGGTTCTCGACCAGCTCGCCGAAATTGCGGCGGTGCAGCTTCGCCCCGCCCTCGCCCGAGGAGCCGATGAAGCCGATCGCGAAGCGCTGGTCGTAGGCCATCGCGACGAGCGCCGCCTTGCCGTAGCGCGACAGCCCCTCGATCCCGACCTGCTTGGCGTCGACGGCCTTGTCGGTCTCGAAGTAGTCCAGGGCGCGGCTCGCGCCCCAGGCCCAGGCGCGCAACGCGCCCCAATCGTCGGGCTTGCGCGGCTGCCCTTTGTTGCACAGGCCGATGATTCCCTTGGTCAGGCCCGCGCCGTTGTCGGCCTGGATGCTGTTCGGGACGATGATGGCGTAGCCCCAGCCCTTGGCGAGGACCAGCGGCTGCCACGGCGGGCCGAAGGGCCCGAACCCGCCGCCCTTCGGTCGCCGCCTTGGGCATCGCCTTCTTGGCCGCCGCCCCGGCCCGCCCGGCCGCGGGCCGAACCGCCGCAAGCCGAACTCCATCATCACCGGCACCGGGCCCTTCGCGTCCGCCGGCGTCGTCAGCGTGAGCTGGATGTCGACCTTGATCTGCGGGCACCGCGAGTTGTCGACGTGCCCACGAGCCTCTTGGTGACGACCGCGACGTCGCCGACCTTCTCCTGCGTCGTCCCGGCGACCCCCATTTCACCTTGGGCACTTCCTTGGGGACCCGGCCGTAGACCTCGCGGTCGAAGTCCTCGACGATCTCCGGCCGGCGCTTGGTCCACCACTGCTCGGCGGATCGTGACCTTCGTCCCGTCCTTGCAGACGAGCGGGTCGGGGAGCGTGAACGGCCTGACCTTCGACTCGTCGTAGTTGGCGGCATTGGCGCCCTGGGGTCATGCCGTTGGCCCTGGCGGAGCGACTTGATCCCGAGCGCCTCCATCATCAGCTTGTGGTCCTGCTGGTCGGTCAAGCGGAGAGGTGCCGGGTCGGCCGGCTTCGCGTCCTGCGCGGAGGCGGTCACGGCGAACAGGAGCAGAAAGACTGGCGAGGATCGCTCTTGGCATGTGAGTGGCTCCGAGACCCAAAAGAGGGAGGTGGAAGGACGCTGGAGCATATACAAATCGCCGGCCGAACGCTCGACCCTGCTGCACATCCGAGGAG